>NZ_JAASRM010000001.1:609276-1218415 GCF_011761565.1 Rhizomicrobium palustre | reverse complement strand
ATGTATTTCTTCGGCTCGGTCAGGCTGATGCTCAAATCCACGTCCGTCTTGGCGAGATTGAAATAGGCGCGATAGACCACCGGTTTTTCGCGCGGGCCGGTCTTGGCTTCCCAGACCACAAGCGTATCGCCGGATTTGTAATTCACGGCGTGGCTTTCCCAGGCCGTCTGATTGACCGCAATCAGCTCCTTATTGGTGAGGAGCGCCTTCAACGGTTCATCCAGCTTGGTGAGATTGGCGCCGAGAATCAGCGGCGAGCGCGCGATGGCCCAGAGGGTGAACCAGCTTTTGGTTTCCTCCGGTGTGAGGCGGGACTGGCGCGCCTCGCCCCAGCCCGGATTGGGCGTCAAGGAACCAAAGGGCAGCATATCAGCATCGGGCCAATTGCCGGGCTTGGCGTATTGGCTCCACTCGGCGAGCTTTTCGAAACCGGTCTCCAACCCATTCGGCCAATTGGCGGGCTTAAAGCTCCAGCTATCCCAGCTGTCATCGGCGATGCGCCACATCTGGGCGAGTTCGCCCACCTCGGCGGCGTGAGAGATATTGGTCGGCCCGGGCGAGAGGCTGAGCACGATCTCGCGGCCGCTGTTCTTGATCGCCTTCGCGATCTGGCGGATTTCCTTGGGCTTATAGGGATGGTCGGCGATGCAATCGACCTTGATGAAATCGACGCCCCAATCGGCGTATTTCTTCACCATCGTGTCGTAATAGGCCTGGCCCGCCGCATTGTCCTTGATGCCGAAATTGCCGTCATCCCAAGGACAGAGATCGGTCGTGTCGGCGGCATCAGCGGCTTTGAAAGTGGTGCCCGCGATCGGCAGGTTCGCGGTGACCGCATCTTTGGGAATGCCGCGGATGACATGCACGCCAAATTTCAGCCCTTGCGCATGCACGTAATCACCAAGCGGTTTTAAGCCATCGGCTTTTTCGGCGGAGGGAAATCGGCTGAGGGCTGGCAGGAGCAAGCCATTGCCATCGAGCTTATATTTGCGTTCGGCGAGGCCTTTGCCGAAGGGGTTCTCCATGTACCAGCCTTCGTCGATCACCGCATAGGTCCAGCCATAGGGCTTGAGCTTCACAAGCTCGGCGACGTTTTCGCGGAATTGCGCTTCGGTGATGGTGAGGCCATAGGCATCCCAGCTGTTCCAGCCCATCGGCGGTGTCGGTGCCAAGGTGGCAGCAAAGGCTGTGCCCGCAAGACAGGTGGCGGCAGCCAGAATGGGTAATAGGCGCATGGCGTCCCCTTATTTGTATGACTATTTTTCCGAGAGAAGAGCCGGTTTTCGCTGGGATGTCGAGGCTGGGAAGGTGGCGCAATCGCGCGCATCACGCCGATTTGTGATCACGGCGCGCGATCTCAAACACCATCTATTGGGCCAGGAGGCTAATGCGCCAGGAGGACCTCTTTGCTCTCGCCGGTGGAAAGGCTCACGCGCCGCATCAGATAGCCGCCTTGCGGAAGGCCCGCGCGGCGGTCCTGCCAGGTCACCTCGCCGACCAGGAAATAGTCGCCATCCGGCAATTCGCTGAAGGAGAACCGCCCCTTGGCGTCGCAGTTTGTGGTGCGGGACGTGGCGAAATAGGCCGGATCGTCATCCGTGAAATTGGCAGGGGTGCCCATCAGGGCGGGGTTGAAGCCTTCGCTCTCGCTGCCATAGAGCGCCTTCATCCGCGCCTTGGCGTAAGTTGTGACCGGAAAAAGATAGACGGGCAAAGCGGCGCAGGTCTTGGCATTGCCAGTATAGGCGCGGGCTATGGCCGTGCCGTTCAGGCTGTTGGTGCCGCGGGCGGAAAACCAGGCCGCTTCGCGGGAATCGAAGCGCACCCCCAGGGTTTGCGGTGACGAACAGGCGCAAAGGCCGGCAATGCTAACGAAAATGGCGAAAATCCTGGTCTTCATCCCCGCCCCCCGGCAGATGACAGGGGAAGGCTAGCAGGGGGAGGTGAACACGTCCAGGTTGATCTAGTGGCTATCTTGCCCCTTGAGCCCCCCATGCTAAAAGACCGCCCGCAAAGAGGAAGACCATGACCAAGCGCGTACTCGGCATTATCGGCGGCAGCGGTGTGTACAATATCGACGGCCTCGAAAATCCCACCTGGAAAAAGATCGAGACTCCCTGGGGTGATCCCTCGGACGCGCTGCTGTTCGGCACCTATGCCGGTGTCGACATGGTGTTCCTGCCGCGCCATGGCCGTGGCCATGTCCAAACCCCGACCACGATCAACTATCGCGCCAATATCGACGCGATGAAGCGCGCCGGCGTTACCGATCTGATCTCGGTCTCGGCTTGCGGCTCGCTCAAGGAAGAACTGCCGCCCGGCACTTTCGTGATTGTGGACCAGTTCATCGACCGCACCTTCGCGCGCGAAAAGAGCTTCTTCGGCCCGGGCTTCGTCGCCCATGTGCCGATGGCCCATCCGGTCTGCCCGGCGCTCTCCAACGCGCTGGTCGAAGCCGCGGCGCAGGAAAACATTCGCCACGCCAAGGGCGGCACCTATATCTGCATGGAAGGCCCGCAATTCTCGACCTTGGCCGAAAGCCATCTTTATCGCAGCTGGAACTGCGCGGTGATCGGCATGACGGCGATGCCGGAAGCCAAACTCGCCCGTGAGGCGGAACTGCCTTACGCCCTGGTCGGCATGGTCACCGATTACGATTGCTGGCACCCGGATCACGAGCATGTCACCGTCGATGCGGTGATCAAGGTGATCCATGAGAACGCCGCCAATGCGCGCAAGATCGTCTGCGCCGTCGCCGAGCGTCTCACCGGCACCCGCAAGCCCTCGCCGCTGGGCATCGAAACCGTGCTCGACGTCGCCGTGATGACCGCACCCGAAAAGCGCGATCCCGCGCTGATGGCCAAGCTCGACGCGGTGGCCGGGCGGATTTTGAAGTAAGCCGAACGCCCCTGCGGCGCGACCCCAGAAAAGGTGTGAAGCGCCGCCGGAATATGCCATAGAAGGTCGCCAACGGCCCCCCGGAAGGGGCCGGGGGCGAAGAAGCCTGTCAGGAGCCCCAAAGGGATGGATTTCAAGCCCTATATTCGCACCATTCCGGATTACCCCAAGAAGGGGATTCAATTCCGCGATGTCACCACCTTGTTCGGCAACCCTCGCGCTTTCCGCGCGGCGGTGGATGCGCTGGTGCAGCCCTATGCGGGCGTGCGGATCGACAAGATCGCGGGCATCGAAGCGCGCGGCTTCATCCTGGGCGGCGCGGTCGCCCATCAGCTTTCCACGGGCTTCGTGCCGGTGCGCAAGAAGGGCAAGCTGCCCTATAAGACCATCCACGAAGAATATGATCTCGAATACGGCAAGGACCAGGTCGAGATCCATGTCGATGCCGTGAAGCCCGGCGAGCATGTCGTGGTGGTGGATGATCTCATCGCTACCGGCGGCACGGCTTTCGCCGCGATCAAGCTTTTGGAACGCGCGGGCGCCAAGGTTGTCGGCTGCCTCTTCGTGATCGATCTTCCCGAACTTGGCGGCGCCGACAAGATCCGCGCTCTGGGCAAGGAAGTGACGACCCTGGTGGAATTCGAAGGGGAGTAATCCCTTGAAGCTCTATTCCAACCCTGCCTCGCCCTTCGCCCGCAAGGCGCGGATTATCGTGCGCGAGTTGAACCTCACCAAGGTTGTGGAAGAGGTCAACATCGATACTCGTAATCCGCCGCCGGATTTTC
Source organism: Rhizomicrobium palustre (assembly GCF_011761565.1). Lineage (NCBI taxonomy): Bacteria > Pseudomonadati > Pseudomonadota > Alphaproteobacteria > Micropepsales > Micropepsaceae > Rhizomicrobium > Rhizomicrobium palustre. The sequence continues at coordinate 1,214,732 of NZ_JAASRM010000001.1, read as the reverse complement.
GCTCCATCAACCCTTTGGGCAAAATCCCGGTGCTGGTGTTGAAGGATGGCTCGACCATCCTCGATTCCCCGGTGATCTGCGAATATCTGAACGATATGGGCGGGGGGAAGTTCTTCCCCGGCATGTCGATCTTCCGAGAGGTGTCCGGGCGCTGGAAGGCGTTGACGCTGCAAGCCCTGGGCGATGGCATTTGCGATGCCGCGGTGGCGCGGGTCTATGAAACCCGCCGTCCGGCCGAACAGCAGAGCCCCGAGGCGCTGCAAAAGCATCTCACCGCCATCGAAACCGGTCTGACGGTGTTGGAACGGGCCAAATTCTCCGAAAAGATCACCATCGGCGAAATCACGGTGGCCTGCGCCATCGGTTATCTCGATTTCCGCATGCCGGAACTGGCCTGGCGCAACAGCCGTCCGAAATTGCGCGACTGGTACGAGGCATTTGCGCAATATCCCTCGATGAAGGACACTTGGCCCGAGGCGCTGGCCTAGGTTTGTGATCTGACGTGGACGGAGGGATAAGAATGTTGCGGGCGATACTTTTCTCCGCGGTGCTGGCGGTGGGCTCGGCGGAAGCGGCGAGCTTCGAGTTGCGCCTGGATACCCCTTGCGAGGGCGCGTCCAAGCCCTATCTCTTGCAAGGCACCTCACACGAACACTGCCTGGCGCCGGAGAAGGTTTTCGATGCCGCGGGTGTGGTGCGGGTGCAGCGTTATCCCGTTATCGCCAAAGCCATTGTTGATATCACCCCGGATGCCACCGAGAAGCTTCTCAAGGCCACGACGGATGTGGACGGAAAAGGCATTGGCGTGCTGTTCAATGAGAAGCTCATCTTCTTTGCCCCCGTGCACGATCCCTTGAAGCTGGAAAAGCTTATCCTGACGCTTAACAACGCGCCCGACGAGGTAGACGCCTTGGTCGCCGCCTTCCCCGGACAGAGTTCATGAAAATTCACGGCAAGCATTACCGCACCATCTGGACCCGCCCCGACGAAACGGTGGAAGTCATCGATCAGATGAAGCTGCCGCATGTCTTCGAGACAGCGGTGCTGAAGAACGCGGAAGATTGCGCCGTGGCGATCAAGACCATGCTGGTGCGCGGCGCGCCGCTGATCGGGGCGACGGCTGCCTATGGCGTGGCTTTCGCGATGAAGAAAGACCCGTCCTCCAAGGCGCTGGTGGAAGCCATCGACATGTTGGGCGCGACGCGTCCCACCGCCGTCAATTTGCGCTGGGCTTTGCGGCGCATGAACAGCGTGCTCAAGGGGATCGGCCATGAAGACCGCTTCGCTGCCGCCTGGGCGGAAGCGGCGAAGATTTGCGATGAGGATGTTGGGACCTGCCGCATGATCGGCGTCAACGCGATGCCGATCTTCCGCGAGATTGCCAAGAAGAACGGTGGCAAGCTGAACGTGCTCACCCATTGCAATGCGGGCTGGCTCGCATGCGTCGATTGGGGCACCGCGCTCGCCCCCATGTATATGGCCCATGACGAAGGCATCGACATCCATGTCTGGGTGGATGAAACCCGTCCGCGCAATCAGGGCGCCTCGCTCTCGGCTTATGAACTCGGTGCCCACGGCGTCAAGCACACCATCATCGCCGATAATGCCGGTGGCCATTACATGCAGCATGGCATGGTCGATCTTGTCATCGTCGGCACCGACCGCGTGACCCGCAATGGCGATGTCGCCAACAAGATCGGCACTTACCTCAAGGCGCTCGCCGCCCATGACAATGGTGTGCCCTTCTATGTCGCGCTGCCGTCCTCCACCCTCGATATGAGCATGGCCAAAGGCAGTGACATTCCGATCGAGGAACGCTCCACTGATGAGCTGTTGAAAATGACCGGACGTCTTCCCGGTGGCGGGCTTGCCACGGTGGAAATTGCCGCCCCCGGCTCGCCCGGCGCCAACCCGGCCTTCGATGTGACGCCCGCACGTCTCGTCACCTCGTTCATTACTGAGCGCGGCGTTTGCGCGGCCACGGAAGAAGGGCTGAAGGGCCTCTTCCCGCAATTGGCTTAAGCCTGTCGCCGAGTTCATGCCACCTTAGGTGGAATTCGCTTATACTCCTGATGGGAGGTAGGCGATGCATAAACTTGGCTTAGCGATCACAGCGGCGGTGCTCAGCATGGCTGCGGCGCCGCCTCCAACCATGGCGCCCGAGGCCGCAAAAGAACTTTCCGCCGCCATCGATATCTTGAAAACCCGGCACATGAATCGGGACCGGTTGGATTGGGCTGAGGTGGAAAAAGAGGCGTTTGAAGCCGCCAAATCCGCCGCGACGCCAGCCGAGACCTATCCCGCCATTCGCGGCATCATCACGAAACTGAACGAGAAACATACCTTTCTCATTCCCGCGGAGAACGAGAAAGCGCGCCAGACGGGCGCTGCGGTTGGAAAGACCCAGCCGCCACCGTTCATCGTTCCAGAGGCTTGGCCATTGGCCGATCGCGCGATGCTGCTGCGCGTGCCCGCCTTTATGGGGAACGAGGCGCAGGACCGGATCTATGTTGCGACCTTGCGCCAAGCCGTTCAGCACGCGGCAGACAAAGGCATTTGCCGTTTTGTGATCGACCTACGCGGCAATTGGGGTGGCAACATGTTTCCCATGTTGGCCGGCTTAAGAGCATTCCTGGGCAAGGCGCCTTACGGCTATTGGGTGCTGCCAGATGGAAAGCGCATCGCGTGGAAAGTATCTGATGCACCTGTAGAAGGCGCAAATTTGCCGCCTTATGCTGTCGCGGCACCGGACCTTTCTTATGTCTGGGTCGCTGTTTTGCAAGACGAGGCGACCTCCAGCGCGGGCGAGTTTACCGCCATGGGGTTTCGTGGCCTGCCGCAGGCACGCAGCTTTGGCAGCGATACTGCGGGCTATCTGTCCTCCAATGAACCGATCGCCTTGCCAGATGGGGCGGAAATCGCGGTATCAGAGGGCTGGGCGACGGACCGGGTGGGCCACGATTATCGCGACGTGCTGACGCCGGACCAAGCCACGGCCTCTGGGCAGGCGACGGTCGATGCGGCGCTGGCCTGGTTGAAGCACCAGCGCTGCAGATAGCTGGCGATTTTGCGCCGCCCCACACGTGGTGCTAGCGTCCCGCCCCGTTGCGTCGCGGGGGATGGCATGCGGAACGGGTTTCTGGTTTTGGTAGCGGCGGTGGCTCTGGCCCTGTGGTGTTCAGAGCCGCCCGCGCCCAAAGCTGCTAATGCGCCCGCGGATCAATTCTCGGCCGGGCGCGCCTTTCTCGATATCGCGGAAATTGCCCAGCGCCCGCATCCTATCGGCAGCGCCGATCATGAGCGGGTGAAGGCCTATCTTGTTTCGCGCCTGACGGCGATGGGCCTTACTCCTGTCACCCAATCCGAGCGGATTTTGCGCCAAGGCCATGGCCGCGCGGTTTCGGCGCCCATTACCAATATCATCGCTACCTTGAAGGGAGCTGACGCCCAGGCGCCTGCGGTTCTGGTGATGAGCCATTACGACACCGTGCCGGATTCGCCGGGGGCCGCCGATGATACGGCAGGCGTCGCTTCTGCGCTGGAAATCGCCCATGTGATGCAGCGGGCCGGAACCCCACCGCGCGATATCATTTTCCTCTTCACCGATGGCGAGGAGATGGGGCTTTTAGGCGCCACTGCATTCTTCGCGCATCATCCGTTGGTGTCCCATATCGGCGCGGTGATCAATCTGGAAGCGCGCGGCGATAGCGGCCGAGTCAATATGTTCGAGACGGGGCCGAACAATAGGGCTGCGATCGCTCTGTGGCGCGCGGAGGTTTCCCACCCCACGGCCAATTCGCTGGCTTCCGCCATTTATAAGCTGATGCCGAACGACACCGACATGACGCTCTCGGTGCAGCGCGGATTGCCGGGGCTGAACTTCGCCTTCATGGGCGACGAGATGGCCTATCACACACCTGTCTCAACGCCGGAACATATCAATCTTGGCAGCGTGCAGGATATGGGGAACAGCGCGCTGGCCGCCGTGAAGGCCTTTGCCGCCACCATTCCGGCGCAGACAGAGAATTCGGTTTATTCCGATTTTCTTGGGGTTTTCCTGATCCAATACAGCTTCTTCACCGGCTGGGTGCTGTTCGCGGCGGCGGCGCTGGCTATGTTCACGGCCATTTTTCTTGCACAGCGTTCCACCCCTTTTGCCTGGGGGCGTGGGATCCTCGGCGCACTGTTCGCGATTGGCGTGCCGGCGCTGCTCTTATGGCTGGCGGGGTTAAGCTTCGGTGCTGTGCATCATTATATGCGGGTGGCCTATTTTGATTATCTCCTCGCAGGCGCGGGGCTGATCGCGCTGGGGGCGGGACTGTTCTGCGCCGGATCATTCGAGGATCGCTGGCGTCCGGCGGCGGTCTGGCAGGTCTTGATGCTGATCACCCTGGCGCTCGCCACGGCGTTCCAGCTCTATATGCCCGAAGGCGCCTATGTTATTGTCTGGCCGCTTCTGGCGGCGTCTTGCATCGCGATTCTGCGCTATGGCGTGTTCCGCGGTGAAGATCATTTCGGGGCGGTGCTGGTCACGGGGCTTGTGGCGCTCATCTTCATTGCTCAAGTGGTGATGATGGCGCTGATGGCCTTCACCTCGCTTGGGGTTGATCTGCCACTGGTGCTGGTGGCGCCGCTGCTTCCGGTGTTGCTCTTGACGCTGGTGGTGCCGGGTGGGCGCTTGCCCAGGGCGGTGTCGCTGCTCATCCTCATCGGCGGCGCCGCGCTCTTCGCCTATGGCCGAATGGCGCCGCCGACATCAACCCATCCGCAGCCGACCATCGTCAGCTATGTCTACGATGCGGGAAGCGGGAAGGCGTATCGGGCGGAGTATCTGTCAAACGGCGATGCTTGGACGAAAGCGGTGCTTGGGCCGAATGCCCAGAAAGGACCCTTGCCGTGGTTCTCGCGCCGCAGCGGCTGGTTCACTGAGACGAAGGCTGTGCCTGTGCCGAGCGCCGATCTCTCCGTGGCGCGCCTGGGGGATAAGCTTGAGGTGACGATGACGGCGGCACCGGGCGCGGCCTATGCCGAGCTCTCCTTCCGCGATAAGGCGGGCGCAGGGCCCGAAGAGTTGATGCCCGCCGCAAAGCAGAGCAACGCTCGCGATGTGCGGTATTTCGCACCGGATCGTTTCACCTGGGAGGTGCCGGTACCCAAATCGGGGGCGCTCGAAATCCGTGCCAGCGTGCTCTATCCCGAATGGCCCGAGGCTGCGCAAAAGCTGCCGTCGCTGCCTGAAGGCAAGATGGCCTTCTCCTATCACGCGGCGACGGAAGTCATGCTGAAGCGGGAATGGAAGAAGTAATCACGCCCCATGGGCGCGGAAGAAATCCAGGGTGCGGTCGCGGGCAATGCGCGCGGCTTCGGGCTCGTGATTGGCCGGGCGGGGCGAATTGAACCCATGACCCGCATCGTAAAGATGGATTTCGATTTCAGGCCGAAGCATTCGCAAATGCTCCACGCGTTCTAGCGGAATGGAGGTGTCGCGCTTGCCAAAATGACAGATCACCGGGCAGTTGGGCTTTTCCTCTGCAAGGTCAGGCGCGAATTTGCCGTAGTAACTTGAGACGGCAGAAAGATCATGTGAGCGGCAGGAAAGCGCATAGGCCACCGAGCCGCCATAGCAATAGCCCACCGAAAAAACGAGGCCATTGGGTTTCAGCATATGGGCGCAGGTCTTGGCATCTTCCACGGAAAGATTGAAAGGATGGCGCTTGGAAAGCTCCGACCCTTTGGCCATTTCATCGGCGCTGGCGATGAAGCCCGGTTCCTCTCGGTCGAAAAGCGCGGGCGCTAGAACCTCATAACCTTCAGCGCAGAAATCATCGGCAATGTCTTTGATATGCTCGGTAATGCCGAAGATTTCCTGGATCAGCACCAGTCCGCCGCGGCGCACCCCAAAGGGTGTGACATGATAGGCGCCAATGCGCGCGCCATCCCCCGCCTCAATCTCAATCATCTGGCCTTTGCACATGGCGGGGCTCCCAGCACTGATTAAGCTTAAGAACGGCCAAGGTGCGCTTTGGATGCGCAATCGGTCCATCGCAAACAACAAAAAGCCCCGCATGTTGGGTTTGCCAACACACGGGGCTGCGCTGGGAAGGCGAAAAAAGCGTCAGGTGTTGAAGCGGAAATGCATCACATCGCCGTCCTGGACGACGTAATCCTTGCCTTCCAGGCGGAACTTGCCGGCTTCACGCGCGCCCGCTTCACCCTTGTTTGCCACGTAATCGGCATAGGCGATGGTTTCGGCGCGGATATAGCCCTTCTCGAAATCGGTGTGGATCACGCCCGCCGCTTGCGGACCGCGCGAGCCTTTGGTCACCGTCCAGGCATGGCATTCCTTCGGGCCCACCGTGAAGAAGGTGATGAGGCCGAGAAGATCGTAACCCGCCCGGATCAAACGATTGAGGCCGGGTTCTTCGAGACCCAGGGCGGCGAGGAAATCCATGCGTTCGGCGGCATCAAGCTGCGCGACTTCTTCTTCGATGCGATTGGAAATGACGATGGAGCCATTGCCTTGCGCTTTGGCCATCTCCTGCACCTTGGCGGAGAGGCTGTTGCCGCTGGCGGCGGAGCCTTCCTCCACATTGCAGACATAGAGGACCGGTTTGCCGGTCAGAAGCTGGAGCTGGCGGAAGGGTTCTTTCTCCTCCGGGGTCAGCTCAACCAGGCGGGCAGGTTTGCCTTCGCGCAGCAGCGTCACCGTCTTCATCATCAGCGCGAGCTGTTCCTTGGCTTCCTTCTCGCCGGAATTGGCTTTCTTCTCGAGCGGCTTGATGCGGCGCTCCAGGCTGTCAAGATCGGCCAGCATCAATTCTGTTTCGACTGTCTCCGCATCGGCGACGGGATCGATGCGGTTCTCGACATGGGTGACGTCGCCGTCTTCGAAGCAGCGCAGCACATGCACGATGGCATCCACCTCGCGGATATTGGCGAGGAACTGATTGCCGAGGCCTTCGCCCTTGGAGGCGCCGCGCACCAGGCCTGCGATGTCCACGAAGGTGATGCGGGTCGGGATGATCTCGGCGGAACCGGCGATCTTGGCCAGCACTTCCATGCGCTCATCGGGCACCGCCACATCGCCGACATTCGGCTCGATGGTGCAGAAGGGATAATTCGCTGCCTGCGCCGCCGCGGTCTGGGTCAGCGCATTGAAGAGGGTCGATTTGCCGACATTGGGCAGACCGACGATGCCGCACTTAAATCCCATCAGTTCTTTTCCGGCTTAGAGGTGTGTTCTTGAGGATGCAGCGTCGCCGCCACCTTGTTCATGAAGCCGATCACGTCGTTCTGCGCAAGCAGGGTGGTGCAATCGGAAATCGCCGCGAGGATGGGATCGAGCCATTCCTCATCGGCTTTGGAGAAATTGGCAAGCACATGGCCGACCACAGCGGATTTACCACCCGGATGGCCGACGCCGATGCGCACGCGGATGTAATCGGACCCAAGCGTTGCGGTAATGGAGCGAAGCCCGTTATGGCCCGCATCGCCGCCGCCCGTTTTGGCTTTCAGCTTACCCGCAGCAAGATCGATCTCGTCATGCAGCACAACCAGCGAAGAGGGGCGCAGCTTCAAAAAGCGCGCCGCCGCTCCCACGCTGTCGCCGGAGAGGTTCATATAGGTCTGGGGCTTGATCAAATAGGTTTTGCGGCCTGCGATTTTGCCCTCGGACATCTCGCCTTGGAATTTGGCGCGCCAGGGGGAAAAGCCATAAGCGTCATGGATGCGGTCGAGCGCCATGAAGCCGACATTGTGCCGGTTCTTGGCATATTGGGCGCCGGGATTGCCGAGCCCGGCGATGAGAAGCGGCGCATCCGCCATGAAGTATGCTCACCACGTAAGAAGGGGCACCGCAATGACGCGGTGCCCCGTTATAAAGAGCCTTGAAAACCCTGCCGCAGCAGAGCCGGGGCTGAATGCTAGCCTTACTTCTTGGCCGGGGCCTTGGCCGCAGCCGGAGCCGCCTTGGCGCCAGCAGCCGGAGCCGCAGCCTTCGCACCAGCGGCCGGAGCCGCCGCAGCCGGGGCAGCCGCATCGGCAGCCGGGGCATTGCGGTCTTCCTTGACCGAGGTCGGGGCCACAATCGAGGCCAGGGTGAAGTCGCGGAAACGGGTGGTCGGGACCACGCCTTCCGGCAGAGCGATGTCGTTGATGTGCAGCGAGTCGCGCAGGTCCATCTTCGACACGTCGATATCGACGGCGCTCGGGATGTTGTCGGCCGGGCAGATCAGCTCGAGCGAATGGCGCACGATGTTCAGCACGCCGCCCTTCTTCACGCCGGGGGAGACTTCCGTGCCCTTAAAGTGCAGCGGGATTTCGAGCTTGATGGTCGCGCCTTCTTCCAGACGCATGAAGTCGACATGGACCGGGCGATCCGTGACCGGATCGAGCTGCAGGTCGCGCGGGATCACGCGGGTGACCTTGGCGCCGTCGTTCAGCTTCAGAAGCGTGGTGAGGAAGGCGCCCTTTTCATAAGCGAGCGTCAGCGTATGGGCGTCGAGCGCGATCGGCTCGGGATCGGAGGAGCCGCCATAGATGATGGCCGGGATCTGGCCCTTCTGACGAGTCTGATAAGAGGGGCCCTTGCCCGTACCCTCACGCTTTTCGACGGTGAGTTCCTGAATTTCGCGCATATCGGTTAAGTCCTTGAAATTCCGTCCGATCACGCGGAGCGCAAGCTGCCTACGGCCGGGAAAGCGCAGGCTTGTAGCGGAAGCAGCCTTTTCTTGCAACCGGACTCCCAAAAAACGCCGCGGGCGCGGCTTTTCGGACCAAAGCGGGGGACAAGCTAGGCTTGAGGGTATGCAACCGCAAGCTGATTTCGTCCTTATCCCTTGCGGTCGTCCAGCACGTCTTCAATGTAAATCTTCTGCACCAGCACCCACAGTGCGACGGAGAGCGGGGTGGCCAGAATCGCGCCCCAAATCCCGAAAAGCGGCGCAAAGACCAAGATCGCCAATAGGTTAAAGATCGCGGGCAGGGACACGGCCCAGCGCTGGAGCAGGGGCTGGCTGACATACGCCTCGATGGTCAGGACCACCGTGTAGACCCCTGCTGCGTAAAGGGCGAGGATCGGGCGCACGCTGAAGGCCAGGAGCAGGCCGGGAATCATCGCGATCGCCGGGCCGATATAGGGCACGAACACCGCCACGCCGGACAAAACGGCCAGCGCGAAGGGCAGCGGCACGCCAATCGCCCAAAGCCCGATGAAGGTCATTACCCCCAAAAGCAGCATGTCGAGGGTCATGCCCAAGAGCCATTTCTGCAGGGCCTCGCCCACCGCGTTCAGGATTTGCAGGGTGCGAGTCCGGCGGCGCGGCGGCACCAAGCGGAGCACGCCATGGATATAAAGCGGCGGGTCGGCGGCGAGGTAAATGCCGACCACGATCATCAGCGCCGCCTCGCCCAGCCCGCCCAAAATGCCGCCCGCCAGAGGCAGGGCCGCCGTCAGCCGCTCCGCCGCGTTGCCGCCCTGATCCAGCGCGGCCAGGATTTGCCGCCCCAATAGGGATTCACCCAGCAATATCTTGGCCGAGTCGAGGGTCTGCGGCAGGCGGGCGATGAGGGATGAAAACTGATGCGCCGCCATGGCGCCGAAAAAGTAGAAAAAGCCTAGCGCGATAAAGCTCACATCCAGGACGGTGATGAGCAGCGCCACCCGGTCGGGCACCTTAAGCCAGCGCCCCAGCGGCCCGGCGAGATTGCGCAAAGCCACCGCGACGACAATGCCGCCAAAGGTCAGAATCAGAACCAGCGAAACCTGCCAAAGCGCGAGCAAAAGCCCGACGACGAGCCCGCCTAGGAGGGCCCGGCGGACAAATACCGCATCGGCGGACGGCTTATGCGGGATGCTGCCATGTGGCGCTTCGTAATCGCTATCGGTCATCAGGGCCCTCGTGTCGAACCGGAGAATACACGGTTTTTCAGTTTCGGAAGGCCAGGTTTGCGTCTCGCCCATGCGGGAGCGGTGCCGTAGAATGTGGTAAGCAGCATACTGATATTTTTAAAGGGCGGGCGATGGATCCGGTACATTCGGCTGTATTGCATGTGCATCTGGCGGCGGTGGCGGCCTCCGGCGGGCTATTCTTCCTGCGCGGGCTTGGTCTTCTGCTGCTGCGCCAACGCTGGCCCATGGCGGCGTCCGTGCGCTACCTCAGCTATACGGTGGACAGCATCCTTTTGGCCGCCGCGATCACCCTGACCGTGATCATCCAGCAATATCCCTTCGCCAATGCCTGGCTGACGGCCAAGGTCCTGCTGGTCGTGGTCTATATCGTCCTTGGCTCCATCGCCTTGAAGCGCGGCAAGACGCAAACCCATCGCCTCATCGCTTTTGGGGCCGCACTGGCAGTCTTTGTCTTCATCGCCAGTATCGCCCATGCCAAGAGCCCGTTTGGCTTCTTCGCGCCATTGCTGGCGGGGTGAGCTTAGGGCTTAACGTGCGGCGTGCACGATGGTGGTGCGCCGCGGCGGCGGAAGATCGCGCTGCTCGGCGTAATAGCGCGTGGCCGCGTTTTCCGGATCGAGGAAATTCTGCTGCGCAAAGCCCTTTTGCTTAAGCTTTTCCGCCATCGCCTCTTCGCTGAAGGCACTGATGAAGGGCTCGCCCATCGCGGCCACCACATCTGCGATTTCCTTTTCGGCCGGCATCGAAGGATCGGGCGGCTGGCGGAAAGTGAGGGTGATACTGGCGCGCGTTGAAACCTTCGCCATGGCTTCGAGGCTTTTGTCGATATCGGCCTCGGTCAAATACATGGAGACGCCGAGCCAGGAGAAGTAAACGCCTTCGTTCGGGTCAATTCCAAGCCGTCCCAAAACATCGCCGAGACCTTCGCGAGTGAAATCGGCGGCAGCAAAGCGTAAGTTTTCCGGAACGGTGAGCTCGGCAGCGGCAATCATCTGTCGTTTGGCCGCCTGGGTGGCGGGGTGATCGATCTCCACAATCCGCATGCCTTTGGCAAAATGCGGTTGACGAAACGCGAATGTGTCGAAGCCTGCACCCACCAATACATAGGTGGTGGCGCCATTGGCGGCTTCCTCAGCCAGCATATCCTCGGCGAAACGCGCGCGCAGGCAGACATGGCTTCTAAGCCCGCGGCCACGCGGATGCTGATGACGCGCAATCATGCCATGGATGGCGTCCGCCGTGTCCGGCCCCAAGAAGCGCACAGCCACGGGATCGGCGAAGAGCAAGGGATGGCTGTCCAGAATCTGGTGTGCGGCCCGGATATAGGCCACGCCCAGGGCCGTCCGGCTGGCTTGGTGGTCTTGCATGGCAAACAGGTACGCTTGAGGTGCGTTTCGGGATGCACACTAGGCGGACGGGGCGGGGGTTGCACAGAAGATTTTCTGACTGTCCGAAGCGGGGGATTCCCGGTTCCGACCAGCGCAGCTTCGTCGATCTTTCTCGCGACTTTGCGCCACGGTGACTATTGTCCTTGGGAGATCCGATTTATGCTTGCGTCCAAGTGGGATTGTGTCGGTTTCCAGTGGGGGCAATGTGATTTGGCGTATTACGGCGGTGGTGTTGGGCCTCACCGTGACGGTACCGGCGGTCGCCGGGGTGTCCTCGGCGATATCACGGCCTCTCACCGCGCCGAAGCTTGAGCCGCGCAAGGGTGGCCAGGCATTTGCCGACACCTGCTTTCAGCCTGTCACGATCGAGAACGCCGAGGCGGTCATTGCTGCCTGCAGTAAACTCGAAACCGACTTTGGCTTGGACAAAGAGTGGCATGTATCCGTGTTGAACGCGCGCGGTTATGCCCAATATGTCCTTGGGCATTTAGATAAGGCGCGCGCGGATTATAAGGCCGCTCTTTCGCAGGATGAGAGCAACCCCGATGCAATGTCGAATCTCGCCGATCTTTATATCTATCTCAAAGAATATGATGAGGCTGAAAGGATCTTTGACGCGTTCGCCAAGAACAATGTGGAGGAGGCCGCAAAGGCGGCTTTTGGCGATACCAGTGGGAAATATGGCCTCACGCTGGAGGATTTGAAAAAGCTGAAAGCCGGCTCGTCAGAGCAGGCTTTCTATTACGGAGTGCTATATCTCTCCTTCGATAGTCCCGAGCGCGCGCGAGAGATGTTTGATCGGGCAATTGCTTTGCGGCCAGACTTTGCGGAGGCGATTGGCTATCGCGCCCGGGCTCGATTGGCGCTCGGCGACGAAGAGGCGGCCCTTAAAGAGCTCGATATTGCGCTGAAATTGCGCGCAGACTTCGCGCCCGCGCTGTTTGACCGAGCGGAAATCTTGCAGGGTCAGAATAAATGGGCCGATGCGATACGCGATTACGACCGCCTGCTCAGGATCGATCGTCTGGCGCAAGCATATTTGGGTCGCGGCTCCTGTAACTTCGAATTGCAGGCCTATCAGCGTGCCATCGACGATCTCAGTAAGGCCATTGATCTCAATCCCAAGCTATCCGAGGCCTACTACGTCCGCGGTACCGCATATCAGCAGCTCGGGCAGTTCAGGCAATCGATCCGTGATCTGGATGAAGCGATCAAACTCGATCCGCACGCATCTCGTGCCTATAATAATCGAGGCGTTGCCCATCACGCATTGAGTGAAGGTGATCTGGCTCTGACCGATTACGCCATGGCGATTGTGGCCAACCCCAAGAACATCAATTCCCACATTAACCGCGGGCAGATTTTTGTAGAGCGCAAACGCTATACGGAGGCTATGACAGAGCTCAATGCCGCCTTGGCAATGAACCCGAAATCCGTTCGAGCCTTGCGCTGGCGTGCTCAGGCTTATGTCGATTCCGGAGATCCTCGCCGGGGTATTGAGGACTATAACGCCGCCATAGCCCTTTCCCCCGGCGACCTGTCGCTTATCCACGATCGCGCGACGGCCTATGCAGCGGCCTCTGACAACGCGCATGCTTTGGAGGATTTTGATCGCTATGCCAAAGCCTATCCGAATTCGCTGGAAGCACGCTTCGATCGAGGCAAAGCGCAATATCTACTCGGCCATTACAAACTCGCTGAAGCTGATCTCGATGTTGCCCTGAAGCTAAGCCCGAAGAGCCCGGCCGCCCTTAATCTTCGCGGGCTCATATCCGCTGCGGAGGGGGAGCATGGCAGGGGAGCTGAGTTCTTGGCGCGGGCAATCAAGCTTGATCCCAAGGTCGGCTATTTCTACGCCAATCGTTGCAGAGTCCTTGCTTTTGATCCCGAACAGACGCCGGCGCGTTTCGCAGAAGCGCGCAGTGATTGCGACCGTGCGATTGCCTTGGAGCCGGCAAACCCCATGTTTTTCGACCAGCGCGCCCAGCTAAATGTTCGCTATGGCAATTTCGGTGCGGTGATTGCCGATATTGATAAGGTGATTGAATTAGATCCTGACAACGCCCTGGCCTATAACCTTCGGGCGAGGGCTTGGCGAAGTCTGAACCAGAACGATAAGGCGCTTGCCGATTTTGAAGCCGCATTTTTGCGCAATCCAAAGTTGTGGCAAGCCTTGCGAGACCACGCCGTGATCCTCTTGGAACTCGGCCAATACGAAAAATCCCTCGCCGATTTGGATAAGCTCGTCGCTTTGCGGCCAGACCTCGTCGATTCTTACAATGAGCGCTGCTGGCTTCGGGCGGTATGGAATCGCGACCTGCAAAAGGCCCAGGCAGACTGTGATCACGCGCTATCGATCAAATCGAACACGGCAATAGCCCTGGATTCGCGCGGTGTGGTCTATTTCCGCCAGGAGCGCTATCGCGATGCAATCAGGGACTTCGATGCAGCGCTAGCAATCGTGCCTGATCTCGCGGCATCGCGATATATGCGTGGACTTGCATATATCCGCCTAGGCGAGACCGAGCAGGGCAATAAAGATATAGCCGCGGCCGTGAAGCTGGAGCCGGAGATTGCGTCCATCTACGCCGGATACGGCATCAAGCCTGCGCCTTAGTCGAACAGGCTCGACACGCTCTCTTCGTTGCTGATGCGGTGCATCGCTTCGCCGATCAGCGGGGCGATAGAAATGCGCCGGATATTCGGGCATTTCGCCACTTCAGGCGTGGCCGCGATGGTATCGGTCACCACCATCGATTTCAGCGCCGAATTCTGGATGCGCGACACCGCACCGCCCGAAAACACGCCATGCGTGGCATAGGCGAAGACTTCCTTGGCCCCGGCTTTCATCAGCGCCTCGGCGGCGTTGCAGATCGTGCCGGCGGAATCGACGATGTCGTCCACCAGGATGCAGGAGCGTCCGGCCGGGTTGCCGATGATGTTCATCACTTCCGATTCGCCCGCGCGCTCGCGGCGCTTATCGACGATGGCGAGATCAGCCCCAATGCGCTTGGCAAGGCCACGGGCGCGGACCACACCCCCGACGTCCGGCGAGACCACCATCAGGTGGTCACCATGGCCAAGCGCGTCCTTGATGTCCTTCACAATGACGGGCTGGGCATAGAGGTTGTCGGTCGGGATGTCGAAGAAGCCCTGTATTTGCCCTGCGTGCAGATCAACGGTGAGCACGCGGCTGGCACCGGCCTGGGTGATCAGATTGGCGACGAGCTTGGCGGAAATCGGCGTGCGCGGTCCGACTTTGCGGTCCTGGCGGGCATAGCCGAAATAGGGGATGACGGCGGTGATGCGCTTGGCGGAGGCCCGGCGGAGCGCGTCAATCATGATGAGCATTTCCATCAGATTGTCGTTTGCCGGAAAGCTGGTCGATTGCAGGACAAACATGTCCTCGCCGCGGACGTTTTCCTGGATCTCCACGAAGATCTCCAGATCCGCGAAACGGCGAACGGCGGCCTTGGTCAGCGGAATTTGCAGATACTGAGCGATGGCGTCTGCCAGAGCCCGGTTCGAGTTACCGGCAAGCAGCTTCATGCCCTCAGTCGCCTTCAAGTCGACCATGGCCCTCACCACCCCTTTTTTGTGACGTTGTGATGACCGGGCTTTTAGCAAGGGGAGGGGGGTGGGTAAACCCGAATCTCGCTTATTCACCCCTTTTGCCACCGCATTTACCGCGCGCGGAATATCCGTATCGGTGCGGCCACAGTTTTTCGCGCGCAGCGCGGGATTTGTGACAAAGGTGAACCGCAATGGTGCCGTCTTCGAGCCCGAATCCGGCCATGTTTATTTAGGGTTTTAAGTGAATGGCCGAAAGGTCGCGCCCGTAATCAGCCTCGCCACGGTGAGTCGCGCGCCTGAAGCTGAAGTAGAGGTCATCGGCGGCATAGGTATCGGTGGAGAGTTTTTCGACCGAGGCGATGCCAGCTTTCGCGAGCCGTGCCGCGACATAATCTTCAAGCGCGAAGCGATAATGGCCCTCGCGATGGCTTGGGATGAAATAGGTGTCATTTCCGGCGGCGGAGGCCAGGAAACGCTCCCGGAACGCGCCATCCACTTCGTAGCTTTGTTGCGCGATGCAGGGGCCGATGGCCGCCGTGATGCGCGCGCGTGCTGCGCCGAGCTTTTCCATGGCGGCGATCACGCTATCGGTCACGCCGCCAATGGCGCCTTTCCAGCCCGCATGTGCGGCGCCAATCACGCGCGCCTCAGAATCAGCCAGCAGCACTGGCGCGCAATCGGCGGTGAGAATGCCAAGAATGATGCCTGGCACATTGGTCGCCATTGCATCGGCATGCGGCGCATTACCGATGTCCCATGGCGCCGTCACGCTCACCGCCTCCGCGCTGTGGACCTGATAGAGAGTCACAAGCGCCCCGCCCCCTAAGGCTTCGGCGGCGCGGCGGCGATTCTCCAGCACAGAAGCGCGCTCATCTCCCGAGCCCGGACCGCAATTGAGCCCGGCGTAAAGCCCTGTCGAAACGCCCCCGGGACGGCCGAAAAAACCGTGGTCAATACTCGGCGCGGCAAGACCTGCCGCTTTCAGCATCAGCATGGAGATCGTGCGTCTTTCGTATCGTTTATTCTTCGAATCCGAAGCCGGGCGCTTGCGGCGCGTTCTTCGGCGCGAAGGTGAGAACCTTGAAGAGCGCGCCCATCTCAGCCGGATTTACCAGCCGGTCAATGGCGGCGTAGATCTGCTTGGCCTCTGTGGGGTTGGCGATGATGAGCCTCTCGCCGCGTGCGCCGATGCCGAGATCGGCGAGGAAGTTGCACTGCGTCGCCGGACCCGACACCGCCGCGCCTCCGCGAAGGCCAGCTTCCTTCAAGGCGATGAAATCGACATGCGCCGAGATATCGCTTTCGCCAGGTGCGGCCAGGAGATCGGCGTATTTGCCGTTGGCGATGGCCTGCAAGGTCTCGCCGAATTCTTGATGGGTATAACCGTAATCGATGATCACCGCGCCGCCGCCCTGGGTTTCGACTGTGCGGGAGATTTCCTCGGCCAGAACGCCAGCGGCGGGCGCCACCTCATAGACGGCGCCGAGCGGGACCTCTTCGCTGCCTGCAGGCGCAGGGATGCCGGGTTCGGGTGCAAGGACGAACTGCAATGCATCGCCGGAAAGCCCGATCATCCGCTCACACCAGCCGCGCTCGGTCTTGACGAATTGCTTCACCGGCAAACAGTCGAAGAACTCATTGGCGATCAAAAACAGCGGGCGGTCGGTGAGGGCGTCGCTGAAGCGGTCCGTCCATTCAATGTCGGCTTGGATATTGGCGAGCTTATCGCGCTGAACCGAAGCAAGTACACTGCTTGCCTCCACCAGCACGACTTCGGCATCGAGCAAAAATTCCGGCACGGCGGCGGTCAGGGTGCGCAAGGCATCGGCCATCAAGGTGCCGCGGCCGGGGCCAAGCTCCACAAGGCGGGGATTGGCGGGGCGGCCTTGATCGTGCCAGGTCTGCGCCACCCAAAGCCCGATCATCTCACCAAAGGTCTGGCTGACTTCCGGTGAGGTGATGAAATCTCGCCCGATGGTCGCCCGCGCTGTATAAGAGCCGGCTTGGGCATCGAACTGGCACAGTGTCATGAACTGGGCGACGGAAATGGGGCCGTTCGCGGCGATGAGTTCGGCGATACGCTGTCCCAATGCGTTCACGGCGTGCTCCTTTGCTTTTTGGCCCAAGCGGGCTGTTTGTATGCAACCCAAATGAAGAAGGCCGCAGCCGCCCACATCGGGAGCGATAGCAGCATGCCCATACTGAACCAGCCATAGATCATCGATTCCGAATCCCGGAAGAACTCGGAAAAGGCACGTGCCAGGCCGTAGCCCAAGAAGAAGAGGCCGCAGATCATCCCGGGCCGTTCATGCAGGCGGAATTTGCGAATAGCCAGTTGCAGCAGCAGGAACAGCAACACGCCTTCGGTGGCCGCTTCGATGAGCTGGCTCGGATAGCGCGGATTCATGCCCGCAAGGCATCTTCCATAGGTGGCGCGAATGGTGTCGTTGCAGAACACCATGCCGATGGGCGAGTCGGTTTCCTTGCCCCAGAGCTCGCCATTGATGAAGTTGGCGAGGCGGCCGGTGAAAAGTCCGATCGGCGCCACCGAGGCGATGGCATCGCCCACCGAAAACATGTTGAGCCCCCGCTTCTTGCAGAACCAGACAATCGCGGCGACGACGCCCGCCAGCCCGCCATGGAAGCTCATGCCGAGAAGCTGCGGGATATAGATCGGAATCTGAAAGCCAAAGAGATGCAGCCCGCCCGGTGTCCAATGCGCGATCAGGTTCAGGGGATTTGTGACATAGGCCCAAGGAAGGCCATGGCAATCGCGCCCGTCCGGCCAGAAGCCGCAATAGAAAATGCCATAGAAAAGGTCGTAGCCCAGCCGTCCGCCCACCACCACACCCAGAGTGGTCCAAACAAAGAGGTCCCCGATGTCGTCAGCGGTCGCAGGCGAGGTGCTGGAAAATGGCGGGCGAGCCCAAAGACTCTTTTGCTGCAGCATCTTGACCAAAAGCCACCAGCCCGCCAGCAGGCCAGATATATAAGCCAAGGCATACCAGCGCACGGCAAAGGGGCCGAGCTGAATGGCGACGGGATCAAGATCGGGATAGGTCAACATGGGTGCCTTAAGACGCGCTGCTTCGCAATATTAGTCAAGCAGAGCTTGATGACGGGTTTTTCAGGGCTTACCTCGCGAAATCAGGGCTTTGGCAGGATGAGATTGCCTCAAAGACGGGTGCAGGCCCCTTGCCGAAGCGCGGCGCAATGCCGATATAGGAGTCGGAACAAGGACCTAGGCCCATGCAGACTCAAAACCCCTTCCTCGACGGTCTTGGCCGTCTTGCCACCGATGCCGCTGGCGCCGCCCAAGGCGTGCGGGCCGAAGTGGAGGGCTTCATCAAGCAGCGCCTCGAGAAGATGATCGCCGATCTGGATTTCGTGCCGCGCGACGAGTTCGAAGCGGTCAAGGCGATGGCGCTGAAGGCGCTGGCCGAGAATGAGGCGCTGAAGGCACGGATCGCCGCAGTTGAGGCAGCTCAAGGCGGCGCGAAGCAGAACGAAGCAGTCTGATTCACAGAAGCTCCCCGAGCGCAAGAGTCTCGCACAACACAAGCTGGTTAATGCACAGAAGCAAAGCTGTGAGTTGACCACTGTGCCCCAAGCGCATTTCGGTCAGACTCTTTGCTCACGCAAAATCTTGTGGCAGCTTGGCACACAACTGCTTCGTTTTGCGTTGCCGGGAGCCCGGGGTTCATGACCGTCATTCACCAAGAACATACAACTAGCCGCCCGCACCCGCTCGATCTGCTCGAGCGGACGGTGGAGGAGAATGGCTGGGCCTTCGAACGTGCGAGCGCGGACGAACTCAATCTCTCCGTCGCGGGACGCTGGTCTGATCATCATTTCAGCTTCACCTGGCGCGATGATCTGCAATCGCTGCATCTTTCGAGCGCCTTCGATATGCGCGTGAAGGGTGAGACGCGGCTGGTAGATATTTCCTCGCTGCTGATGTTCATCAACGCGCGGCTTTGGATCGGCCATTTTGACTTGTGGCCGGAAGACGGCACCATCGTTTTCCGCCACGCGATGATTTTCCCCGACGCCCATGCCTCGGATTCGCAAATGGAATGCCTGCTCAATTTGGCGCTGGAAGCCTGCGAGCATTATTACCCCGCCTTCCAATTCGTGCTCTGGGGTGGCAAGACGGCTCAGGAAGCGGTTGCCGCCGCGATCCTGGAATGCCAAGGCCAAGCGTAATATAGCTCTTCACCTCTCCATATCGGGGAGGTGAAAGAGAAGGCGCGGCGATCATGACCACTCCCATCCTTATTATTGGCGCGGGCAAAATGGGCACGGCCCTGATCCGCGGCTGGGTCAAGGCCGGGATCGGGCCGATCACCGTGGTCGAACCCAATCCGTCAGAAACCCTGAAGGCCGTGCCGGGGCTGAATCTTGTCGCCGGACTGGATGCTGTTCCCGGTGATGCGTTTCGCGCCTGCGTCGTGGCGCTGAAGCCGCATATCCTGCGGGCCGAAGCGGGCAAGTTGAAAGCCATCGCCGAAAAAGGCGCGCTGATGCTCTCCATCGCCGCAGGTACGCCATTGTCGCTGTTGAAAAATCATTGGGGCGAAAAAGCAGGCGTCGTGCGCGCCATGCCGAATACGCCGGGCTCGATTGGGCAAGGCGTCACCGCGATTTATGCCGGAGCCGAGATTGGCAGCGAGGATCGCGCCTTTGCCGAAACCTTGCTCTCGTCCATCGGTCTGACGCTCTGGGTCGAAACCGAAACCCTACTCGATGCGGCGATGGCGATTTCGGGCTGTGGCCCGGCTTATGTTTTCGCGCTGGTCGAAGCCATGGCGAAAGCGGGTGTCGCTGCTGGCCTGACGGAAGAAGCTGCTGCGAAACTCGCCCGCGCCACGGTGACCGGCGGCGGGGCTTTGCTCAATGCCGATCCGCGCCCGCCCGCCGATCTCATCCGCGATGTGGCAACGCCTGGCGGTACCACGCAAGCCGCGCTCAATGTGCTGCAAGCCGAAGATGGCCTTGGACCGCTTTTTGTAGCGGCTATCAAAGCCGCCATCGCCCGCGCCGAAGAACTCGCCAAAAGCTAAAGCGGCAATCTCACCGTTGCGCGCAGGCCGCCTTTCGGGCTGTCGCTGAGCGTAAGATCGCCGCCATGGGCGCGGGCGATGTCGCGCGCGATGGCAAGGCCTAAGCCCACGCCACCGCTTTGCAGGTTTCTCCCCTCATCCAAACGATGGAAGGGGCGGAAGGCTTCTTCGCGCAATTCCGGCGCGATGCCTTTGCCTTCATCATCGACATGGATTTGCGCAAAGCTTGCTTCAAGATCGAGGCTGACACTCGCCGAGCGGCCATATTTCAGCGCGTTCTCGATCAGGTTGGTGACACAGCGGCGCAACGCCCGCGGCTTCACCGATAAGAGCACGCCTTCAGGCACGTTCAGCTCCAAGGGGCCGGGACGCGCCTTTTCTGCGGCGATTGCGGCATCGCGCAGCAACTGGCTCAAGTCCACGCGCTGGCTCTTCTCGCCGCCTTCGCCGCGGGCGAAATCGAGATAATCATCTAGCATGCGCTCCATCTCGGCGATGTCTTCGCCAAGCGCTTTGGTGTCAGCCGTCTCGTCCATCATCGCGAGTTGCAGGCGGATGCGGGTGAGCGGAGTTTTCAGATCGTGGCTGACGCCCGCGAGCATGGCGGTGCGTTGATGCACATGTCGCTCGATACGATCGCGCATGGTGAGGAAGGCTTGCGCGGCGCGGCGCACTTCGGTCGCGCCATAAGGTTTGAAATCGGGGACGGCGCGGCCTTTGCCGAATGCGTCGGCGGCGCGCGCCAGCCGCTCGATGGGGCGGACCTGATTGCGCAGGAACAGGATCGCGACCGCGAGCAGGATCAGCGAGGAGCCGAGCATCCAGACAATGAAAATGTCGGGGCTCGAGACCGTGATGCGGTCGCGCGGTACGATGGCGTGCAAAACGCCGTCATGCACTTCCACATCAATGGCGATGAATTTCTTGCCCGGCAGCGGCGCGGTGCGGAAATGGCGCTTCTCGCCAATCTGCTGGGCAATGGTTTCATCCAGCGCCTTATCGATGGTGGATTTGTGTTGGCGCGTCGGCGGCGGGATGTGTACGCCCGGCTCGAAGCGCAAATCATAGCGAAGCTGCTTGGCAGCCAGCTCGCGCAAGTTTTCCCGCCACGGACTTTTGCGGGTATCCTCAAGCGCGACCAACAATGTGATGTCTGCTGCCGCGGCCTTGGCCATGCGGCGCGTGGTGGTATCGAGGTCGCGTTCGAAAAAGACGTAAGAGACGATAGCCTGCAAGATCACCATCGGGGCTACGATGATGATCAGCGAACGGCCAAAGAGGCCGCGTGGCAGGAAGCGTTTGACGAAGCGCCCTGGGCGAAAGCCCCTTTCGGCTTTAACCGACGCGGTCGGGTACGAGGACATAGCCAACTCCCCGGACGGTTTGCAGATAAAGTGGCAGTTTGGGATCGTCTTCGATCTTCTTGCGCAGGCGCGTCACCTGCACGTCGATAGAGCGTTCCAGCGAAACGCCAAGCCGCGCGCACAAATCAGCGCGCGAGAAGCTGCGTCCCGCATTGGCCGCGAAGAGCTGCAGCAGCGCATTCTCGCTTGAGGTCAGCCGCACGGGCTTGCCTTTTTTCTTGAGCTGGCCGCGTTCGGGATCATAAACGCAATCACCCATCCGCACCTCGCTATGGGCGGATTTTTGCGGCGGTGCGGCGCGGCGCAGCAACGCGGAAATGCGAAGCAGCAATTCACGCGGTTCGAAAGGCTTGGTGAGATAATCATCGGCGCCGCGCTCCAGCCCCGCGATGCGGTCTTCCGCTTCGCTTTTCGCCGTCAGCATCAGGATCGGCATGGAGGAGGAGGCGCGCACACTGGCGGCAAATTCAAACCCGGATTCGCCGGGCATCATTACGTCCAGCACCAGAAGATCGAAGGCCATGGATTTCATCAGCGCGCGTGCATCGGCGGCGTTAGCCGCGGCGCTCACCCGAAAACCATTCGAGGAAAGATATTTCTGCAAGAGCGCGCGCAGGCGCTCGTCGTCATCGACCACTAAGAGGTGGGGATCTTCCACATTCATGCTTTCGTCCTCCAGCGGTCCGGTTCGCCGGTCATGCCGATCAATACTTTGCGATAGCCATTCACCGCATCCTGCCCGGCCGTCTTGAACGCGGCGACCAGCAGCGGGCGTTGGGCATTCCAGACCGCATCTGCCAGCGCTTTTCCGCGCGGGGTGAGCTCTAGGCTGCGGGTGCGCCGGTCTTGCAACCCTGTCTTGCGTTCGACAAAGCCACCCTGCAACAATTCGTTGAGGACCCGGTTGAGGCTTTGTTTCGTAATCTTGAGGAAGCTGAGCAATTCGGCCACCGAAAGACCGGGGTGACGCGCAATGAAATGCAGGGCTCTGGCATGGGCGCGCCCAAGGCCTGCTTCGGCGAGCACCGGAGCCGCTTTTCCCGCAACATCGCGTGCCGCCACGAAGAGCAAATCCAGTCCTTGCTTGAGCGCTTCGTCGCTTAGGTATAATGCCCGTGTATCGGGCGGCATTCCGCCAAATTTTGCGTCAGACATGCTGACATAAATAGGCCCCAGACTCCGTCCTGGCAAGGGCAGGCTGGACCAGAAGGAAAGATGATTATGGCCGATGTGATCCCCTTCGATCAGCGCGACGGTTCGCTCTGGTTTGACGGTAAGCTTGTTCCCTGGAAAGACGCCAAGGCGCACGTGCTTACCCACGGCCTGCATTACGCTTCCTGCGTCTTCGAAGGCGAGCGCATGTATAATGGGCGCATCTACAAGCTGAAGGAACACACCCACCGCCTGTTCGAGAGCGCGCGTATTCTCGGCATTACCATTCCCTTTACCGAAGACGAGATCAGCGCGGCCTGCATCGAGGCCTGCGAAGTGCAGGGATATAAGGACGCCTATGTCCGCCCGGTGGTCTATCGCGGTTCGGAGATGATGGCGGTCTCCGCCCAGTCGACCAAGACCCATGTTGCGATCGCGGCTTGGCAGTGGCCTTCTTATTTCGATCCCGAAACCAAGATGAAGGGCATCCGCCTCGACGTTTCCGATTGGAAGCGCCCGGCGCCGGATACCGCGCCGACCCAGGCCAAGGCCGCCGGTCTTTATATGATCTGCACCATGTCCAAGCACGCCGCCGAGGCCAAGGGCTATGCCGATGCGATGATGCTCGACTATCGCGGCTATGTGGCTGAAGCCACCGGCGCGAACATCTTCTTTGTGAAGGGCGGCACGCTCTATACGCCGCCGGCCGATTGCTTCCTCAATGGCATTACCCGCCAGTCGGTGATCGCGCTAGCCAAGCTGCATCAAATTCCGGTGGTGGAACGCTTGATCCGCACCGACGAGCTGCCCACCTTTACCGAATGTTTCCTGACGGGGTCTGCTGCCGAAGTGACGCCGGTCTCGGAAATCGGTCCCTGGAAATTCACCCCGGGCGACATCTGCCGCAAGCTGATGACGGTCTATTCCGAAGATGTGAACGCCGAGGTGTCGGTGGTGAAGCTCTAAGCCTCACTCCACCTTTCGGTCGCCGCGTCATCGCTCGCCTTGGCCTCTACCCAGCGCGAGCCTTCTTGAAAGCGCTCTTCTTTCCAGAAGGGCGCTTTTGTTTTGAGATGGTCCATCAGGAATTCGCAAGCCGCGAAAGCTTCGCTTCGGTGCTTGGCGGCGACCGCGACAAAGACGATGGGATCGCCAGGGCGAAGCGTGCCGACGCGATGAATGACGCTGACCCAATGCAGCGGCCAGCGGGATTGGGCCCGTTCGATATGGCGGGCGATTTCACGCTCGGTCATGCCTGGGTAGTATTCAAGATGAAGGGCTTTCAGTCCGTCGTCGCCGCGCACATAGCCGATGAAATTCGCGATGGCGCCCGCGCCCGGCGGTATGCGCGCGAGTTCGGTGGTGACATCAAACGGCGTTTCTTGAATGGACAGGATCATGCGCCGAGTTTAGCGCAAGGCCCGGTGACGTTCTATCCCGCGCGCGGCCGGCAGGCGGAAGCGGAAAATTGTGCCGCCGGAAGGATTGGGCTCGGCCCAGATCATGCCGTGATGGTCTTCGATGATGGCGCGGCAGATCGAAAGGCCAATCCCGAGCCCGTCTTTCTTGGTTGAGGTAAAGGGCTGGAACAGCCGGTTCGCGACATCTTCCGGCAGGCCGGGACCGGTGTCGGTGATGGAGAACTCAACGAAACCTGGCTCCGGCGAGGTGGCGCCAACGACTAGCCGGCGCACCGGGCTTGCCTTCATCGCTTCGATGGCGTTGCGCATCAGATTGACCAGAACCTGCTGCATCTGCACACGGTCGATATAAACGTCCGGGGCGGCGGGATCGGTTTCCTCGCGGATCTCGTGGGCGAAATCAGTGGTGCCCACCAGGGCCAGCGCCTCTTCCACCAGCAATGCGGGCGCCACCACCGCGCGCTCGGTCTCACGCTTTTCGATGAAGCGCCGAAGACGATGCAGGATTTGCGAGGCGCGCATGATTTGCTGCGCCGATTTTTCGCTGAGGTTGATGACCTTCTCGGAATCCACCACTTCGGAGGTGGTGGCTGTGCGACGCAGCGCAGCCATGTAATTGTTCGCCGCTGTAAGCGGGTGGCTCACCTCATGGGCCAGCATGGCGGCAGTCTCGCCCATTACCGCGAGGCGCTGGGCATGCATCAGCTCCATCTGAAGCTGGCGCGCCCGCTCCCGGGTCCGCTCACGGCGCAGGAGGGATATGCCCCACAAGCCCACAGAGGGTGCCGAGAAAGTGGCGATCAAGGCGAGGGCGAGCGCCCATAGCATCATGCGATCGGTTTCGTGCTCATGTGCTGTCTGGTCGGCCTCCGCGCGGGTGCGAAAGGCAACCATGTCTGGGGCAGTAGCACGTTGCAGCATCGCGTTCACTTCCGCATGCGGAATGTTGAGGCCCTGGCTACGCGCAGCGGCGAGCCGCCCATCCAGCTCCTTGAGATGAACCTCGATCAGCCGCATCACCGGGCTGATGGCGCGTACGGAATCAGGATTGCTGCGCAGAAGATTGAGGAATGCACCCGCTTCGCGGTTGGCCGCCTTGGCTTTGACCACGGCTTCGGCGGTGGTGGCATTGCCTTTTCCTTCCGCAGCGAGACGCGCGGCGACGCTCGCCTCATCCAGCATATTCTCCAGAACCATGGCCTTGGAGAGAAGGACTTGCGAGGTCTGCGCGGTTTCGATTTTCTGTTTAAGTCCACCGAGCACCACGCTCAAAGCCACCGCAACGGTAAGAAATAATACCGCCGCGCCGCCGATGCAGGCGATGCCCGCTATCCAGGTCGGCGATTGATCGGTGATGTTTCGCTTGGTCCGGGCGATGCCATCGCCCAGAGCGCGCAAATTGGTCCGTGTTGCGGCTTGCGAGAACCAGAACATCAGACGCTGGCTATTGAGGAGGGGATTGTCAGTACGCGTCGCATACGAGCTCATACTGCTCCTTCGCTGAAGCCGGAACCTTGACGATGTGTCACGGTTCTGTTTTGCGCGCAATCGCCATACGCCAATAAAATCCGTACTATGGCGGAAAGGCCAGTGTCGTCGCGGCAGACACTGGCGTCATCTTTACCTTTCGGAATTACGCAGCGGCGCGTTCTTTGGAGGCGGGAAGCGTGAAATGGAACACCGTTCCGCCGCCAGTGTTGGCCTCTGCCCATATCCGTCCGCCATGTTGCGAAATGATGCTGTGGCAGATCGACAGCCCGACGCCCATGCCGCCGCTTTTGGTGGAGACGAATGGCTGGAAGAGGCGCGCGGCGACTTCCGGGGTGAGGCCGGGGCCCGTGTCACTTAAGGAAATCTCGACCGTATGCGGATTGGGAGCATTAATGACCAGCGCCAGCTCCCGGTGTTCGGAGCCCTGCATGGCTTCGATCGCATTGCGCATCAGATTGACCAGCACTTGCTGAATCTGAACCCGGTCCACCAACACACGCGGCAGACTAGGAGCTATGTCCGCAGTCATCATGATGCTGGAATCGATCGTACCCAAAAGCGTAATGGCGTCATCGGCCAGCACATCCGGCGATTCCAATCGCCGTTCAGCCTCACGCTTTTCAATGAAGCGGCGCAGTTTGCGTAGGATAGAGGCGGCCCGCTGAATCTGCTGATCGATGCGGTCAGCCATCGCTTTGGCTTTTTCGGGGTTGTCGCTATCCAGCACGCGGCGCAGCACGGAAAGGTAATTATTGGCCGCCGTCAGCGGCTGATTGATCTCATGGGCAAGCATGGCACTTGTTTCACCCATGATGGCAAGGCGCTGAACATGCATGAGCTCCAGTTGGAGCTCGCGCGCATGCTGGCTTTCGCGTTCGCGGCGTAGGAGGTGAATGCCAACAAGGCCGCAAATCGGCGAGGCAATACCCGTGATCAGGGCCAGCGCCATGGAAAGCCGCATGTCGTCGATAACGAGATTTTGATAGGTGTTGAAATCGCGTGAGGCTCGATTGCGCAGTATGGCGAGCTGGGCATTGCTGGCTCGGGCGAGCTTCAGGCGTTCCGCTTCATGTGGGGTGGTGCTAGGATTGCCTAGCGCGGCGATCATGGCGTCATAGAGCTGGACGCGGCGTTCGATCTGCGGGTGGATGACAGCGAGCAGACGAGAGGCCTCGTCATCACCCGCCACAAGGCCCCTAAGAATGGCGAGATGCGAGAACGCGCGCTCTCGCGCCAGCTTGCGCACACGCAGAAGATCGGGCTCGCGGGTCAGCGAATATGCCCTGGCGGCGGCGGCGTTGTCGGTGAGAGCGTCCTGCAATGCGCCCGTCTCGAACTGCACCGCTTGGGCGTGATGGGCTGCCGCAGCGTTAGTCAGCATGCGCGCCGCAGACCCAGCAAGGACTATGGCGGTGAGCAGAAACAGCGCTGCGGCCGCTATCACGCCAATAGTTCCAAGGAACCAGCGTGAGCTCATGCGCTCCGCGGAGTTCTCGAGCTGGCGCATGGTATTACGGGCAGTGCTCCAGTGGTCCGGCGGTTCAGCGGGGTCCATCTTGCCTGGCATCATTCTTTGCCTTGCGCGAGAGCTGCGCCAACACCTTGCAGCGCGGCGAGGATTAATCCGCGCTCGCGGCGTACCAAAAGTGCTGTGCCAAGCGAGACGGCGGCTGTGGGAACATAGATGAGCAGAACCGCCCACCAAGGTGCGGTTTGCATGATCACGACCATGCTGAGATGAGAAATGCCGCAGAAGGCTATGAAGGCGACGAAGAGGGCGCCAATCACCGCTGTGGAGCGGAACGGCAAGGCCGTACGCCAATGCCATATCTCAACCGGCAACATCAGATAGGAAATACCGATCACGAGATTGGATAGGCACCACAGCCCAGCTCGCACATAGTCCGCCGTGGTGATGAGCCTGTACCAAGTGTGGTCGTTCATCACCAAATGGGAGACGTATTGGGCCGATCCGGCATCCATCCTCTTCTCCGACACGCTCGAGGAGAGGACATTCTAACTTACATTCAAATAAGAACAACTAAAACAAACCGTCTGGCGTGCAATCGGTTGTGACTACTCGCTATTGAGCGCTGAACTTACCGATCTCTCTCGAAACTTTGTCAGCCGCCGGTGACGGGCGGAAAAAATGCAACTTCATCATTCTCGACTACGGACGTATCGAGGCTTGCGTAAGTCTGATTAACCGCGGTCTTGAGATGCGTGGGATCGCCGAAAACAGATGCATATGCAGGCCCAAGATTCGCGAGATGGGCGATCAGCTCGCGCACAGTGCGAACATCTTGCGGTAAGGCGCGTTTTTCTTCGCCTTTCCCCAGTGCCTGACGTACGGCAGCAAAATAAAGCAGGATCACGCAGTTTTCTCGCGACGCGTGTGTGCGAGCCCGGCCCGGAGATAGACATAGCCGGTAGCCACGGTAAGGCCCGCCGCGATCCAAAGGGCGACATAGGCAAGGATCTGTGCGCCAGGATAAATCCGGTCGAGCAGAGGCCCAAGGATCATGCCGCCGATCGCGATGAGTTGAATGGTGGTCTTGATCTTGGCGAGGAAAGTCACAGGCACGCTGACATCGGCGCCCGCCAGAAATTCCCGCAAGCCCGAGACCAGAATCTCGCGCGACAGGATGATGAGGGCGGGAACCAGCTTCAAAAGACCCTTAAGGCCGGTATCGAGGCTGAACTGGTGGATAGTGCCCTCAGCCACGATCATCATCAGCGCGACGCCAACCAGGATCTTATCGGCGATGGGGTCCAGCATGCGGCCGAATTCGCTGCCCGCGTTGAATTTGCGTGCCGCCAGCCCATCGAGCGCATCGCTAATGCCTGCGATGCAGAAGACGGCGAAGGCGAAGAGACGCGCGCCATCCCCCGGCAGGACGAAGGCCACGGCGAACACCGGCACCAGGATGATGCGGAACACGGTCAGGATGTTGGGCAGGCGCGACATGGGGCGAGTTTAGACCATTTTCGGGAGAGGGGCGAAAGCCGTTATTCTCATCCGCCGGGATGGAAGAAGTCGTAGATTTTCTTGGCCAGGGTGGAGGAAACCCCGCTAACCCCCTCTATATCTGCAAGGCTGGCCGCTGAAACCGCCTTGGCCGAGCCGAAATGCTGCAAAAGGGCGCGCTTTCGGTTGGCACCGACCCCGGCGATCTCGTCCAGGGGATTGGCCCCAATGGCCTTGGAGCGCTTTTTGCGGTGGGTTCCTATGGCGAAACGGTGCGCTTCGTCCCGCAGGCGTTGCAGGTAGTAGAGCACGGGGCTTTTCTGATCGAGGCGGAAGGGTTCGCGCCCCGGCATGTGGAAATGCTCATAACCCGCGTCGCGCTCGGCGCCTTTGGAGATGGAGACGAGGGTCACCCCCTCCACCCCAAGATCAGCGAAGACCTGGCAGGCAATGGCGAGCTGGCCCGGTCCGCCGTCGATTAAGGCGAGGTCGGGCTTTTTCGCCTTGGCATCCTCGTCGTCCTCTTTGACCAGGCGCGCGAAGCGGCGGGTGAGAACCTCGCGCATCATCGCGTAATCATCACCCGGCGTAAGCTCCGTCGATTTGATGTTGAACTTGCGATATTCGCCTTTCTCGAAGCCTTCCGGGCCGGCCACGATCATGCCGCCCACCGCATGGGCGCCCATGACATGGGAGTTATCGTAGACTTCGATGCGCCGGATATTTTCCAGCCCGAAAAGATCGGCGACGCCTTCCAGAAGCTCGCGCTGAGCGGAGTTTTCCGACATGCGGCGGGCGAGCTGCTCACGCGCATTGGTGCGCGCCATCTCAATGAGATCGTGCTTCTCGCCGCGTTCGGGAACCGCGATCTGCACCTTCTTCTCGCTGCGCATGGAGAGCGCCTCGGAAAGAAGCTCGCGATTGGGAATGTCTTCGGAGACGAGCAGAAGGGCTGGGGCTGGCCTTTCGTCGTAAAACTGGCCGATGAAGCTTTCCAGCACTTCGCCGAGCGAAAACTCCGCCGTCTGGCGCGGGAAATAGGGTTTGTTACCCCAATTCTGCCCGGCGCGGAAAAAGAACACCTGAATACAGACCTCGCCGCCTTCGCTATAGATCGCGAAAAGATCGGCCTCGGCGAAGCTTGAAGGATTGATGCCCTGGCTCGCCTGGATGTGGCTCATGGCGCGAATGCGGTCGCGATAGCGCGCGGCCTGTTCGAAATCGAGCGCCTCCGCGGCCGTTTCCATCTCCTTGACGAGCTTATCCTGGACGAGGCGGCTCTTGCCCTCCAGGAACCGCTCGGCCTCGGCCACCAGCTCGCGATAGTCGGGCGCATCGATGCGCTCCACGCAAGGAGCGGAGCAGCGTTTGAT
This sequence comes from Rhizomicrobium palustre, assembly GCF_011761565.1. Taxonomy (NCBI): domain Bacteria; kingdom Pseudomonadati; phylum Pseudomonadota; class Alphaproteobacteria; order Micropepsales; family Micropepsaceae; genus Rhizomicrobium; species Rhizomicrobium palustre. The sequence continues at coordinate 1,185,029 of NZ_JAASRM010000001.1, read as the reverse complement.
TTGATGGAGCAGGCACGGGCGGGTGCGGCTCTCGAACACCGAATCCGAACAGGAGCGCAGCAAAAAGGCGCGCTGCAGCGTGTTGAGTGTGCGGTTGACCGCGCCCGCGCTGGCAAAGGGGCCGAAATAGACACCCTTGGTGCTGCGTGCGCCACGATGTTTCAAGAGTTGCGGAAAAGGATGGTCCTCCCGCAAGAGAATATTGGGAAAGGATTTGTCGTCGCGATAGGAGACATTGTAGCGGGGCTTCAGCCGCTTGATCAGGTTGGATTCGAGCAGCAGCGCTTCGGTCTCGCTCGCCGTGGTGACGAAAATCATCTCCACGGTTTCGGAGATCATGCGCGCGATGCGTTCGGTATGGCCGCCGGATTTGGCGTAATTGGAGACACGCTTCTTGAGGCTCTTGGCCTTGCCGACATAGAGCACCGTGCCGTCGGCGCCCAGCATGCGATAGACGCCCGGCGCATCCGGCAAAGTCTTGAGATAGGCTTCGATCCGTGCCACCCCGCGTAAGGGGCGGTCGCCCGCGTCGATGTCCTGAACGTCGTCCGGCAATGCTGTCCTATTGGTTAAGGGCAGCAACGCCTACACCCAGGGAGGGCGTGCTGGGAAGAGGTTTCGACTCCGAGATTCTGGGCTCTGAGGGTTTTTGCTCTCGCGTTTTGGGGAGATCCTGGGGTTTTGCAGGCACCAGCCACAGCCGCGTCTGCTGTTCATGGGCGATAGCTTTAAGCGCCCCCACGGCCTCGGCCCGCAAGGCCCCGGAGCACACCGGGACATCGACCTTGCTGTCGAAGACGCGCACCAGATGCAGCGCGTCGTCCTCTCGCCGCCATGTTGCGGTATAGCGGATATGCGCCGTCTCGATTTTGGTATCCGCAGGAATGTCTTTGACGCGGTATCCCGCCGGAAGGCGCAGGGTGATGTCCTCGGCATTGTGCATGGCTGTGCATTGCACCTCGGCATCGTCTTTGAGGGATAGCGGCAGCAAGGGGCCCATGGAGCCGTCGCCGGGCGGGTCGGCCATATTGAAGCCGCGCGGCATGCGGAAACTTTGCAGGCCTTTGAGCTTCTCACTCCAGCCATCGGCAGTGAAATGGCCGGTTAAGGCATAAGTTCGGGAGCGCGCCAACGGCGGAGAAATCTCGAAACGCCCGCTGGCATGCTGATAGCCAAGATTGGCAAGCTCATTCTGCGCCGCCTGGGTGGGCCCTGCCTGCAAGATCGAGAGCGCGCGCCCGCGCAGCCAAAGCGAACTCGGCCCCGCTGTCTCAATGCGGGTTGTGCCTCTCAGCGTACCATCCGGGGCAAGTGTTTGCTCTGTTACCGCCTGCAGAGAGCTTGCTCCTGTAGCAAGGACAGGGGTGTGTGCGGTGCCAGATGCGCTCGGCGTGGCGATGACCACCGGCTTGCCGTATTCGGAATAGGCAAGGACCCCAAACGGCGCCACTTGGCTGGTGGAATCCACATAGAGCTTGAATTCCGGCAGATAGGTGATGACGTGGTTGAGGGCATGAAAGCTCGGCACGGGCGGCAGCGCGTATTCAGCGCCCGCATTGATCAGCGCGCTCTGGGCTTTGATCCCCTTGGCCTTCAACAAGACTTGCAGCAGCGTGTCGTGGTCTTTGCAGTCGCCATACCCATTGGCGAGAATGGCGGCAGCTTCATGCGGAACCCAGCCGCCACGGCCAAGCTCCAGCCCGACGTAGCGAATATGCGTGGCAACCCAGTCATAGAGTTTTTCCGCCTGCTCGCGGCGGGAAAGGGTTGCGGGCGCGACTTTGTTGGCAAGCTCGACAAGGGCTGGCGTCAATTCCAGTTTCGGCGCCATGGCGCCGGCATAGGCGTTGCCGAGTTCTCCGTAATTGGCAAAGCTCGACAAGGCATAGCTTGGGAAATGGGCCTGCGGTGAAATCCAGACGTCATCCTGGGCCTCAGGCTTGGCGTTCTGGTAGCGCCAGCGGTAAATCCGTGCATCGCCTTTGTCTTCCGTGGTGAAGGCCATGCCGCGCGTATCTAGATGCAGGTTGAGCGATTTCGGCGCGCGCACCTCTTCGCTCAGAAGCGCGACGGAGGTGCCCGGATCGGTGACTTGTGAGATCATCACATGGCCCGGAAATTCGGGCTGCGTGACGGTTTTCTCCAGCACGAAATGGGCGGTGTCGCCAGACTCGAAATTCGGAAACAGGATCAGCTTCTGGCGGATAGAGGTGATGAACACGCCATCATCCTGCGGGCTCATGTCGAAAATCGCGCCGGGCGCCACGGCGACGATCTCGCCGTCGGCCTTCTTCGTATAGGCCTCGATGATTTTCACATTCTCGCGCAAGGCATCATATGGCTCAGCGATGCGTGAGGCGCCTTCCACCCCGGCCTCGTTGTTGGCGGTGACTTCATAACTTTCCCGCCACAGCGCCGTGCCGTCGTGGTTGAGCGAGATGGTACGTTCGACTTTTTGCCAGGTGATGGCGGGTGTGGCCTCTTCGGCAAAAGCAGGGGATAAGAGAACACCAGCAGTAAACAAAACAAACGGCACACGCGTCATGAATTCGTCCCCAGGGGCGAGATCAAGGTAGCATAAGGGTGCCGTAGCGAAAGCAGGGGTTCTACGCAGCAGCACTGTCAGCATTGCCAACAAGGCAACGCTTCGCTGGAAAGCGCAACAGAACACGCGTGCCTTGTCCGGGCTCTGACGTCATGTTCAACTTCGCGTCGTGCAGCTCGGCAAGTCTCGCCACAATCGGAAGGCCAAGCCCCGCCCCGCCGGTGTTATCGGTGAGGGGCGTTGCTACCCGCGCGAAGGGACGCAGCACGCGAGCAAGGTTTTTAGCATCGATACCGATGCCGGTGTCTTCTACGGTAATTTCCATCCCGCCTTCGCTGTCCAGCACCACGGCAAGTGAAACGCTGCCGCCCGCAGGTGTGAATTTGATAGCGTTATCGACAAGGTGGCGCAGCATCTGGCGAAGCTTCGCCTTATCCGCATTCAGTTTGGGAAGACCCGACGCGATATAGCTGGCGAGGGTGAGGCCCGCCTTTTCCGCGGCCGTTTTCTTATAGGCCAATAGCGAACTTACCATTTCACCGACATCGACAGGTTCTTCGCGCAAGCTCAGCGACCCGGCTTCGCCCTGGCTGATCAGCATCAATTCGTCCGCCAGGGTGAGAAGGCGTCGTCCGCTGGCATGAATATGGCTCGCGTAGTCCTTGTAGCGGCGATTGCCGAGCGCGCCCAAGACCTCCTCGCGCATGGCTTCGGAAAATCCCATGATCGCATTCAGCGGCGTACGCAGTTCATGGCTGAGTTGTGCCAAGGTCGACCATTTCTCACGCCGTGCCGTATCGCGTTCGCGCCGTGTCTTGCGCAAATGGTTGCGTAAGATTTCGTTGTCGACTTGCAGCTTGACCGTGCGATCCACAAAGCGGCTGGAATAAACGCAGGTCAGTGTGACTACGACGAAATAGAAGAGGATCAGAATGCCGTTTCCGGTGATGACCTCATCGCGGCTCAAAAGGCTTGCCACCGAAAGCGACAGGGTCATCGGGGAGGCATAAGCAAGATAGGCCGGCATATAAGGCGAGAAGGTTGCGACCGAACCCGCCGTCATGCCGCCCACCACGAAAGTGAGGAGCACATAGGCTTTGGCATCACCCCAGATCGCGAGGCTGGCGCAGATCACGCCCCACATAAGCCCCGAGCCGAATGTGCCAAGGGTGAAGAGATGCGCCCAGCGGCGCCGGCAGGGCTGTTCCTCTTCGGCATTGCGAAAACACCGGTGCAGATAGAGTCGCGCCACACCCACTGCGCAAGTACCGCCGAGCCAGAGAAGTAGGAACCATGTGGGATGACATCCGTGCAGCAAATAGGCCACCAGCAGCGCCGCCAGCATGTTGCCGGGCACCGCGATATGACCGCGGAACAGAAGGTCGAGTTTTCCGGCCAGGATCCGTTCTTGGCGGTCCGTGGCCATCGGCCCCGTCATCGTTTTTCTCCCAATGCGCCTTGCGCATCGAGATAAACTTAAGGGCGCAACTTTAAGGGCCCCTAAACGGCAGAACGGAATTGCGGTGAAGCTGTATTAACCTTTGGTTAAGGCTCTTTTTCGCTCAATCTCAATACCGGCGGATTCCGCGCCCTTCAAGGCTTCCAGCTTTTCCACCATGACGCGCACGGTGTCGACGCGTTTGTCCTCCAGGCAGAGCGCAGCCACCCGCTCAGCCAGCGTTTCGGAGAGATTGACGTGGCCCGCCGCGACCAGGGTGCGGATCTTCTTGGTGATCGCGCCGTAATCGACAACGTAATCGAGCTTGTCTTCCAGCACCGGAGTGTCATCGACCAAGAGATCGACATTCAGGCGCACGGCCTGGGTCTTGCCCATCTCATGGTTAAAGATACCGATCTCGGCCTGCAGTTCGAGATTGCGGATGAAAACCCGGCGAAACACGCCGGCAACGGGGCTCGTCATCGAAAGTCCTAGCCTATTCCTTCACGGCCACATCCGGCGTTTGCCAAATCAGATGCTGCCCCCCATCCACCGCGAGCATCTGCCCCGTGACGGCGGTCGCGGTCAACAGGTAACGCACCGCCTCGCAGACATCTGATGGCTCCGCGCCATGCCCCAGGATGGTGGCCTCGCGCTGGCGGGCGAAATCCTCTGGAGCTTGGCGCGCATTGATCAAGGTTGGGCCGGGGCCCACCGCATTGACTCGGACTTTCGGCGCCATGGCCTGGGCCAGCGTCACCGTCAGCCAATGCAGCCCCGCTTTGGAGAGGCTGTAGGAGATGAATTGCGGCGTCGGCTTCAAGACGCGCTGGTCAATGATATTGACGATGGCGGCGTTTTTTCCGGCGGGCGCCTGACGGGCGAATTCCTGGGCCAGCACGAAAGGCGCGCGCAAATTAGTTTCCATATGCGCATTCCAGCTTTCGCGGCTGACCGAATACCAATCGTCTTTCTCGAATAGCGAGGCGCTGTTCACAAGGCCAGTCAATGGCCCGAGTTCGGCGGCGGCTTTTTCCACCAGCCCCTCGGCCCCAAGACTAAGATCGCCTTTCACAAGAGCCACTTTGACGCCGTTGGTCATGGCGTCAGCGGCGGTGGCGCGCGCCTCTTTTTCCGAGGCGTGATAATGCAGCGCCACGTCATACCCATGGCGGGCGAGATCGAGCACGATGGCCCGTCCAAGGCGCTTGGCGCCGCCTGTCACTAGAATCGTTCCAGCTGTCATGGGGGGAGGATAGAGCCTGATCCGCAGCAGTTGAAGCGTTTCGCACGTTGGGGGGCTTGTACGAAAAGCCAAAGCGTAGGGGGCCACGCCGCTGCGAACCAGGCTCTAAACATTGCGCGAGAAATCTCCCGCCGCTCAATGCCAGATTACCAGTACCTTAGAAGCGTTTTACAGTGACATTTCGGCACGCAAGGGCAGCTAACCCGCCCTCACATTGCCGGCAGACAGATCACAAATCGGGGAGATCAGAACCCGACCAATGCCTTGACCTCTTTGATCACCGGCGCGGCGATTTCGTCAGCCCGCGCGGCGCCTTTTTCCAAAATCCGGTCGATTTCCGCGGGGTCTGCGAGAAGCTCGCGCATTTTGGCGGCGATGGGGGTGAGCTTTGCTACCGCCACCTCGGCCAGATCGTTCTTGAAGCCGGAGAATTGCTGGCCCGCATAGCGTGTGATGATCGAGGCTTTGCTCTCGTCGCTCAGCGCCGCATAAATGTTGATCAGGTTCTCGGCTTCCGGGCGGCCCTCAAGGCCTTTTTCGTCGTCCGGCAGCGGGTTAGGATCGGTGCGAGCTTTGCGGATCTTTGCGGCGATAGCATCTGCATCATCGGTGAGATTGATGCGCGACATGTCGCTTTCATCCGACTTCGACATTTTTTTCGCGCCATCGCGCAGGCTCATCACGCGGGTGGCAGTGCCCAGGATCAACGGCTCAGGCTGCGGGAAGAAATCCGGCGCGCTGTAGTCGTTGTTGAACTTCTGAGCGATGTCGCGTGTCAGCTCGAGATGCTGCTTCTGGTCTTCGCCGACCGGAACATGGGTCGCCTTATAGACAAGGATGTCGGCAGCCATCAGCGTCGGGTAGGTATAGAGCCCGACCGACGCGCGTTCCTTGTGCTTGCCGCTCTTTTCCTTGAATTGGGTCATGCGATCCATCCAGCCGAGCCGGGCGACGCAATTGAAGACCCAGGCAAGCTCGGCATGGGCGGCAACATCGGATTGCTTGAAGAGAATGGAGCGCGCCGGATCAACGCCTGCAGCGATATAGGCGGCCGTGACCTCTCGGATGGCGGCCTGCAACTCCTTCGGCTTGGCATAGCCCGCATCGGCCGTGATGGCATGCATATCCACCACGCAATAGATGCAAGGCATCTGTTCCTGCAGCTTCACCCAATTGCGCAGCGCCCCCAGATAATTGCCGAGATGCAGCGTGTTGGTCGGCTGCATGCCGGAAAAAATCAGGTTCTTATGGGCGGACGGCGTATCGGACATGGCTGAAAACCCTCGGACTAAGGGAGGGGTTATGCCGCGAAGGGGCCGAAGGGGCAAGCTTTAGCTCGTTTTGTTGCCTTCCACTGCTCTGAGCAGCATGTCCTCGATCGCTTTCAGCCGCCCTGTATGGACGATTTTGTGGCCAAAACCGTCGCGCACATAGAAGACGTCCACCACCCGCTCGCCATAGGTGGCGATCATGGCCGAGGAAATGGAAAGCCCGGCCTCGAACAGCGCTGTGGAAACGTCATGCAGGAAGCCGACGCGGTCGCGCCCGCGCACCTCGATGACGGTGGCCTGATGTGAGGCTTCGTTGTCGAAGGACACGCGTGGCGAGACCTTGAAGGCCGAGGCCTTGTTATAGACCGGGCGCTTGGAGAACAGCGCTTCGGGCTGCACCTCGCCGCGCACGATGCGTAGGATGGTTTGCTTGAGGCGCTGGGCGCGTTCGGCATCGCCGAAGGGACCGCTTTCGGCATCCTGCACGGAGAAGACGTCAAGCGCGAAGCCGTCTGACGTGGTGAAGACCTTGGCATCCACGATGGAGCCGCCCGCCGCCGCGATGGCGCCCGTGACCTGGCTGAAAAGGCCGGGATGGTCGGGCGTGTAGATGGTGATTTCGGTCACGGCGCGGAAAGCGTTGCTGACGGCATCCAGCGCCAGCATCTCCCCCTTCTTGTCCGCCTCGGCCAGCATGCGGGCATGGCGCTCATGGGTGGCGGTATCGAGCGTGAGCCAATAGCTGTCGTAATGGCGCGAGATCTGGCGGTCGCGCTCCTCCGGCGACATATCCTTGAGCTGAACCGTAAGGGCTTGTTTGGCTTCTTCCACGCGCGAGGAATGCGATTTGGTGGAATCGCCGCCGCTCATCACCGATTCCGCCTCGAAATAGAGTTCGCGTAGGAGCTGGCCTTTCCAGCCATTCCACACGCCCGGCCCCACAGCGCGAATATCCGCGATGGTCAGGACCAGGAGCATGCGCAAAAGCTCGGGCGATTGCACCACATCCACGAAATCGCGCACTGTCTTGGGATCAGTGATATCGCGGCGTTGCGCGGTGTCGCTCATGACTAGGTGATGCTCCACCAGCCAGACCACGCTTGTGGTTTCCGATTCCGGAAGGCCCCAGCGCTGGCAGCAGGCGCGCGCGATGTCCGCGCCGACCTTCGAATGATCGCCCGGCAGCCCCTTGGCGATATCATGCAGCAGCATGGCGCAATAGAGCACTTCGCGCGGCGCGATGCGTTTGATCATGTCGTGCGCGATGGGGTGCTCATTGCCGTGCTCGCCGCGCTCGATGGACGCGACATTGCCGACGGCACGGATGAGATGCTCGTCCACCGTATAATGGTGATACATGTTGAATTGCATCAGCGCCACGATGCGTCCGAACTCCGGCACAAAGCGGCCAAGCACCCCGGCCTCGTTCATCCGCTTCAGGGATTTTTCCGGGTCGTTGCGCGAGGTGAGCATCTCCAGGAAGAGCCGGTTGGCCTCCTTGTCATTGCGCAAACCATCATCGATCAGGTCGAGCGAACGGGTCACCGTGCGCATGGCGTCGGGATGCACGCCGATCCCCTTGGTATCGGCCATGTGGAAGAGGCGCAAAAGATTGACCTTGTCGCGCTTAAAGGCGTCGGGGCGGGCGTTCAGCCGTCCGGTATCGACAAAGAAATCATCCGAATTGGAGCGCAGCTTCAAGAAGCCCGGCATGATGCGTGCGATGGAGCGGCGACGCTTCCTGTTCTGCACTTCCAAGGCTTTGCAGAAGATGCGCGTCAGCCCGCCCACATCCTTGGCGACCAGGAAGTAGGCGCGCATGAAATTTTCCACCGCCTCGCGCGGCTTTTCGGCGGTATAGCCCATGGCGGCGGCAAGGCCTGGCTGGGCGTCGAAGGAAAGCCGCTCTTCGGCGCGCCCCATCAGGTAATGCAGCTTGACGCGCACATTCCACAGAAATGCCTCGGCATTCTGGAAGGTCTTGTATTCTTCCTTGGTGAAGACGTTGTGCTGCACAAGATCGGCGGCGTCATAGACGTGATAAAGATATTTGCCGATCCAATAGAGGGTCTGCAGGTCGCGAAGCCCGCCTTTGCCTTCCTTGATGTTGGGCTCGACCAGATAGCGGCTTTCGCCTTGGGCACGGTGGCGCTCGTCGCGTTCGGCGAGCTTTGCTTCGACGAAATCCTGGCCCGAACCGGTAGCGATCTCACTCCAGAACATCTTGCGGAGCTGGTTATAAAGGCTGAGGTCGCCCCACAAATACCGCGCCTCTAAAAGCGCGGTGCGGATGGTGATGTCCTGCTTGGCGAGGCGCACGCACTCGGGCAGGGAACGGGTGGCGTGGCCGACCTTCAGCCCGAGATCCCACAACATATAGAGAATGAACTCGATGACGTGCTGGTCCCATTCGGTGGGCTTGAAGGGGCGGATGAAGAGCAGATCGACATCGGAGCCCGGCGCCAGCTCGCCGCGGCCATAACCACCGGTCGCCACCACGGTAAGTTGTTCCGAGGCATCCTTCTTGGAGGGCGGATAAAACTCCTTCACCGCGAAATCGTAGAGAACCTGGATGACGCTGTCCTGAATCGCCGAAAGCTGGCGGGCCGCTTCCAGCCCATGCAGCTTGCCGCTCATCACCTGATCCTTGATGCGGCCGCGCGCATTCTGGAAGGCGCCTTTGATAAGGACCAGAGCCTCCTTGCGCAGCTCGTCACGCGGGGCAATGCGGGACCCCAGCGCCGTCAAATCCTGGCGCAAGATATCGCCGTCCAAGGGGACGGTGCGCGGGGCTTTTTTTGCAGGCGCGCTCACGGTCTATCCTCTACGAAAGCAAGGAGCATAAGGCATCAAAAGCTGCTCCGCCGTTAAAGGCAAGCGGCAAGGCAGCTTTGCCGTTTTGTGGGGTTATTGCGGGGGATTTCCTGGGCCTGTGGCCTCTTTGGCCGTAGTTTGGGCGCGGGCCCAATCAAGGTAATCGGCATTGCCGCTTTCAATATCGAGGACCAGGAAACAGGGCACGCTATAGGGGTGGGTCTTGCGCGCCGCTTCGATCACTTGATCCACCAGAGCCCTGCGGGTCTTGATGAAGGCGGCGATCTCCGGCTCGCTGCGGATCTGGCCCTCCCATTCATAGACGCTGGTCATCAGGGCCGAGAGGTTGACGCAAGCCGCCAGTTTTGCGGCCACCAGGGCCTCAGCGGTTTCGCTGGCCGATTGGCGGTCGGGGAAGGTCGAATAGACGAAGACAAATTCACTCATGCCCGCCAGTATAGGGGCGAGGCTCTCACGGGAAAAGCCATGGCACGCATAACAGGTATTGGCGGTGTGTTTTTTAAATCGCCCGATCCGGGCAAGCTCTCGGCATGGTATCGCGAGGTCTTGGGGCTCGATGTACAAAGCTGGGGCGGGGCGATGGTCAGCTATGATGCTGCTGTCCATCCGGGGTACGTCGTGTGGTCGCCCTTTAAGGCCGACACCTCTCACATGCAGCCCTCGACACGCGAGTTCATGCTCAACTTCGCGGTGGAGGATCTCGATGGCATGGTGGCCGCGATTGAAGCCAAGGGCGTGAGCTTGCTCGGGCGCATGGATGAAGAGCACGGGCGTTTTGCCTGGATCCTCGATCCCGATGGAACCAAGATCGAATTGTGGGAGCCTGCCAAAGAAGGCTGAGGCTCCAAAACGAAACGGCGCGCCAAAAACGAAACGGCGCGGGAGTGACCCCGCGCCGTCCGTTATGCGGTCAAGCTCCTGAAGCTCAGACGAGCTTCAGATTCACGGCCTTCGGACCACGCTTGTCGGCTTCGACGTCGAAGCTGACCTTCTGGCCTTCATTCAAACCGCGGAGACCCGCAGCCTGAACGGCGGTCATGTGGACGAACACGTCCTTGCCGCCGCCTTCCGGCGCGATGAATCCGAAGCCCTTGGTCGTGTTGAAGAACTTGACTTGACCGATGGTCATGACGGCTTTCTCCTGAAAGCATTAGTAAACCCTGCCCCGAACACCACGTTCGTTGCAGTCGTCAAAGTCGCACCAGGATTTTCAGGGAAAGCGTCTTCGTCGTCACTCCAGGCCGATCCCTCCCAGGGGAGTATCGCATGGGCGCGCTGGAAACTTGTCTCTGTAGTGGCTTGCGCGGCCTCGACTTTGACATCATTAGCTGAGGCCCGTGTTTTAGGCAAGCGGTTGCCTACCTGCGCGTGTTCCCGCAAGGCGTATTTGGTGCGCTGCAACAAGGCTTTCGCGCATGCCATGGGCACACGGAAGGTTTTGTTCAAATGCTCCGTCCGCGGCGCAATCGGGAGGGCTAAAAGGCGCTGCTAAAAGCGAAAGGATCGCGTTTGCCCGTAAAGCGATACGGCATAAAGCGCAGCACCAGCAGGCAAAATTGGCGGGTGAGCCAGGGTTTCACACCCGCCCAGGCCACTTAGTGTAAGCAGTCCTGCGAGACGTTCGCGCTGATCTTCTGTGTGATCTCTGTTAAGGGGCAGCCTTCGCGACCGCACAGTTCCAACACTCTGGGTGTCTTGATCGGGGTAAGTTTGCGGGTTTCATCCAAACTCTGAAAAAAGACATTTACGCGCACGACAGCGCTGCCATCGGCCCGGCGCCAGCGCTCGAAGGCGATGGCGGTGTTGGGGGCTGTGTCGTCCGGCTGGCCCGCGAGCGACCACGTCGCGTTCAAAAATCCCGCCATGTTGGAGAGGTTGGTGTCATGGCCGAGGAAGAGCACCAGCTTGGCGTCCATCGGTACCGGGGCCGCGCCTTTGAAGTGGCTCGGCTGACCCTCCAGGATGTCCACCACCTGCTGTGCCAGCAGCGAGCCACGGCGCGAAGCCATATAAGGGGCGCTGCGGAAAATATCCGCATACAGATTATGCAAGGTCAGGACTTCGGAAAGCTTGTCGCCTGCGCGCCCCCAGCCGACCACTGAGAGTGGCTTTCCTTCCGAATATTCCAGCAAGAGATTTTCTGTGAGGCCGGAAGCATTGTCGAGGGGGCCGTCGAGACGCACCTCGCCCTTCCTGATCACCACCTTGTCCTCGCCTTCGCTGATCAGGCAGGCGCGCTGGCCTTCCTTGCCGCAGCCATTGGGGGTGAGGATCGCCTGCATGGTGGCGCGCGCCTTCAGATAGCTCGCGCGCACGCCCGGCTTGTCCAGGATGATCGGCAGGCGCGCTTGCAATGCGGCTTTGCCTTTCTCGGGATCGACAGGGCAGATGCCCGCCGCGATGGGATCAAACAGCGGGTCATCTATGCCGGGTTCCAGATGATGGGATTGAGCCTCGCAGCCAAATCCCTTCAGCACCGCATCGCCACTGGCGCGGGTGCGCTGGTCAGCGCTGTCGGACCAGACAAAGACGTTCTTCGGGCAAGGCGTGGCAGCGAGGAGGCCTTTCTCCATATAGACCCGCTTCAATGCAGCCCCCATCAGCGCAATCGCTTCGGCGCCATGGGCGGTCAATTCGCCCGGCTTCACGCTCCATTGCGGCCAGGGCTGTTCGGCGAATTTGGCGATGGCTTCCGGCGCCTTGGTCGGCGGGCGCACACCATGACGTTCGACAATCACCACCCGCTCAAGTCTTTCGGCGCCATTTGTTTGGGCCACTGCCGAATGAACAGGCAGGGCGCATGCGAAAAGAAGTGCGGCTGCACGCAAGGATTTCATATGTACGCCCCAGTACTGCGGTGAATGGTGTTGCGCGTCAGTATCGCGCATGAATTCTATGTCTTGCCGTACATATTCGACACGCAAGTGTCACCTTGGTTTCAAAAACATGAACTAGCCCCAACCCTCAACGCAACATGCGTCTTGGAGTGGGGAATGACGAAATTTAAGGGGCTCGCCCGCGCGAGCGCCAGCGCTATCGCTTTGTCTGCGGCTTTGCTCGCCGTGCCCGCCGCGGCGGCTGAACTGCGCGGCCGTGTCTATGACGAGATCAGCAAGTCGGCGCTGCCGGGGGCGGTGATTTCGGTCGATGGCACCGCGCTGAGCGCGACGGCATCGCGCGATGGCAGCTTCTCTTTCCCGAATTTGAAGCCAGGCATCTACAAAATCAAAATCGAATATGTCGGCTATCCCGATAAGGCGATGCAGGTGTCGATTGGCGCCGCGGCGCCCGAGACCCTTTCCATCCCGCTGGTGCGCGAGGAAACTATCGAAGCGGTCACCGTGACCGGCATGCGTCAGGCTGAACGCGTCGCGCTGCAGGTTAAGCGCTCCGATGATGCCATCGTAGAAACGCTCTATTCCAACGACGTCGGCAAACTGCCTGACCAGAACGTTGCCGAAGCCGTCCGCCGCCTGCCGGGCGTCACGGTCGCCAACGACCAGGGTGAAGGCCGCTATGCGGTGATCCGCGGTGCCGCGCCGAACCTTGCCAATGTCACAGTCAACGGCCAGACCGCGCCCGCGCCGGAAGCCGATAGCCGCCAAGTCAAGCTCGACGATATTCCGGCCTCGCTGATCGGCTCCTTGACGGTGAATAAGACCCTCACCGCCGATATGGATGCCAACGCCATCGCAGGCGCCATCGATATCACCACGCTCTCGGCCTTTGATCGTTCTTCGGGCTTTCTCTATGGCCGCGTTTCGACCGGCGTCTACAATCTATCTGGCCTGAACCCCTATGAAATCGACCTGACGGGCGGCAATACTTTCGGCGCCAATGATCAGTTCGGTCTGGTTCTCTCGGCCAATTACTCGACCCGTCCGATCAATTCGGAGAATTTCGGCTCCGGCGGCCCATCCTGGACCAACGGCATTCCGAACAACATGCAGATCCGCGATTACAACCTTAATCGCATCCGCGCCGGTGCCGTCTTGAACTTCGATTGGCACGCTTCCGAGCATCTCGATCTTTTCGCCCGCACGACCTTTTCCAGCTTCTCGGATAAGGAAACCCGCGACCGCTTCACGGTAACCACGGGCACGGTGACGGGCTCCACCTTCACCGGCGGCGCTGGCACGCGCTATGTTCGCTCGCGCGAGGAAGACGATCACACCATCAATTTCTCGACCGGTGGCAAGTACACGCTGGGCGAAAATATCTTCAAGCTGGAAGCCACCTATTCCGAAGCGATCAAGACCGATCCGCGCCGCGATGAATGGACTTTCAAAGGCCCTTCCAAGATCACCGGCACGCTCAATCTTTCGCAATTCACCTATCTCGTCACCCCGGATGCCAGCGCCTATGATCCGGCGCAATACGCCTTCTCGGGCCTGAAAAAGGATCATCGTGAGGCGGCGGAAAACCTTTTCCAACTCCGCGGCGATTATGAGCGGGCGCTGTCGATCTTCGATGGCGATTCCAGCCTGAAGGCGGGCTTTAAATGGAGCGAGCGGGTCAAGAAATATGATGTGGAATCGCTCTCCTATAAGGCCTCCAAATCCAGCCTGACCATGGCGACCTTGGTCAGCGGCACGCCGGTTGGCTATTACGGCGCGAAGAAAGCGACCTATGATGGCCGTTATACCTTCGGCCCGCGTGTGGATTATACCACGGCAGAAGCCTATTTCGCCGCCAATTACGGCAACCACGCCTGCGATACCAGTGCGGCGGGCGGCTTTGTCTGCGATCCGGTAGGGTCTGCCAGCGCCTCGGCTTCCAGCGATTACAATATCAAGGAGGACATCATCGCCGGCTATGTGATGGCCAATCTGAAGTTCGGTAAGCTGCAGCTTATTCCGGGCGTGCGCGTCGAAGCGACGGATGGTACCTATGCTTCCAAGGCCGTTGCCACCACGGTCAGCGGCGGCGTGCCGGTGATCACGCCGAACAGCACCAAGAACAGCTATCTCGATGTTTTCCCGGGCATCAATGCCCGCTATGACGTGACCGAGGATATGGTGCTGCGTGGCGCCGTCACCACCGCCATCGGCCGCCCGGATTACAATGAAATCCCGGCCTATGTCGTGGTCGATACCACCATGAACCAGGTCTCGATGGGCAACCCCAACCTCAAGCCCTTGCGCTCGCGCAATTTCGATCTTTCGGCGGAATACTATCTGCCGGGCCAGGGCATCATCGCGCTCTCAGCCTTCTATAAGGATATCGACGATCCGATCTACGCCCAGTCGGTGCTGTCGACCGGCACCTTCGGCGGCTATGCCCTCTCCAACGCCACGGTTTCGAGCTTCTTCAATGCTGGCTCGGGTGAGATCAAAGGTCTGGAACTCAACATCTCCGACCAGTTCACCTTCCTGCCGGGTGCGCTCAATGGGCTTGGGGCTTCGGCGAATTTCGCGCTGATCGATTCCAAGGCGACGGGCATTCCGGGCCGCAGCGATGTGCGGCCGCTGGCCCAACAATCGAAATATGTTTCGACGCTGCAGGTCTTCTACGAAAAATACGGCTTCACAGCGCGGCTGGCCTATTCCTACCGCTCCAAATGGCTGGACACTTTAGGCACGTCCAAGGCGAGCGATGTTTACACCTTGCCCAACGGTCAGCTCGACGCCCGCATTTCCTATGACATCGCGGATAACTTCACGATCTTCACCGAAGGCGCCAACCTCAACGGTGCCCGCTGGCGCCGCTATATCGGCTCGACTAATCAGGCTTACGAGAGCGAGCGCTATAGCTGGTCAATCCGTTCCGGCATTCAGATCAAGCTCTAGGCTGGTCGGAAGCCTTGAACAGCAAGGCCCTCATCGCAAGATGGGGGCCTCTTTCAATTGCCGCGTTTCGGACGGAAACCGGGTGCCACTTTTCCGGAAAGCGCTTTAGCCGCGCTTGCGGTCTTTGGGGCCGGTGATACGCAGGATGGTGCCGCAGGCGAGCCGCGCGCCCGCCTTGCCGTCCGGCTGACTCACATAGTCATCGCTTCCCGCATGCACGATTAGCGAGGCGCCGTCTTTATCGAAGAGAGATTTGGCGCCATCGCCCAGGCTGAAGGCGGTGGTGAAAATGCTGGCATGCAGCACGCCATCCTCGCCGGCAAATTGCAGTGGCAGATCGCCGGTGCGCGGGCCGCCTTTGGCGAAATAGCCATGCGGGCGGGCTGGGTCGAGGCTCCACACCGGTCCCGCGGAGGCAAAGCCGTTCGCCCGATTACACTCGGCGCTCATATGGATCAGCACCGCATGCGGGCCGGGCGGCAGGCCCTTTACCCTCAATTCGATCAACACGCCGTGCGGCGCGGCGCGGAAATTGGCAAGGCCCATCTCAGCCCCATCCGGACCGGTCAGTTTCGCGCTTGCTGTGGGGCCAGCCTCAGCCGCCGCCATTGCTGCCACGAACCCCGCCACAACAGCCCATCCCCGCATGTGCCGTCCCCCTTGGTGCCGCCGAACTGTCGCAGGCCCCGTCTCTTTTGCCCAGGGCGATCATTCAGAACCGTTCAAATCGTCGCGGGTCCGGCCCCGCGGCGGAAGAGTTGTGCTACACTCGCCCCGTTTCACCCGGTGCGCCACCGTGGGAGGCCGGCCGCCGGATCTCTTTTAGGGGGAGTTGCCATGAAGACCTTTCTGATCGCATCCGCCGCCTTGAGTGTTGTTCTGCTGGCGAGCGCGAGTGCCCAAAGCATACCAACCCTTTCCGAATACCTCACCGCCTGCACGCGGGACACCACGACCTGCCGCTTGAAGATGAAGGACTATGTGGTCAACGCTCTGGCGGCGAAGGTGATTTGCCTGCCGAAAAACGTCTCGGAGACCGATGCGGGCAGCGAAATGCTGAGCTGGCTGAGATCCAGCGCCGCCGACAAGTTGAGCAAGGAGCCCTATGACGACGCGCTCTATGAGGCTGCCGTCAAGCTCTATCCTTGCGGGGACGCGGCAAAACCGTAACCCCGGCAGGCCGTAAGCGCGTTGGGCGGTTGTCCACAGGAACTGACGCCGCCTGCGCTTCGAATCATGCTTTAAGACCCCTTTGCTGAACCACTTGAAGAGCACACGGGGCGGTCAATGACGGCGCGTCTGGAAGTCATCGTTGGGCCGATGTTCTCGGGCAAGACCGAGCGGCTCATCTCCAAGCTGCACCGCGCGCAATATGCCCGAAAGCGCGTGCGCATCATCAAGCCTGCGCACGACACCCGCACCCAGGGCTATATCGCCAGCCGCGCCGTGAATTCCGATGGCTCGACCGAGATCACCGATCAGCTTTCCGCCGTGATGGTGCGCGACGAGGAAGAGTTCTGGAAGATCGTCGGCCTCAACAAGTTCGATGTGCTGGCAGTAGACGAGGCGCAGTTCTTCCCGCTCGACACCCCGATGCGCGATAGCTTGGGCTGGTTCGGCCGCGCCATTCGCGAGCTTCTGCGCCAGCGCTGCGATACCCAGCTGCGCATCATCATCGCCGGGCTCGATATGGATTTCGCCGAGGAGCCCTTCGGTCCCATCCCCGGCCTTCTGGCAATTGCCGATTCCGTGGAAAAGCTGACCGGCGTTTGCATGGTCTGCGGTTCGGATGCGGGCTACATCTCCCATCGCATCATCTCCGATGACCGCCAATTGGTGGTGGGTGACGCCGGGGAATATCAGGTGCGCTGCCGTTCCTGTTACGAGCCGCCGCGCAAGAACGTCTAATCCAAAGCCACGCCTCCAGGCTCAATATTGTCACCAGACTGGCCGTAAATCCGCGCCAAGCTTGCCCGCGCGCAGCCGTAATCGCGCCGTTCTCTTTCGTGAATTGTCCTGCCGCGCCTCTCGCGCGTTGGGCTTCGACGATGGAGTGAACGATATGCGCTGGAGCACTGTTTTGAAAACGGCCGCAATCGGCGGCCTTCTCGGACTCTTCACCATGGGCCCAGCCGCTGCGGAACGCGGCTATACGCGCTGTGATGTCGGCGGCGGACGCTGCGTGCGCGTGACGTGTGACTATGATGGCGATGATTGCCGCGCCCGCCACATTCCCGTGGGCTGGCAGGGCTATCGTAATGACTACGATCCTTATGCCTATGGCCGATATCACGGCTATGGACGTTATGACCGCGAGGAATGGCGGCGCCACCACGGCCGATGGAACTGCGATGGCGCGTCTGAATATTGCCGATGGGAACGGCGCTAAACGCCAACAAACTGGAGGTAATCATGCGCAATTTGCTTCTCGCGCTTTCGGGCGTGGCGCTGCTGGCAACGGCAGGCTGTGCCAGCCGCTATGACGATGATGGCCGCTATTACCGCGACGGCCATTACGATCGCGATCGCTATGAACATCGCGAATATTGGCATGACCGCGATCGCCGCGACGACACCCGCCGCGTGCGCGTCTGCGATGAAGATGGCGATCGCTGCCATTGGGAATATCGAAATCCCTGATCTCTTCGCGCCTTGGGGAGGTGCTTTCCTGGCGCCTCCCTGACTGCTCTGTTCAGCCGCCGTTCAGCCGCAAGGCGCGATGTTTATCCCGCATCACGTTCAAGGGAGCTGAACGATGAAACGGATTTCTTCCATGGCAATCTTGGGTGCCGTGATCGGCTTCGGGATTGCGCTTTCCACCCCCGCAGAAGCCCATGGTTGGGGCTGGGGACCTGATTATGATGCCGGACGCACGCGCTGCGACGGCGATGGCGACCGCTGCTGGCGCACCGTATGCGAGCCTTACGGCTATTGCCGGACCTATGAATTCCGTCCGCGCTGGCGCCGCGACTATGATCCTTATTGGTCGAGCTATTGGCAGCATGAGCGGCATGATTGGTATCGCCATCACCGCTATGTCAGTGGTCGCTGGATCTGTGATGGTGATGGCGATTATTGCCGCTGGTCGGAACGCCGCTTCTGAATGTGAGGCTTGCGCGGGCTACAACACGTAGCCCGCCACCACACCCGCGAAGAACTGATCCGACGATGAGGTCACCGGGCTCGACGATGCCTTGCCGAGCAGGCTCGCATAATAGCCGCGAAGCCCGACGCTGAAATGGCGCGACAAGAACTGATCCACCGACAGCGCCACGCCCGCGCGGTTGAAGCCATCGCCCGGAGTATAGATCGGCATGCCGCTGGCGATCGAATCCGATGGCGTGACGCCGAAATACTTCTGCATATAAGGCCGCGAGACCCAGGAAAGATCGCCGGTCAGGGAGACGATGAAGCCCGGGTTCACCCATTCGATGGGGCGGCGCGCGGTGCCGCGCAGAACGATCTGCCAGCCGCCTTTTTCTCCGTATACGGCATTATCGGCGGTGAGATACACCGTCTCGCCGGAGCGCGGGTCTTCGGCGACATGCTCCCATTCGATGAAGCCGCCTGCGGTCTCGGTATCGTCGAGATGCTTGAAGGAATGTACCGGCGAATTGACATTGCCGCGTCCGCGCCGGAAGCCGATCAACGGGCCCGCATGAAACGCTTCGTTGTCGATCAGATTGAATCGCAGCGTGCCGCCTTCGAAGCGCGCGTAATAATTCTTGTAGTTCAGCCGCCCTTCCACATAAGGCATCAGAATATAGGAGTTGGAGCCCTCATATTCGGGCAGCAAGCTGGCGCCAAGGGACGCGTAGCCCGCCCAATTGGATTCACCTTCCTGCGGCACTTCCGAAGCGACGTTGCCGCTTGCACTTGAAGGCTGCGGGTCTTGGGCCCAAGCCGCACTCATCGCCACCGCGCCGCACAACAGGGACGCCACCAATACCTTACGCAAAGCCATGAAAAAAGAACTCCTCCGCTCGTGCCGGAAGAACGGGGGCAGGGGGGCCAAGTTCCCAATCTGTCCATTTCATATACAGGTGCGGCGAATTTGCCGCGCGTGCCTTGCTCAGGCTTTCAGTGCCCGCGTAGCGATGGCCTCGCGCTCCTTGGGGCCGGGCAGAAGAAAATCGCGATAGACTTTCCATTCCGGATCGCGGCCCCAGCCGATGGAGCGCTCATAGCCATAGTCGCCAAGGCTTTTGAAGCTGCGCTCGAGCCAGCGCTGCAAATAGCGCCCTTCGCCATCATAGAAAACATAGACGCGCGCTTCGGCGGTGCTGCTGCGCCCGGCATAGACGGCATCGAAGAGCGCCGCGATGCGCTCCACAAAAGCCTCGATGCCTTCGAAGAGGCGCGCTTCTTCGCCCTGCTCCAGCGTGACATCGAGCCTGGGCGATTTATAGACACGCATATAGACGAGGTAGGGACGTGTTTTCTGCGGCAGCCTTAAGGCTGCGGTCCACGGCCATCACTGCCGCTTCGCCGCCGATCTCGCAGAAGAAATACTCCCAGCCCATGGCACCCCCGGACTTGAGCGAGTGTAGCTGAGTCTTGGCGCCTGGGCGCGGGGATGAAGCGGGGATAGAGCGGGGATAGGAAAATGAAAAATTTACGTTCGAATGCCCGTTTTTCCCGCTAACGCGTTGATAGCGCGCGCTTATCGCCGGAAAGTTTGGGCGGGGCCTGGCGGGTGGAGGCGTGTTCGAGTGTGGCGATAAAAAACGCGAAAACAAATCGGCGATTTGGACGGTAAATCTTTGAACGCACGCGAAAATCACGCGATCAAAAACGCGGCCTGCATATTGTTCTCACCAGCAATGTCAAACAACAGCGCAAGAGGCGCAGTGTTTGATGTGGGGAGGGAGGAGGGGAGCTTCAAGGTGGGCGTTTCTGCGAAGGCAAACACCGCCCCGGCTATCGAGGTTCTTGCCGTCTCAGGAAAGGCTCTTACTGTGACAGTATGCGACTTTGCGTTGCGGGGGAGTGGCCGAAAATGGTGAGGCTGAACCGCAATTCTGGCCTAGTCTTCTCAAGCGTATCCGCTTACGGTTATGCCCCAGCACAAAGTTGCACCAAATAGCGAACATGCTGGGCGAGACGTAGATGATGTGCTTCCGCTCCATACAAACAGGTCTCTAGTTGCTTGGTTGATCGGCTCGCAGAATTTTTTAATAGGCACCCAAATTTAGGTAAGCTCGACCGAAAGACGCGGACGAGCGTCGAAGTCCACGGAGTACTTATACCCGCGGATTCCCTTCAGTTGCGGCTCCACCTATTTGCTCAGAATTTAGTGTGTTTTACGCATGATGAAGCATACCCCTTCCAACTATTGGGGTCAGCAACTGGATTGAATTACCTTGGAAAGAAATTTCTCATTTCGACGAAACATCAGTTGGCTGGCGTGTCGATCGTAGATGTTGGCGTTTTAGTTTCGGAAACACAAGCGTTCATCAGCTCAGCAGGATACACATATTGCAATTCGCCGAAGTTGGCGGACAGCGATTACACCGATCTATCGGCTTTTGAATTTACCAGGCAAGCAGATAATTCCAGTGAAATTGAACGGACGTTTTTTCATTTCGACAATGCTGCCGCCCTTAGTGATGGTGATGACGTCATCCTTTACTTAGCATTTGGATGCGCATTTGCGGATCAGAATTACGATGTTGCCGAAGCGAACTGCGTTGGGAGGGCAGTTCGTGCACTGCTTTGTGATCCGAATGGGCAAATTTCAGACCCAGCAGTTGGTAGATGCAAATTGCTTTCAGAGATGCACGTCGATCCGAACGGTTTCTCTGGCGGGCCTGTTTTCGCTATCGTCTTTGATGGTCATCTCACTTTGAAATTCGCTGGGGTGATTAATCGAGCAGGTGGAAGTTTTGTCCACTTTATTAAAGCGCCATATGTGAGGCGCCTGCTCGATTTTGCTGTTTCTTCCTATGCAATTTAGATTCCGAATTTCCGAAAAAATCCGGGGGCAGATCTAATTCTGCTTGCGAGCGGACCGACTGTGGGTGGGCGCTGATCACCCCGCCTTGAGCTCGATCTCGACTTTATGCCCCACGGCTTTGGCGTATTTCACCAGCGATGAGGTGGAGGGCAGGGTGCGGCCGCTCTCCATGCGCGCGACTTTAAACCTCACTGTCATTCCCGGCCGAGCGCATCGAGCAGCGCGAAGATGGGCGAAGGGGAAGGGAACCCAGGTGTTGAAGCCTGTTTGGTGCCTTCAAAATATACCAAACTCCGCACTATTTCTTTGAGATCGTCTTGCCGGTTCAACCTGGGTTCCCTTCCCCTCGCGGCGCTCGCGAAATGCTCGCTCTGCTCGGCCGGGAATGACAGCTTTGGTGTGACCGACTCCGTATGTGATAGCCCGCGTGCAAGAGGCGCGTGCTTACTTGCTCCGGCTGCCGAAGGTTTTGGGGCGGCCCGGCCTATCCAGCCGTTTGCCTTTGCCGCCCGCTTTGCCCGCCGCCGAGCGCGAGGCTTTTTTCGGTTTGCCGCCAAGGCCCGCCATGGGGTCGGCGCCGTCGCGCACCGCGTCGAGAAAGGCTTGATCCACGGCATTTTCTACTTGGGACTGCCGCGCGAAGGGATCGTCGGAGATGGCAAGCTCGACCACCGTCAGGCGCTTGATTTCGTCGCGCAGCCGCGCGGCTTCCTCGAATTCGAGATCGGCGGCGGCTTCCTTCATGCGCTTTTCGAGATCGGCGAGATGCGCCTTGATGTTGTGGCCGATGAACTCCTTGCCGTCCTCAGCGAAGCCGAGCTCGCCTTGGCCGACCGTGACGTGATCGCGCTCATACATCGAGCCCATGATGTCGGCGATGTTCTTCTTCACGCTTTGCGGCGTGATGCCATGGGCGGCGTTATAGGCCTGCTGCTTCTCGCGGCGGCGCGTGGTTTCGGCCATCGCCCGCTCCATCGAGCCGGTGACATGATCCGCATAAAGAATGACCTTGGCGTCGACGTTACGCGCCGCGCGCCCGATGGTCTGGATCAGGCTGGTCTCGCTTCTGAGGAAGCCTTCCTTGTCGGCGTCGAGAATGCAGACTAGGGCGCATTCGGGAATGTCGAGGCCCTCGCGGAGCAGGTTGATGCCGATCAAGACATCGAAGGCGCCCAGGCGCAGATCGCGGATGATCTCGATGCGCTCCACCGTATCCACATCCGAATGCATATAGCGTACGCGAATGCCCTGCTCATGCATATATTCGGTGAGGTCTTCGGCCATTTTCTTGGTCAGCGTGGTGACGAGGGCGCGATAGCCTTTCTTCGCCACGATGCGGCATTCGCTGATGAGATCATCCACCTGGCTTTCGACAGGTCGGATTTCCACCGGCGGATCGATCAAGCCGGTCGGGCGGATGACCTGTTCGGTGAAAACGCCGCCGGTGCGGTCCATCTCCCAATTGCCGGGCGTCGCCGAGACATAAACGGTTTGCGGGCGCATCGCGTCCCACTCATCGAATTTCAGCGGCCGGTTATCCATGCAGGAGGGCAGGCGGAAGCCATATTCGGAAAGCGTCGATTTGCGCCGATAGTCGCCCTTATACATGGCGCCGATCTGCGGCACGGTCACATGGCTTTCGTCGGCGAAGACCAGCGCATCATCGGGCAGATATTCGAACAGGGTCGGCGGCGGCTCGCCGGGTTTGCGTCCTGTCAGCCAGCGCGAATAGTTTTCGATGCCCGCACAAGAACCCGTCGCCTCGATCATCTCCAGATCAAAGGTGGTGCGCTGTTCCAGCCGCTGCGCTTCAAGCAGCTTTCCTTCCTTTCGGAAGCGCTCCAGCGTGGTGATCAGCTCCGCCTTGATGCCTTTCATCGCTTGCGCGAGCGTCGGGCGCGGCGTGACATAATGCGAGTTGGCGTAAATCTTGATCTGATCGAGCACGCCCGCCGAACGCCCGGTGAGGGGATCGAATTCGCTGATACTGTCGACCTCATCGCCGAAAAGTTCCACGCGCCAAGCGCGGTCTTCATAATGCGCCGGGAAAATGTCGATCACATCGCCGCGTACCCGGAAGGCACCACGGACGAAATTGGCATCGTTGCGGCGGTATTGCAGGGCGGAAAGATCGCGCATCAAATCATTGCGGTCGATGCGCTCGCCTTTTTGGATGCTGAGCGCCGTGCCGGAATAGGTTTCCACCGCGCCGATACCATAGATGCACGACACCGAGGCCACGATGATCACGTCATCGCGTTCCAAAATCGCGCGCGTCGCCGAATGGCGCATGCGGTCGATCTCCTCGTTGATGGAGGAGTCTTTCTCGATATAGGTGTCGGTGCGCGGGATATAGGCTTCCGGCTGGTAGTAGTCGTAGTACGAGACGAAATACTCCACCGCGTTATTGGGGAAGAAGCCTTTCATCTCGGCGTAAAGCTGGGCGGCCAGGGTCTTGTTCGGCGCCAGGATCAAAGCGGGGCGCTGCACCGTCTCGATCACTTTCGCCATGGTGAAGGTCTTGCCGGAACCGGTGACGCCGAGCAGCACCTGATCGCGCTCATTGGCGTTAACACCGCCGACAAGATCAGCGATGGCGGTAGGCTGATCGCCCGCGGGGGAATATTCGCTGACCAGCTCGAAGCGCTTGCCGCCTTCGGATTTCTCCGGGCGCGAGGGGCGATGCGGCACAAACCCCGCGATCTCCGCCCCGGTCATCTCGCCGAAGCCGCGTACCTCTCCAGGCCCCTTGGGCACCATGCCGTTGTTATGCATGGGGAGGAATATAAGGGCTCGTTCCCCCTTTGTGCAGTCCTAAGACGCAAGGCGGGATTGCACGCTTTGCGGGTTATTCTGCCGCTAGGCGGGCGTAACGCAGGACCATCAAATCCGTCAGGGCAACCGGCACAATGGCGTAGGCCTCGCCATTATCATCGCTGAATTCGACCAGGGCGGTCGCTTCATCGAGGGTTTCCACGACCGTCCCAACTTGCCCACGGGCCAGCTTGTCCGCCGGGCGCTCCGAGAGCAGGGCTACGGCATCCATAGGCGATGGTCTTGGCGGCAGTTTCGCGTCCATCACAATACCCAACAGGTCACGAACCGAGGCTGGTCTTCTCCGGTACGGATTATCCAGATGGTTCTTACCACAATTTCCTTATTTTGTCGTGCTACCCGCAGATCGGCTCGCCAGCGAGTTCCGAACGCGTCAGTTTCCAAAGCCTCGGCGTCAGTGTCCTGCAATGCGCTAAGCAATCTCTGGTGCAGCCATGACGCATCACTCTGGTTGATGCCCAGGGCTTCATAAAAGACGCGGGCTTTGTGCTGTCCACGGGGATGCTCCGAGTTGAGGCAATATTCCTCAAGCTTACGGATATCCAAAATCGCGGACCTGTGGTTGGGCAGCCGAGCCATCGAGGCATCCTACCCTCGCCTAACAGCAAATTCATCACTTCCCCACGTTGACAGCAGCCCTGGGTGGTGCCAAAAATTTGGCGTGCTAATTTTTTGGCAGGGTGGTGCAATGGCTGCTAAAGAGGCGAAAGACGCTGGCGGGGAGGGGCTTTCCCGGCGCGAACGCGAAATCATGGATGTGCTCTACAAGCTCGGGCAGGCGACCGCCGCGCAGGTGGAGATGGCGCTCGCCGATCCGCCGACCTACACGGCGATCCGCACCCATCTGACCATCCTCGAGAAGAAGGGCCATGTGCGCCACACCCAGGATGGGCCGCGCTATGTCTATCAGCCCAAAGTGGCGCGCGAGAAGATGGCGCAAAAGGCCGTGAAATCGATGCTTTCCACCTTCTTCAATGACTCGGTGGAAGGCGTGGTGGCGGCACTCCTCAATCAGGAAGACACAAAGCTCAGCCGCGATCAGCTCGACCGGCTCTCGGCTATGATCGAAAAAGCCAAGGAGGAAGGACGATGATCATCCTCAACACGCTTCTTCTGGCGGGTGAATGCTTCTTCGGCGGCAGTCTGATCCTGGCGCTCGCCTTCCTTCTGGCGCGCGGCACGAGCGGCAGCAAAGCCCATCTCATCTATACTGGCGCCTTTGCGGCGATGCTGGCGCTGCCGTTTCTGGCGGCGGTGCTGCCCTCGCAAATGGTGTGGTTCCTGCCTCAGCCACAGCCGGTGACTGCGATGCCGGCCATGGCGGCCCCCATGACCCTTCCTGCCGCTGCTCCGGTTCAGCACAGCCTCGATCTGGCGACGGTGGTAATGGGCCTTATCGCGCTCTGGGCCATGGGGGTGATTTTCGTGCTCTCCAAGGCGCTTTACGGCGCGGTGGTGCTGGCGGGGCTCTATCGTCAATCCGTGCCCTTCATTCCTGATGGGATTGCGCCGGAGCGTTTCAAAGGCCTTCGCTGGCAGCTGCGCATCCGCACGGTGCCGGGCGAAGCGGGGCCGATCACCTTTGGCTTTTTCCGCGCTGTGGTGCTTTTGCCGAAGACCGCCGTCACCTGGCCGCGCCAGCGTCTCGAAGCGGTGCTCTTGCATGAAGCCGCGCATGTGCGGCGCAAGGATTGCCTCTCGCGGCTGATCGCGGTTCTGGCTTGCGCGCTTTATTGGCCGAACCCCTTCGTCTGGGTGGCGTCCAACGCCATGCGCCGTGAAGGCGAAACCGCCGCCGATGATTGCGTGTTGTGCACGGGCATGAAGGCGAGCGCTTATGCCGAACATCTTGTCGGTCTGGCGCGGGCTTTCGCGGCGGCGCGCCCCTCGCATTCGGGTCTCTCGCTTGCCATGGCTGAGCCCTCCATGCTGGATGCGCGGGTGGAAGCCATCCTCAACGGCGCGCGAAATCGTAAAGGCGTCAGCCGCGCGGATATCTTGAAGATCGCGCTTCTGGGCTCAGTCGCGGTGGCGGTGATCGCGCTGGCGCGTCCCGTGCTCGCTGAAGCGCCTAAACCGCAAAGCACCGCTGCAAAGACCACTGCGAAGCACGCAGTTCGTGAAGGGCATGCGACCCGCACGACCATCATCAAAGACGATAACGGCCATGTTCAGGTTGCCGTCTCGGATGATGCGGACGTGCCCGATGCGCCTGAACCCCCGGAAGCGCCCGTGGCTCCAGATGTTACGCCCGTTCCCGCCGCGCCGGCAGCTCCCGCTGCTCCGCCCGCTCCTCCCGCTCCATCCGCCAAGGCGCCACATCACATCGCCTTCCATTGGAAGAATGGGGGCGATAGCAAAAGCTGGACCTGGGATGTCAAAGATCTCGATGCGCAAACCCGCGCCGATATCCAGCGCGCCGCTGCGGAGATGAAAGCGGATCAAGCCCGGGCCGAAGCCGAGCAACGCGCCGAAATCGAGCGCGCCAAAGGCCTCGCCAAAGCCGAGCAGCTGCGCCTCGTCGCCGAGCATGAAGGGGAAATCCGCCGCGCGGCCGAAGAAGCCAAGCGCCAGATTGCCGAGGCGCAGCGCCAGATGCGTGAAGCCATGCGCGAAGCCTCCGATGCAATGCGTCAGAAGATTGCCGAGCAGCAGCGCGATGCCGCCGAAAAGCGCCGCGATGCTGAAGAGGCGCGCCGGGAAGCGGCCAGAGACCGGGCTGATGCCGCTCGTGAACGCGCCGAAGACGCGCGGCAAGACGCTGAGGAGCGCCGCCGGGATAAGCAGCAAAGCTATAACGTGCCGGATGTGAAGCGCATCGTGCGCGATGCGATGGCGAAGGCGAATGTTCCGGTGAAGGTTGCCGAGGCCGTCAGCGCGGCGATGCCCGCCATCGCCGTGAATGTATCGAGCCAGAAAAACGGCGTCGATGTGCGCCTGCACCTGGACGATTGAGAGTTTTGAGGGGTGAAAAGAAAAGGGCGGCCCTCGGGCCGCCCTTTTTGTTTGAAGCTCGCGCCCCTCTTAATCGTCGTGCTGGGCGGCTTTGGCGCGGGTGACGGCGAGGGCTTCGCGCAGTTCCGAAGTGGTCGGCATATCGCGATGATCGCTGAGGATATCGCCGATAGGCATGGGCTTGCCGTAGAACTCGTCATTCCAATCGCGCTTGGGATCCAGGATCGAGCCTTCCAGCGTCAGCCCGCCATAAGCGCCTTTGGTGGCGGACCAGACGATGATATCACCAGAGAGATTGGGCGCGGTCGCACCTTGCGCATTGGCACCCACGGTGACAACAGTCAGGCCCGCACCGGCGCCGAGCTTGAATTTGGATTTCTGCAAACCATCCAGCGCCTTCTGGCTCATGATGAACATGACAAGCTCGGCTTTCTCGAGCCCGATCTGCAAGCCGAAAGAGGCGCTGCCAAGGGTGTAGAAGGCAGGATTGCTCCAGCGTTCGCCCTCACGGCGGACAAGCACGCCATTGCCGCCCTCACCGCCAAAGAAGAAGCCGCCTTTGACAAGGTTCGGCACGATCAGCACCGCGCGGGCGCGGCGCAAAAGATCTGGCGCGGGACCGAAGCTGCCGTCGGAGCGCATGTGATGCACGGTGTTTGCCGCGTCGGCAATCAGCGCGGTCTCGTCACTGGCAAGCGCGCTCCCAGCAAACAGAAAACCCGCCAGAGCGGCCGCGGCGGCAAGACGTTTCATGGAACTCTCTCCCGTTAATGGCGGAACCACGCATTCCGCATCGCGGGAGAGAAACGCCGCACACTTCTGAAGGGTTCCGGGCTCTATTCCCCCGCTTGGCAGCTTCCATCTACGCCCCAGAGAATGCCCTTGGAGGATTTCAGCACCGTCTGGCTGCGCTTGTTGAGGGCGGGAAAGAAAACAAGGCCGGTGCGCTGCTCGATGGTTTTGATCGCCACCGCGTATTGGGGCAAGGTGTCGGTATCGAGCGCCTTGTTGGGCAAAAGCATACCCAGCGCGCGTTTACGCGTGGGGTCATAGATCACCTTGAAGAACCCATCCGGCACGCGCACGCGCTGTTTGCCTTTTGGAATCCATTTTTCCTTCTCATCGAAAACCGGGCCGGTGATGATGTAGAGCTCGGGCCGGTCGCCGCAGAGAATCCAACTGCGCACATCGGTTTCCAGAATCCGCCAGATGCCGCGATTGAAATCCTTGCCGACCTGCGGCGCCATATTGCTGAAAAAGAAGCTCTCATTGGTCATCGGCTGGCTGGATTTGAAATCGCCAGCAGGGGCTTGATGGCCGCGGTCATAGCCCGAGGCGCGGTAATCGGCATCCACCGGGCTCGCATCTCCCAGCGCCGGATCAGGAAGGAATTTATTGGAACGCTTGGCTTTGCCGCTGAGCTGAGCCTTGGGCACGCGTTCGATCACCCAATAGGGCACGCGCGAGTCCGGGTTGAAAGCCACCGCATAGCCTTGATGGCAGACCGCGATGGGTTCGGGATCGCCGCCGCTTTTGAGCACGGGCAATCCAATCGCGGCGTAACGCGCCTCGCATTTGGAAAAATCCTCGTCGGCCAGGGCCGGAGCTGCGGCCGCGCCTAGGGCGATCAGGGCAAAGAAAAGCCTGCGCATGGCGGCGTTCCTCTTCGCGAAGATTAGGGCGTAGTGGTCGATTGCGCCGCTGCTGCTGCCACGGCTGCCGCCGCTGCGGCTTGTGCTGCGGAGGCGTTGGCAGACGCGCGCGCGGCCGGACCATGGGTTTGTGCAGCGATCCCTTTGGAGAGGGTGTAGCTGCCGCCCGACAGGCCCAAGAGCCAGAGCACGCTTTCGGGAATGGTCACAAAGGTGCCCGCCTCGATGGAGAGGAGCAGGAACAGCCCCGCGATTACAAAAGTGAAGATGAGGAATTGCAGCCGCGACAGGCTCGCCTTGCCGCTTTCAGGTTCCGCAAGAATGTCTTTGACCTCGATCCGGTTGACCACCACCAGATAAAGAAACACAGCGGCGATCCCCAGGATGACGATCACCAGCGCGGTCGCGCCGAAATAGGCAAGCGTGCTCCAACTTCCGTTCATGACGTCATACCCCCAAAGGTGGCTCGTGGTGGGAAGATGTGGCGTGGCGCGCGGCGGTGAGGCGGCGGCCGAGTTTGGTGGAGAGATAGATCGCGTGGCTGGCGCCGAAAAAGCCAAGGAGCTCGGGCGGCGCATCCGGCAGCCTGCCGAGGCTCTTTTGGCTCAAAGCGAGCTGGATATAGGCGATGGCGCTGAGCGCGGTGGCGGCGAGCATTTGCAGCCGCTCCGGCGTGACCTGATAGGGCTGATCCTGGCCGAGCAAGCCGCGCAGGATGATTTGTCCAGAGAGGAGTCGCCACGCCATCAGCGCTGCCAAGGCGCCAACCCAGCCTAGCAACCCCCATTTCAGGACATCTGCGAGTGCACCCATAGGTTGATATTATGGCGAATGGGTGCGCTGCGTCAATCTGTCAGGTGTGAAGGTTTTGCATCACGCCGCCCGAAGCCTCAAGCCGCCTGCCGCGCGGCGTGGCAGGGGTAGAATTCGCGCATCAAGCGGTCGCGATAGGTCATCAGATTGGTTTGCGCCTCGGTGAAATCCTTGAGCGCAGAAGCGAAAACTGGCGCGGTCGCCGCCACGATCATGGCGAGCGCGGTGGCATCCACCGCCGAAGGCGCCGGGCCCATGCAATAGGCCTTATGGCCGATCAAGGCGGCGAGCGCTTTCACGCTGCGGCAGGCAAGGCCGGTGATGTCGTCCCGCGTCAGGCGGCCAAGCCCCTGGCCGCGCAGGTTGTCGGCGACATGGCTGCGGGCTTCGGCGCGGGCGATCTCGCGCCGCTCGCGCGGCAGGGTGTCGAAAAGATGCGCCGGGCCAGCAGCGAAATTGGCGTCATCCATCCAACGGTCGAAGAGGATCGCCCAATAAAGATGATCCTCTAGCATGCGCTCGATAGCCCAGCTCCTGGCCCGCATATCCGGGGTGAGGCCGCGGTCGAAATCGATGCGGAAGGTCTTCTCGATGTGGTCCCGGATAAAGGTGGAATCGCCATAGCGGTGATCGGCCTCCACGATATAGGGAAAGCTGTATTCCGGGCTGTCCGGCCGAGGGCCGCGCTCCAAACGATAAGGCAGTTCGGCCATTTTGAGCTGGATTTCAGTCTTCATGACCAGGGGGCTGGCCTGCGGCAGGCCGAAAGCAGGAAAAGAACCGTAAAGCGTCACCATGAATGCCTCCCAAGCGCGGACGGCCCTTTTCATAGGGGATCACTGCTGACAGCATGCTGTCAGGAGCATGGCAGCAGTCTGTCATTAGCTTAAAGGCAGAAACATGCGCAGGGCCGACCGGCTTTTCAGGATCATCCAAGTATTGCGGCGCAAGAAGCGCCCGGTGACGGCACAGGAGATCGCGACGGAGCTCGAAGCCTCGCCGCGCACAATTTATCGCGACATCGCCCAGCTTATGGCCGACCGCGTACCCATCCGCGGCGAGGCTGGCATCGGCTATGTCCTGGAAGGCGGCTTCGACATGCCGCCTTTGATGCTGACTGCCGATGAAGTCGAAGCCGCCATGCTGGGCGCGCAATGGGTAATGAGCCGGGGCGATCCGGCGCTGGCGCGCGCCGCCTCTGATCTTGTTGCCAAAATCGGCGCCGTCATTCCGGATCATTTGCGTCCTGTCTTGATGGACCCGGCGGGGTCCGCGTCGCCTGCTTGGGGCGATATAGCGCCCGATGTGATCGATATGGCGCGGGTGCGCACCGCCATCCGCACCCAAGGCAAGATCCGCCTCAATTATCGTGATGAGAAAAACGCCGACACGCTGCGCGTCATCTGGCCGATTGCGGTGAGCTATTGGGAGCGCGTGCGCCTGATTGTGGCGTGGTGTGAGCTGCGCCAGGCTTTTCGCCATTTCCGCACCGACCGCATTACCTCCTATGAGTTCCTCGAGGCGCGCTATCCTACATCCCGTGCCAAGCTGCGCGCCCAATGGCACAAGGAATGGTTGGAGGCACAAACAACCTCCGGCGCCGAGGCCTGATGTACGGTTCTGTTCGCTTCGATCTGGTTCGCTTCTGGCGTGTTACCTCGGCCAACTGCCTAGCGACCGCGCGCCCCATTGACCGTTACTGAACGCGAGCCCACCATCACTGAGATAAAAACATTGGGGGAGACCATGGCATTTCCGTTGGGCGCCGCTTTCGCGGTGTTTATGGCCGCGGGTACACCAAGCGCGGCGAATGCTGCAACGCCTGATATGCAGCAGGTCCAGAATGTCCCCGTGATTGCGCCTGCCGCGGTGAAAGCCATGCTGGCTGGGCGCGAGCGCGTTCTGGTCGTTGATGTGCGCGAAGCAAATGAATTCGCCGCTGGCCATATCGCGGGCGCTACGCTGATGCCGCTCTCCACCCTCGCCAATGACTACAGCAAGCTTCCCAAAGATGTTGCGCTGGTGGTCTATTGCCGTTCCGGACATCGCAGCGCCAAGGCTGTCGCGTTTCTGCAAGCGCATGGCTATGGCAAAGCGGTGAGCATGGATGGCGGCTATATCGCCTGGTCCCAGCTTCCCTAAACGCGGCGCATTTTTCCCGACCTTTGTTCGCGTGGCGTTTTGCTGGGCGTTCCCGCGCCTGAATTCAGCACGTTTACCATGGAAACGCGCCAGAGCTGCGCGCGCGTGGCGTTGCGCGGCTGCAACGCAATTTGCTTTCACAGATGAGTTTGCCCAAGAAATGGGCGCGGTCTTTGTTTGTGCGCGCTGGCAATTTGTGTTTTTCTTTACGGTAAAAGCAGGTCGGGGGACTTCAAGTGATTACCATCGATGTCAGGCATGATGGCCTTGGCCGGATGGCGCGTGTGATGGCGCCGCTGCAGGCTTTGGCAGAGCGCCGCGCCGCCACCTTTTCCAAGCGCTGGGAGGATATGGCGAGGCGCCGCGCCGAACTTCTGAAATCCTCTGGCGCGAGTGTGATGGATGGTTTCGCAAAGCTCGATGCCGAAGAGCGCACCAAGGAGGCTGAGGATAAAATCTCCGCCCTGACCTCAATCCTCTTTAAGGCTGTGCAGCATACAAAAACCGGCGATTGGTCGGCGCAATACGATACGACGCCGTTTTCCGAACCGCAGCCGCGCGAGCCTGTTATGCCCGCGATGGAAAGCGAGCCGCAGCCGAGCGAGTTCAAACGCCCGCCCTTGACCTTGGCCACGCTGCTGACGCCTGGGGCCATGCGCCGCCGCAAGCAAGAGACCCGCGCCAAGTTCGAAACCGCTTATAATGGCTGGAGTTATTTGAAGCGCTGGCGCGAACAGGAATATGCCAAGGCCTATGAGGGCTATCGCGGCGCCGTCGCAGGATGGCAGCAGCGTCAGACGCTGTTCTTGGAAGCGCAAGCGCGCGCCAATGCGCGGTTGGATGCGCTGGCGCGCGGCTATGCCTGGGGCGAGCCCGAGGCGGTGATCGGCCATTGCGATCTGGCGCTTTTATCGCTGGAGCGTCCGGAAGGCTTTCCGGTGTTCTGGAGTATGGCCTATGTGGATGGCGTCATTCAGATCGATTACGATTTGCCGTCCATGGCGCAGGTGCCGGTGCTGAAGGCGGTGAAATTCGTGCCTTCGCGCAGCAGCTTCGACAGTGTGGCGCTGAGCGAGAAAGAACGCGAACGGCTTTATAGCGAGGCGGTGTTCCAGACCGCTCTCGCCGTGCTGCACACGCTCTTTGCCTGCGATACCAAGCAGGTGGTGAAGGCGGTGAGCTTCAACGGCTGGGCCAATTTCGTCGACCATGCCCAGATGCGTCCGGGCCGGGCCTGCATTCTGTCGCTGACGGCGGGGCGCGAGGCCTTCCAGAAGATCGATCTCGCCAGCGCCGATCCCAAATCCTGCTTCCGCGCGCTTAATGGCGTGATGAGCCCCAAACTCGCAGCGCTGGTGGAACGCGCGGCAAGCTAGGCTACCAGCGCAGCAGCCAACGTCCCGTCGCGGCGCCGATCAGCGTCATCGCGGCGATGCCAAGGCTGTACCAGATGCTGACAAAGACCATCGCGGTCTCGCCGCAATGAAAGCCGTAAACGGTGGCGCCCGCAGCGCCTGCGAAGAACCCCGCCGCCGCGCCTGCCGCCACCGGATTGGTCGGCGCCAAGCGGCGCATCGCCAAAATCGTGGCCGCGAAAACCGGCGCCGAAATGAAGACGATCAAATAAGGGCAGACGAGCCAGGAGCGGCCCCATAAAAGCAGCGGGCGCAAGCTCGCATCGGCGCTTTGCCATTGCAGGAGCGCGCCAAGCCCCATCACCACAAGTGGCACCGCTATCAGAAGCGCGCGCTTGCCCACCACGGTGCCCGGCCGCCCCAGGCGCTCCAGCACCACAAAGCCCGTCACGGCGAGCACCAGCGTATAGATGAGCTTAGGCCAGCACACAGCCATGCCTGCGGCGGTGAAGGCGTCGGGGCGAAAGCCGAGTACCAGGAAGGTCAATAAAATCGCGGCCAAGACGCCAGCGGCGAGGCGGCGCGTGAAAATCGCGGCAACGGGCTGCGGGCGTTCGGGTGAGGAGGCGAGCGCTGCGATTAGATGTTCGGTATCAGTCATCGCGGCCTCCGATCAATTTCATCAGCGCCTTCAAGCTGCGATGTACGCCGACTTTCACCGCGCTTTCGCTCATGCCGAGCGAGAGGGCGGCTTCCGCGGTGGATAGTCCTTCGAGCTTCACCTTCTCCAGCAATATCCTTTTGGCGTCCGGCAATTTGGCGAGAAGTTCCCGCACATCGCGGCTGGCTTCGGCGGCCTCGCTATCGCTTTCGCCGAAAACGGCCTCGGCCTCTTCCAATGGCAGGGTGGCGCGGATGCCGCTTTTGCGCAAATGATCGATCAGCTTGTAGCGCGCGATGGCGTGCAGCCAGGCGGTAAAAGGCAGGGCCTGATCAAAGCTGGCGCGCTTGGTATGAATGGCGATCAAGGTTTCCTGCACCAAATCCTCGGCCTCTGCCGCGCGGGAAAGCCGCCGCGCGAAATAGCCCCGCAAATAGGGCGTCAAGCGCGAGAGCAGCGCCCGATAGGCTGCACCGTCTCCGGCCAGCCCCGCCAGCATCAACGCTTTCAGCGCCGCTTCCGCCGTGTCTGGCTCTTGTCGCATGGTCTCTGGATGCTTTCGCATCGGGGCCCCGGTTGGTTACAGGCTTTTTATGCGGTTTTGGATGTAACCGCAAAATCCGCAGCCGCGAATACATCGTTACAGCCCGTAGACGGGTATAACCAGCTTTGGGAGATACAGATGAAAGCTTTGATTGCCGCCTCCGCCCTCGCGCTCTTTGTGTCCGCGGCCTATGCCGAGCCGGATGCCATGTCGGGTGGGGCGATGAAAAGCCATGACGCCATGAAGGGGGGTGCGATGAAAGGTGACGCCATGAAAGGCGATGCCATGAAAGGCGGGTCGATGAAGGGTCACGACGCCATGATGACGAAGAAAAAGCCGGCGAAGAAAGATGCGATGAAAGGCGATGCCATGAAGGGCGACGCCATGAAAGGCGGGGAACACTAAGTCTGTCATCCCGGCCAAGGGCGCGTTGCGGAGCAACGGGCACGCCGAGCCGGGACCCACTTCAACGTCTGAAAGACTTCCGAGTGGGTCCCGGATCGCGCCGCATCTTTCAGGCGCCTAAAGCACGTGGGGCGCGTCCGGGATGACAATTGGGGCTCAATGATTTTGCGGGCGTTCGTAGACGAGGGTGGGGCCGTCCCATATCTCGATGCGGCGGGTGCCGGACGCGATCATGGCATGGGCCATCACCTTGGCCTGCATGTCATTGGTGCATTCGGTGGCGATCTTGGCGCGGACGGTGCCGTCCTCGTTCAGATAGCGGATGTCATAGCTCGGCATCGGTTCTCTCCCGTCTGCCCCCTCAGCTCATGCTCCAGATATGGCCTTACTTTGTGGCAGGACAAGAGCGAACCGCCTGCAATTCCATGACATTTTTGCCATGGGGACTGTCGC
The DNA here is from genome assembly GCF_011761565.1 of Rhizomicrobium palustre. Taxonomy (NCBI): domain Bacteria; kingdom Pseudomonadati; phylum Pseudomonadota; class Alphaproteobacteria; order Micropepsales; family Micropepsaceae; genus Rhizomicrobium; species Rhizomicrobium palustre. Next base: position 1,150,134 of record NZ_JAASRM010000001.1, on the reverse strand, counting down.
GAAATGTTACCTTTTGCTCCCCGGCGAGTGTTATCGCAAAGCCCTGCGTGAAATACGCGGAAGCCATGCGCGGCTATTCGAATTTCATAATATTGAAAACCCCCAAGGCCCTTCCCACATTCTAAACTAGAATTCAGGAGAGGCGGCGCCCATGGCCGACCACGCGGTGAACGAGCAGAACCCCCCGGTGACGACCGATTCCAATCGGACGCTCGCCATTGTGGCTTACATCCTGTTCCTGGTCGGCTGGCCGACCTTGCATATGGCGACCATTGGCGGGGTGATCCTCGCCTATGTGCAGCGCGGCGAGGCCCGCGGCACGCTCTGGGAAAGCCACTGGGAGGCGATCATCTCGACCTTCTGGATCAGCCTGGTGATTGGCCTGGCCGCCTTGCCGCTCTGCCTGATCGGCATTGGGCTTCTGGTCTATCCGGTGCTGGTCGTCTGGTTCCTCTACCGCACCATCCGCGGCTTGGTCCACGCCTTGGATTACAAGCCCTATTAAGGACTGCGATGGGGCGGATTAGCGCCCGCCCCATTCCTCGCCAAACGGGCGCTGCATATGCGCCATGGCGTGCGGCGCGCGGGGCGGTTTAGGCCGCGCGAAGAAGAATCCCAAAAGCCCCATCATCACCGTCAGCGCGAAAGTATAGGGCAGGATGTTGTAGATCATGTCGCGCGCCAGCGCGGCGTTGTGGAAGGCCATCCCCATCGAGGCGCCCCAGAGCTGACAGGAGCCGATGCCATCGCTTGAAACCGGGCAATCCTCATAGCGGCTGACAAAGACGGCGAGCAGCGGCAGAAGCAGCGCGGTGGCGGGCAGCATCAACAGAGTCAGCGTGCCCAGCATCGGCCGAAAGATGCGGAAGGCCAGAAGCGCCGCCACGATCGACAAGCCGATCACGATGTAAGGGTTGGCCGAGATCGCCCAGCAGAAATTCAAGGCGTCGCGAAAGCCTGCGCCCAGCGGCAGACCGTGACAAAGCCCCGGCCCCGGCGCGCAGCCCGCGATCAGCGCCACCACCCGCACAAACCACACCAGCGCCGCCGGGCCCAATAACACGGCCACGCATAAGGCCCAGGCTATCAGCTTATGCGTCTCGGGCGCTGCGCCGCTGCTCTGTATCGGTGCCTCGTCGTCGTCCTGCATCTGATCCCGCCTCCCCCGGATACTCTACGCGGGCTGATGAAAAAGCCTACCGAAATGCTTTGGCCATGCTTAATGCCGCGGGTGCGGTGAACGCGAAATCAGGCTATTCTCACTTCGGGGTTGCGAGGCGCATCCCGCGCAGAGCGCAGCGCCTTTTGGGGGGATTAAGCATGGACGAGAAACTGCCCTATTGCCGGATTCCGGAAGAGATCGAACCCGGTTTCCGCCAAGTCGTGGCGATCTGGTGGCTGTTGGTGTGGCGCGGGGCGGTGGGGGCGTTCGTCTTAGCCTTTGTCATCGGTTTCGTGCTTGGCCTTGCCGCCGCGATCACCCATTTCACCAGCATCGAGGGGGTAAAGGTCTATGCCCAGATTGCCGGTGGCGCGATCGGCCTCATCTGGAGCCTCTTCGTCACGCTGATGGCGCTGCGCAAGAAATATCGCGGCTTCCGCATCGCGCTGATCCAAGTGGATTAGTGCCCGGACTCGCGCTTCAAGAAGGCTTTGACCAAAGCCGCGTTGCGTCCGGCATCGCTTTGGCCGACGCGGCTCTTGGCGCGGATATCGATGCGCGCGCCGAAGGAGCCCGCGGGCTTCACCCGGATCACGATATCGGAAACAATGCCGAAGAAGGGCGAGGTGCTGGTCGCTTCGATGCGGCCATCCTTGAGATTGAACGCGGCCACCGTCCAGCCGAGACCGTTCACCGCGTTGAGGGCGCGCCAGAAATATTTGGCGACCAGGCGCGGCTGCGGCATGCGGTTGTCGAGCGGCTCAAGCGATTTGATTTCCTGCCAGGTATATTTCTGCGCCACAGAGGTGGTCATGCGTTCGCCGCCATAGGTCACGACCGTGGGGCCGTCATAGCTCGCCGGATTGGGCGCGCCTTGGCGCAGACGTTTGAGGGTAACGAACTCGGGCGCATTGCCGATATCAGTCGAAATATCGTGGATCGGCGGCAGGCTGTAGGTGAGCCAGAGATGATTGGCCGGAATGCCGGTCAGAATCGCCGAGCCGATCAGCCCGATCGTGCCAAGCCGCCAGCCCAGGCTGTTGTTCATGGCAAGCGCGCGCCAGATCCAGGCCGCCCCCAGAAACAGCCCGGTAATGCCGAAGCCTAGGCCCGGGATCAGCACCTTGATGCCGAAATCGAGTGTCCAATGGCCCGCGCGAGTTCCTCCGCAGGCCACCGCAGCGATGGTAAGCCCGATCAGGAAGGCAGCAAACGACAGGCGGGCCAGAAGTGGCTGATGGCGCATGGGTATCCTCTCCTGGGCTTAGGCCGTCCCGGCCTTTTTGAGCCCGGTCGCGCGAGCGTGTTCTCTGGTATCCAGCGTCATCGTTTGAGAGATAGGAAACTCACGCGCTTTTGTCTTCCCCCCTCGTGAACTCCGTCGCCGGTGGGACAGCGGCGGTTCGCCTCATTTTGTATTCCCTGAGGGGAGAAATCACGAGGACTTCCGGCGCGGAGAATCTGCAGCCGAAGTGCTTTTGGCGCGTAGTAGTCCCGAACGACCCTCAAAAATCATCTTTTAGGAGACTGCCGGAGGCGTTGGGGTAAAGGTCTCAAATTTGTCCCACAAAAATTTGGACGACCACCTTAATGAGAATTGGGGACATTCCGAAACCTATAAGTGCCGAGAAACAAAGCTGAATTCATTCTAATATGCGAGTAATAACCAACTAAAAGAGACAACATATGTTCGCTTTTTGCGGTAAACTCTTTTAGAAAAGTACTACCATTACCCTAGGGCATCGCTTGACCCTTACGTTGCGGCATACGTAACATCCCCTAGTCTGATGTTAATCAGGGCACGTGACCCAAGAGCCAATGAATGGCCAACCGCAGCCGGGCCCCCAATGTGGAGCGATGGGAACACATGAACAGGACGTTTACGATTCGACAGCTCACTAAGGAATTTTCCGTTACGGCACGTACGTTGCGTTTTTACGAGGATGAAGGACTGATCGGCCCGGAGCGGCGCGGTCAGACTCGCATTTACTCGGTGAAGGACCGTGCGCGGATCATTCTCATTCTTCGTGGTCGCCGGCTTGGCTTCTCGCTGGCTGAAATCCGCGAATATCTCGATATGTACAACCAGGCCGACAATTCGCGGCAGCTCAGCCACGCGCGTAAGAAGTGCGAGGAACGCATCGTCGCTTTCGAAAAGCAGAAGGTGGATATCGACATTGCGATCAACGAATTGAAGCGCAGCCTGGTCGAGATCGATCAGCATCTTTCCGACATCGAGGCGGATAAGGCTGCCCCGCTCGGCGAACCCGCCGAAGCGCCTGCTGCCGCTGCTGCCTGAGTATTTGGGTAGTTGAAGCTGTATTTTGGTAACTGAAGCTTTGTGGGGCCGGTGCTGTTCGCCGGCCCCATAATCTTTTTAAGGCGCTGCCTTTTGCGGAATAGTCCCTGACGGAAAAACATGCCTAAACTGCGCCAGCCAAAGAGGCGGGGGCAGGAATGCGGGGCGTGAGTTTGAAGGCCGGTGCGGCTGTTGTGTTGATCTCGGGCGCGCTGTTTTCAGCAGCTTTGGCCGATGATAGCTCCGCCATGCTGAGCGCAGGCAGTATTGTTTTCACCAAGAACACCCCGGTGAAAATGGCCGCTGAAGATCTTTACGTCAGCTCCAGGAAAGTCCGCATTCGTTTTGAGTTTCTCAATCCGACGCGGCGCGATGTCGAAACCTTGGTGGCTTTCCCGCTGCCCGATATCGACACCAACGCCTATTACGGCAGCGCCGTCGGCACGCTGACCGACGACCCGCAAAACTTCATCGGGTTCACGGCGGTGGTCGACGGCAAGAAGGTGCCCTTCAACATCGAGCAGCGCGCCTTCTTCAAGGGCAAGGACGTTACCGAGCGTCTTAAGGCGCAAGGCGCGCCCGTCAATCCGGTAGCGGGTGATGGCTATATCGCGCTCGACAAGCTGCCGCTCGCCAAGCTCAAGATGCTGGAAGCTGCGGGGCTGGTGGAAGTATTCGAGGCCGAAACCCGCGAGAATGGCAAGCTCGTCAAAAAAGCCGATGTGGTTCCACATTGGATGGTGAAGACGCGGCTTTATTGGCCGCAGAAATTCCCGGCGGGCAAGACCGTGGTCATCGAACACGAATATCAGCCCGTCACCGGCTCGTCCTTCTTTTCGACCGCCTATATGAAGCGCCACGATAAATACAGCGATCAGGATTATTGCTTCGACGCGCCGAGCTGGGCTGCGCTGGAAGAAAAGACCGGCAAGGCCAAGGCGGCCAATCCCGATATGGGCGGCTATATGCTGGCCAATGAGACGTCTTACATACTTTCAACCGCGGGCAATTGGCAGGGGCCCATCGGGCGCTTTCATCTCACCCTCGATAAGGGCAAGCCTGAGAACATCCTCTCGCTCTGCTGGGATGGCGCGCTGAAGAAGACCGGCCCAACCAGCTTCGAATTTTCCGCGGAGAATTTCGTGCCCAAGCGCGACATCCACCTCATCGTGCTCGAGGATATCGCGCCGGGAAAGTGAAGCTCTGGTTCAGTTAGCTGGGCTCAACGGCCCATCAGCCAATCGATAACCCGCCGCCAAAAGCTGCGCGGTGGCGCCAGCGGTGCTGTGCCGGATGCAAAGCCGTGACTGCCGGTGACCAGTAATCCGATCATAGCGTTGCCCCATCAGCAAAAGCCTCGGACGGCTGAGGATACGCGGCTGGGGCGCTCTGTCCACACTTTATCCACAGGCCAAGCTAGGGACTTTCCACAATTAATCCCCAGCGGTGACGGCAAAGCCGCGTTACCGGGTCGCTCCAAAACGCAGTACCGCAAACGATCGGACGTTTGGCGTGCGGCGGGTTTTCAGGATTGCTTAGTAGGGGTGGCCGCCGGGGGAGTTATCCGGGATCGGGCCTGCATTGGGCTGGTTGCGCGGATTGACGTTGTTGTTGCGGCAGTTGGTGAAGCCGCTGGCCCAGCCCGAGCGGTAATGGGCGTCGGTCTTGTAAAGGCTCTCGTCACGCACCTGCTCGGCGCGGTGATTGGTGCCTTGCAGCGAGGCCGAGGCGCAGCCATCCGAATAGCCGCTTTTGAAGCCGGGCGTTTTCTTGGCGGCGCGGTCCTTGGCGGTCGGCATGAGAATGCCGCAACCGGCGAGGCTGCCAGCGGCGAAGATCACGAGGGCGGTTTTCAGGAAGCGGCGCGTCAGCATGCGTCCCTCTTAAGCTGTTGCAGGCGGCCCGTAAAGTTACGGCGGTGTTGGTCTTCAGGCGGTCCTCGAAGGTGGCTTTGGGGAGGCAAAAGAGCGGGCCTGAGTCTGCTTTCAGAATGTGCGCCTCGAAGCTCAAGGACAAAATGGGACAATTAACCTGCAACCAGTGATATATTTCTGGTTGAAAAATGTTTACCCTTTTTACGGCTATCCCCCTTGTTTACACTGATGAGATGTCGCGCTAACCGCCCTTGTTGCTAGAGAATTTCCTTCCCACTCACCCTTCCCGGTTGTTTTTCTATCCCCCTCACCCAAATCTGTAGGATAATGTTCCTCGCGCACCATGGCGCGAGAGCATTGAGCAGGAAGGGGAGAGTGATGACCAGATGGATGAGGATTTCGGGAGCCACCCAGTTGCCGCCGGACGCGTCGCGGGCCGTCACGGCGCAGGTGGTGGTCGCCGAAGTGATGGGGGTCGAATTTACCGATCTCTGCGCCGAGATACGGGGTGGGCGGGATGCCGCCTTTGCCCGCCAAGTGGCGATGTATCTCTGCCGCTTGGTCTACGAGATGCCCTTGAGCGAGATCGCCGAATGTTTCGGGCGCGACCGCTCCACTGTGGGCCATGCCGTGCAGCGCATCGAGGATGCCCGCGAGGATGCCGAGTTCGATGAGGCCATGGCCTGGCTCGAACATGTTGTGGGCCGGCTTGGGCGTGAGGATGTCCCTCATGTCTGACGCAACCGAGATCGTACTGCAGAAGCTTTCTGAGGGCGGCAAGCTGCGGCCGTTCAACGGCGCATGCTTTGTGGTGGTGGGATTGCGCGGCAAGCGCCGTCAGGTGACGGCCGGGCTGGTCGAGCAGCTTTTGCGGCGCGGCCTGGTCAAAAAAGAAAGCGGGGGCGAGATGATCGTGCTCGCCAAAGCTGGTGAGGACTGGCTTTCGAATGGCGGACGCTTCGCCGAGCAGCATCGGCTTTTGGAAACCGCCAAGATCGCTGATGAAAATGGCCGCGAGCATTTTGTGGTGATCAATGCGGCTGAGTCTCCGCTCGCGCTCCTGACTCGGCTCGGATGGCTCACCCCGCCTGAGGTGGAAGCGGGCGAGAAGCTGCGCCGCGATTACACCATCGGCCAGCTCACGCAGCGCTTGGGCGTCAATTATGCCATGCCGATTGGCGGGCGCTCGCATCGCCCCGATATGGCCGAGACCACACTCGCTGCGCGCCAGCGCTTCAATGCCGCGATGAAGGCGGCGGGTCCCGGCCTGTCGGAGCTTCTCTTCGATATCTGCTGCTATCTGAAAGGGCTTGAGGAGAGCGAGAAGGGCCGCGGCTGGCCGCGCGGCTCTGCCAAGGTGGTGCTAAAACTCGCGCTGACGCGGCTCGCCGCCCATTACGGCTTTGGCGCACCCGATCAGGCGCGCATGCGTGGCTGGCAGGCGGAAGAAAAGTGATGCGCGAAGCTAGAGTGACCCCGCCCTCTCTCCGGGGGAGAAGAGAGGGCGGGGCAGTGGGCTATGGAAGCGGAGTTCCTTTGGCGAGGCTTGGGGGGGAACTCGCCTTGAGCTCCGCTCTCGCTAACTCCAAGCGTTCGCGTACCGCTTGGCGGAAGTCGGACGCGATCGACAAACCGGCGATGCAATGCGGATGCCCATCACAGGGGGGGACCTTGAGCGTATCCGCGAGCCATTCGGCGGTCTTTGGAGCTAGTGCTAAAGCGCCCGGACGGCCGTAGCCTAAATCCGGCTCGCGCGGGATAAAAACCGCTACCACGGCTATCCAGAATGCTGCGCGCAGGATCATTAGGACCTACCTTCACGAGACGCGAGGGCAAGCCTAGGCGCGGCGCTTTTCCGGGCTCTGAAGGGATTTCCTAAAGTTTGATACGATGGCGTTAATCGGGCTACTTCGCGCCATCAAGTAAAACAAAGCTTTGGGAAATTCCTGATGTCTCGATTCAAGAAAGAGACAAATGCGCTGCGAGCTTTAGATGTAGTTGAGGCGTGATTTAGTAGAATTTGAAACAAATTGGGCGAGAGGCGAATAGCGAGTTGGGGGCGTATCGAGGTCTGCCTATTTGCCTATTTCACTCCGCCCGCGGCAGGGTCACGATGGCCGTGAAGCCTTGGCCCTTGGCGCTTTGAAGCTCAAGCGATCCGCCTTGAAGCTCGCAAAAGGCTTTCACCAGGGTCAAGCCGAGACCTGCGCCGCCCGCATGATCATGGGTGGAGCGGCCGCCCTGCTCGAAAGGCTCCAGGATGCGCGACAGGGCGTCTTCCGCCACGCCCGGCCCGTTATCGGCGACGGTGATCGTGATCCAGTCTTCATCGCCGCCGGTCTTCAGCCACACCGTGCCGCCCGCCTGCGTGAAGGAGACGGCGTTCTCGACGAGATACTGAAGGATGGCGCTGAACGCGGTTTCATCGGCATCCACCATCAGTCCGGTCATGGGCTCACCGATATCGATGGTGAGAGATCGCTCTGCGGCTTGCGTCTCGAAGCGGTCCTTCACATTCCACAACGCCTGGCCCGCATCGAGGGGTTGGCGGTTGAGTTCATAGCGCCCGGCAGAAATCCTGGTGAGGTCGAGGATCTGATTGAGCAGCCGCAAGAGGTTCTTGCCGCCGGTGTTGATCAGCCCGGCATATTCGCGGATTTGATCCGGCCCGGCGCGGTCGGCAAGGCTGCCCAGAAGATCGGAAAAGCCGATGATGGCGTTGAGCGGGGTCTTCAGCTCATGGCTCATCGTCCTCAGCAGCGTCTTCTTGGTAGTGTCGGCGCTGGCCTGAGTTTTCTCAAGCTTGGTGGCGAGATCGGCGAGATAATTGGCCTGCGCCTCGTTATGGGCCGTGGTGGCGGCCAGCGCCTCGCGCGTGTCATTGAGCGAGCGGGTCTGTTCGGCGAGCGCTTTTTCGATGCGCAGATGTTCGGTGGAATCGGTGAAGACGACCACCCGTCCGCCATCGCTGCTCAAGCGGTCGCGAATGAGATAGGCGCGCCCATCCTCCCATTCCATCATCATGGCGCCGGCTTGTTCTTCGTGGATGGCGCGGCGCTTCTCTAGCCAGGCTTTGGTATTGCCGCGCGGCATGGTGTGCAAAGCGGCGCGCAAAATGACATCGGAGAATTTCAGCCCGATAAGGTCCTCGGGCGATTTCGAGCCGTTCAGGGCGGCGTATTCGCTGTTGCAGAGGATGAGCTTGTCGAAGCGGTCATAGAAGGCGAAGGCATCGGCGGAGAGGCCGATCGCGGTTTGCAGCCGGTCGAGGTTGCGCCGGGATTCGGTGACGTCGCTCCACAGCGCGATCCAGCCGAGCGAAGGCGTGCGCCGCGTCTTGATCTCCACAATGCGGCCATCGGCGAGGGGAATATCGCGCGAACCGTAATCACGTGCGAAGAGCTGGGTGCGCCGCTTGGTGATGTAGCTTTCGATGTCCTCGCCCAGCGCGCCAATATCGCCGCCTTCGATCTCCAGCCGGATCAGTTCTTCATAACGCTTGCCGATTAAGGTTTCGCGCGGCGGCAGCGAACGAAACATGTACCCAAAATGGCGGTTAACGAAGACCAGCCTTTCGTCCGCGTCGAACACGGTGATCGCCACGCGCAGGCAATGCAGCGCCTCGATCACGGCGGCGGGGGGACCATCAAGAAGGCTGGCAAGCTGAGCGGGAAGCATTATCTGAACCGGTTAGACGGGGGCAGAAGGCTGCATTAAGCGCAGTTTCGGAAGTCTTTCATCTAGGGTAGCAATGAAATGCCTGCGCCGAAACGGTGCGCCATGGTTAATCAAAGGTAAAGGAGTGCCTTAATAAACATTGTGAATTAACGAACGAACATCAACTTCATTCAAACCTTGTTAATCACTTCGGAGCCAGCATGCCCCACACGGGAATGCTCCGGCGGCTTGGGGATTATGGACGTCCACAGAGAACATTCGGCAGCTCTTCCGGCGCATCGTCAGCGCCGCCAGTTCCTTGCCGTACAATTGTCCAAGACTGCGCTGGGCGCCGTGCTCTGCGCCGGTTTTGTCGCGCTTGTGCGCCAGCCTAACGCGGCGGAAATGATCGCCATGGGCGGGCTTATGGCGCCTGCCCTGTTGGCGCTGCTCTCCTTCACCAAAATCCGCCTTGCCGTGCTGGAACAGACCGCTCTGGTTGTATTCGCGGCCTTGATCGGCTGGCTCGCGGGGTTAACAGGCGGGGTGCTTTCGCCGCTGGTGGTATGGTTCGCACTGGTGCCGGCGGAAGCCGCCCTTTCGGGCGGGCGCCCGACCGTGCTGCGCGCCGCGCTCGCCGCCCTCACCGCATTGGGTGTGGTCGCTGGCTTGCAGTTCTTTGGGCTTCTGCCGCATCCGCGCCTGGCGTTGCCCGCCTTTGAGCTTTACGCCATCAGCATCTTCATCGCGATTGTGCAGGCCGCTCTCGTCGCCGCCGCGGCACAGGATCGTCAGCGCGCCGCCGACCAGGCCGCGGCCCAGGGCGCCGCGATGTATCGTTTCCTAGCCGATAACGCGATGGACCTCATCACCCGTCATTCCGCCGATGGGCGTATCCGCTTCGCCAGCCCCGCCGCCTATACCCTGCTCGACATGGCGCCTGAAAATCTCGAAGGCCTGGCCCCGGGCGCGCTCTGCCATCCCGATGATCTGAAGGTGGTGCAGGCCGCTTTCATGGAATCGAGCTATTTCGGTCGCCCCGGCACCGCGGAAGTGCGGCTGAAAAAAGCGAGCGGCGCTTATGTCTGGGCCGAAATCCGCTGTCGCCCGGTGCCCAAGGGCGGGCTTGAAGGCGCCGACATCGTGGCGGTGACGCGCGATATTACCGAGAGGAAGGCCCATGAGCGCGAGCTTATCGAGGCACGCGATCTCGCCGAAGAGGCCAACCGCGCCAAGTCCCGCTTCCTCGCCAATATGAGCCATGAACTCAGGACGCCGCTCAATGCCATCATCGGCTTCTCGGAAGTGATGACGCATGAGATGTTCGGCAGCCTCGGCAATGCGCGCTATCTTGAATATTCGCGCCTGGTGCATGAATCGGGCAATCACCTCCTCGAACTGATCAACGGCATTCTCGATATGTCGAAGATCGAGGCGGGCAAGTTCGAGCTTTCCGAAGAAGTGTTCGATCTTTCCGCGGTGGCCGAAGCCGCGGTGCGCTTTGTCAAATTGCCGGCCGAACGTGCGGGCGTGGTCTTGAAAACCGCCGTGGCCCAGAACGCGCAATTCGTTTTCGCCGATAAGCGCGCCACCAAGCAGATCCTGGTCAATCTCCTCTCCAATGGCGTGAAGTTCACGCCCAAGGGCGGCGAGGTTTGCATCCGCGCGAACCTCGATACCAAGGGGATCGAGATCACGGTGGTCGATACCGGCGTCGGCATTCCCGAAAAGGACCTTGTGCGCCTCGGCCAGCCTTTCGAGCAGGTGGAAGGCGAGCATGTGCGCAAAAAGGAGGGCACCGGTCTTGGGCTCTCGCTGGTGAAAGCGCTGGCAGCCATGCATGGCGGCGAGGCGGTGATCGAATCCACCCTCGGTGTCGGCACCACGGTGCGCGTGCGCCTGCCTTATGCCGCTGTCGGCGAAAACGGCGAGCGCATGGCGACCGATGACGCCAACAAGGTCATCCCCTTCCGCGGCGCGGCGGCGTAGGCTCTTTCCCTAGTTTTAATTCGTCATGGCCGGGCCCGACCCGGCCATCCAATCTTTCTTGTGACCGCAATGGATGGCCGGCTCGGTGGTCGGCCATGACGGTATGAGATGGGCCAGAAAGCACGTATAACCCCGCCATGACCACACCTCGCCTGAAAGCCGGATTCTTTGTGCGCGCGCTGATCCGCCGGGCCGAGGTTGCGGGCGCGCCGGCCTATCTCGTCAAGAAGGGCTCGGAAGAAGCCGGAGCGGTTTTTATCAAGATCGCCAAGCTCGATGGCACGTGCACCATCTATAGCCAGACCACATTGCCCGACGGGGAGCGCGCCTGGGCCCGGCCTTTGGGCGAGACCTGCGATGAGGCGCGCGCTTCAGCCTATTTCGAGAAGCAGCAAAAATACGATCCCGATCTCTGGATCGTCGAAATCGAAGACCGCCAGGGGCGGGTCTTTTTCGATGAAAAGGTGGTGTGAGGGGGAAGCCGGGCATTCAACAATATTGTCATCCCCGGCGAGCCCGCGCCGCAGGCACTTTCCTAAAGCATCAGCCCCAGGCTCATGGCGAGCCAGAAGATCGAGCAGGCGAAGGAGGTGATGGCGAGTGCGCCGACGGCGCGGCGTTCCCATGGGCCCCATCCGTCCCAATCCCGTTGTAGGTCGCGTATCGCGCTTGGCTGCTTCTGCATTAGCTTGATCCCTGTTGCAGACAGCATCCGTCCCCGCCGGTTAACGCACAATTGGCGAGAATGCCTAGGCAGTTCCCGTAAGAAAGGCGCGAAAGCGCCAAATCCTTGGGGAAATCCGGCGCGGCAACCGTGGCGGGCAGGGCACAGCTCTCAGCCATTGTGCGCGGGCCCCGCGCCTGCTAACTCCGGCCCCGCTATGACACTCGCCCACGAAGCCCAAAGACGCCGCACCTTCGCGATCATTTCGCACCCGGACGCCGGCAAAACGACCCTGACCGAACATCTGCTCCTCCTCGGCGGCGCGATCCATGAGGCAGGCCGCGTGAAAGCGCGCGGCGAGGCGCGCCGCGCCCGCTCCGACTGGATGAAGATCGAGCAGGAACGCGGCATCTCGGTCACGTCGGCGGTGATGACCTTCGAATTTCATGACGCCATCTTCAACCTGCTCGATACGCCGGGCCATGAAGACTTCTCGGAAGACACTTATCGTACCCTGACCGCGGCGGATTCCGCGGTGATGGTGATCGACGCCGCCAAGGGTATCGAAGCCCAGACCCGCAAGCTCTTCGAGGTTTGCCGCCTGCGCGATATCCCGATCATGACCTTCGTCAACAAGATGGACCGCGAGGCGCGCGATCCCTTCGAGATCGTGGACGAGATCGCCGATCAGCTTCAGCTTGATGTCGCGCCGATGAGCTGGCCGGTGGGGCAGGGCCTCAATTTCCGCGGCGTGTATGATCTTTATAAAGATGAATTCTCGGTTTTCGGCAAAGATGGCGAGCGCATCTCCTCGGCCGAGATGGTGGCGCGGCTGCGCCCTGAGGAAAAAGACAAGCTCGATGAGGATGTCGAGCTGGTCAAAGCCGGGCTCTCCCATTTCGATGCCGCAAGCTATCGCGAAGGCCACCTCACGCCGCTTTTCTTCGGCTCGGCGCTGAAGAATTTCTCGGTGCGGGACCTTCTTGCGCATCTGGCTGAGCACGCCCCGCCGCCGCGCGCCCAAAGCGCCAAGGAAAAGGTGGTGCATCCGGCCGATGAAGAAGTTTCCGGTTTCGTGTTCAAGGTCCAGGCCAATATGGATCCCAACCACCGCGACCGCGTGGCCTTTGTGCGCCTCGCCTCGGGCCGCTTCCGCCGCAATATGAAGCTGACCCAATCGGGCACCGCCAAGACCATCGGCGTGCACAACCCGATCCTGTTCTTCGCGCAAAGCCGCGAGACGGTGGATGAGGCCTATCCCGGCGATATCATCGGCATTCCGAACCACGGCGTTTTGCGCGTCGGCGATACGCTGTCGGAATCCGGCAAGCTCGTTTTCACCGGCATTCCGAACTTCGCCCCGGAAATCCTGCGCCGCGTGCGCCTCTCCGATCCGATGAAGCAGAAGCACCTCGCGCGTGCTCTGACCTCGCTTGCCGAAGAAGGTGTGACGCAAGTCTTCAAGCCGCAGATCGGCTCTTACTGGATCGTCGGCGTGGTCGGGCCGCTGCAGCTCGATGTCTTGAAGTCGCGCCTGCGCGCTGAATACGGCCTCGATGTCGAGCTCGAGCAAGCGCCTTACGACACCGCGCGCTGGATCAGTGGCTCGGATGCGGACATCGAGAAATTCCTCGATGGCAATCGCGGCGGCATGGCGGCCGATCGCGACGGTGCGCCGGTGTTCCTCGCCAAAAGCGCTTGGGAACTCGGCTATGTCGCCGACAAGAATCCCGGCATCAAATTCGCCAAGACGCGCGAACGCGCCGACGTGCAGGCGGAGAACTGATCACTCCGCCGCCAGCATTTCTGTCCCGCTGACCGCCGGAGTTTCTTCCGGCGGCGCGATCAGGCGCAGAACCTCTTCCTTGTTAATGAAGTAAAGATAGATCGTGCCCTTGGTGATCCCCGCGCGTTCGGCGATGTTGGCCATGCGCAGGTTCTGGGCGCCTCGTTCCGCGGCGAGCTCTGCGGCGGCGGCCAATATCTCGCCCGCGCGGGCCTGTTTGCGCCGCTGCCATGGACGTTTCGGTTTTGCGGGGATCGCAGGCATAACCGCCTCCGGTTGCGGGTTAGAAGTGGTAGCCGATTGCAAGGGTAGCGATGGTGGCCGTATCCGAGAAGCTGATCGGGCTTTTCTTGGCATCCCCCGCCAGGAATGTGGTGGAGGCATCGCCCACGGCAAACCAATGGTTATCGAAGCGGTAGTGCAGTCTTAGCCCGACGGTCCCCCCTAGAAATCCGCTTTCCGCATCATAGCGGGCGAAATTGGAATGCAGCGCCTGCTCGCTGCTGACACCGAAGAAGGTGCGCATATAACGGTCATTGGCCCAGCTCGCGCCGCCATGGGGAATTATGGTGAAATGCTCGTTGAGGCGGATCGGAAGCTCCGCGCCTGCGCGCACCAAAAGGCCTTTGTTTTGGCTGCCGTCATATTTGGTCGCGTTGGCATCGAAAGTGATCCGGCCCAGCGTGTAGGACGCGAAGAGCTGATAGCCCACCGCCGTGCCGATTTTGCCCATGCCTTTGAGGCGGCCGTCGCCACCCCGAAAAGAGATGCCGCCGGGGTCTTTTTCGTCACGTCCGCCATCATAGGTCAGGCCAATTCCCGCGGTGAAACCGCCCAGCCGCTGATAAAGGCGAAGACCGCTGGGATCGAGCGACACCATGTCGTTCCACTTCACCGAGAGGAGGGGCAAAGGGGAGGCCCTGTAGCGATCACTGCCCAAATAGGTCGGGCGCATCATCACGCCCGCCCCTGCCGAAATATCGAATGCGCCGGTTGACGCGGGCTCTGCGGCCGCCGCCGGGATCGCACCGCAGATAAGCAGGATGGCGCCGCAGGATAGACGCGCGCTTAGGTGGAATGGCATCGCCAATAGCTCCGATATTTCCGCCCCCACCATGCCGCCCTTTCCTGAATGGCGTATGTCCCGATTGTTTCGCGGTTGATGTAATGTTGCAGGCCGGAAACAATGCGCAAAAACTCCGATATATGGCGGGCGGGAGGCTGTGCTAAATCTTGGTGATGGAGCGCGCACCGCATCTTTTGATCGTCGACGACGACGAGGATATCCGCAGCCTCTTGAAGGCATTTTTCGAGCGCCACGCCTACGCAGTATCCGTGGCGTGCGGCGGCGAGGAAATGTTCGCGGCGCTGGGTCGCCACCCTATCGATCTCGTTATTCTCGATCTGATGCTGCAAGGCGAAGACGGCATCTCCCTGTGCCGCCGCCTCAGGGGCGCGGCCTCCACTGCGGTCATCATGCTGACGGCCATGTCCGACCAGACCGAGCGGGTGATCGGGCTGGAGGTCGGCGCCGATGATTACGTCACCAAGCCCTTTGATCCGCGTGAACTTCTGGCCAGGGTGCGCGCCGTTTTGCGCCGCTCCGCTGAGCGCCCGCAGCAGGCCCAGCCGAGTCGCCCCAAACTCTGTTTCGGCAAGTGGCGGCTGGATGTAGCCCGCCGTGAACTTGTTGCCGATGACGACACGCTGATTTTTCTGACCAGTGGCGAGTTCGATCTTCTGCTCACCTTCGTCGAGCATCCTCAAAGAGTTCTGACGCGCGATCAATTGCTCGACGCGCGTGGACTTCCTTATGCCACCTATGACGCGCCGAACGACCGCACCATCGATGTTCAAGTCAGCCGCTTGCGCCGCAAGCTGGAGGATGATCCCAAGAGCCCGGCTATCATCCGCACCGTCCGCAATGGCGGGTATATGTTCGCGCTGAAGGTGGTGGCGCGATGAAACCGCCATGCCGACTACGCGATACCATCGCCTGGCGTTTTGGCGCGATCATCACCGCTGCGATCGTCGTCACCGGCGTGTTGACGGGGTTGTTCTACATGTTTGGCGGACGGTGGACGCAGCCGCCGATGGACTTGCGCTCGCTGCTCGCCGGTGTCACGGCGGTTGTTGATATCATCGAAGCCGCTCCGCCCGAGATACGCCCGCGCCTCGTGGCAACCCCGGTTGCGCACGGCAATGAATATTACAGGATGGAATGGTACGGCGCCGATAGCGGTGCGGCGCGCTGGTTCGATGCGGCGCGTCAAACGCAGCACCTGCCGAAGCGGGTTGAGATTTTCCAAGGCCTCAACACCGAACTGCACCGGCCTTACGTCATGATCGGGCCTGAGAAGCCGTTGCGTGCTGGCAGCGGTTTTCCTTTCGGGCCGCAAAAGCCGGATGCCTATTACCTGATCGTGAAACTGCGCGATGGCAGCTGGCTCGTATTCCTGGGCGGCGGGCATAAATGGGGGCTTTCGAGCGGCGAACGCATCGCGATCCTGCTGGCCGTTTTTCTCGTCGTTGCGGGCAGCATCAGCGCGGTGGCGACGCGCCAGATTTCGCGGCCGATCCGCAAATTCGCCGTGGCGGTGCATGCTGCGGGTGTCAATCCCAATGCTCCACCGATCCCGGAAAGCGGCCCGCATGAGCTGCGTGAAGTGATTGCGGCCTTCAACGGCATGCAAGCCAAGATATCGGCCTTTGTGGCTTATCGCACGGCGATGCTGGCGGCGATTTCGCATGATCTGCGCACGCCGCTGACGCGCATCCGCCTGCGCGGCGAATACATCGCCGATCCGGTGCAGCGCGAGCGGCTCATCGCCGATGCGCTCGAGATGCAGGAGATGGTGGACGGGGCACTGGCCTTCTTTCGCGGCGATAGCGAAGAAGAACCGGTGCGCAGCTTCGATCTCTCCGGCCTTTTGCAAAGCATTGTCGATGGCTTCGCCGATCAGGGCGTGGAGGTCGCCTATAGCGGTCCGGATCATGTCGTCTATACGGGCCGCGCCCTCGCCATCAAACGCGCCGTCACCAATCTCGTGGAAAACGCCGTCAAATATGCCTCCGCCCCCGCCATTACGCTGGAGCGCGAAGCCACCGCGGTTACCATTACGGTCCGCGATCGCGGCCAAGGCATCCCTGAGGCGGCGCTGGAATCGGTCTTCGAGCCCTTTTTCAGACTCGATAAATCTCGCCACAAGGCGCGCGGCGGGGTGGGGCTGGGTTTGACGGCGGCGCGCTCCATTCTGCGCGGTCATGGCGGCGATTTGGTCTTGCGCAATCTTGCCGAGGGCGGTTTGGAAGCCTGTGCCACCCTGCCTGGGCGTTGAAGCTTCTATTCCGCCGCGTGGGCGTGCGGTTTCAGGGGCGCGAATTTCTGCCATTCCTGCATCAGATGCGCCGCCGCCTTGGGTGTGACCGTGTCATAGGCCGAAAGCTGTGTGCCCCGCGGGGCCTTCAAGAGCACCAGCGCCGAGAAGGTGGCGCGGTCAAGCCCGGTGCTACGGCAGACCACGGCGAGGGCCTCGCCGCTCCTATCGGCCAACACTGCTTCGGCCATGCGGCGCGTAAGGCCGGTTCCCACCGCGAAGGCGGAGGCGAAATCGCGCGCCCCATTTCTGGCCGCTGAGAGGATGAGCAGGCTATCGGCGGGGTGGACCGCCGCCATCTCTTCGTTTTCCAGCCCGTTGCGCAGCAGGATTTCCCGGCGCAGCGGCGCGGGCGCAGAGAGATAGAGAAGATTCAGCACCTTCAGCGGCACGTCACTGCGTCCGGCAAAGCGGGGGGCGATCTCGCCAAGGATGGCCGCATCGGCTTCGCGCAGGGCGGTCTCGAACAGCGCCAGCATGGGGCCGCGCATCTGGACGGGGCAATCGGCGGGCCAGGAGAGGACGAGTTCAGCCAGATCGCGCGCCAGCGGCGCCCATTTGCGCTCTGCCGCCATCGCCAACAATTGGTTCAACCGCGCCCGCGCCGTAACCATCCAAGCCTCCCACCCAGGAAGACTATAGCAGCGAGCGTTAAGGTTTTGTTGGTGTTAACTGCGTCTTTTTGAGGCCAAGGTTAAAACGGGCTGTTTCTTAGGCGCCAACCTGGACCCAGGTGTCGTTGTAGAAGCCGTTGAAGTTGGTCCGCACGGCCACCGTATAGGCACCCATATTGTCGAAGACGATGAAGTCCCCGGCTTTGATGTCCTCGGGCAGCATTTGCGGGCGCGGCAGCACATCGAGCGTGTCACAGGTTGGGCCATAGACGCGGAAGGGCGTCGTCTGCGTGGTCAGCGGCTGGGCCTCGCCGGTGGCGGAAAGCCGGAAGGCGCGGCTCGGGTAATCGGCATTGAAGCCCGGCAGGGTCAGCTCGTCGAAGCTGCCATAGGTGCCGTCGTTCAGGTAAAGCCGGTCGCCTTTGCGCAGCACCACTTGGGTCACCACCGACAGCCCTTCGGTCACGAGGGCGCGGCCAGGCTCGCACAAAAGTTGCAGATCCGGAATATCTAGCGTTTCGATGGCTTCGCGGATGGTATCGAAATACCAGATGAAGGGCGGCACGTCATTGTTGAGCAGCGGGGCGGGGAAGCCGCCGCCGATGTCGAGGGCGGTGATCTTCACCCCGGCCTTGTCGATGGTGCGCCGGACGATCTCTACCGCTTGGGCATAAGAGAAGGGCGAAAGGCACTGGCTGCCGACATGGAAGGTCGCGGCCGGCTGGGCGCCCGCCGCGACAACGCGGTTCAACAGCCGCGCGCCTTCATCCGGGTTGGTGCCGAATTTGGAGGAGAGTTCCAAAAGCGCCCCGCCAAGGGCCGCCGCCAGCCGCACGAAGATGCGCAAGCGGGAGTGGTCTTCGATCTCCGAAAGCAGCTTTTCCAGCTCGAATTCGCAGTCCACCACATAATCGGTGACACCATATTGCTCGAAAGCCGCCTTGGCATGGCCGGGCAGGCGCACGGGCGCCATGAAGTGACACACGGCTTCCGGGAAGCGCTCTTTCACCATCTTCACCTCGCCAAAGGAGGCGGTGTCGAAATGACGGATGCCCGACTGCCAGATGAGGTCCATGGCGCGCGTGGTCGGGTTGGCTTTCACCGCATACATCGGCGTGCCGGGGAAATGCTTCAGGAAGCGCTCCGCCGAGGCGCGGAACTTGGCCGGTTCCAGCACATAAACGGGATCACCCGGCTTCATGGCCGTGATCACCTCTTCAACCGAGGAAAACCGCTCCATAGCTGGGAGCGTCTGGGCGGAAAGAGGGTGCGCGTTCATGGCGGCCCCAAATAAAATTTCGCCCGTTACATGGGGCAGAGGGGGGGTGGGGTCAAGAGGTGTGTGCGGGGGAGGGCATTGGCCCGGTCGCAGGTCCCCGCGCCGGGAGCATAGGGCGCCGAGGGGAGAAGGGCGCTACTTCCTATTTCTGGCCGGGCCGGAAGCCAGAGGCGGCATAGAGGGCACCGATAAAGAATACCCCCATGCTCAGCCGTGCCAGCACATCCTCGATCCAGCGGGGGACGTCGCTCTGGTTCGCGAGCATCCCAAGAGCGAAAAGAAGCGCTCCGGCGACAATGCAAAATATTCCCGCCTTCCCGGTTTCACGCGCGGTGTCGAACGTGTCGGCCTGGGCCTTACGCCATGATTGTATTCCGGCAAGAACATACAGAGGGCCCGAAAGTACCAGGATGGTGCTTGCTAGGTCTAGCGCGTTCACGAGCCTGTGCGGATAGCCGTCCCGAAGCCATGGCTGGGCGCAAACCAAGCTACTCGCCGCGAGTAGCTGAAGAGCGCCGAACGCGATTGCGTGCTTCGGCTGTTTGGAAAGCTCAGCGAGTGAAAGGTTCATTTGGAATCTCTCTTCCCGCCCCGCCGCATCCAGAGGAATGCCCCGATCCAAATTGCGATCAAAAGCAGAAGCGGCCCGACGGTCGTGATTAGGCCTGCGACATGGCTGTCTTTCACATACTCGGGGATCACATTGAACACGAAAACGAGAACGACGGCGACGCCAATCCAAAACAGAAGCGAAAACTTTGCATTCGGGAGTTTGCCTTGGGCGCGTTGCTCTTCGAACTCCGCCCGATAGGCGCCGCGCCACCATCGCCACGTAAATATCGCCATCCAGACAAAAAATGCGAGGCGAAAGGCGGCATGCAGCAGTATGATAGCCATAGCCAAGCTATCTGATAAATGCAG
The DNA here is from genome assembly GCF_011761565.1 of Rhizomicrobium palustre. Classification (NCBI taxonomy): domain Bacteria; kingdom Pseudomonadati; phylum Pseudomonadota; class Alphaproteobacteria; order Micropepsales; family Micropepsaceae; genus Rhizomicrobium; species Rhizomicrobium palustre. The sequence goes on along the minus strand of NZ_JAASRM010000001.1, from coordinate 1,130,512 downwards.
ATAAGGCCAAAGCTCGCGGATGGCCTCTGTTCCAAGCCACCCCGCAATGATGATCAAACCGGCCAGCCTGAATCTGTGGTCTTCGCGAAAGCTTTTGCCGGCCATGAACGCCCCCGATTAGTTCCGCATAAATGCAGATATCACACTCGGCTGAAAGGCCTGCCGCGTCGCACGTTGCCTTCGACCGCTCGTGAGAGGCTGATGAAGAAATTGGGGACTTGGGGATTTGGCGGCAGGGGGGCGCGCTTTGGGCTTTTCCGGGTGCCAGCCCGTCGTTCCGCGCCTTCCGACCTCCCCGTGTTCGGGGAGGTGAAATGGCATTCTCCTAAACCAGCCCCTTGCCTCTGATCTTGAAGGCGAGGCCATAATCGTGGCTGGCGCGCGCGGGCAGGGTGATGTGCAGCCCTTGCGTGTCTTGCCGAAATGCGAGCGGTGCTTTGGCGCCAACCACTTCCACACGCTCGATTTTGGCTGAGGCTAAGCTTTTCACGGTGATCGTCTCGGTTTGCGGCTTGCCCAGGGTGATGGCGTAAAGCGCGCCAGCCTTGGTGGTGAAGCGGATGTCTTCGGCGCTGAACGGGTCTTCCTTGGCTTCGCCGAATTGGCCGGACGCCACTTGGGTCGGACCTTCGCCCGCCTTGATCCAAGGCCGCGTGCCATGAATCGCCTCGGAGAAGCGCGCCATCCAGCCCGCGACACCTTCCACGATGGCTGTTTCCTTTTCATCGATGGAGCCATCGCCGCGCACCGGCACGCTGAGCAGCAGATTGCCGTTTTTCGACACCACATCGCATAAGCGGTGGATCACCGAAGCCGCCGATTTATAGCCATTCTTTTCATAAAGCGGACGGCTGTAATGCCAGTCGCCGATGCAGGTGTCGGTTTGCCAGGGTTTGGGTTCGATATCGGCGCGGAAGCCGCGCTCGACATCTTCCACCGCCGCGCCGCGATGTTGCGGCACAACGGCTTTGAAATTCAGCACCGCCTCGAGCTTGCCATGCCAAGCGATGGAAGCGTTGTAGTAATGGGCGGCGATATCGAGCCCGGCTTGGCCGAGCGGCAGATCGAAATTGTCGAAATAGAGAAGATCGGGTTGATAGCTGTCGATCAGATCCTTGCAGCGCAGGAACCAGCGGCGCACGAATTCGGGATTGGCGATGGGTGGATATTCGTCCCACACCCGGTCGTTCATCTCATGCCATTTATTGGCTTCCGCGATCGAGGGGATGCCGTCCGGCATCGCCATGACACGTCCCGCATAAAGCTCCTGCGGGTCCAGCCCCTCCCACCATTTACCTTTGCCCATCTCTTTGGTGAGCTTGAAGGCGTCATAACGCTCGGCTTTGCGCGGGCCCTCAAGGTCATAGCCATACGCGGTCTGGAACCAATGCCAGGCATGAGCCGAATGGTTGGAGACGCCGAATTTGAGCCCGCGGGCGCGTGCCGCTTTGGCAAAGGCGCCGATCAGGTCGCGCTTGGGGCCGATGCGCGTGGCGTTCCACGCATGGTGTTTGGAATTAAAGGTGTCGAAATTGTCGTGGTGATTGGCCAGCGCGACGAAATACTTCGCGCCCGCGCGCTTATAGAGGTTGAGCAGCGCGTCCGGATCGAATTTCTCCGCTTTCCATTTGCCGATGACATCCATGAAGCCTGTATCGGCGGGATGGCCGAATTTCGCGACATGCTGATCGTATTGGCCGTTGCCTTGCACATACATCTGGCGGGCATACCAATCGCCTGCTTCCGGCACGCATTGAGGGCCCCAATGTGCCCACAGACCGAATTTGGCATCGCGGAACCATTCAGGCGTCTGATAGCCGGAGACCAATGATTCCCAGTTCGGGCGGAACGGCCCGCCAGCGATGCCGGACGCTTCTTCCGCGCGTGAAGCCGCGGGCAGCGCCGCGGCAAGTCCCAGCGTGCCCGCCGCCTTGAATAAGGTTCTCTTGGAAATCTTCGTCATCGTTTCCCCGGTCGCCGTTCTGGAATGTCGGCTTGTGTCCGGCGGGGAAGTTATGGCCAAGACCGGCGCTGAGCCATGGATAATAGCTCTAGATGCCTGGATATTTTTATCCAGCGCCACATGGTGATCGGGCGGCCTTGGCAATACGGGGCCGGGTTAAGCTAAGCGGGGTTGATGAGGTGCGACGGCCAGCCGATGCGGACCAGGAGGCCATCCGGCCCGGCGATGCCGACTTCGTAAAGCCCCCATTCGCGATGGCGCAGAACGCCGCCAGGGCGGATGACAAGGTCGTCGACTCGTGCCGCGATGGCCGCGACATGCGGCGTGCGGATATAAACCCCAAAAGGATTGTGCTCCTCGGGCACACGCCACGGGCCGCTGCCCGCCTGCGTCAGATGCACCTCGCACTCCCAGCCCGTCATGATCACATAACTTGCCTCTCCGCCGGTCCGCGCAAAGCCGAGGCGTTCCCAGAAAGGAATGGAAGCTGGCAAATTATTGCTCGGCACAATGGCGAAGGCCCCCGCGCGCACGATCTCGGACATTTGTTTGCTCCACGTCGCAAACAGTATGCGCTGTGTTTTGCGATAATAGAATGGGGACCCGGGGATTTCGCGGTGGGGGGGGAACCGCTTTGGGCTTTTCCCGGGTCCCCGCCTGTCTGCCCGAGAGGGGGCTTTGGCAGACAGGGTAGCAACCAGATTCAAGGTTTAGTCGTCAGCACCCATCGGCATTCCGCCGTCGAGCATGGCGTGTTGCGGATGATGCGGGCCATTCATCATGCCCATAGGACCTTGGCCCATCGGGCCATGACCCATCGGCCCACGATGTTCGAAGAAGCGGCCGCGCGCTTCATGGGCTTCGCGCGTCAGAATCTTCACCTGCGCCTCATCCAGCGATTTCACAAAGGCTTCCAGCGAGGGCGTTTCGGCCTTCATATCGGCAAGGCGCGATTCCAGCATGGCGATGTGGCGCTGGCGCATCTCAAGCAGGCTGGGGCGTTCGCCCGGCACGGGCATTTTCATATCCGCGCATTTGGCCGAATTGGCTTTCGCGTTGGCGAGCTTCACATTCTTCCAGCGTTCGAAGAGGGGCTTCTGCATCGAGGTTAGCTTCAAGCGCACTTCCAGCTCGGCAAGCTTGCCGACGGCATGGGCGTAATGGCCCTGGCACATTTCGGTGTGGCGGGCGGCGAAATCGGGGCCCTTGGGCGGGGCGGCATCCTGCGCGAAAGCGGCGGAGGACAGAAGCAGCGTCGCGGCAAGCGCCGGAATGGTGAACTTCATGGGGAACTCCCGTTCGTTATCGAGAATTCAACGCCATGAACCTTGCGCTCCGTCTATCCGTTCGCTGAATAAGGTTTCATCGTGTAACGATATGTACCAGCGACGGAAGTGGCTGGCGGGCGCGTTCATCAGGATCAGCCCGCCCGCAAATCCCGGATGGTTTTCTTGCCGTCCGCCGCGGGCTGATAGACGTTGGTCATCTCGGTCAAGGCGCGCGCAAAAAGTTCCGGCGTGATGGAGGGCGGCAGCTCAAAGGCGTTGACGCCGACGCGGGAAAGATAGGCGACCTGATCATAGAGGTAATCGCCCACGGCGCGGATTTCGCCTGCAAACTTCAGCCTTGTGCGCAGGATGCGCGCCCAGGAGAAGGGTCGCCCGTCGCGGAATTTGGGAAATTCCAGCACCACCAGCGAGAGACGGTCGAGATCGGAGCCGATGCCTTCAGGGGATTCTTCGCTGGTCAGCTTCACGCCCAGCTTCTGATTGCGCGCGAAGAGGGCGTCGCGGTCAGCCCTTAAGCGTTTTAACGAGACCACCACCGGCCCATCGGGCAGCGCCGCATCATCGGCCACGAAAGCAAAGTGGTCTTCGGCAAGCGCGCCATCTTTAATAAGCGGCATGGAGCTGCTCCTGATAGGCGATCTGCTTGAACGGTTCGATGCCGACGCGGCGCGTGGTGTCGAGGAAACGCTCGCCGTCTTTGCGTAGTTTCAGATACAGATTCACTACGCGTTCCACGGCATCCACGATTTCATGCTCGCCGAAGCCGGGGCCCAGAATGGTGCCGATGGAGGCATCTTCAGCGCCCGAACCGCCGAGCAGCAGCTGGTAATATTCCACGCCCTTCTTATCGACGCCCAAGATGCCGATATGACCGGCATGGTGATGGCCGCAGGCATTGATGCAGCCGCTCATCTTGATCTTGAGTTCGCCAATCTCTTCCTGGCGCTTTTGATCGCCGAAGCGCTTGGCGATTTCCTGCGCAATCGGAATGGACCGCGCATTGGCAAGGTCGCAGTAATCAAGCCCAGGGCAGCAGATGATGTCGCTGATCAGCCCGGCATTGGGCGTCGCCAGCCCAAGCTGTTCCAGTCGCGCGAACACCGAAGGGATATCCTTCTGCTTCACATGCGGCAGAACCAAATTCTGCTCGTGACTGGCGCGGATTTCGTCATAGCCGAAATCTTCCATCAGCTGGGCCACGCCATCGAGCTGTTCATGGGAGATATCGCCCGGCACGCCTCCGATGGGCTTCAAGGAAATCGTGACAATCGCATAGCCCTTGGCTTTATGCTGCGCGACGTTGTTCTTCACGAAGGCACCCAAGGCGCCGTCTGTCGGCAGCGCAATATCGTCCAGCGCCTCGAATTCGGGCGGGGCGAAATAGGATTCGATGCGGGCGCGCTCTTCGTCGGGCACCTGCAAAGTGCCCGCCTTCTTGATCTCCATGAATTCGCGCAGCACCCGGTCGCGCATTTCGCTTTCGCCAAGCGCATGGGCGAGGATCTTGATGCGGGCCTTATAGATGTTATCGCGGCGGCCATTCTCGTTATAGACGCGCAGCACCGCTTCCAGATAGGCGAGCAGATCCTGCTTCTCGACGAATTCGCCCACGACCAGTGCGAGATACGGCGTGCGCCCCATGCCGCCGCCCACCAGAATGCGATAGCCGGCGCGGCCTTCTTCGTTCTCAACGATCTCCACTGCAAGGTCGTGATATTGCAGCGCGGCGCGGTCCTGTTTGGCGCCCGACACCGCGACCTTGAACTTGCGCGGCAGGAAGGTGAATTCGGGATGCAGGCTCGACCATTGCCGGATGATCTCCGCCACGGGGCGCGGGTCTTCAATCTCATCGGCGGCAGCGCCCGCGAAATGATCGGCGGTGACATTGCGGATGCAATTGCCGCTGGTTTGGATGGCGTGCATTTCCACTTCCGCCAGTTCGGCGAGAATGTCCGGCACGTCTTTCAGCTTGGGCCAGTTATATTGGATGTTCTGGCGGGTGGTGAAATGGCCATAGCCCTTGTCATAGACCCGCGCGATATGGGCGAGCTTCTTGAGCTGCCGCGCCGAAAGCGTGCCATAGGGCACCGCCACGCGCAGCATATAGGCGTGCAGTTGCAGATAAAGCCCGTTCATCAGGCGGAAGGGCTTGAACTGGTCTTCGGTGAGCTCGCCCTTTAAGCGGCGCTCGACCTGAAAGCGGAATTGCTCGGTGCGCTCGGCCACGAATTTGGCGTCGAACTCGTCATAGCGATACATGGGTCAGCCCTCCGCCTGCTTGCCGAGATCGGGGCGCACACTGGGGCCCGCGGCGCGGATGATTTCGCGCTCCTTCAAGGGTTGCTCGCCCTTCAGCTCGACGAAATAGGGATTCACGACCTCGTTGCGCGCCACCGAGGCGCGGGCCGCCTCGAGAGCGGCTTTGGCCACCGTTTCATCCTCGAAAAGATCGGCCTCAGCAAAATTTTCGATCCAGCCTTCGCCCTTCCAATACAGGACGATGCCGTCAACCAGCCGGTTCGCGGTGAGCTTCTGTGCCATGCTCTACACCTCCCACCTTGAGGCCCAGAAATCAAGCCATTACAGCGCGCGAGGTGTGAATAAAGCAAAACAACACTGCACAGATGTACTTTTTGGTGAGAGGTAAATTACACCCTTCACGGGAAGATATCACTTCCTCGTGCACCGCTAGGCGGTCCCCTGGCCCCCTGCTACGGTAGCGTTATCAGGGAGAGAATAATGCCGCACAAAACATACAAAAGCGGCGTTGCCGGACTGATTGCTTTGCTCGTGGCGGCGCCGTCCTGCGCTGCTGCGGGGCTTGTCCGCAGCGCCAACGAAACGCTGGAAGAACAAGGTCTTAGCGTTTTCATCGATCACAACAAATTCCACCCCATCTTCTTCGACGAAAAAAACGCCGCCTTGCAGATCGTCCTGCATGGCGAACGCATCGCGACGGACGGCGAGATTCGTCTGAACCCCACGCCTGAGCAGTGGGACCCGATCCCGACCTTTGTGTCGCGCAAAGCGGGCAAGGCCCCTAATCAGGTCGTGGCGAAGTCGGGCTATCCCGCCAAGGGGCTCAGCTACACGACAGAAGTCACCCCCGAAGAGGGCGGCTTTCGCATTGTCGTCAATCTCGACAAGCCGCTGCCGAAGGATCTCGAGGGCAAGGCCGGATTCAATCTCGATTTCCTGCCGACCTCTTATTTCGGCAAGACCTATGTGATGGATGGCGCGCCGGGGCTGTTCCCGCGCACACCGGCTGGACCGATGCTGAAAGATGGTTCGGGTGATCCCGAGCCGCTCGCCAAAGGCGCTCACTCGATCACGCTCTCGCCGGAAGATCCGTTGACGCGAGTCTCGATCACCTCCGACGCTGCGCCCATCGCGCTTTATGATGCGCGCAACCGCGCCCAGAACGGCTGGTTCGTGGTGCGCGCGCTGATCCCCGCGGGTGTTACCAAGAACGCCATCGTCTGGCATGTGAAGCCCAATGTGATCCCGGGCTGGACGCGTGAGCCGGTGGTGTCGTTCAATCAGGCGGGCTATACGCCGGGCCGCTCTAAATCCGCGCTGATCGAGCTTGATCCCTTGTTCAAAGCGCCGGATGAGGCCGAACTCGTCAAGGTCGGCGCTGATGGCAAGTTCACGCCGGTCTTGAAAGGCAAGATCAAGCCTTGGGGGAAATGGACCCGCTATAACTATGCGAGCTTCGATTTCTCAAGCGTGAAGGAGCCGGGCGTTTACGCCATCTCCTATGCGGGCAAGACCACCAATCCTTTCCCGATTGCCACGGATGCCTATGCCAATATCTGGCATGCCTCGCTCGACACCTATATCGCCGAGCAGATGGACCATATGTCGATCCGCGAACAGTATCGCGTCTGGTCCGGCCTTTCGCATATGGATGATGCCCGTCAGGCGCCGCCCAACACCATCCATTTCGACGGCTATAAGATGGGCCCCAATCTGGATTCGCCCTTCAAGCCGGGCGAGCATATTCCGGGCCTCAATATCGGCGGCTGGCAGGATGCGGGCGATTACGACATCCAGACGCCGCAAAATGCCGAAGTGGTGCGCGATCTGGTGCGTGCGCGCGAAATCTTCGGCCTGAAATGGGATGAGACCACGGTCGATGAAAAAGCCCGCGCGGTCGAAATCCGCAAGCCAGACGGCACCGACGATGCCATCCAGCAAATCCGCCATGGCACCTTCCAGCTTCTGGCGCAGTATAAGACCTTCGGTCACGCCATTGTCGGCATCATCGATCCGGTCTTGAAGCAATACACCCATCTGGGCGATTCCGGCTCGCAAACCGATCGCCTGCTTTATGACCCAAGCCTCAAAGTGGGCGAGATCAAGGGCGACCGCTCCGGCACGCCGGATGATCGCTGGGCCTTCACCACCGATGTGCCGTCGGTCAATTACATGGTGGCTTCGGGGCTGGCGGCCTCGGCGCGCGCTTTGAAAGACTCCGATCCGGCCTTGTCGGCGGAAGCGCTTGAAGCAGCCAAGAAGCTTTGGGCCAATCAGCAAAACCTTGGCGACCGCAAGGATCGTCCGGGCCGGGATGATATGCCCGATTGGCTTGATGCCGCCGCGGTGTCGGCCACGGTGGAGTTGATCCTCACCACCAAGGGTGATCCGCTCTATACCGCCAAGCTGAAATCCTTGATGCCGGTGGTGGGCAAGTATTTCAACTTCCTCGCGGGTGAGGTGGTGTTGGCCATCCCGTATATGGATGCCTCTTATCGCCAGGAACTTGAAACCCTCGTCAAAGCCAATAAGCCCAAGCTCGATGCCGAGCTTGCCAAGACGCCGTTCAATGTTCCTGTCGGGCTTGGCACATGGGCCGGGTCAGGTCAGGTCGCCATGTTCGGCAACACCATGTATCTGTTGCACAAGGCCTTCCCCGATCTCATCGGCAAGGAATATTCGCTGGCGGCCATCGATTATCTCTTGGGCCGTCATCCAGTGCATAATCTCTCGCTGGTGACGGGCGTGGGCACCTCGTCCAAGCTCATCATGTATGGCCATAACCGCGCGGATTACTCCTTTGTGCCTGGCGCCTTGACGCCCGGCGTGATCGTGATCCAGCCGGATTATCCCGAGCAAAAGGTCGATTGGCCGTTCTTGTGGTTCGAGAATGAAGCCACTGTTGCGGGCGCGTCGGGCTACATCCTCGCTGCCCAGGCCGCGATCGAAGCGGCGAAGGAATAAGGGTTGTCATCCCGGGCGATCAGGCGATGCACCGCATCGGCTGAGAGACCCGGGATCCACCCGGACGTTGCACAGATTTTGAAATGGGTCCCGGATCGCGCCCCAGTGCGAATGTTGAGATCGCCGAGGGCGCGTCCGGGATGACAGGCAGTTACGCCACCCGCGCCATGCAGGCCGCGATATCGGCATTGGCATCGCCAATCGGCGCGATGCCGAATTTCTCCACCAGCACATTGACCAGCGCCGGGGTGAGGAAGACCGGCAGCGTCGGGCCAAGGCGGATATTCCTCACGCCGAGCGCAAGCAGCGTCAGCAAAATCGCCGCCGCTTTCTGTTCGAACCAGGAGACGATCAAAGACAGCGGCAATTCATTGACGCCCACGCCGAAAGCCTCGGCGAGTTTGGTGGCGATGATGAGGGCCGAATAGGCGTCGTTGCATTGGCCGACATCGAGGAGACGCGGCAGCCCCGCCACGGTGCCGAAATCATGTTTGTTGAAGCGGTATTTGCCGCAGCCCAGCGTCAAGACCACCGTATCCTTCGGCGCGTTCTCGGCAAAATCGGTGAAGTAGTTGCGGCCGGATTTGGCGCCGTCACAACCGCCCACCAGGAAGAAATGCTTGATCGCGCCGTCCTTCACCGCGCCGATCACCTTGTCGGCCACCGAAAGAACCGCCTCGCGGCCGAAGCCGACGAGGATGGTTTTATCGGCGCCGTCTTCGGTAAAGCCGGGCAGGTTTTGCGCGTGTGCGATTATCGCGCTGTAGTCTTCACCGGAAAGATGCTTCACACCCGGCCAGCCGACCGGCCCCAGCGTATAAACACGATCCTTATATTTCGGCGTCGGCTTGATCAGGCAATTGGAGGTGAGAATGATCGGCCCGGGGAATTCGGCGAACTCGATCTGCTGATCCTGCCAGGCGCCGCCGTAATTGCCCGCGAGATGCGGAAATTTCTTGAGGCCGGGATAGCCATGCGCGGGCAGCATCTCGCCATGGGTATAGACGTTGATGCCTGTGCCTTCGGTGGCTTTGAGCAGCACCAGAAGGTCTTTCAGGTCATGGCCGGAAACAAGGATGGCCTTGCCCTTGACCGGCGTCACGCGCACCGCCGTCGGCACGGGCGAGCCAAAGGTGGCGGTATTGGCTTTATCAAGCGCTTCCATGGCGGTGAAATTCACCCGGCCAAGTTCAAGCCCTTCTTCGAGCAGCAGGCCAAGATCGGCCTCCTCTGTGGAAAGGCTCACCAGGGCGCGTTCGATGCCCGCGAACACCGCCTCGCGCTCTTCACCCAGCACGCTCGCATGGTGACCATAGGCGGCAACACCTTTCACCCCGAAGAGCAGCAACGAACGCAAGCCCACCGCGTTTTCGCCAAGCTTCTCGATGCCGTAGAGAATGCCTGTTTCCTGGGCCTGGGCGAGAAGCCCGGCTTGATCGGCGGCAGGCTGGAAAAGGGCGGGGCCGCTCAAGGCTTCCACCGGCTTTCCAGCTTCTTTGGCAGCAGCTTCATACATCGCCTTCGCGCGGTCACGCACCGACGCGGCTTGGTGAATCCAGGCGACGAATTTCTCCGCATCGAAATTGACATTGGTGAGGGTGGTGAAGACGGCGAAGCTGACAAAGCGATCGATCTCGATATCGGATGCGCCGAGCGCGCGGGCCTTCGCGGTATATTGCGCGATGCCTTTGCAGAGATGGATCAGCACATCCTGCAGATCGCTGGTCGCCGCATCCTTGCCGCAAGCCCCGCGTGAGCCGAAGCAGCCATGGCGGCCTTCATCGAATTGGGTTTGTTCGCATTGATAGCAGAACATTTTCTCTTCCTTGGATTTTGCGTTTGCGTTCCCTTAAAGATGCATTCTACGTGCATCTATTGTGAAACTGTACGCCCCATAAAAGAGGTATGCGAATTGACGGATTGTCGCGGCTAATTAAGAGTGCAACGCAAACAAAATGGTGCACTTTGGAGGCACCTATCTGCTTTGCTGTCAGCTTCGGGTGAATATCAGCAAGATCGCGATCTGGCGGATGCGATCTCCGGCTTGTACCGGAACGGGCACGTCGCTGGCGCGGGTGTAATGAACCTCTCCGCCATCGACGACCAGCTCAACGGTGTCGTCATTCCCCCATCGCGCATAGGCTTGGTTGGATCGTGTGACCCAGGCGATTTCGTCGGGCTTGGCGCCAGTGGCGTTGGAGCGCAGGTAGATGTGATAGATGGCTTCGAGCGAATTCTCGTCGCCTTCCAAGGTGGTGACCACCGAGATGCGATTATCGCTAGAGTTGGAGATGATGAGCTCGCGGCCTTTGGTGCCTGGGTCTTTCAGCAGCAGGACTGCTGCGACTGTGATGGTCACCGCGAAAAGCCCGTAGACCAGATAGGATTTCATCTCGAACCTCCCCCGTGGTCCGATGGGCGTGCCCATGGCACCTTGCAATCGAGGGTAGCGGCTCGGTCTCACCAAAACGATAACGCAAAACATAAAAGGCGCCCCGAAGAGCGCCTTTTTGAGAGTTTGTTGATCGGTTCTAGTCGTCGCGACTGGATTGATTATTCTGCTTTTCCTTATCGTCGCCGCCGAACAGCCAGTTGAAGAGACCGCCCGTGGATTTCTTCTTCTCCTGCGGGCCTTCGCTCTGGCCCTCGATTTGCGGCGTGCGGTTGATGGCGGCCTCGTCATCGGCGGTGAAGCCGCCTGGGCCGGATTCCAGCGTCATCTCGCCATTCTCGGCATCCTGCGGCGGCGAACGGTCAAGACCTTTGGGCGGCAGACCCGCTTCGGCGACCTTCATCACCGTTTTCCAGATTTGCGCGGGCAGGGTGCCGCCGGTGACATTGCGCATCGGCGAAGAGTCATCATTGCCAACCCAGACGCCCGTCACATAATCGGTGGTGAAGCCGACGAACCAGGCATCGTGATAATCCTGGGTGGTGCCGGTTTTGCCCGCGGCCTCGCGATCCATCAGGTTGGCGGAGAAGCCGGTGCCGTGGCTGACCACGCCGAACATCATGGCGAGGAGGTCGCGATTGACATGGCTCGCCACCACGCGTTCGCCCGGCACATCCTTGCGCTTATACAGCGTGCGCCCGTCGGGGCCATTCACCTGCGTCACCATATAGGGACGCACGCGCAGCCCGCCCGAAGCGAAGGTCGCATAAGCGCTGGTCAGTTCCAGCGGCGTCACTTCGGCGGTACCCAGCGCCAGCGAGGCGTTAGGCGTGAGCTTGGAAGTGATGCCACAGCGCTTGGCCGCGTCCACGACCGTATCAATGCCGACTTCCTGGGAGAGCTGCACCGCGATGGTGTTGACCGAATGGGCCAAGGCATCGGCGAGCATGATGGTGCCATAAGAGCGCCCGCCGAAATTGGTCGGGGTCCAGCCATTGATCGAGATCGGCGTATCTTCACGCGTCTCCCAAGGCGAAACGCCTGCTTCCAACGCTGCGAGATAGACGAAAGGCTTGAAGGCGGAACCAGGCTGGCGATGGGCCTGAATGGCGCGATTAAAGGTGGATTCGGTGTAGTCGACACCGCCGATCATGGCCGAGACGGCGCCATCGGGCTTCATCACCACCACCGCGGCTTCATGCGCATTGGCCTTCTGACCCTGCTTGCCGGTGATCACCGAATGGGCGGTGCGCCGTGCGATGTCCTGGATTTTGGGTTCCAGCGTCGTGCGCACGGTAAGATCGCCGCCGACCGCCTGGCCGCTGGCTTGCGCCAGCCGCAAAGCTTCTTCGCGCGCCGCATCGAGATAATAGTTGCGCGCTTCGGCGGTGGCGCGATCCACCACCACGGCGGGGTGATCATGCGCGGCTTTCGCTTGCGCCTCGGTAATGGCGCCGGTTTCCACCATGGTGGAGAGCACGACATCGGCGCGTTCCTGCGCCGCAGCGAGATCGCGGCGCGGCGAGAAGACGGACGGCGCGCGGGTTAGCGTGGCGAGCATGGCGGCTTCGGCCAGCGAAAGCTCACGTGCCGATTTGCCGAAATAGATATGGGCGGCACCATCGACGCCATAAGCGCCAGAGCCGAGATAGATGCGGTTGAGGTAAAGCTCCAAAATCTCTTTCTTGGAGAGCGACTTTTCCAGCATCGCCGCATCAAGCTCGGTCTTTAAGCGGCGCGAGAGCGTGCGTTCCTGATTGGTGTAGAGAATCTTGGCGGTCTGTTCGGTGATGGTGGAGCCACCGGCGACCGCGTGACGGGCGCGGATATCGGCCACCAGCGCGCGCACGATGCCACGCGGATCGATCGCGTGATGCTCATAGAAGCGGCGGTCTTCCATCGCGATGAAGGCGGCGGGAAGATAAGCGGGCATCTGTTCCAGCGTCAGGCGTTCGCCCACCGCGGCGCCACGGCGTCCGATCACTTCGCCTTTCGCGTCGAGGAAGGTGAAGGCGACGGGGCGGTTCAGCGCGTAAAGATCTTGCGATCTGTCGAGCGGCGGCGCGATAAGTCCTAAGACAATCGGCAACAGCCAAAGCCCAAGCAGCGGTAAGGTGATGATGCCCACCGCCCAGACGGCGATTTTCAACAGTGTGCGATTGTTGCGGATGATCCACTCTCCCAAGGCGCTACCCGCGCGCAAGAACCCATCAAACATTCGGTCCGCTCCCCAAGATGCGCGTTTGGTGGCCCAAATTTGGGGCGGATTCAAGACTGGCGCTATGTTAACGCCCTGTCAGCCAGGAAGAGCCGCTTTGTTGCGTAGGACTGGCTTTAAGAAGTCACTTTTCCCGCCAAAAGCTTGGCCAGAGCGGGGCCGGTCGCCGTCACGACCAGGAAGCGGGCCATCTGCATGGTCATGACAAAACCGACATCTACGGGTGCAGAGGCCGCAATGATGGCAACCGAATCCGCGCCGCCAGGGCTGGTGGCAAGATAAGCGGTCAAAGGATCAATCCCGGCGAACGCCGAAAGCGCGAAACCGAAGCCGGCGCAGATCGCGATCAAAAGAAAAATCGCCCCCAATAGGCGCGGCAGCGCGCGGGCCGCGTGCAGAAACACCGCGCGTGTGAAGCGCAGGCCAATGGTCCAGCCGAACAGCGCGTAAGCGATGGCGAGAAGCCAAGGCGGAAGCACGATGGTGAGGCCGGCTTCGCTGGCAAGAATGCAGGCCACCATCGGGGTAAGAAGCCCGCCCGCAGGAATCTTCAACAGATGCGCGGCAAGGCCGGAGCCGAAGGCCACTGCCAGAGTCAGCACAAAGCTCACACCATCAAATGCGGGAAACCAATCAATGGGGTTCGGCGCATGGCCACTCGTGGTCATGGTGATGCTGGCCGTCAATGAGGCAAGCCCCGCCACACACATCACACGCAGATATTGCATGAAGGCGACGAGGCGCACATCGGCGCCAAAGACTTCCGCCATCACCACCATGGTCGAGGCCGCGCCGGGGGAAGAACCCCAGATCGCGGTGGTGCCGGGCAGCACGCGTCCGCGCGCCAGGACAAAGCCGATAGTAGCCGCGGCGATGATGGTGGAGCCCACGCCCAAGAGCAGCACCGGCCAATTGGTGAGGATATTGCCGAGATGGGAAAAGGGCAGCGCGCTTGCGATCATCGCGCCGATCAGGGCTTGCGCCGTGCCATAAAGGGGGGCCGGCACGCGGATGCTGCCGCCCGCTGCGGCAAAAAGGATGCCCGCGATCATCGGTCCCAGCAAAAGCCCGGCGGGAATATCAAGCGCCTCCAGCGCGGCGAGAAAGAGCAGCGAAAAGCCAAGCACAATCCCCCATTGCACCGCCCTGTGCGGCGCGATCCGGATCATCAACTTTTCGAGGGTTGCCTCCATAATGGGCCCGTCCTGACGCTTCCTTTTGGCCAAAGCAAGGCCGGGGGGCTTGATCTTTACCTTCCCGCTGGTCTTTCTGCCCGCATGGAAGCGTTTCTTGTCTCTTTATCCGCCGTGGCCGTGGCCGAGGTTGGCGATCGCACCCAGCTACTCTCTTTGATGCTGGTCTGCTGTTATCGCAAACCCTGGGTCATTTTGGGCGGAATTGTGGCTTCGACCATCGTCAACCACCTCTTCGCGGGTGTGGTAGGCATCCTGCTCGCAAGCTGGCTGACTCCGCGCGTGCTCGACGCCATTGTGGCGGTGAGCCTGATGGGCATGGCTGGCTGGACGCTGGTGCCGGATAAGGAAGGCGCCAAGCCGGATTGTTCCAGCCGCAATGTCTTTTTCACCACGCTGACGATGTTCTTCCTCGCCGAGATGGGCGACAAGACCCAGATCGCCACCACCGCGCTTGCCGCGGCCTATCATAATCTCTGGCTCGTTGTGGCGGGCTCGACGCTTGGCCTTCTTCTCGCCAATGCGCCGGTGCTGTTCCTCGGCAATGCTTTCGCCACGCGCCTGCCGCTGAAGACGATCCGCGTCGTCGCCGCGCTGATCTTCGCCGTCCTCGCCGTCCTCTTCGCCGTGCGCGCGATTACGGGGTGATGCTCTTTCAACCCTCCCCTTGAGGGAGTGGCTATCGCGTTTGAGTTTACGCGCCCTATATTGTCATCCCGGACGCGCCCGCGAAGATCGCGTCATCTGGTACAAGGGCGCGATCCGGGATCCACTCAGAAGTCTGAACATTGTCAAAGTGGTTCCCGGCTCTGCGTGCGGTTCGCTTGCGCTCTCGCGCACTTCGGCCGGGATGACAGTTTGAGGTAATTCACTCAAAGCGCTTATCCGCCTCAAGGGGAGGGTGGAGCTTTCGTCTAAAGAAACGCCACCGCTCCCAGCGCCGCACCCACGATGCCCAGCACGCTGGCGGCTTGCCACAGCCAGTTCTTGCGGGTGACCAGCGACACCGTGGTCAGCGCGATAGCGATTTCGAACAATGTGGCTGCGCCCGAAAGCCAGTGATGACGCTCTTCATGCGCGTGCGCTTCGGCGACGAGCTTGCTGCGCTCCTCTTCGAATTTCTTCGCGCGCGTTTTAATCGCGTCCTGCTTGGCGGTTTCGTCTTTGGCCTGCTTCACATAATCGGAAGCCTTCGCGGGGTTCAGGGCGGCAGCCACGGTATAAAGATGCTTCTTCACGCTGTCGGCCTGATATTCCGACCAGGCATCTGTGGCTTCATCCTGCGCCAGCGTGGCTTCGCCGGTGGAGCCAAGCGCCTTGGCGGTTTCGATGGCTTCCAGGTTGCCCGCCACCGCCGCGAAAACCGCGAACGCCGCTACCAAAACCGCGAGGCGCGAGACAAAGCGATCCGGCGCATGGCCTTCATGGGCGAGATGTTCGGTATGCTCATGGGCTTCCAGCGGTGCGTCGTGCATCGAAGTCTCTTCAGTGGCTAAGGCGGCGGGCTTTTACGCTGCGCGGGTTGGCCTCGCAATCGCCCCGTTCACATTGGGAAAATTTAAGCCGCAAGTCTCACGGACAGTTCACGATGCGGCAGGGAATGACGGCGTTTTCGTCGTGATGCCAGCTCGCGCAAATCCTGTGATAGCCATCGGCAACGATCAACGGGATATGGCGCATGGCATCGCCACGCACCAAAAGCACTGGCGACAGCGCCTTGCCGCTGGCGATCTTATCGAGATTGTGCTGCACGAAATAATTATCCTTGCCGAGCACGATGAGCCCCGAGGCGCGTAACAGGTCTTTCGCCTTGCGCCGCAAAATGCGGGCTTTCTTCAGCTTCCTGGCCAACTCCTCGGCCGTCTTAGGCACAAAGATGAGCGAGAGATAATCCTCCGCTGCCGGATAATCATGCTCCTCCGGCTCGTCCATCCAAAGCGCTGGCGCGGGCTTCTTGCCGTTCATCGCTAAGCTCCCCCATGTGCGAAAGAAGATGGCTCTTCAAATCCAGACCTTAGCTGGCACCTGTGTCAAGTCGGCGATGGCCTGCTTGACCGGTCGGGACGAAATCTATATTTAACCGTTTAGTTAAATACGAGTCCGCCATGTCCGATCGTCTGAGTGCCACCTTCGCAGCGCTTTCCGATCCCACCCGCCGGGCCATGCTGGCGCGGCTGGCGTTGAGAGAGATGAGCGTGTCGGAGCTGGCCGAGCCTTTCGACATGTCGCTGCCGGCCATCTCCAAACATCTCAAGGTGCTGGAAAAGGCGGGGCTGGTGTCGCGCGGGAAGGAAGCGCAATGGCGCCCCTGCCGCCTGGAAGCTGAAGCCTTGAAGCCGGTGGATGAATGGCTCGCCCATTACCGCGCGCTGTGGGAGGCGCGCCTGGATCGCCTCGACGCCTATCTCACCGAATTGCAAGCCGCAACCAAGGAGAAGAAACGTGGACGCCGCAAAGCTTGATTTGGAAAAGCGCAGTCTCATTGTCAGCCGTGTATTCGATGCGCCGCGGCAAATGGTTTTCGATGCCTTCACAGATCCGGCGCATCTGGCGCACTGGTGGGGGCCGAAAGGCTTCACCATCACCACGCATCGGTTTGAATTTCGCAAAGGCGGCGTCTGGCGACTGACCATGCATGGGCCGGATGGGCGCGATTACGAAAACTATGTCACCTTTGAAGAGGTCACGCCGCCGTCTCGACTGGTGATGCATTATGGCACCGCAGAAGAGGAGCAATCGCCTACCCATCACGACACCACCATCACCTTCGAAGATCTTGGTGGGCGCACCAAGCTGACGCTGTTCATGGTTTTCCCGACGGCGGAACAGCGCGATATGGTGGTGCGCGACTACAAGGCCGAAGAGGGTGGCAATCAGACCCTTGGCCGTCTCGCCGAATTCCTCGAGGCCGATCTGTTTGTGATTTCCCGCGTCTTCAAGGCGCCGCGGCCCCTGGTATGGAAGATGTATACCGAGATCGAGCACTTAAAGAACTGGTGGGGGCCGAAAGGTTTCGAATGGCTCGGCGGCACGATCGATCTGAAGCCGGGCGGGATGTTTCACTATGGCATGAAAGCGCCGAACGGGTCTGAGATGTGGGGCCGCTTCATCTTTCACGAGATCAAGCCTATCGAGCGCCTCACTTACGTGAACAGTTTCTCCGACGCACAAGGCGGCATCACGCGCGCGCCTTTCTTCGATAACTGGCCGCTGGAAGTTTTCAATGTGATGACCTTGGAAGAAGAGGGCGAAGCGACGCGCATGACCTTGCGCGGCGCCCCCATCAACGCGCGCGAAGACGAACGCGCCCGCTTCAAATCCCATCACGCTTCGATGCAGCAAGGCTTTGGTGCCAGCTTCCAGGCGCTGGAGGATTATCTGGCGAAGCAGAAGTCGTAATCTTCACCTCCCCCTTGCGGGGGCGAGTAGTGCCAGCGTGCGAGCGATCCGTCGTAGCGCGGCGTAGAAGGATCGGGTGGGGGTAAGCGGCGGAGATGTGCTTCAAGCGCTTACCCCCACCCGGATCGCTACGCTCTCCGACCTCCCCGCAAGGGGGAGGTGAAACTCTTACACCAGCGCCATCAATCCCGCCCGCAAGGCCTCTCCGCCGTCGGGCAAGGCGGCGTCGATTTCGGCGTGGGTGGCTTTCCAGATTGGCACGGCGCGCGCCAGCACCGCTTCGCCCTCGGCGGTCAGCGACAACCGTTTGCTGCGCTTATCACTTCTGTCGGGCATGATTTTCACCCAGCCATTGCGCTCGACCACTTTCAGCGCGGCGGTGAGTGTGGTGCGATCCATCGCCAAAAGCTCGGCCACATCTTTCATGGTCGGCGGCGCGGGGCGGTTCAGGCTCATCATCAGGGAAAATTGCCCCGAGGTAATGCCTGCCGGGCGCAAGGCTTCATCAAAGCGACGTGCTAAGCTGCGCGCGGCTCGTTGCACATGCAGACACAGACAGGTGTCACGAACATGCAGGGTGGTTTCGAACGGGACGGGCTTGCCTTTGGCCATATCGCTATATAAGTTGATATCAACATAAAAATTGCAATGGCGCAGAATGCCACAGGCGCCATTCTTTCGTACAGCAAGCAACAGGGGAGTTCCATGCACGTCAACGCGTATCTCTTCTTCAACGGCCGTTGTGCCGAAGCGCTGGAGTTTTATGCCAAGGCTGTGGGGGCCAAGACGCTGCTCACCATGCCTTTCAAGTCGATGCCCAATGCCGAAGGCCATATCAGCCCGGAGATGGCTGATCAGATCATGCATGCCGAATTCAAGCTCGGTGACACCACAATCTTTGCCTCAGATGGCATGCCGGATAACGCCAAACCGCATGGCGGCTATGCCCTCACCATTTCCGCGGCCAGCGTCGAGGAAGCCGAGCGGATGTTCAACGCGTTGGGCGAAGGCGGCTCCGTTTATATGCCGCTCGGCGAGACCTTTTTTGCCGAACGCTTTGGCTCTTTCGCCGATAAGTTCGGCATCGATTGGATGGTGATTTTCGAAGGCAAGAAGGCGCCCTGATCATGCCAAAAATCACACCCTTCTTATGGTTCGATACAGAAGCCGAAGAGGCCGCGCGCTACTACACTGCGATCTTCCCCAATTCGAAGATCACCGAAATCACCCATTACGGCGAAGGGGGGCCGCGCCCCAAAGGCATGGTGATGACGGTGGTGTTCGAGCTCGATGGCAAGCCCTTCGTCGCACTGAATGGCGGCCCGCAATATTCCTTCACCAATGCGGTCTCACTTCTGGTCGATTGCGCCGATCAAAAGGAGATCGATTACTATTGGGAAAAGCTGACGGCGGGCGGCAAGGAAATCGCCTGCGGCTGGCTCAGCGATAAATATGGCCTGCCCTGGCAGATCGCGCCCAAGGATTTCGGGCGATTTTTCCCGAAAGACAATCCGGCCAAGGCCAATGCGGCGATGCAAGCCATGATGGGCATGGTCAAAATCGATCTTGCCGCGATGCAAAAGGCCTTCGACGAGGCTTGAAGCGCGCCCTCTCTGCAATGGTGAGGGAATCGCTTTTGGGTGAAGTAATCCAAGCTGTCATCCCGGCCAAGAGCGCGTTGCAGAGCAACGGGCTCGCCGAGCCGGGACCCACTTCAACACCTGTCAGATTTCAAAGTGGGTCCCGGATCGCGCCCTTGTGTCAGATGACGCGATTTTCGCGGGCGCGTCCGGGATGACAATATGGGGCTTGTAACCCCAAAAACGATAGCGCCCATTCGAGTGTTGAGGAGCCCGTTGCTTTTGCGACGGAAGCGGCGGCATGGCCCGTTCAATCCTGTGCCACTTCAGACAGGATCAGCCATGCCGCGTCTTTCCTCGATTGGTTTCTGCGCCATTCTTTTCGCCGCGCCTGCTTTTGCCCAAGCTCAAGACCAATGCCCGCCGCAAAACGCGATGCGCGCCCGCATGGCGGCGATGATCTCGCCGGAACAGCGGCTGATGATGTTCGCCGATGCGCAAAAGGCGACCGCCGATGGCAGCATCGATATGAAGGATTACCGCGCGATGCAGCGCGATAAGATCCGCGCCATGTCGTCTGAGCAGCGCCAAGCCTATTTCACCGACCTCACCAAGCGCTTCAACGCGCTGCCGCCTGCCGAGCAAAAGGCGCTGAAGGAAAAATCCGAAGCCGCCCGCGCCAAGATGGCCCGCAACTGCCCGCCCGTGAAGGAATAGGGGCTGACGGAATTATCTTTCCTCCCCCGCTATTCGACGATAGTGCAGGTGAGCCGGTCGGGGCTCCGCGAGGGAGGAAAGTTTCTGCCCAATCCTCCTCACCCCCGTCTCCCAAAATAGAACCCGGTCACTGACCCCAGCAGCGCCATCAAGGGGCCGAAGACGATATTGAAGAGCGCCGCCAGCGCCTCGGCATCGTCTTTGGCGCTCTGGGCCGAGAGCTTCAGCAGCGCCGCCGCGCGCTCGGCGTCCTCCTTCGTGCGGATCGCGGCCAGAAGCGCCGGATCGGGCGGATGGGGCAAGAGCGCGACGGCCGCCATCACCATCACATATATAAGGAGTGCGAGAAGCGCCCCCATCAGGGTAAGGGCGATCAGCCGCCTTACCTGCTCCTGCCGCTCTCCATCTTCACCCCGCATCCTCGCCTCCTGCCGCGATTGCGATGCAGGTTAGGAATATTGTCACTAGGAACACAATCCTTTCTTTTGTGACAAAGATTTTTACCCCGGGGTTGGATTTTCTCCCCGCGCAGGTTGAATACTGCGACAGTTTGTCCATATTGGCGGCGTTCTAAAGTTGCTTGCGCGGGGGCGCGACATGGATTTCACCAGTGAAGGCCTTATCACGCCCGAGTTGGCGCCGGAGACGACTCATGTCAGCCCTGTTCCGGTCTGGGTGATGGGGGCGGGATTCGCCCCGGTCGGGATTGGCGCGGCGGTGACCTTGATGGCCATGCCCCAGCTTCTGGCCGCCCGGCATGTTCCCGAGCCGACTATCGCGTCGCTCACCGCTTTCGCCCTTTTTCCCGGTTTTGTCGCCTTCCTTCTGGGGCCGCTGCTCGATTGGCGCCTGCCACGCAAATCCTATGCGATTAGCTGCTATATTCTGGGCGGCATCGGGCTTTTCATGGCGCTGCTCTCCACCGCCAACCTTACGGCGCTCGCTTTCTGGGAATTCTTCGCCATGCTGGCGATCTCGGTCGGCTCGAACGCGGTGGGCGGCTGGTTCTCCTCGCTGCTTTCCAAGAAAGATGCGGGCACCCTCGGCGCCTGGTTCACGGTTTGGAATATTGGCGTCGGTGGAGCGACCGCGATGGCGGTGGTGCCGCTGGTGCGCGCGACCTCACTTGATGTCGGCGCGGTGGTGTTCGGGGTTTGGGCCGCTGCGGTCGTGCTCTTGCTCTTTTTTCTGCCCTGCAAACCAGCCGATGGCCGCCTGGCGCGCGAGAGCGTCACGCGCTTTGCCGCTGATGTGGCGAAGATTTTGAAATCGCGTCTGGTTTTATGGACGCTGCTAATTTTCCTCTCGCCCGTTGCATCTTTCGCGCTGGTCAATGTCCTGGGCGGGCTGGGGCATGATTTCTCGGCCCCCGAACAATTTGTCAGCCTGCTCTTGGGGCTGGGTGGCATAATCGCGGGCGTGTTTGGCAGTCTTTTGATGCCAGTGCTGGAGCGCTGGATTCATCCGCGCATGCTGTACCTTGCGCTCGGTATGGTGGGAGCTGTGGGCACGGCCTTGATCGCGGGCCTGCCCCATAATGCAGGTAGCTATGGCGTCGCTGTTTTGTGGGAAAACATTTTCCAGGCGGCGGGATTTTCGGTTGCCTATGCCGTGATCCTTCGCACCATCAGCCAGGATAGTCCTTTGGCCGCGACCCAGTTTTCGCTTCTGTCTTCGGCCATTTGTTTGCCGCTCACCTATATGCAAGTCGTTGATGCGCAAGGCTATGCGCATGGCGGGCCGGAGGGACTGTTCTTGACCGATGCGGCCATCACCGGCCTTGCTGCGCTTGGCCTCTTTGTGGTGTTCAAGAAATTCCGGCGATTTATTCCGGCGGGCTGAAGATTTTTTGAATTAGGGCTTGAACCCTGCGCCTCTAATTCCCATCTCTCTTACATCCCCAAAAAAGTAAGCCGACAAACGATGAGCGAAGCCGCGCGAAACGGCGTCTCGCGCACGCATCCAAACTATTGGGTGGGTGTCGAGGCCGAAGGCATTCCCCTTGGCTGGATGGATGACATGGTTAAACGCCTACTCATGGTGCTCAACAGCGAATTGATCCGGCTGGAAACAGCCGAGGCGCAGATCAGCGAGAAGAAAGGGCCGGATGGCGAACCCCCGCCTCATGATCTGGATGGCGCGGAGCGGCGCACGCGGCTCGCCAAACAAATGCAAACCTCGCTCGAAAAACTGATGGCGATGGAAGAGGCGGGGGCCAAGAAACGCAAACCCAAGGTGGTCAAGAGTGATGAAGAGGCCGTTGCTGAGATTGAACGCCGCCTGGCTCAGCTTGTTAACGCCCGCCTTGGTACAGGAGGTGATCGATAGCCTGTCAAAGGAGGAGATAGAGATCCTCCTGCAGTGGTGGCATTTTTGGGCGCCGCAAGAATCCCAGCTTCCGCCCGATGGCGATTGGCGCATCTGGCTTTTTCTCGGCGGGCGTGGCGCGGGCAAGACGCGGGCCGGGGCCGAATGGATCGGCGAAGGTGTGCGCACCAGAACCATGCGCCGCATCGGCCTTGTCGGGGCGACGTTTCACGACGCCCGCGCGGTGATGGTGGAAGGCAACAGCGGCCTGCTCTCGGTCAGCAACGGTGCGGTGTTCGAACCTTCCAATCGGCGCATCAAATGGAAAAATGGCGCGATCGCAGATGTGATCTCCGCCGAAGAGCCCGATTACGTCCGCGGTCATCAATTCGATGCGGTGTGGGCGGATGAATTCTGCAAATGGGCCGAACCTCAACAAGGTCTCGACATGATCTTGATGGCGCTGCGCCTCGGCACGGATCCGCGCATGCTGGTCACCACCACGCCGCGCGCCATTCCGGCCATGAAGGCGCTGATGGTCATGCCGGATGTGGTCAAAACCCATGCCAAAACCGCCGATAACGCCGGCAATCTCGCGCCCAGTTTTCTGGCCGGGCTGGAGCTGCGTTTTGCCGGCACCCGCCTTGGCCGCCAGGAGCTTGAAGGCGAGCTGATCGAGGATAATGAGAGCGCCCTGTTCAAGCGCGATTGGATCGAGGCGGCGCGGCTGCGCGCGGCGCCGGAGCTTTGCCGCATCGTGGTCGCGGTCGATCCGCCCTGCTCTGTGGCGGGCGATGAATGCGGCATCGTCGTGGTCGGCAAGGATGAAGCGAACGATGCCTATGTGCTGGCCGACCGCTCCGTCTCGGGCATGTCGTCGGCAGGCTGGGCCAATGCCGTGGCCGAGGCCTATCTCGCTTTCAAGGCCGACGCCATCATCGCCGAAGCCAATCAGGGCGGCGATATGGTGAAACAGGTGCTGGTCGATGCCTTGCCGGAAGCGCCGGTGAAGCTGGTTTATGCCACGCGCGGCAAGCGGACCCGGGCTGTTCCCGCTGCCGCGCTTTATGAGCAGGGCAGGGTGCATCACATCGGCGCCTTCCCGGAATTGGAAGATCAGATGGTGCAGTTCGATGGCACGGGCCAAAGCCCCGACCGCATGGATGCGCTGGTCTGGGCCATTGCCCATCTCTTCCCGCTCATCCGCGCCAATCCGAAGGCACGGGTGGTGTGATCAAACCCCGCTCAACCAATGGAACGAGACATGGATGCGCAAGCCTTGGCGGCCGACGACTTCGGCTTGGAATTCGCCGAAGCTGTCGCCACCAACGCCGGAGAAGGGCGATTCGATGCGATCGAGATAGGCGATCTCGCGCAGGTCGGGGCGATGGCTGTGGCGCGTCAGGGTAAGGTGGCCTCTGAAGCGGTGGCCCTTGCGCACGAACTCGCCGGTGATGAAGTGGGTGACATCGGCGCCGATGATTGTGCCGTCCTTCACCGAACAGATGGCAAGATGGCGGATGCCGCCGGTGCCGAACTCGGCCATGTAGATACCATTACGCATCACAGTTCGCTCACTTTGGCGAATTCGCAAATAAGCGTGAACTCGGCAATCCCGAGCACGCTGGCATGCAAGGTGGCGAAATCTTCGCCCGGCCGTCCGTCGAGATATAAGGTAAACGCATCAAGATCGGGAAACGCATCCGGGTGATTGCTGCTGTCTAATCGGGTGCAGGTCATTTGCCCGACAAACTGGCCTTCTTCCACGCTATAGCGCCCAACCGAGGCATAGCTGCCATCGCAGCCCAGAATATCGCCATCACGAAAAGCCAGAATACCGGCCGATCGGCCATTGGGGCCTCTGTACCAAACACGATATACGCCGTTCTGCATGCACAAATTCCACTACGCGAGGGATTGCTCTTAGCGTCTCAAGACGTCGCAAGCAAAGAATTGTAATGTCGTCTAATACGTTTGTTGGCTGATTTTCTTTATAGCCGCGCTCAGCGATTGATCTTTACCAAAAAAGCCCGTGACCGAAATATGTCACGGCCGTGATTGCGCCGCCGATGAGCAGCATTGCTCCGTAAGTGAACACGCGCTCGCCTTCTGGCGGCCTTGAATGCCAAAAGGAAGGAGTCTTGCGCAACAGCGCCAGCGCTGTGGCGATGCCGAAGAAGCATGAGGCCAGGAAGTAATTGCGGCCCCAGCCTTTGAGAAAAACGGCGCCCAAAAACATGGCAGCGGCGAGGGGAATAAGTATCTCGCCGAGTCGTATGGCGGTGCCGAAACGCCCGTCATCGCGAGACAGGATGAAGCTCAGCCCTGCGAACACGATCAAGCTTGCAACGAAAAAGCCCAGCACGGCTGTTTCCTAACATTTTCCGTCTCAAGAGCGCCATCAGCCTATCGCTGGTGCCACCACCGCGCCAGAAGCCTCAACTCAGGATGGATCATATGCTGAATTTGTTTTCCCGCTTTGCTGCCGAAAAGAAAGCGGCGCCGCATGCTGCCTCGCCCTTCATCGCGCTCTCTATGATAGGGGCGCCGCGCTGGAGCGGGCGGGACTTCACCTCGGCTGCTCGCGAAGGTGTGATCGCCAATGCGGTTGCCTATCGCTGTGTGCGGATGATCGCAGAAGCCGCCGCCTCTGTTCCTTGGTTGCTTTATGAAGGGACGAGCGAGATCGCGGCGCATCCTTTGCTGTCCTTGCTCGCAAGGCCGAACCCGCATGAAGAGGGCACCGCCCTGTTCGAGCGCTGGTATGGTTTTCTGCAATGCGCGGGCGATTCGTATCTGGAGGCGGTGAGCGCTTCGGGCAGTTTGCGCGAACTCTATGTTTTGCGGCCGGATCGAGTCGTTCTAGTGGCTGATGCGCGCGGCTGGCCTATTGCTTACGACTATACAATTGAGGGCCGCACCCTGCGCCTGGCCCGTGATGCCACCGGCTTCCTGCCCGTTCTGCATGCCAAGCTGTTTCATCCGCTTGATGATCATTATGGGCTTTCGCCGCTCGCCCCCGCGGGCACCGCGCTCGATGTGCATAATGGCGGTGCGGCCTGGACCAAGGCACTGCTCGACAATGCGGCGCGGCCTTCGGGGGCGCTGGTCTATAAAGGCCCCGACGGCGCGGTCTTGAGCGATGAGCAATTCTCCAGGCTGAAGCGCGAGCTCGATGAGAGCTATACCGGCTCTGCCAATGCCGGGCGCCCCATGGTGCTGGAAGGCGGGCTTGATTGGCGCAGCATGAGCTATTCGCCAGCCGAGCTTGATTTCGCCAATTCGCGTGCGGTCGCGGCGCGGGAGATCGCGCTGGCCTTCGGGGTGCCGCCGATGCTGCTCGGCATTCCGGGCGACAACACCTATGCCAATTATCGCGAGGCCAATCTCGTCTTCTGGCGCCAGACGGTTTTGCCTTTGGTGGCGCGCACCGCCCGCGCGCTCACGGGATGGCTCGCCCCGCGCTTCGGCGAAAATCTGCGCCTCAGCTATGACGTCGACGCGGTGGAAGCCTTGGCCTTGGAGCGCGAGGCGGTGTGGAACCGCCTCGCCGATGCGAGCTTCCTCACCCTCAACGAAAAACGCGCCGCGGCGGGCTATTCGCCGGTCAGTGGCGGAGATGTGTTCTAAGGAAAGGCACCGATCGTGACCTTAAGCGATATCGTCCAGCCCGCGCTGGACCGAAAACTGCCAGCCGCCCTTGTGGCGGCTTTTTTATTGCAGACGGCAGGCGCGCTGTTCTGGGCGGGCTCTGCCGCCGAGCGCATCGCCACGCTGGAGCGCTCCACCGTGGCCGATCAGCAGGCATTGGCTCGCGTCGCGGTGCTGGAAAGTCAGATCGCCACCATTCGCGCCAGCCTCGACCGTATCGAGACCAAACTCGATACGCGCCCCGCGCGGGGTGCGCCATGACCTTGATTACCTCCGTGCGGCGCCCGCTGACGCGCCGCTCTGTGCCCGCGCGCCTCTCCTCGCTGAAGGAGGATGAGTTCGAAGGCTATGCCTCGCTTTTCGGGGTTGCCGATGGCGGCGGCGATGTGGTGCTGCCCGGCGCCTTCGCCACCAGCCTGCGCCGCCGCCCGGCGGAGAAAATCCGTATGCTCTATCAGCATTCGGCTTCGGAGCCCTTGGGTGTCTGGGTGGACATCAAGGAGGATGCGCGCGGCCTCAAAGTGCGCGGGCGTCTGGTGCTTGATGTGGTGCGGGCCCGCGAAGTGCGGGCGCTGTTCGCCGAGGGCGCGCTCAACGGCCTCTCCATTGGCTTTCGCACCATCCGCGCCAGGAAAGATCCTGGTACGGGCCATCGCCTTCTGAGCGAAATCGAGCTTTGGGAAATCTCGGTCGTGACCTTCCCCCTGCTCGCCGGATCCCTGGTCACGGCCGTGGGAGCTTCCTATGGATCTTGAAACCAAAGCCGTCACGCCGGAGATGAAATCGGCCTTTGATGATTTCCTCTGCGCCTTCGAAACCTTCAAACAGGCCAATGACGAAAGACTTGCCGAGCTTGAAACGCGTTCGGCCGATGTCATCACCGAGGAAAAGGTCGATCGCATCAACCGCGCCCTCGACGAGCAGAAGCGCCAGCTCGACGAGTTGACCCTGGCTGCCGCGCGTCCGCAGCTTTCTGGTGAGCGCAAATCGGTTCCGCGTGGCGAGCGCGAAGCCAAGGCCGCTTTCGAGCGTTATGTCCGTCAGGGCGATTCCAGCGGTCTTATCGAAGCCAAAGCGATGAGCACCAGCACCGCGAGCGCAGGCGGTTACACCGTGCCGCTGGAAATCGAGCAGACCATTGACCGCGTACTCGCCAAGGTCTCGCCCATTCGCGCCATCGCCACGGTGCGCCAGATCGGCTCCAATGTGTATCGCAAGCCGATCACCACTGCTGGTGCGGCAACGGGCTGGGTGGCCGAAACCGATGCCCGCCCGCAGACCAACACGCCGACGCTCACCGCCATCGATTTCGCCACTATGGAGCTTTACGCCATGCCGGCGGCGACCCAGGGTCTGCTCGACGACAGTCAGGTCGATCTTGAAACCTGGCTGGCCGAAGAAGTGCAGACCGTCTTCGCCGAACAGGAAGGCGCAGCCTTCATCAGCGGCAATGGCACGACCCAGCCCAAAGGCTTTCTCACTGAGACGGCGATTGCCGACGGCTCTTGGGCCTGGGGCAAGCTTGGCTATGTCGCTTCGGGCGCCGATGGCGCCTTTGCCTCCACCACGCCTAGCGATGCCTTGATCAGCCTGGTCTATGCGCCCAAGCAGGCCTATCGCGCTAATGGCTCCTGGCTGATGAACCGCAAGAGCGAAAGCGCCATCCGCAAGCTGAAGGATGGCCAGAACAACTACATCTGGCAGCCCGGCACCAGCGCCGGCCAGCCCGCCACGCTGCTCGGCTATCCGGTGGTGGAGGCGGAAGACATGCCTGACATCGCCTCGGGTTCCTTCGCGATTGCCTTTGGCGATTTCAAGCGCGGCTATCTCATCGTCGATCGCGTCGGCGTGCGGGTGCTGCGCGATCCTTATTCGGCGAAACCCTACGTGCTCTTCTACACCACCAAACGCGTCGGCGGTGGGGTGCAGAACTACGAAGCCATCAAGCTGATGAAGTTCGCGGTGAGCTGACACTTTCACCTCCCCCTTGCGGGGAGGTCGGAACGCCCAGCGTTCCGGGTGGGGGCTTCTATCCCCCCACCCGAAATGCCGTCGCGGTGCTCCGCCATTTCGACCTCCCCGCGAGGGGGAGGTTGAGGAGATTCCTCCATGTCTCTTTCTCTTTCCTCTCCTCCTGTGGGCGAGCCGGTGACGCTTGTCGAAGCCAAGGCGCATTTAAAGCTCGACACATCTGATGACGATGCCTTGCTCGGTACGCTGATCACCGCCGCGCGCGCCCGCGCCGAATGGCATACGGGCCGCGCTTTTCTCAGCCAAAGCTGGGTTCTGCGCCTCGATAATTGGCCCGAGATGGTGGAGATTCCGCTGCCGCCATTGCAGAGCGTTCAAAGCCTTGCCTGCATCACGGCGGATGGCATCCGCACCCTGTGTGATCCCGCAAGTTATCGCGTCGATACGGCGAGCGTACCGGGGCGCGTCTTCCTGCCCAAGAAGCCGAACAATTTGCGCAAGCAGGATTGCCTCGAACTCGCCTTCGCTGCGGGCTATGGCGACACTGTTCCTGCCGCATTGAAAGAAGCGATCCTGCAGATCGTCACCGATCTTTATACCCATCGCGGCGATGAGGGGGCGCTTGTCTCCCCTGCGGGCCAGGTGCTGCTCGCGCCCTATCGGATATTCAAACTATGAGCTCGCTGGGAAAGCTCAATCAGCGCGCCGAGCTTCTTGCACATACGCTGCAAAGCGATGGTGGCGGCGGTTATAGCGATGTGTGGGCAGTGATCGCGACCGTCTGGATCTCTATCGCGCCGCTCGCCGCCGCCGAGCGCATCGGTCCTGGGCGTCTGGAATCCAAAGCCCGCCACAAGATCACCTTGCGCGCGCGCAGCGATCTTAGCGTCGGTCAGCGCCTCTCTACCGCCAGCCGCATATTTCAGATTCACGCGATGGAAGATGCGGGCGCGCCGATCATCACCCTTCTGTGTGAGGAACTGCCATGACCGCGCCAAGCTGGGCCCTGCAACGGGCCATCTTCGCGGCGCTCTCCGCCGATGCTGCGGTGACGGCGCTGATCGGCACGCGCATCTATGATGGTGTGCCCGCAGCGGCGCCGCTGCCTTATCTCGTGCTGGGGGAGAGTGAGGAACGCGATGCTTCCAGCGATACGCCCGCCACGCGCCACGCTTTGCGTCTCACCATCTGGTCGCGCGGCGGTGGCACGCGCGAGGTCAAAGAGATCGCGGGCGCGGTGATCGCCGTTTTGCATGGCGCGGCACTGACGCTTTCCGGTCACCGCCTGATCGATCTTGCTTTCACCTCTGCCGAGTATGGCCGCCAGAGCAATGGCACAGCTACCCGAGCCGTGTTGCGCTTCTCGGCGTTTACTGAACCTTTTTAGAAAGGAAACACCATGACCGCCCAACGCGGCCGCGATCTTTTGATCAAGATCGGCGATGGCCAAAATCCTGAGACCTTCACCACCGTGGCGGGGCTGCGCACCACAGGGCTCAGCTTCAACGCCACCACCATCGACATCACCAATGCCGATTCCACCGATATGTGGCGCGAGCTTCTGGCGGCAGGCGTGAAATCGGCCGCGCTTTCCGGCTCCGGCGTGTTCAAAGATGCGGCTTCCGATCTTGCCTTGCGCAGCGCCTTTTTCGCGCAGAGCCTGACCAATTTTCAGATCGTCATCCCGCATTTCGGCACCGTCGCAGGACCCTTCAAGCTGACAGAGCTGAAATATGAAGGTCCCTATGATGGCGAGGTGAAGATTCAGCTCTCGCTCGCCTCCGCCGGCGCGCTCAGCTTCGCGGCGCTGCCATGACCAATGCCATTCGCGGCGAGGCTGCGCTGGAGTGCGGCGGGGTACGCTACACGCTGCTTCTCACCCTTGGCGCGCTCGCCGACATCGAAGAGGGCTTGGGTCTTTCCGATCTCTCTCACATTGGCGCGCGTCTGAAACAGGCACGAGCTTGCGATATCGCGGTGATCGCGGCGGCGCTGTTGAAAGGCGGCGGGCACCACCTCTCGCCGCAAGACGTGCTTTGTCTGCCGCTCGATCTCGGCAGCCTGCTCGCCGCCATCGCAACCGCCTTCGCGCGCGCGGGCCTTAGCAAGGAACCGGGTGAGAACACCGCCGGCCCTTTCGCTGGGCCGATCTCATCGCCCTCGGGCTAGGCCGCTTTCACTTAACGCCTGCCGTGTTCTGGGCGCTGTCTCTGCCCGAATGGCGCGCGCTGACATGTCCGCCGCCACGCGCCTCACTCACCCGCGCCGATCTTGGCGCCTTGATGCAACTCTATCCGGACTAGACCCATGGAAGATGATCCGCTTGAGAGCGCTGCAGCCGCGCTGCAAGATTTCGCCGCTGGCCCGGTGACGGCCGCCACGCGGTCCATCGAAACCGCGATAGATCGCACCTTCACCGCTTTCGAACATTCGGTGGCGCGCGCGGTGGTCTCTGGCAAAGCCTCGTTCGGCGATTTCGTCACCTCGGTGCTCTCTGATCTCGACCGGCTGGCCGCCAATCAATATCTCACCCAGCCTTTGGAAGGGCTCATCAGCCAGGCCGTCACCGCCATGCTGCCGCTCGGCGGGGCGCGCGCGTCCGGCGGGCCGGTGGCGGCGGGCAGCGCCTATCTCGTCGGTGAGAAGGGGCCGGAATTATTCGTACCCGGAGAAAGCGGCGCCATCACGCCCAATTCCGCGCTCGCGACGCGCCAAGCCATCACCGTCAATGTCACCGCGCCCGATGCGGCAAGCTTCCTCAAATCGGAAAGCCAGATCGCCGCCATGCTGGCGCGCGCGCTCGCCCGCGGACAAAGAAATTTGTGAGGGACGCATGTTTCACGAAATCCGCTTTCCCACCACCATTGCCTTCCACTCCCATGGCGGCCCAGAACGCAAGACCGAGATTGTCACCCTTGGCTCCGGCTTCGAAGAGCGCAATGCCGTCTGGGCGCATGGGCGGCGGCGCTATGATATCGGCTATGGCCTCAAGACGCTGGATGACATTCATGCGGTGATTGCGTTTTTCGAAGCGCGTCTGGGGCGGCTTTACGGTTTCCGCTTTAGGGATTTCACCGATTATAAATCCGTCTCGCCCACCGCCCCGATCACCCCGCGCGACCAGGTACTCGCTACCGGCGACGGCACGGCCAAGCGGTTTCAGCTCATCAAAACTTATAACTCCGGCCCATCTTCCTATCAGCGCCCCATCGTAAAGCCGGTGGCGAGCACGCTGCGGATTGCGGTGGCGGGTGTGGAGCAAAGCGGATTCACCCTTGATGCCGCCACAGGCCTTGTCACCCTCGCCACCGCGCCATCTGCGGGCGCGGCCGTTACCGCCGGATTCGAATTCGATGTGCCGGTGCGCTTTGACAGCGACAAGCTCACCGTCAACCTCGCCAATTTCCAGGCGGGCGAAATTCCGTCCATCACCTTGGTGGAGATCCGGGTATGAAATCACTTCAGCCCGCGCTTGCCGCCCATCTCGCCAGTGGCACGACCACACTCTGCTGGTGCTGGAAGATCACGCGCGGTGATGGCGCGGTGCTCGGCTTCACCGACCATGATCAGCCGCTTTCCGTCGCGGGCATCACATTCGAAGCCGCCACCGGCTTCACCGCCAGCGAAGTGCAATCCGGTCTCGATTTATCTATCGACAATCTCACCGTGGAAGGCGCGCTTTCTTCTGACAGTATCAACGAAGCCGATCTCGCGGCGGGGCTGTTTGATTGCGCTGCGATTGAGATCTGGCGCGTGAATTGGGCCGATGCGAGCCAGCGTGTCTTGATGCGCAAAGGCACGCTGGGCGAGGTCAAGCGTGGCAAGACGGGCTTCTCCGCCGAAATGCGCGGACTGACGGCGGCGCTCAATCAGCCGGTCGGCCGCGCCTTTGGCCATTCCTGTGATGCGATGCTGGGCGATGCGCGCTGCAAAGTCGCGCTCACGCCCATCACGGGGTCTGTCACCACGGTCACCGATACGCGCCGTTTCTCCGTCAGCGGATTATCTGGCTGTGCTGCCGGATGGTTCGCTGAAGGCGTTCTGCATTTCACCAGTGGTGCCAATGTGGGCCGCAGTGCTCTTGTCAAACGCCACGCATTGGCGGGAAGCGCCGTCACACTCGAGCTATGGCAGGCGATGAGTAAGCCAATCGCGCCGAGCGATGCTTTCACCCTTACGCCGGGCTGCGACAAGCAATTCGCCACCTGCCAAACAAAATTCGCCAACGTCGTCAATTTCCGTGGCCACCCCTATATGCCAGGAACGGCGGCGGCGCTGGCGGGTGTTTCGAAACCCTTGGATGGGAAAAGCCGCTATGGCCATTGATCGCGAAACGCTTCTCGTCGCCGCGCGCGGCTGGATCGGCACGCCCTATGTGCACCAGGCCGCGCTGAAGGGCGTCGGCTGCGACTGCTTGGGTTTCCTGCGCGGGCTTTATCGCGAGCTTACCGGCGAAGAGCCGGAGGATGTTCCCCCGTACGATCCTTCATGGCATATCGGCGGTGAGGAGTTGCACACAGGCTTCGCACGGCATTTTCCCGAGATCACGTCCGCTGCTGCAAAGCCCGGCGATGTTCTTCTCTTTCGCATGGTGCCGCGCGGGCCTGCGCGCCATTGCGGGTTGCTTGCGGATAAAGAGGGCGCGCCAACGCTTATTCACGCCCGCCAGAACAAGCGCGTCAGCGAGGAAGTGTTCAGCGCCTTTTGGCGCGCGCGTGCGGCTTACGCTTTCCGGTTTCTCAAGGATTGATCCCTCATGGCTGCTCTAGTCTTAGGCGCGGCGGGTTCCGCCATCGGCGCCAGCTTTGGCGCGACCTCTGTTCTCGGCCTGACGATTTCGGGCGCCCAAATCGGCGGTGCGCTGGGAAGCCTCGCGGGCTCGGCGATCGATTCCGCGCTGATGCCATCGATCAAGCGCCAAGGCCCAAGGCTGTCGGATATTTCCCTGCAGGCCTCGCGCGAAGGCGCGCCCATTCCGCGTGTCTATGGCCGCATGCGGCTGGCCGGACAAATCCTTTGGGCGAGCCGCTTCAAGGAGGCGGTGAATCAGTCGGGCGGCAAGGGCCGTTCGGTCGAAACCACCACCTATAGCTACAGCGTCAGCTTCGCGGTTGGTCTGTGCGAGGGTGTGGTGACGCGCATTGGCCGCATCTGGGCCGATGGTAATCTGATCGATCCCTCTCAATACACGTTACGTTTCTATCCCGGCGATGAAACGCAAACCGCCGATCCCGCGATCGAGGAAATCGAAGGGGCGGGCAATAGCCCTGCCTATCGCGGGCTTTGCTATGTCGTCTTCGAGGATATGCCGCTCGCAGCCTTCGGGAATCGCATTCCCCAGCTGCAATTCGAAATCTTCCGCCCGCTGATCAGCGCAGGCAGTCTCGAAAGCCGCATCACATCCGTCGCACTTATCCCCGGCGCGGGTGAGTTCGTCTATGCGCCAGAAATTGTTACCGAAGATAATGGTCTTGGTACCACCAAGCCGCTCAATGCGCATAACGCCTCGAGCAGCTCTGATTTCACCGCCTCGCTGGACGAGCTTTGCGCGCTGGCGCCCAATTTGAAGTCCATCGCCCTGGTGGTGGGCTGGTTCGGCGATGATCTGCGCGCGGGCCAATGCCACATCCGCCCCGGTGTGGAAGAGATAGTGCGCGGCACCTATCCCGAAAGCTGGAGCGTCGCCGGCATTGCGCGCGAAAGCGCCTATCTCATCTCCATGATCGATGGGCGCCCGTCTTATGGTGGCACGCCGTCGGATCAAAGCGTTGGCGCTGCCATTGCTGCGATCAAGGCGCGCGGCCTTGCCGTCACCTTCTATCCTTTCGTCTTCATGGATATTCCAGCGGACAATACCAAGCCCAACCCCTATTCGAACAACGCCGCCAGCCCGGGCCAGCCCGCTTATCCTTGGCGGGGACGCATCACGTTGAGTCCGGCTGCGGGCTACAGCGGAAGCGTCGATCAAACCGCTGCTGCGTCGACACAGATCGCCGCCTTCTTCACGCAATACCGCGCCATGGTGCTGCATTATGCCGAGCTTTGTGCGGCCGCAGGCGGTGTGGATGCGTTTCTCATCGGCTCCGAACTCGTCGGCCTCACTAAGGCGCGCTCGGATGCTTCCACGTATCCCGCTGTGGCGGCGCTGAAAGCGCTAGCCGCCGATGTGAAGGCGCTGCTGCCTAATGCCAAGCTCGGCTATGGCGCCGATTGGACAGAGTATAACGGTCATCAGATGGGCGGAGGTGGTTTTCGCTTTCACCTCGATCCCTTATGGGCCGATCCCCATATCGATTTCATTGGTATCGACAATTACCTGCCGCTCGCCGATTGGCGCGAGAGCGGCGGGCTCGATGCAGCCGAATATGCCTCGCCTTATGATCTCGACTATCTCAAAGCCAATATAAGCGGCGGCGAGGGTTATGATTGGTATTACGCCAGCACCGCTGCGCGGGACGCACAGGGCCGCAGCGCGATTACCGATGGTCTCGGTAAGCCCTGGATCTGGCGCGCCAAGGATATCTGGAATTGGTGGTCGAACCGCCACTACGATCGCCCGAACGGGGCGGAAAGCGCCACGCCGACCGCTTGGATGCCGCAATCAAAGCCGATCCGTTTCACGGAATTGGGCTGCCCCGCGGCGGATAAAGGCGCCAACCAGCCCAATGTCTTTTATGATCCCAAATCCTCGGAGAGTTTCTTTCCGTATTATTCCAGTGGCATGCGTGACGATCTTATCCAGCGCCGCTTTCTGGAGGCGCATCTTTCCTATTGGCGCGATCCTGCCAACAATCCCACTTCTACCGTCTATGACGGAGCCATGCTGGATGTGGATGCCACCACCTTATGGTGCTGGGACGCGCGCCCTTACCCCTTCTTTCCAGCACTCAGCGATGTCTGGGGCGATGCTGCCAATTACACTACCGGCCATTGGCTGAATGGACGTTTGGGCACGGTACCGCTGGCCCAGCTTGTCGCCACTCTCTGCGCAGATGCGGGGTTTTCCGCTGTCGATGTCTCTGGCCTTTCCGGCCTCGTCGCCGGTTACGCCGTGACCGACACGATGAGCATCCGCGAGGCGCTGGCGCCTTTGATGAGCGCTTATGCTTTCGATGCCATAGAGCGCGAGGGCAATATCGTTTTTCTGTCGCGCGGCGGCGCCGAGCCGCTGTGCCTCAGCAAAAGTGATCTTGTGGTCACGGGCGATAATGCCGGTTTCACCCTGCAGCGCAATGATGCGGCGGATATTCCCTGTGCCGCGCGGCTCTCCTATCTCGATGCGGGAAGCTATGACGAGGCGGTGGCGCAAAGCGCCCATCTGGCGGGCACAAAGCGCGTCGCCACCTCCGCATTGGCGCTTCTACTCGATCAAAGCGAGGCGCAAGCGATCAGCGATCGGCTTCTCGCCGATGCGGCGGTGATGTCGGAACTCGCGAATTTCGCGCTGCCGCCCTCGCATCTCGCGCTTGATCCCGCGGATGAGGTGCGGCTGGAGGCTGGCGGTCGGGTGCGGCGCTTGCGGCTCACCTCCATTGCCGATGCGGGCGCGCGCAAGATCGAGGCTGTTGCCACCGATCCGTCGCTGTATGAAAGCCGTGCAGGCGCGGCCCGCTCTCTGCGCTCTACGCGAAGCCTTGTCCGTCCGGGCCGTGTGCTGGTGGTGTTCCTCGATCTGCCGCTCCTCTCTGAAACCCAGGATGCGGCCTCACCTTTTATCGCGGGTTTCGCTGATCCCTGGCCGGGCAGGGTGGTGGTGTATAAAGACGGCGTAGAGGCCGCCACGCTCACCGCGCCCGCCACGCTTGGCCAAACGCTTTATGACTTCTGGCCCGGGCCGCTCAATCGCTTCGACCTTGTGAACAGCCTCACGGTGAGCCTGATCAATGGCGCGTTCCTTTCGGTTTCGGATACCGATCTTTTCGCCGGCGCCAATCGCTTGGCCGTGCAAAATCCTTCCGGTGCCTGGGAGGTGCTGCAATTCGCCAGCGCCGAGCTGATCGCCCCCAGCACCTGGCGCCTCACGCGCTTTATCCGTGGCGTGCAAGGAAGCGAGCAGGCGATGGCCTCCCCGGTGCCTGCGGGCGCGCGTGTGGTGTTGCTTGATGACGCCCTGACGCAGATTCAGCTTGGCACCGGTGAGGCACTTCTCGCTCATAACTATACCTATGGCCCGGAAGGTCTGCCGCTCGCCGATCCCGCTTTCCAAACTCAGCCGCAGAGTTTTTCGGCCAAGGGGCTCATCCCGCCTGCACCCTGTCATGTGGATTTTCAATGGTCAGGCAGCGATCTGATCTTCACCTGGCGCCGCCGTGATCGCAGTTTTTCGGCATCGAGCATTCTTCTTTCGGAGACGCCGCAATCAGACCCTGCGCTCTTCGATCTCGACATTCTTTCCGGCGACACGGTGGTACGCAGCTATCGCGCCATCGCGGGCGAAAGCCAGCGCTACAGCGTAGCCGATCAGGAGGCGGATTTTCCGTCCGGTCTCCCCAATCCTTTGACCCTGCGTGTCGCCCAGCGTTCCACCGTGCTTGGACGGGGGAACATGAAAACGGAAACCCTCTATGTCCGATAAAACCCCGCGTTTAAAATTAGCACAGCTCGTCTCGCTGCAATCGGCCAATCCCGTCACCTGGAACGAGGCCCTGGCTGAGCTCGATGCCTTGTTCGATCTTTGCCTCTTGGGCCAATTCGTCAACACGCCGCCCGCAAGTCCCACTGATGGCGATGCCTATCTCACGGGTGGGGCGCCCAGCGGAGCATGGTTGGGCTATGCGTATAAGATCGCCTATTGCCTTGATGGCGCTTGGCGGTTCTTCACCCCTTTCAATGGGCTGCGCGCTTTCGTGGTGCCGTCGAGCGCCTTTATAGTCTATCTCAATGGCGTCTGGACGGACTGGAACGCGCTGATCTCGGCGAACGAAACCTCCATCGCCTCGGCGGGCACGTGCGATCTTGAGGCGGCGGGTTCGCTCTTTATCCAGATCACCGGCACCTCGACGATTACGTCCTTCGGTAGCGCCGCCAACAAGCTGCGCTTTGTGCGGTTTGCGCAGGGCCTCACCCTCACCCATAACGCCGCCTCTCTTGTTCTTCTGGGCGGGACAAGCCGCGTGACCCAGGCCGGAGATGTAGGGCTTTACGCCTCTGATGCCTCGGGCAATTGGCGCGAGCGCGCCTATTTCCGCGCGGCCGCCAATGCTGGTGATTTCGCTACCAAAAGCGGCGCGGAAACCCTTTTTAATAAGACACTCGCCACGCCCTTCGTAAGCGGGCTTCTTTCGCTCGCGGGCGGGCAGATCGGCTTTCCCGCGGCGCAGATCGCTTCGCCAGACGCCAACACGCTCGATGATTACGAAGAGGGGATCTGGTCGCCATCCATCATCTCCGCGGTGCCAGCCTCCGGAGCTTCCGTGATGGTCGGCTCAGGCAGTTATATCAAGATCGGCCGTCTCGTTTGCGTTCGCTTCGGTATTCGGGTGGGGTCTTCTGGGGTGGGCGGCAGTGGTGCTGTGCGCATCGGCGGCTTGCCTTTTGTGCAGGAGTGCACCGGCAGTTATGCCGAAGCCGCAGTGCTTTTAGGGTCGCAGGGTGGTTTCGCAACGCCATCCATTTGCGGTGCGGTAGGATTCTTTGTCTCCTCGAACAGCGCCTATATGGAAGGGCGCATCTTGAACACCAACGGCGACACCGCCCTGAACTGGTCCGAAATCACGCCCAACACCTTCCTTGGGCGCGAACTCTTCTATTTCACCCCCAATTGAGGAGGCTGCCATGCCCTCTATTTCTGCTCTCACTCAGCCGGATGAAACCATAACTGTTTTGCCTGACGGGCAACTGCAGATCCGTGAGGCCACCTTCATCACTGTTGATGGTGAGATCGATCCATCCTATCCGCCGCGCTATCACCGCTATGTTTTGGTGCCGGGGGACGATCTATCGGCCAAATCCGAAAAAATCAAAGCCATCGCTGCGGCGGTATGGAGCGACGCAGTGATCGCGGCCTACCGCGCCAGCCTGCAAACCTTTGCGGGCTGAGCCCGCGTTCCAGAACCTTCAAGGAGTTGAGACAATGGAGCTTGTGTCCATGCTCGGCGATGCGCTGAGCGGTGGCCTTTTTGGCTTGATCGGCAATGTCGCGAGCAAGGCCGTTGGCGTTTTCGAAGCGCGTGAGATTTTCGCGCAAAAAAAAGAAGAGTGGGGCCATGAGGAGCGCATGGCGGACATGGCGATGAAAGCCAAAGCGGCGGAAGCGGCAGACATGCGCGCCTCCACCGCGGCGTCCGGTTCCTGGACGGGGCTTTGCGAAAGCCTGAAAGCCGAAGGCGCTATTGGCGTGAGCTATCCTTGGGTGAATGCCGTGCGCGCGCTGGTGCGTCCGGTTCTAACTGTCGGGCTTTGTGGTTTTCTTTCTG
Organism: Rhizomicrobium palustre; assembly: GCF_011761565.1. Classification (NCBI taxonomy): domain Bacteria; kingdom Pseudomonadati; phylum Pseudomonadota; class Alphaproteobacteria; order Micropepsales; family Micropepsaceae; genus Rhizomicrobium; species Rhizomicrobium palustre. Next base: position 1,092,194 of record NZ_JAASRM010000001.1, on the reverse strand, counting down.
CGGCGTTTTTCGCCCTGCCGGCAACAGACGCGGCGCGCGGCGAAATCAGCGGCTCTCTGGTTTTCGCGGCCGTCACTGCAGTGGTATGGTGGTTCGGCGATCGCGCCAAAGCCAAAGCCTGAGGAACAGGCCCGCCTTTCTAGCGGGCCTTCACGTTTCAGAAGCGCACCACGCCGATATAGGCGCCGGTATAAGGATTGATTTCGACAAAGATGCGCCGTCCGCGCCGGTCGAAGCTCTTCACCACATAGCGGCCGCGATACCAATAGGGATCGCCATCGAAGCGGTTGTAGTGGTGGCGGCGCAGCTCGTGGAAAATGCGGTCGCGCGCGACATAGCCGCGATATTCGGGGCGCCAATACCGGTCACGGTGTTTGCCCCAATCATTATGTCCGCGCATGTCATGGTCCCGCATCGCATCCGGTCCGCGCATATCGCGCATATCGCGCATGGGCGGGTGATCGTCGCGATGTGGGGGATCCGCAAAGCTCGCGCTGGTGCAGAGGAGCGCGGCGGCAAACGCGGTCATTCCAAATGTCTTAAGCGAAAGACGCTTGCTCAAACCCATTCAATTCTCCTGTCAACAAACCAACACTACGCCTCTCAAGCCGCTTGGGTTCCGTGCGGGTTCCTAGCACGTAACAAACTGTATCAACGCCGAAGGCCCCGCGAGGGGGCTCGCGAGGCCTTCGCTTGATCGCCGGAGGGACCTACAGGGAGGGGCGGACTGTGGCTCCCCCGACTCAAGGCCTATTCCTTTAGAACGCGGCTTTGTTAGAAGCGGATCACACCCAAAAAGCCGCCGGTGTAGGGGTTCATCTCAACGAACACGACGCGGCCCCAGCGGTCGTAGCTGCGCACGACATAGCGGCCCTGATACCAATAAGGGGCTCCATCCCAGCGGTAATAGCCATGCGCGCGCAAGCTGCGATAATAGATGTCGCGATCGCTGATATAGCCACGATAGCCATAGCGCCAATAACGGTCGCGATCGCCATGCCAGCGGCCGTGATCGTCGCGCCAGTGCCAGTCGGCGCGTCCGCGCCATGCATCGTTGAAGCCATCGCGGTCGTGGCGTTCGGCCCAGCCATGGTCCGGGCGGCCATCATGATCGCGGTCGCGATCCCAGGCGGCGGAGGCGCCGGCTGTGGTCATCATGGCAGCCGCTGCAGCCGTCAAAAGAAGTGTCCTGATCTTCATCTCTCTCTCCTTCTGGGCCGTTTCGGCCCCCATTTGACGCAAGGTGCGAACCCCCGCCCATTGCGCGACACCGGGAACGGGATTTGTGACAAAAAAGTTCCCTGTATCGATGGTGGTGAGATTAGTATGGGCTCTCTGAACTGACCCTGGATGGCATATTCAGCTTCGGTTCATATGCTGGGGGATAGTGGAAAGGCTATGCGCGCGCGTCTGGTAAGCTTTTTTGTAGTACTGCTCGCGCTCGCCGTCCCGGCTCTGGCTCAGGATGGGCGCGGCGGCGGTTCGCTCGACCGCATTTTGCCCCAGATCCGCCACTCCATGCCTGGCCGGTTTTACGACGCGGAGGGCCCCTTTTTCGGGCCAAGCGGCCAATCCTATTACCGCATCAAGTGGATGACGCCCGATGGCAGGATCATCTGGTTCGCCGCGGATGCGCGCACGGGGCAGATTATGGGCGGCGCGCCTTCTGGCGGCGCCCAGCCTTATCGCGCCGATGCCCCAGATGATCGCAGAGATTATGATCGCCGCGACTACGCCCCGCCGCGCAATAATTTCGAGGACCGGCGCTGGGATCGCGGTTCGCGGGACGATCGCTACCACGATGATCGTTCGCGTGACGACCGATCTCGGGATGACCGCAATGGCCGCGGGCGCTATGATCGCGACTCTGACCGGGATGGCGACCGCCGCCGTCCTCGCTAACTGAAGTTCCTAATCCAAATCCCTAACCAGGGTGATCAATGCGACTGTTACTGGTGGAAGACGATGCGGATCTGCAGCGCAACCTCAAAAAGGCGCTGAGCGACGCTGGCTATGCGGTGGATCAGGCTTTTGATGGCGAAGAAGGCCACTTCCTCGGCGATACAGAACCCTATGACGCGGTGATCCTCGATCTCGGTCTGCCCAAGATGGATGGTGTGCGGGTGCTGCAGCAATGGCGCAAGGCCCACAAAACCATGCCGGTCTTGATCCTCACCGCGCGCGATAGCTGGTCCGATAAGGTTGCCGGCTTCGATGCGGGTGCCGACGATTATCTCGCCAAGCCTTTTTACACCGAAGAACTTCTGGCGCGTTTGCGGGCGCTGTTGCGCCGGGCGGCGGGTTTTGCCACCTCTGAGATCGAGATTGGCCCCTTGCGCATCGATACACGCTCCTCGCGCGTGACGCTGAACGGCAATCCGGTGAAGCTGACCAGCCTCGAATATCGCTTGCTTGCCTATCTCGCCCATCACAAGGGCAGGGTGGTGTCGCGCACCGAACTTGTCGAACATCTTTACGATCAGGATTTCGACCGCGATTCCAACACCATCGAAGTCTTCGTCGGCCGCCTGCGCAAGAAGCTGGAAGCCGATCTCATCCAAACGGTACGCGGGCTTGGCTACTGCCTCGATGATCCTTCAGCGCCTCGCAAAGATTAAGCTCCGGCCTGGGCCGATGTTCACAAAGGTGCCGCGCTCGCTCGCGTCGCGCCTGATCTTGGCCGCTGCCGTTTGGGCGGCCATCGCGCTCGCCGCAGGCGGATATGTGTTGTCGAATGCCTTCATGGAGGCGATGCGGGATAATTTCGATACCCAGCTTCAGGTCGATCTTGATGGCCTCATCACTGCGGCAGATGGCGATAGCTTCGGCGGAATCGTTCTGCGCGACCGCTTTCTCAATCGCCGCTTCGCGCGCGCTTATTCCGGCCTCTACTGGCAAATCGATCCGTCCGATTCCATGCCGGTAATGTTCTCTCATTCCTTGCTGGATCAAACGCTGCGCCCCGATGGGCTGAAGGTGAAGGATGGCAGCGTCTCCTTCGGCTATGCGCAAGGACCTTTGGATCAGCATCTTCGGGTGATCGCGCGCCGCGTGAGCTTTCCCGTCACCAACACGCCCAACCCCAAGGATTTCAAATCCTATACCTTTCTTGTGGCGGGCGATGTCTCCAGCGTGGAAGCCTCGGTCGCCGAATTCAACCACATCATCTTCTGGTCCTTCGCGGCCTTGTTCTTCGGGCTTTTGGCGGCGGTGCTTTTGCAGGTGCGCATTGGTTTGCAGCCCTTACGGCGGGTGGAAGAATCGCTCTCCCGCATCCGCTCCGGCGCGGCGCAGCATCTTGAAGGCAAATTCCCCGCTGAGATCGCGCCGCTGGCTTCAGAGCTTAACAGCCTGATCGAGCATTCGGCCGAGGTGGTGGGGCGCGCCCGCACCCATGTCGCCAACCTCGCCCATTTTCTCAAAACCCCGCTCTCGGTGCTGGTGGCCGAATCCGAAGCCAATCCGGGGCCCCTGGCCGATACGGTGAAGCGCCAGGTCGGCGTCATGCGCCGTCAGGTCGATCATTATCTCACCCGCGCCCGCGCCGCTGGCGCCGTCAACGCGCTGGGCAATCGCACCCAGGTCTCCCCGGTTCTGGAAGACCTCGCGCGGGTCCTGATGCGTATCCATCAGGAGCGCGGCATCATCATCACCGTGCATTGCCCCGAGACACTCTATTTCCGCGGCGAGCGCCAGGATTTGGAGGAGATGGCGGGCAATCTCATGGACAACGCCTGCAAATGGGCGAAGGGCCGGGTGATCGTGACCGCCGAACGCCTGGAGGGGCGCCTGTTTCAGCTCTCCATCGAGGATGACGGGCCAGGCCTTGCGCCCGAGGATCGCGGAAGGGTGATGAGCCGGGGTGAGCGCCTGGATGAAAGCGTCCCCGGCACAGGGCTGGGCCTCTCCATCGTGCGCGAGATCGCCAAGCTCTATGGCGGTCAGCTTGTCATGGATGAGGCTCGCCTTGGCGGTCTTGCCACCCGCCTGAACCTGCCGGTGCTGGGCTAAGCCCATTGCAACCAGATTATCTAACCCAGGCAAAAGGATCTGTAATTTTACGGGCTTATAACAATTAAGCCGGATTGCGAGCGGCAATCGCCTGTTAAGGCGTCTGCGTTTAGGATGTTCCGTCAATTCGCGTCTGGACCCATGCTTACGACTGACAAGATGATGCTGCTACAGAGATTCCTCGGCAGTTTGCCGGGGGATGTGGCTGGCCGTCTTGCCAGCGCGATCGAGATCGACCGTCTGGTCGATGGCAAGGCGCTGCCGCATGAGCTGATCCTGGATGGGTTGCGCCCTGTATTGCGCGGGGCCGATGCCCGCAAACGCACGCCCACGCCGTTGCGCCTCTTCTGTCAGCCTTTCGAGGATTTGCTCTCCAATGTCCTGCGCAAGGAAAAGCAGCGCGGGCGGCTTTTTCGCGGGCACATCATCCCGATCTGGCAATGGGTAAGCCGCGATCTCGTCGTTGCCGAGGCCAAGACCTATGGCGATGATATCCGGCGGCTCGCCGTGCGGGGCAAATACACCGAAGCTCTGGCGCGCGCGGAAGTCTTTTGGCCGATCGCCGGCACGGCGATGACGGAAGCCCTCAAGGCCAACCGCAAGAAAGCAGCCTTGGCTCTTGGCGGTGAGGCGGTGGCCGCCGATGCCGAAGATATCGCGGCTGTGCTGCGTTCGGGCTCGGCGATGCTGGCGGTGCAGGCGCTGCTTGAACGAAACACCCCCGCCTTGAATGAAGAGCTTTTATGGGGGCTTCGCGGCATCTACGACGCCGTGGTCGAAACTAATCTCGATGCCGCTCCGCTGGTGTCGGTGGTGGCGATGCGCCGTCTCGCCAAGCCTTGGGAGGCGCTCAAGCTGCCGCGCCTGGTGGCACGCCAGACCACCGATGCTTTGATCTCTTCGACCGATATGGGCCTTGCCGGTGAAGTGCTCTTCGCTGATATGGATGATGCGCGCGAAGCGATCATGAACCTGCGCCATCCCCATTTCGACATCGATGTGCTGATCGCTAACCTCGCCTCCTTCACCACCAACTCCACCGCCATCGTCAAAGAACTTGAGATCCTGCGCGCCGGCAAATGGGGTCAGCGCCTCTTGAAGGAACGCGCCGCGGTCGGCGGGGTGATGGATACCTTCATGGAGCGCGCGCCCAAGGAAATCATGGCGGCGCTGCCCACCCATAAGGCCGGTTATTCCGGCGGCCCGCGTGTGCCCGATCTCAATAAGCCGGTCGATCCTGACAAGGTCGATCGCGCGATGCGCTATGGCAAAGTTCTGGCGAACACCAAGCTCTATTCTGTGCCTGGCTCTTTTGGCGCTAAGCATCAGAACGCCGTGGACGAGGTGACAAGTTTCTTACGCAGCTACACTGAGGATCTGCTGAAAGAATTGCGCAGCGCCGAAGGCCCCCGCCAAGAGGTGGCGCAAGCCCAGTTCCAGCTTGTCCTCGACCTTACCGTTCTGCTTTTCGAGCCGAGCGATGCCGATTTCGTCCGCCGTCGTGGCAAAGCCGCCGGAGCGCTGGTGGAAGGCTGACGTAAAATAAGCTGCATTTCAGGTGCAATACGCTGCATTCCCGCAATGGTTTAGAGTGCAGACAAATACCCCTCCCAAATCGTCTTGGCATTTCTATTTATCGGCTAATCTCGCATCCGATTCGGCTAGTCCCCCTGGCGGGACTTTACGCTGCGGCCTATGACGGACTGCCGCCGGAGATTGGCATGACGCCGCAAACGTCGTTTGAGTTTCTCAACCGCGCCGCTGGGATCGCCCCGCTGGCCGCGCCGCGCTTTGAGCGCGGGGAAGCTTTGTTCGCACCCTTCCGCTTTGCCACCGCCGCCGCGGCCGCATTGGCGTTTGGAGCAGGGGTTGCGGGCGAAATTTGGCGCCTGCGCGGCGGCGAACGTCAGGCGATCCATGTGGATGTACCTGCTGCAGGCGCGTCTTTGGCACCGCATCTCACATTGCGCCGCAATGGTTCGCTGGTCGCGGCGCTGAAAGATGAGACGGCGGCGACGGGCTTCTATCAATCGGGTGATCGTCGCTGGCTTTATCTGCGCGGGGCGCAGCCGCATTTATCGACGCGCATCTTCGATCTTCTCAATGCCGCCAACAGCCGTGAGGCGGTGGTCGAGTCGGTGGCGCGATGGAATGGACAGGCGCTGGAAGACGCGCTCGCTTTTTTGAAAATGCCAGGCGCCTTGGTGCGCAGCGCCGAGGAATGGCGCGCGCTCGCAGGCATTGCTCCCCCGCCGATCCAGCTTAAGAAAATCGGCGATGCGCCGCCCTTCCGCCCACGTGAGGCTGGCCAGGCGCTTAGAGGTCTGCGTGTTCTCGACGTGACACGCTATTGCGCCGGGGCTGCCGCCACCGCGCTCTTGGGCAGCCATGGCGCCGAGGTGCTGCAGATTTGCTCGCCCCGCGATCCGCTCGATCCCCCTATGGCGTTCAGCGGCGGTAAGCGCTTGGCCAATCTGGACCTCGCCAAGCCGGGGGATGCCGAAACCCTGCGCCACCTGGTGCGCGAGGCCGAGATTTTCGTCGATTCGCACCGCCCTGGCGTCCTGGCGGGGCTGGGCTTTTCCCCGGCGACCCTGGCCCACACCGCGCCCGGCATTGTGGTGGTGGAGATCGCCGCTTTCTACGGCCCATGGGCGCCCCGGCGCGGCTTCGAGGAGGTGGTGCAGGCGGCGACCGGGCTGGCGCTGGAAGCAGCCAAAAGCGGAAAATCCGGCCTTCCAGAGCTGATTTGCCATCCCGTTCTGTCGGTCTTGACCGGCTATCTCGCCGCGGCGGGGGCGAAAGCCGCGCTCCTGAAGCGGATTCGTGCAGGCGGAAGCTGGCAGGTGAACGTCTCGCTCGCCGCCACCGCCGCCTGGGTCATGAGCCTTGGCCGCTGTGCCGCGCAGGAGGGGCTTCCGGACGGTATAGACCCATATCTTTATTCGTGCGAAACGACGTCCGGCTGGTTCGAACTCCTCGGGCCGGTGGTCCGGATGGACAAGACCCCGCCCATCAAGGGAGCGCTTCCGGACGGTTTCGTTTCACCCAGATGGGCATCCCTCCACGAGGAAGCCAATGGCGCCGAAGAACAATCCGCTCAAACTTAACCCCCTTCAGCTTCGCACCCTGACCATTCTGCAGGGGCTCGCCAGCATCCCCGGCACCGCCGTGCAGGAGCCGAATGGCGAAATCACCATTGTCCAATTCCCCCAGCCGCATGGCGACCATTTCCATCTCGGCAATGCCGTGGTGGCGACCAAGGACACGACCGGCCTCTTCAATGAAGCGGTCTGGAATGCTTTGGCGCGCAAGGGCCTGGCCCGCACCGATTGGCCCCATCGCATCACGCTGACCATCGACGGCTTGCAATACAACACCGGCCTTGCCGGCGAGATATTCCACGCCAGCGGGCATTAAGCCTTCCCGTCATGGCCGCCCTTGAGGCGGCCATCCATCGGCCGAGCGTCTGCGAGGCAAAATTCTGGATGGCCGGGTCAAGCCCGGCCATGACGATGTGTAGATCACACCCGCTTCAACACCAGCATCGCTTTGAACAGGCCCATCGCTTCGGGCTTGGCGAAGAAGGCGTCTAGCGCGGCGGGATCATCGGCGAGGGTGACATCGCCGCTGTCGCCGGGCTCGATTGTGCCTTTGAGCTTTCCGGCTTTCACCGCCGCCTTCACCTTCTCCTCGTCCAGCACATAGAGCGTCAGCACGTCGCCGCGAAGGACATAGGCGAGGGGGATGATCGCGTCTTTCAGCTTGCCCTCGGCGGCGGCATCCTTATCGAAGGCCATGGCGGCGTTGAGATAGTTTTGCCCGCCCAGCCGCGCCGTTTTCACCCGGAAGATGGTCCAGCCATCGTCATTGCCGCCATCGGCCATCACCAGCGCGGCGGTCAGTGCGCCATCCTTGCCGGCCATAAAATGCAGATAACCATCTTTGGCTTTCGGATCGTCGGGATTGTGTCCCTTCCAGGTGCCGTAAAGCGCCCTATCCGCGCCAAGGCCCGCGGTGGTGCCCAGCGGGCTTTTGCTCGTGACCGGCAGACAGCCCCCCAAAAGCAGCGCGACAAGCGCCAGCAAAAGACCGCGCCAGAGTGGGTTCATGGCGAAATCCCCCCGAATTCCGGGCTGGGACTATACAACTTTCGCTTTCTCTACGGGAATCCGGATTTCCTTCAGCAACCCTTCCAAAAAATATCCATATCATTGCAACGAGTTCATCTTTGAGCAATAATCGAGAAAGAAATTGGATATATATCATCCCCACCTTCGATGGTGTGGACAATGAACAAAGAGCAGGTCATGGCCTATATGAAGCGAAACAAGGCTCTCCTGGCGGGCACCGCCGCCGCGGCGATCATCCTGGTCAGCGTTGGCGCTTATGCGCTGTTGCCCGATCATAATGGCGAGCCGGTGCGCTATGCCGTCGCCGCCGATAAATCCAATGGCTCGGCCCCGCCGCCGCGCATGATGGAGAACGGCACGCCCTTCTCCTTTGCTGATCTTGTCGAACGCGTCAGCCCCGCCGTGGTGTCTGTGACCGCCGATGTGGTGGAAAAGCAGACCGCGCAGGGTCTCGACGACATGCCCGAAGGCTTCCGCGATTTCTTCCGCCAGTTCGGTGGCCGCCCGCAAGTGCAGCCTCAGCCGCGCAAAGGCGTCTCGATGGGCTCTGGCTTCATCATCGATAAGTCGGGCTTCATCGTCACCAACAACCACGTCGTCGCCAACGCGTCGAAGATCACCGTGAAGCTGCCCGATGGGCGCAGCTTCGATGCCAAGCTGATCGGCACCGATGCCGCGACCGATGTCGCGCTGCTGAAAGTGACGTCTGAAAAAGCCCTGCCGACTGTTGAATTCGGCAACGACCGCGCCATTCGCGTCGGTGATTGGGTGGTGGCGGTGGGTAATCCCTTCGGCCTCTCCAACACCGTGACCGCGGGCATTGTCTCCTCGCTCGGCCGCGATATTGGCAGCGCGGAACAGCCCTATACCGACTTCATCCAGATCGACGCGCCGATCAACCGTGGCAACTCCGGTGGCCCGACCTTTGATTTGCGCGGTCAGGTGATCGGCATGAATTCAATGATCTTCTCGCCCACCGGCGGCTCCATCGGCATTGGCTTTGCGATTCCGGCCTCGACCATCAAGGATGTGGTCGCTGCGCTGCAGACCCATGGCCGCGTTGCGCGTGGCTGGCTCGGCGTGCAGATCCAGCCCGTTACGCCGGAAATTGCCTCCTCGCTCGGCGTGAAGGATCCCAAGGGCGCACTGGTCGCCAGCGTGGTGCCGGATAGCCCGGCGGCGCGCGCCGGTGTCCGCCCCGGTGACCTTGTTCTCTCGATCAATGGCAAGGAAGTCGCCGATTATCACGATCTGACCCGCAAGGTGGCGCAGATCCCGGCCGGCAAGACCGCAGCGCTGGCGATTATGCGCGATGGTGCCCGCCAGACCGTGGATGTCACCATCGGTGCCCGCAAGGACACGCAAGTCGCCGCCGCGGGGCCGCAGAACCAAGCCGGTCCGGCTGCTGGCGCGGTTACCGGCAAGGCGATGGGGCTTGGCCTTTCCGCGCTGACCCCGGATGTACGCCGCGCATACAATGTCGATGACGGCGTGCAGGGCGTCCTGGTCACCAATGTCGATCCTGACTCCAAAGCCGCCGAGCAAGGCGTGCAGCAGGGCGATGTGGTGGTTTCGGTCCGCAACAAGGCCGTGCATACGCCGCAGGATGTCGAGAAAGCCGTTGCGGCGGCAAAGTCTTCGGGCCTGAAGTCGGTTCTCTTGCTGGTTTCCTCGGGCGGTACCGCGCGCTTTGTGGCCGTGCCGATCGAGAAGGCCTGACGTTTCGTTCTGCCGGGCTCTCCACCCCCTCGGAGCCCGGCGTCCCTCGCGCCGGTGGTGGCTTTCCCCCCGGTTGCCACCGGCGCGGGACCTTGCTTTTCAGTCCTGAAGTTTTGGTTCTGGGATTTTGGGGATTTGAATTTCCGGGCGCCGCGTTGGGCCCTTTTGTCGAAGCTATTGCTCTAAAAATGGAGGCACCCCGCATGCGCATTCTCGTCGTGGAAGACGATCTCGAGGCGCAGCGTTATCTCGTGAACGGGCTGAAGGAAGCCGGGCACGTGGTCGACGAAGCAGCAGACGGCGATACCGGCCTGACCCTGGCACTTTCCCGACCCTATGATTGCGCCATTGTCGACCGCATGTTGCCGAAGATGGATGGCCTCAATGTCGTTGCCGAGATGCGCGAGCATGGCAATGTCATCCCGGTCCTGTTCCTTTCGGCCCTCTCCGAGGTCGATGATCGCGTTAAAGGCTTGAAAGCTGGCGGCGATGATTACCTCACCAAGCCCTACGCTTTTGTCGAGCTGCTCGCCCGCATCGATGCCTTGATGCGCCGCCGCGCGCCCGCCACCGTCAAGACCAAGCTCAGCGTCGGCGAGCTGGAGCTTGATCTTCTCACCCGCACCGCCACCCGTTCGGGCCAGGCCATTGATCTTCAGCCGCGCGAGTTTCGCCTGCTGGAATATCTAATGCGCCATGCCGGTCAGGTGGTGACGCGCACCATGCTTCTGGAAAGCGTTTGGGAATATCACTTCGATCCCCAAACCAATGTCATCGATGTTCATATCTCCCGTCTCAGAGCCAAGATCGACAAGGGCTTCGAGGCTCCGCTGCTGCATACCATCCGTGGTGCGGGATATATGATCCGTGGTGCGAAATAACGCTTTCTGGCATTGGGCAAAGCGGCTCCTGCATACGCAGGCCTTCCGCATGCTCCTGGTGTTTGTCTTCTTCTACGCGGTATCGGCGACAGCGCTCGTCGCCTTTACCTGGTGGAACGCCCAGCGCGCCCTTGATGCCCAAACCGATGACACCATCGAGGCCGAGGTCGGCGGTTTGCGCGAGACCTATCAGCGCCTCGGTGTGATCGGTCTTTCCGATGTCATCACCAGCCGCGTCGCGCAGCATGGCTCGGGCATCTATTACCTGCGCAGCTCCAATGGTGCGGTGCTGGCCGGCAATCTTCTGGAGCTGCCGGATGCGGCGCGCTCCGATGGCCGCTTCTTCGAATTCGATTACCAGCGCAGCCAGCAAGACGAGACCGTCACCCGCACCGCGCGCGGCGAGGCTTTCACCGTGCCCGGTGGATTCATTTTGCTGGTGGCGCGCGACATCTCCGACCAGAAGCTCAGCCGTAAGAAATTCCTCACCTCCATTCCCTGGTCGGTGGGGCTGATGCTGCTCTTTGGCATCGGCGGCGGCATCTTGATGAGCCGCAATTTCCTGCGCCGCCTCGATGTCATCACACGCACCTCCTCGGAAATCGTGGCTGGGGATTTCTCCCGCCGCGTACCGATCACCGAAGCGCATGATGAGATGGATTCGCTCGCTGAAAACCTCAACACCATGCTGGAGCGGACCGAGCGTCTGATGAAAGGCATGCGCGAGGTGGTGGATTCGGTGGCGCATGATCTGCGCACACCCTTGAACCGCTTGCGCCTGCGCCTGGAAGAAATGCAGCGCAAGCTCGATCCCGAATCCCCGCAGCATGAGGATATCGAGAACGCGCTTGCCGAAACCGACCGGCTGATTGGCACCTTCAACGCGCTGCTTCTCATCGCCCAGGCCGATAGCGGCATCATCCGCGATTCCATGGGGCCGGTGGATCTTTCGGTCATCGTCGCCGATGTCGCTGATCTCTATTTGCCGCTGGCCGAGGAAAAGGAAATCACACTGGAAGTGCTGCCTTCCGGCGTGCTGACGGTGGAAGGCAATCGCAGCCTTGTTTCTCAGGCGCTCGCCAATCTGATCGACAACGCCATCAAATATTCCGGCCCCGGCGATCGCATCACGGTCTCGGTCAGCGAGACGCCGCTCAGCATCGATATGACCGTCGCCGATACCGGTCCCGGCATCCCTGAGGACGAACGCGCCCGCGTGCTCGAACGTTTTGTGCGCCTGGAGAAGAGCCGCAACTCCCCCGGTACCGGGCTTGGCCTCAGCCTTGTCTCCGCTGTGGCGCGCATGCATGACGCGAGCCTGATCCTTGCCGATACGACCCCCGGCGCCACCCCGCCCGGTCTCAAAGCGGTGCTCTCCTTCCCGCGTGCGCTGGGACGCAAACCTAATATGGTCGAGCGGGCGTTTTAGAACCCCTCCCCAGAACCGTGTTGCGGGAGTACACTTCGGCTATGACCATCGCGCCGCAAATCCTGCCGCAACCTTTTGACCGGGCCCGCGCGCAGCGCAGCTTCGAGAGCTTGAAACAATCAGGCTATGAGCCCGAAGGGGAGGCGCGCGCGCTGCTGGAATCGGCCTTTGGCAACAGCCCGTTTCTGGCGCGCTTGGCTTTGCGCGAGCCGCAGATTCTTAAGCGCTTCTTCGCGGAAGGCCCCCGCGCGCTCACCGCCGAATGCGAGGCGCTCGCGCTTGGCGCCGCCGATGCGGTGGTGGAGTTGGAATGTATGCAGGCCTTGCGCCAAGCCAAGCGACAAGCCGCGCTCACCATCGCGCTCGCCGATATCGGCGGGCTTTTTAGCCTCGATGACGTCACCCAATCGCTCACCCGTTTTGCCGATGCCGCGCTCAAGGGCGCCTTCCGCTTCGCGCTGAAGAAGGCCGCGCAAGGCACGCCCTTTGCCGATAGGGATGGTGCCACGCTGGAGGCCGAGACCGGGCTGATCGTGCTTGCCATGGGCAAGTATGGCGCCTTCGAGCTCAACTATTCCTCCGATATCGACATCATCACCTTCTACGAAGCCGAGCGCTTTCCCTTCGCCAAGCGGGGCGATCAGCGCGGCGCGGCCGTCGATATCGTCAAACATGTGGTGCGTCTGATCGCGGATGCGACGCCGGATGGCTATGTCTTCCGCGTCGATCTTCGCCTGCGTCCCGATGCGGGCGCGACCCAGATCGCCATCTCCGCCGATGCGGCGAGCGATTACTACGAGGCGATGGGCCAGAATTGGGAACGCGCCGCCATGATCAAGGCGCGGGTTGCTGCGGGCGACATCGGTGCGGGCAAGCGTTTCTTGAAAGATGTGATCGATCCTTTCGTCTGGCGCCGCAATCTCGATTTCGCGGCCATCGAGGATATCCAATCCATCAAGCGCCAGATTCACGCCTATCACGGCCATTCCGAAGTCGCGGTGGCGGGCCATAACATCAAGCTTGGCCGCGGCGGTATTCGCGAGATCGAGTTTTTTGCCCAGACCCAGCAGCTCATCTTAGGCGGCCGCGACCCGAGCCTTCGCACCCCCGCCACGCTCGCCGCTTTGGAAGCCTTGCGTCTGCGCGGCCATGTCTCGCTCGCGGCAGTGCAGGATCTGACCGAGGCCTATCGGTTCTTGCGCACCCTCGAGCATCGCTTGCAGATGGTGGAGGATGAGCAGACCCATAGCGTGCCTAAGAACGCGCATGATCTCGCTGCCATTGCCTGTTTCGCGGGGTTTCCCGACGCCGCGCAATTCGGCGCCGCGCTGACAGCGCGCCTCAAGACCGTGCAAGGCCATTACGCGCGTTTGTTCGAAAAGGCCGCGCCCTTGGCGGGGGAGGGCGGCAGTCTTGTCTTCACCGGTGTGGAGGATGATCCTGAAACCCTTGAGACCCTCGCCAAGATGGGCTTCAAGAATCCCGAGCACATCAGCCGCGCCATTCGCGGCTGGCATCATGGCCGCATCCGTGCCACCAGAAGTCCGCGCGCGCGCGAACGCCTCACCGCCCTGATCCCGGCACTGCTCGCCGCTCTTGCTACCACTGCCGATCCCGACGCGGCTTTCGCCCAGTTCGATCGCTTCCTTTCCAATCTTCCTTCCGGTGTGCAGCTTTTCTCGCTGCTGCTCGCCCATGAAGAACTCTTGCGCCTCATCGCCGTCATCATGGGCTCGGCGCCAAGGCTTGCGACGCATCTGGCGCGCCAGCCTTCCACATTGGATGCGTTGCTTGATCCCGGCTTCTTCCAGGAATTGCCAAGCCGCGCGGAACTCACCGAGACGCTGGCCGCCAGTCTCTTACGCGCCCCCCGTTTTGAAGAGGCGCTGGATGCGGCCCGCCGCTTTGCCCATGAGCAGATTTTCCGCGTCGGGGTACAGGTGATCGAAGGCATCGCCACGCCCAAAGCCGCCGGGCCGGTCTTCGCCGCCATCGCCGAAACCGTGATTGATGCGCTGCTCGCTCGCACCGAAGCGGAGATGGTGGAAGCCCATGGCCATGTGAAGGGTGGCGCCTTCACCGTGATCGCGATGGGCAAGCTCGGCGGGGCCGAAATGACGGCGGCCTCCGATCTCGATCTCATCTTTGTCTATGACGCGTTGCCCGGCGTGGAAGCCTCCGATGGTGCCAAGCCTTTGCCGGTCAGCCTCTATTACACGCGCCTGGCTCAGCGCCTGATCGCGGCGCTTACCGTGCCCACCGCCGAAGGGCCGCTTTACGAAGTCGACATGCAGCTTCGCCCCACCGGCAATAAAGGGCCGGTGGCGGTGAGTCTGGAATCCTTCACCCGCTATCACGCCGCCGATGCCTGGACATGGGAGCGCATGGCGCTGACCCGCGCTCGCGTGGTGGCCGGTTCTCCGGCACTTGGTGGCGCGGTGCGCGAGGTGATCCGCCATAGCCTCTGCCGTTCTGGTGATCGCGCGGTGGTGAAATCAGATGCTGCCGAGATGCGCCGCAAGGTGGCCGCGCAATATCCCGGCACCAATGCCTTCGATTTGAAATATGCCCCGGGCGGGCTGATGGATATCGACTTCACCGCCCAAACCTTGCAGCTCGTCTATGCCCATGACGATCCGGCCATTCTCGCCCAAGCCACGCTGGCCGCGTTGCAGCGCTTGAAGGCCGAGCACATTTTGTCGGAGAACGATGCCGCGGTGCTCACCGCCGCCGCCGAGCTGCAGCTCACCTTGCTGCAGGTGTTGCGTATCGCCGTGGATGGTCCCCTCGATGCGGCCAGCGCTAGCCCAGGGCTCAAATCCCTGCTCGCCCGCGCCGCAGGCGTCAGCCGGTTCGAGAACCTCACCCGCGTCCTTGCCGATCTGCAGCACCGCGCCCATGATGTTTTTATCCGCCTGGTGGGTGAATAGGGCGGGCTAAAACCGCCTCGACCTGGGCCATTTCGGCCCCCAAAACCACTGCTAAGCCCTTTTTACTGCACGCTTTTGGCGAAGAGCCCCGATATCTGGCCCATGCGGCGCCCTGTCCTCAAAAACTTCACCTCGAAATGCAAAAGCTGCTTGAAACCCGCCCGCTCTTCAGCCATATACCGCCTCCCACTTGGAACGCGGGCGTAGCTCAGGGGTAGAGCATAACCTTGCCAAGGTTAGGGTCGGGCGTTCGATTCGCCTCGCCCGCTCCAAGTAGGCTAATAAAATCAATAGGTTGCACAAGGGCCGCGAAAGCGGCCTTTTTGCTGTTTGGTCCGCGGAAGCACCACGGAAGCAACCGGAGCGCATTTGCCATGGCGCGCACATGTCGCAGGGGCGATAATTCCTGCGGGGCATGAGTCTGTGGGCGGCGGGACGTGGGTAGCGGTGACGCCAACAACTGGCGGAGCTTGAAGGAGGCTCTTTGGGAGTTCACCCCGCGAGACCTCCAAATCAAGTACAAGGATGCACTAGAGGCTTGGCGGAGAGCTGGCAGTCCTAGCCGCTTCGTCCGCTACAGTTCGGCGACTGCTTCGCGTGATTTCGCCCAGCAACACGGGCGCAAGCTCTTCCACGACAAAAAGGTGCATGGAAAAAATCTTCAGGAAGCCCTCCGCAAGGACTTGGTGTCAGGAGCGCTTCGAGCTGAGGGCTGTCCGGGAAGCCCTAATGCCCAACGGGTACCGATCCGCGCTGACGCTTGGCGCCTGGCCCGATTTCGGAGTTGGGAGTATTCGACGATCGCTCTGCCGGGAGAGCCTTCGTTGTTCTTCAATGTCCGGATTTCTCTGGCACCAGAGAAGGCGGCTGACAGGCAATGCATCGCTAGAGCCGATGCCGAGACAGCCTGTCGAGAATGGCTGATTGCGCTTATGGGGGCTAATCCGGAGCAGCGCCCTAAGCCCAAGGCCCATTATCAACGGGACGCTCTTTCTAGGTTCGAAGGGCTCTCAATCCGTTCGTTCCATCGTGCATGGGATGCTGCGATAGAGATAACGGGGTCTCAATGGAACCTCGCCGGTCGTCCCAAAAAATCCCCGCAGGCGAAATCAAAGCGCCAATAAATCGTGACGGCTAATAACGCCGGGTTTGATTTGCCACGGTTTGGACGTTTCCGGAATCGCCGGGAGCGTTCGTACACCGGAGGCATGGATGGAAGACCGTCTGCTAAGGCCGCGAGATGCGGCTGTTATGCTGGGCTTAAGTGAATCGACCCTCGCAAAGATGCGGCTTTCGGGTGGTGGGCCGGAATACCTCAAATTAGGCCGCAGCATTCGCTACACCCGCAAGAGCATCGATGCTTGGGTTACGGCCCGCGCTCGGCGATCGACGTCAGACACCGGAAACCACAATTTGGCTGTGGGGCGCTGATGGCCGACTTCCACGACCCTTACGACGATGAGCTAGAACCCGTAACCCTGCGCGGCACGAAGCGACGGGCGCGTAACCTAGAGATGCTTGAAGCGCCCACCGAAGGTGATGACCTAAATCGCATTTGTGCTCTCCAGCCTATGAACGATTTCGGAAATGCACAGCGTCTCGTCCTCCGCTTTGGTGACAGCTTAATGTTTGTCGAGAATATCGGCTGGTTCGCTTGGGATGGCTCTCGCTGGGATCGGGAAGGAGGCCATTCTGGTGCGCTGAAGTTTAGCTTCCGCATTGGCCAGGAAATTACGGCGGAAGCGAAAGCCTTAAGAGAACGGCCGGGAAGGGTGTCTGCGGAGCGCATTGACCGCCTGTTCTCATGGTCAGTTCAAAGTGGAAACTACGGGCGCGCTCAAGCCATGCTTTCCTCAGCTTCATCGTTTCTATCGCAGCCCGTTGATGCTCTGGACGCGCATACCTTCCTCATCGCGGCGCCAAATGGAACGATCGAGCTATCGTCTCACTGTGAATTGCGCGAGAGCCGCCGGGAAGACCGGATTACGCGCTGCTTGGGTGTTAAGTTCAGTACAAAGGCCTCATGTCCGCTATTCAAGAAGTTTTTGGCCCGGATTATTCCCGATGAAGAGATGCGAGATTTTGTTCAGCGCATTTTCGGCTATTGCCTCACCGGTTCGACACGCGAGCACAAGCTGTTCCTATTCTACGGAACTGGACGCAATGGTAAGTCGACTTTGATAAACATCATTCGCTCTGTCATGGGCGATTATGCGATGGGTGCACCAGTTGCGACCTTTTTGGCAAAGCGCGAAGGCAGTTCGGGCGGGGAGGCGTCGCCAGACTTAGCGCGCCTTCCTGGGGCTCGCATGGTGACGACTGCTGAGCCTCCAGAGGGTGGCCGTCTTGATGAGTCCAAGGTGAAGGAAATCACGGGTGGTGATTCCATGACTGTTCGCCATCTGAACCAGGGCTTTTTCGAGTTCACGCCAACCTTCAAGGCTATTATCGCAACCAATCACCGGCCGACGATCCGCGGTACAGATCATGGAATATGGTCGCGCATCAACTTGATCCCCTTCACCGTTCAGATCCCGGAAGATGAGATCGATCGGGACCTTGAAAGAAAGCTCGCAGAGGAAAGGGAAGGTATCCTGCAATGGATGCTGACAGGCGCTGAAGATTGGTTCAGCGGTGGTCTGCGACCTCCCGAAAAGGCCATCGCTGCGGTTGAAGCATACCGAGCCGATGAAGACCCGGTTGGTGAATTTCTGAAAGCGCGGATCCAGCTGACGGGTGATGACGTTGACCCATGCACCGGGCGCCGGTTTGAGGTCTCCGCCAAAGACTTGAGGATGCGCTACAAGACGTGGTGCGAAGAGGAAGGTCTCGACGCTTTGCCCACCAAAGCCTTTGGCTCACGGCTTGTTGCTCGCGGTCTGGAGCGCCGAAAGACGAATGGCCTGACTTGGTATGTCGGCATGATGTTCAACGCCAGAGCCTGAGCATTGATAATCTTAGGGAGGGTTTAGGGAGGAAGGGTGGGCCGCCGTCATCGCCGCGATGGATATTGTCGCAGACTCTTATGGTCCGGCGCGACCCGGATAAGACAAAGTAGCCCGAATGGTCCGATGCTCCCTGATGGTCCCTGATGGATTTGTCGCTTAACCGCTTGCGGCCAAATGAAATCAAAATCAGGGAGGGCCAGTGCCGGTCCAGGACCCACGTATATGCGCGCGCGCATGCGCGAGACATATCGTGGGCTACTCCCTCCCTGTTAGGAAGTTGAGGAGATGGTTGTTTAGAGTGTGCTGGCAGTGACCTCCACCGGTCCTTTCTTGAGGGCTGGGGACGAGCGGCGTCTGATGTTCGGCAGACCCCAATGCTCCGAACATTGCGAACGAAGCCGTCGGTTTCAGGTCCGCGGGTCCTTCCCAGGGTTCAAATTTATACGGGCAAGCTTCGCGTGATGGCGCACCAGTGGGAAGGTCCGATAACGATGCAACGGTTGCATCTGCAATTTTCGCTCATGCAACGTGGGCGAAATCTGCTTTCACAAAACTCTTCTGCGGAAATACATAGAGGTGGTCAGCTCGCAGGTTTGGTGCCGTTAATCTGGGGCGCTCCCCCCACGCACACCATTGTGCTCTGCTAACAACTCTAGCCATTTAGTTAATCGTTCTCGGCTATAGATTTCCCGCTCAGTTGTCCGAGGAATATCTGCTGTTCGGTGTTCAAAGTAGACTTTTTCCTCTCCGATTTCGCAGCCCAAAACAGCAGCTGTTTTTATGGCCTTCTTCCGGAACCAGGTGTCGGGCGGGTTATTTAAAAATAACGCAGCCATTTTCGCCAAATTATGAGATTTAGGTAAGGGGAGGGCAATGTCCCGGTCTCCCGCACTAGATCTACTCATGCCATATTGCTCTTCGCGGAAGAACATCTCGAGCATGTCGAATTGAATGCATGGCACTCCGCCGAATGAAAGGCCGCTACCCACAGCATGCCCGCACACCACGCACGGCTGAAATGACATTTCCTCTGGCTTTCCTTCCCATTTCAGCAATTCAGCGATACGGATTCTATTGCTTTGAAGTGCTGCAACACGTTTGGAAGCCTGCTCCGCGCCGTGCTCGAGTTCTCGAAAATAATTGCCAATCTCGTTTGGATTAGCCGGATATTTCATGAACTTGGCTTCACCAACAAAGATTGTCGATCCAAGGCGCCACAGTAGATCGATTTCGTTACCATCGATCTCAATGCCAAGGGGGTAAATGTGCCCATCCCAATTGGGGTTCTTCTCGAAATAATGCGCAAGCGTTGTGCGTATGTGTTTTTCGAATATGGATCCACGCAGTGTCTGCAATGTATCGAGATTGCCTTTGTCGGTAACATATTTGCACCGACCGAGCCAAAGGTCTAGCAGCCGTGTCATGTTGGGTGACATCACAGAGGGCAAGAAAGGGTAAAACAGATGACCCACTTTGACGAGCGGTGACGTCCATAAAGATTCGTGCCGCCTCCAATCGTAGGTAAAGAATTTGATCAGAGCTTCGGCAATTCGGCGTGGATATTTATGTAGTAGAAATATGGCTAGGAGGTCGTCTTCGTGTAGGCTGGTAGTTGCATAATCGGCGCTGCCATTGCGAGTGTCGCGGTCGTAAATTTTCTCAAAAATGGTGTGTATTAGCAGCCACGCGCGAACCAATTGCGCGACCGATATTCCTGGCAGGTTCTGGGGTTCGGTCTCCATCATGGGGCGCAACCAATCGGGTATATCCATTTTGAATAGCGCTATTGTGGCAGGCATCTCCACTGGCGGCTTGTTCACAATGCGGAATTTTGCCCGTGTCGGGGTTCGGCTTATTAGTCTAGGCTGAAATGGTGCCTCATCGCGTAACTGCCCTTGGTCCCAGGCCTGCCTGAAGACGAGGTAAAATTCGAGATACTCCTCGTCGCGACTGGCAAGAGCAATTGCCTCGTTATTTGCAAATTCCAAAGTTGAGGATCGGGGGCGGAAAATATGACCTTCAGCTGTATGTTCTAGCTGCCAACCGCAATGAACGACGCGGCTCATCATATATTCGAGCACATAAATTGTAGCGCAATGTTTGAGCAGGCTTGCAGCGACGCCTACGTCCATTTTTGCTTCGCCTCGAAACTCGTTCCTCTTCGAAGCTAAGAAGGAAAGTGCTCTCCACAAGGCGTCTCCAAGCGCGGTGCAGCCGTAATCGGCGGATAATGGCGATGGGCGCCCTTTTGGTAGAGGTTCGCTGTGACGGTGATATTCTCGGACCGCTATCAGCATCAGGATTGTAACGACGGATTCGAAGTCGAAGCGCGTGATATCAAGCCTGTCGATCTGGGACCAAAGCCTCTGCAATCGTGGAGCCACCCAAAGCCCTGCATTAAATACAGCGCGCTCCTCTTCGGAATCAGTGCCGAGACTTGCGTAATCGCGCCGCCATTCGGCTTCGGTGAAGCTTCGCACCGCAGGTGAGTGAATTTTGTCTTTGCGCAGTGTTTCGATGAATTTACTCGTGGACTTGAGCATCGCCCCAATTCTCCCGCCCGCCAAGGCGCTTTCATTCAGATAAGCGTATGCTTGAAATTGCCCGTCGATAATAGTCAGGAGAGGCGTGGGCGTCAGGCGGCTGCATGCGGCCCCTGCGCCCGCCTCTGATCTTCTTGGCTACAAGACCCGTTATGCCTCTTTCTCTGGCCAAATTCCGTGGCTAAAGTAGCTCCCGTTTTCTGGGGGTGATTCATGCAGCGCATATCCGCGCGGGACGCCAAAAATGGCTTCGGACGGCTAATCGACTTAGCGAGGGCTGAGCCCGTCGCTATTGAAAAGTTTGGCCGATCCGTGGTCGTCGTTCTTTCGGTTGAAGAGTATGAGCGCCTTTCCCAAAAATCTGGAGTTCGAGCGACACGGGCCGAACCCGCAATGCGCCCGAGGTCAAAGAAGTGACGGTCATACACAACAATCCGGCAAGACCAGCCGGGGAGCAGCAGCATCATGCCTAGCCATTCTGATCTCGCCAATTTGATCTGGCAGATAGCCGATCTTCTTCGAGGCCCTTACCGCCCTCCGCAGTACGAGCGCGTCATGCTGCCGCTCGTTGTGTTGCGCCGCTTCGATTGCGTGCTGGCCGACACGAAGCAGAAGGTTGTGTCCGAATTTGAGCGTCGTAAGGGCGGAAAGCTCACCGATGATGCGCTCGACCGTACCCTTAACAAGGTTTCTGGCCATCGCTTTCATAATCACTCTGCTCTCGACTTCCAAAGGCTTAAGGGTGATCCCGATAATCTGAACAAGCACCTCATAAGTTATATGAAGGGCTTTTCGGCGAATGTTCGTCGCATTTTCGATTTCTTCGAATTCGAAACCGAAATCGAGCGAATGCATGAAGCGAACATCCTGTATCTCGTAATCAAGGAGTTCTGCGACGTCGACTTGCATCCCCGAAAAGTGACGAATGCAGATATGGGTCTCATTTTTGAGAATCTGATCCGTCGATTCAATGAACTAGCGAACGAGACGGCTGGTGATCACTTTACGCCGCGCGAAGTCATCACGCTGATGATCGATCTCCTCTTCATAGACGCTGACGATCTTCTCAGTAAGCCGGGTGTTGCCATGCGGATGCTTGATCCTGCTTGCGGCACAGGCGGAATGCTCGCTGGCGCACAAAAGTACATGCGCGAGCATCATTCCGATGCAAAGCTCTACGTCTATGGGCAGGACTATAATAAGCGTGCCTTCGCCACCGCCGCGTCTGACATGCTCATGAAAGAAGTGGATCACAACGGCGGCGGAGAAAACATTCAATTCGGCGACAGCTTTCTCGATGACAAGTTCGAAGGGCAGTTCTTCGACTACTTCATTGCCAATCCGCCTTTTGGTGTTGATTGGAAGAAGCAACAGAAGGAGATCGTCCGTCGGCACGAGAAGGCCCAAGGGGACAGTCCTTGGAAACCCGGTTTGCCCCGTGTCAACGATGGCTCGCTGCTGTTTCTCCAACATATGCTTTCAAAGTTCGAAGATGTGGACGTTAAAGCGCAGAAGTTCGGTTCGCGCGCGGCCATCGTCTTCTCCGGCTCGCCTCTGTTCACTGGAGGCGCAGGTGGCGGCGAAAGCGAAATCCGCCGCTGGATCATCGAACGCGACATGCTGGAAGCCATCGTCGCCCTGCCGGAGCAGATGTTCTACAATACTGGTATTGGCACCTATATCTGGATCGTCACCAACCGGAAGGCGAAGCGGCGCAGGGGGAAAATCCAGCTCGTCGATGCGCGTGACACGTGGATTCCTATGCGCCGCAGCCAGGGCGACAAGCGCCGCAAGATCGGCGAAGGCCCGGCGCTGGAAGGCGACGACCGGGCAGACGAGCCCGATCAGATCGCCGATATCGTCCGGCTTTATGGACAATTCCAGGCAAACGAAAAATCAAAGCTCTTTGACAATGAAGACTTCGGTTACACCCGCGTAACGGTCGAGCGTCCTCTTAAGCTGCGCTACCAGATGAGCTTAGAGGATAAGGCGCGCTTCCTCGATGCGGCGCCGCACCTCTTGGACGACATACAAGCGATCGATAAGGCGCTTGGCCGTGAGCCGCAGCTCGATTGGAACGCTGTCTGGTCCAGTATTGAGAAGCTCTTGAAGAAGCGCAGCTCGCGGTGGAAGGCTCCAGAAGAAAAGCTGTTCCGCACGGTATTTACTGAAAAGGACCAGAAGGGTGCCGCCGTGAAGAAAGGCTCGGGCTTTGAAGCCGATGCGGATTTGCGCGATTTCGAGAATGTTCCGCTGAAGGAAGACATCGACGCCTATTTCAAGCGCGAGGTGCAGCCTCATGTCCCAGATGCTTGGATGGATCGCACCAAGGATAAGGTCGGCTACGAGATCAACTTCAACCGCCACTTCTACAAATTCACGCTGCCGCGCAACTTACCCGAGATCGACGCTGACTTGAAAAAGGCGGAAGAGGAAATCCTTCGGTTGCTGCGGGAGGTAACAGAATGATTGATGCCCCTTGGTCAAAGGTTACCCCTGAAGTCTGGGGACGTAAGAAGCTGAAGTATGTTGCAGGTTTTGTCGGAGGGGGAACCCCTGATAAATCGAAACCAGAATTCTGGGATGGCGATATCCCTTGGGTTTCACCTAAAGATATGAAAACTAATCAGGTCTTTGATTCAGAAGATCACATCACCCTTGAGGGGCTTCAGTCGAGTGCCACCAATTTGGTTGAGCCTGGCGCAGCATTGATCGTCGTTCGTTCGGGCATTCTAAGGCACTCAATACCTGTGGCCGTGAATCGTGTCCGAGTCGCCCTTAATCAAGATATGCGCGCGATTTTGCCTGACGATTCCCTCGATGTGGTATTTCTTGCGTATCTGATCATGGGCTTTCAAACACAATTATTGAGCCAGTGGAGCAAGGAAGGGGCAACAGTCGAGAGCATTGAGTACGACCTTATGGCTTCCACCGAAATTCCTCTGCCTACTCTTGACACTCAGAAAGGAATTATTGCGTTCCTTGACCGCGAAACTGCCGAAATAGACGCCCTGATCGTAGCCAAGCAGAGGCTGCTCGAATTGTTGGCTGAGAAGCGGCGGGCAATCGTTGCCGAGGCCGTCATGCGTGGGCTCAATCCTGCAGTCCGCATGCGCCCCTCTGGCATCGACTGGCTCGGCGACATTCCCGCGCATTGGGAAATGAAGCGGAGCAAATGGCTATTCCTGGAACGCGACGACCGCAGCACTGACGGCTCTGAGGTTTTGCTGTCACTCCGCATGGAACGCGGTTTGGTGCCGCACAACGATGTATCCGAGAAGCACACGCGCCCTGAAGAGTTAATCGGCTACAAGAAAACTTCAGTTGGGCAACTTGTTGTCAATCGAATGCGAGCCGCAACCGGCCTGATTGCGATCACGACGCAAGATGGCCTCGTCAGTCCAGACTATGCGGTGTTTCGGCCATCACCAGACATTTTGGCGGACTATTATGTTCATATGTTCAAGACGCCGCTTCTGCAGGCTGTATTCCGTTCTGAGTCGACCGGGCTTGGCACGGGTTCTCAGGGCTTCTTGAGGCTTTATTCGGAGAACTTCCTGGCGCTCTGGTTTCCGTGCCCGCCACTAGCCGAACAGCATGAGATCGTCCGCTACATCTCCACCGAAACCGCCAAGATCGACCGCCTTCGTGCCGCCACTGAGCATTCTATCTCATTGTTGAAAGAGCGCCGCGGCGCGCTGATCGCTGCTGCAGTCACTGGCCAAATCGATATCCCGGAGGCGGCATGAAGATCACACGACTCGGCATCGCCAATCTTCGTGCCTTCGAGCAGGCCTCCTTCGATTTCGATTCCGGCTTCACACTGCTGGTCGGCGTCAACGGTGTGGGCAAGACCACGGTGCTGGAGGCCTTACGCGTCTGCCTTTCGCGCGTGTTGCCAAAGTTCACCGCCAGCAGGAGCCGTCCGGTCCCTTTTGGTCTCGATGATATCCAGGTGGGAGCACCGGCGTTAACGGTCGATCTGGACCTCAAGATCAATGGCGAAGCCCACCATCTGCTGATCCATAAGCAGCGCGAGCAGAGCGTGCCGCACAAAGGCGGTGTCGTGCGAGAGCAGACATTTGCTACCCCTGACCGGGAAACCCTGTCACCGGAATTCGGCGGAAGGTTTAGAGCGCTCAAGACGGCGAAAGAGCAGCCAGTTGCTGTCTACTTCGCTACCCGCCGCTCTCTCGTTTCCGATGAACAGGTGAAGACCGGAAAAGCTGGAGGCGGGCAAGCCGCCGCATTCGCCGATGCCCTTGTCGCCCGCCCCCTTCGGCTCGCGGAATTTGCGCAGTGGATGCACGCGCAAAAAATCCTTTCAGGCGAGGAACCGAAGTTGCGGATGCATCTTCAGGCCCTTCAAACCGCAGCTCGGAGATTTCTTCCAGGCTGCCAGGAACTATGGGCGGAGGTTGAAGAAAAGCCCCGGTTGATGATTACAAAATCAGGTGTAACGCTCGATGCGCGCCAGCTTTCGGATGGCGAACGCAGCTTACTGGTCCTTGTTCTCGATCTTGCCCGGCGGCTCTCTCAGGCCAATCCTGGACTGGATGATCCAGTGCGGGACGGCGCCGCCGTCGTGCTCATCGACGAGCTTGACATGCACATGCACCCGCTCTGGCAACGGCAAGTCATGTCCTTGCTGACCAGCACATTTCCCAATTGCCAATTCGTCGCCACCACGCACTCGCCGCAGATCATCGGCGAGACGCACCCGGAACGCATTATCTTGTTACAAGCAGAAGGAGGCCGAATAACTCCAGTGCGATGCGGCCAGGCCTACGGGCTCGACACAAATTACATTCTCGAACACCTGATGGGCACGCCCTCCCGACCAGAGCCCGCAAGGAGAGCGATAGCGGACATTGAGGCTGCTCTAGATGGTGGCGAGCTCGACCAAGCCCGCACACTACTCGCTAAGTTGCGGGCGCTAATTCATGGTGACGATCCTACCGTTGTTGGCCTCGAGGCAACCATCAATAATCTTGAGGCGCTCGGTGATGCGGCAGATCAATAAAGGCGCCGAACCGGCTGAATTGACGGCGTGGAAAGCCCAAAATCGGGCATCGCCGAACTATTGCTACGCATCATTGACCGCCACACATCGTCTCGCGGTCCGAAACGCGCTTGTGAGAGAACAGAGGGGCCTTTGCGCCTATACCGGGCGGCGTATCGATGTGGGGAGCTGTCATATCGAACACCTTCGCCCTCAAACGCACTGCGAGATCGGTGAAGATGTCGACTACCGGAATTTGGTTGCCAGTGTTCCCGCTCCTAACACGCCGCAGCTGCCGTATGGCGCCCACAAGAAAGGCGATTGGCCGACACGCGCTGATGAGCATTTGTTTGTATCACCTTTATCTGGAGGCTGCGCAGACCGGTTCTCGTTCCGACTGAACGGAGAGGTTGAGGCGCGTAGTGCGACCGATAATGCCGCAGTCGAGACGATCGTGCGCCTCGGGCTGAATGACGACGCGCTCGTTCAGCTTCGAAAGGCTGCAATTGCGGCGACACTTCAGATACGGGGGCGTGGTCCCGCCTCAATTAGGATTGCAGACGCACGTAAGCGACTTCGCGACCTAGAACAGGCGGAGCAACAAGCTGGAACACTGGAACCCTACTCGTTTGTCTTGGTTCAGGCGCTCGAAAGGCAGATCCAGCGCATAGAGAAGATTCGGGAGGCTAGAGGTCAGTCATGAACCACGCACGGCATTCGGAGGGCGCTTTCGAGACCGTCATTGAAACCGCAATGCTGACCAATGGCGCTGTGTCGGAACCCGCGGCGGGGTTTGACCGCGAGCGTGCAATTTTTCCGGGGGCTGTGCTCGATTTCATCCGTAATACGCAGCCTAAAGAATGGGGGGCACTGGAAGCTCTGCACGGTGACAAGACCGGCGAGCAAATCCTGACAGATCTCACCAAATGGATGGATCGGGAGGGCTCACTCGCCACCTTGCGCCATGGCTTCAAGTGCTATGGTAAGACCTTGCGCGTAGCCTTCTTCAAGGCGGCGCATGGGCTTAACCCCGAGCTTGAGGCGCGCTATGCGGCCAATCGCGTCGGCATCACACGACAGCTTCATTTCTCGAAGGCGTCGGAGAAGTCGCTAGATGTGGCGCTTAGCGTCAACGGCATTCCGATCGCCTCGATCGAACTCAAGAATCCGCTGACTGGGCAGAATGTGAATGATGCCATGCGCCAGTACCGGGTCGATCGAGACCCGCGAGAACCGATATTCGAATTTAAGCGCCGGATGCTTGTGCATTTTGCGGTGGATACCGACGTCGTCTTCATGACAACGCGCTTGGCCGGGAGTGCAACCCACTTTTTGCCCTTCAATCGGGGAAATGAGGGCGGAGCCGGAAACCCACCAGATCGTGACGGGCGCAGTTATCGTACTACATATTTGTGGGAAGAGACATTGCAGCGAGATAGTCTTATGGACCTTCTTGCGCGATTCATACATTTCCAAGTTGAGGAAAAGCGTGACGACGAGGGCCGTAAAGTTAAAAAGGAGACCCTGGTATTTCCCCGTTTTCATCAACTTGATGCTGTCCGCGCCCTAGTCAAGCAGGTTCAGCGTGAGGGCGTCGGGCACAATTATCTTGTTGAGCATTCAGCCGGAAGCGGAAAGAGCAATACAATCGGTTGGCTGACACATCGTTTGGCTTCGTTGCACGATGCCAAGAATGAAAAAGTTTTTGACAGCGTCATCGTGGTTACGGACCGGGTGGTGCTCGATAAGCAGCTGCAGGACACCATTTATCAGTTCGAACATAAGCATGGCGTTGTGCAAAAAATCGACGAAAGCTCGCTACAACTCGCCGAGGCGCTGGAGAGCGCTGTACCGATCATTATCACGACACTGCAGAAATTTCCGTTCGTCTCGCGTCAACTGTCTAAACTCTCTGAGAAGCGCGGAGAGGTAGATGGGGGTGTGCTGAAAACACGCCGCTGTGCCGTGATCGTCGATGAAGCGCACAGTTCTCAGGGAGGGGAAACAGCAACGGATCTTAAGGAGGTTCTTGGCGGTCGAGGGCTTCGGGAAGAAGCGGCAAAATACGTGGCCGAAAATGACGAGGAGGCTATCGAGGAGCTTTATCGCTCTATGGCTAAGCGTGGGCGGTTGGCGAACCTAAGCTTCTTTGCGTTTACAGCGACTCCCAAGCACAAGACACTCGCGATCTTCGGCCGTGATGGCAAGGCAACACATCGCTATACAATGCGCCAAGCGATTGAGGAGGGCTTCATATTAGATGTCCTCAAGAACTACACAACGTATGCGACTTATTTTCGGCTTCTTAAGGCCTGCGAGGATGATCCTAACGTTGAGCGGAAAAAAGCCGCCCGAGCCCTTGCGCGCTTCATAAGGCTACATCCCCATAATATCGCGCAGAAGACCGAAGTCATGGTTGAGCATTTCCATGCAGCAACTCAGCACAAGATAGGTGGGCGAGCCAAAGCAATGGTTATCACCGGATCTCGTCTTGAAGCGGTGCGCTATAAGCAGAGCTTCGATCGGTACATTCGGGAGAAGGGGTACGCAATAAAGACGCTAGTTGCTTTTTCAGGAGCCGTGGCCGACGACAAGCTCGAAGACGTGACCTACACCGAAGAGGGCATGAACCTCGGTATTCGGGAAAAGGAGCTGCCCGAGGTCTTTGCTACACAAGAATATCAGGTTCTACTTGTAGCCGAGAAGTACCAGACGGGCTTCGATCAGCCGCTGCTGCACACCATGTATGTTGATCGGCGACTCGCGGGTATCCAGGCCGTGCAAACGCTCTCCCGGCTCAATCGTATCCACCCGCTAAAAGAGGACACCTTCGTTCTCGACTTTGTCAATGATCGCGATGAAATTCGCGAAGCATTCAAGGTTTACTTTGAGGGGGCTGAGATCGGCGAAGAGGTGGACCCCGCTCGAATGTATCAAATCAAAGGCGAGCTTGATTCCGAAGGTGTGTATGAAGCCGGAGACGTAGAGCGCTTTTGTGCGGTCTACTTCAAACCAAAGCAGCGCCAGAGTCCAAACGATCATCAGTTGATGAACGCTGCCCTTGACCCCGTTGTTTCGCGATTTAAGGCAATGCAACAGAGCTCACCTCTTGAAGCCGAGCTGTGGCGCGGAAAAATGGTCGCGTTCGGTAGTCTCTATGGATTTTTAAGTCAGATCATTCCCTACCAAGATTCTGATCTTGAGCGTCTCTATGTATTCTTTCGCCATTTGGGATCGAAGCTGCCAAGGCGAGATGCTGGCCCGTCATATCAATTCGATGATGAGGTGAGGTTGGAATATTATCGTCTACAGAAGATCAGCGAAGGCTCCATCACTCTGAGTGAAGGCCAAGCTAATCGCCTCGATGGACCATCCGAGGTCGGAACCGGTGTTCTCCGCGAAGAGGCTGTTTCGCTATCTCGTCTGATCGACGTCGTCAATGATCGTTTCGGAACGGATTTCAATCAAGCTGACCAACTCTTCTTTGATCAAATTGTTGAGGCCGCGATTTCTGATAATGCTCTTCGGCAGGCTGCGGCAGTAAACCCTGGTGATAAGTTCGAGTTGGTATTCAAAAACCTTCTTGAGGCGCTCTTTGTCGAGCGCATGGATCAAAATGAGGAGATATTTGCTCGCTTCATGAACGATAAATCCTTTCAAAAAGTTGTTACCGAATGGCTCTCATCGGAGGCGTATCGAAAATTGCGAAAGCCGGGATTGTAAATGCCAAGCTAAGTTGAATGATTTAGGTCTCGGGTAAATTGGTCCCATGTTCAATAATTGATGAAATGGGGCTGTATGGCTAATTTTGAAGTAGTGTAATTTCCTCAGGTCGATCTAAGGGGGCGTTATGAATGAGGGCGGGAGAACAATCAGGCTATTCCTTGCAGATGGGGCGCCGACAGGAATCATCACAGCGGAAATAATGAATTGGACGGGACATGTCCTCTGTGCTCCTCGTGCTCGAATCGTGGATGTATTGCGACGTCCCGAGGCCAATCGCACTGGTGTATACATTCTGATCGGTCAAGATCCAGACGACCCCTCGCAGCGCCTCATATACGTCGGTGAGAGTGATAATGTTGGAGTGCGGCTGACGCAGCATAATCGAGATGATGCCAAAGCGTTTTGGGAGTTTACCTGCATCATTACGAGCAAAGATGCCAACCTTACAAAAGCCCACGTCCGATATCTGGAGAGCCGTCTTATAAGCTTGGCAGTGAAGGAGGCTCGCGCTCGACTTTGGAATGGCACTGCGCCCGACTACGGCTTTTTGCCAGAGGCCGACATCGCCGATATGGAGTATTTCGTGTTACAGCTTCAGACGCTGTTGCCTGTATTGGGGCTCGATTATTTCCGAGCCACTCCCCAGCTAACGGGGTTAGCCATAGATGCAGCCGATCAGTCTATATCTACTATCGCTGGTGACGAAGCTCTAGAAGCCTCAGGACGGCGCGCATTCGGTTTAGATCGGCCTACCGCTGATGGTGGGCGGAGTCCACAGTTCCAGTTCGGCGATCGTCGAGGAAACCTGCATGCTCGAGCGGTCGAGATCGACGGTCAGATGATTGTCTTAAAGGGTTCCGAGGCGCGGGAAGAGGAGCTTCCATCGATGCCTTCAAATGTGAAGACGTTGCGAAAGCAACTACGCCATGCGGGCAAGCTTGTTCCATCTGGAAAATCTGGCGTCCTTAGATTTGAGGAAGATGTGGCATTTTCCAGTCCGAGTGCTGCGGCGCAAGCTGTCATGGGGACGAGCCGTAATGGTCGAACGGACTGGACCATTGAGGAGACGGGGAAGACGTATGCCGATTGGCAGGAGGACCAAATCCTGAAGTCCCGAGCCGGGAGCGAACAGGCGAACTGAAACTGGCAGTTCCTTGACTGCCGTATCGTCGAAGGCTGGGGATAACGCTATTACTGCGTACGGTTGCGCTCTAAATCGATAACGTTGCTCTCAGGTAGAGAGCCCCCGAGAAGGCGGCCAATACTCTGGGCAGTTCGATCTGCTGCACTAAGAAGCGCCGAATCTGGTGCTGTTGCGTATCGAGCGGTTACGCTCTTGATGCTGTGTCCAAGCAATCCCGCGATTGTGAGTTCGGAGTAATTCAATTCTGCCGCCGCGCTGGCGAACCAGTGGCGCAGTCCGTGGAGAGTGACGCCTTTGACTCCGGCGCGCTTGGCCATGCGGTCCCAGAAATGGGGGAGGCCAATGAAGTGTCCTTCTTCGGTCCTGCTCGGGAAGACGTAGGGCTGAGTTTTGTAGCGCGGTAGCGAATTCAGTAGGTCCAGTGCAGCGCGGCCGATGGGGCGGATTTGAGGGCCGGTTTTGGTGTCTGACAGACGAAGACATCGCGCCTTGAAGTCGACTTCCTCCCAGCGAAGGGAGAGGGCCTCCATACGGCGAAGACCGGTAAGCGCGAGAAGGTGGATGGCGGCAATCGCAGTCTCACTTTCCCCGGAGGCTTGAGCTTCTCGAAGTGCGGTTCCAACCCGCGCGAGGGCTTCAAACGAAAACGGCGGTTTGCGGATTTTGTCCTTCGGCCGCTTTACACCTCGAACGGGGTTTGTCGGAAGAATGCCGTCCCGCACGGCGCGCTGCAGAATCGTGCCGAGCATGCTCACTGTTCGGCTGGCGACACCTTGGCCGCCCGTGGTTCTGCCGCCGCGGCCAACCTTCTTGCGCTGGCGGGAACCTCTGCCTGCTTCCACGTCGCGAAGAAATTTCTCGATGTCGAGGGCTGTCAGGCTAGCAACTGCACGTGTTCCGAGGAGCGGTTTGACGTGACATTCGATGCGCGATCTATCGACCAGGAGCGTGCTCTCTTTGAACCGGCCCTCGGCGGCTTCCAGATACTGGTCGCACAGCTCGGTCACGGTGATTGCCTTCCGTGCGGCTGTTCGCTCGGCGGAGGGATCTGAGCCGTGCGCCGTCGCTGTCAGTTTGTCCTTCGCCAAAAGGCGAGCTTGGTCGGGGGCCAGCACGCCTACCCGGCCCAGCGTCATCCGCCGCGTTCGCCCGTAAGAGTTGCGGTACTGGATAATCCAGGATGAGACGCCGGAAGGCATTTTGCGGATACCAAATCCGGGCATCTGGTCATCAAAAAGGAAGGCTTCATGCTCAGTCGGCGTGCTCTGGAATGCGTCGACCATTCGTTTCGTCAAACGTGGCATCAGCTCCCCTCCGCGTCTGCTTCCGTGGGGCCTAACCTGCTTCCGCGGAAGCACCACGGAAGCAGACGGAAGCAAAAACCAGGAATTCATGGGAACGACCCTAACCCCTGGAACCCCGTTCTTTGCAAGTCAAATCAGTATGTTGGGAATGAGCAGGAACGACACGGAAGCACCCGGCAAGACCCCTTTGGGGCCTTGCCAAGGTTAGGGTCGGGCGTTCGATTCGCCTCGCCCGCTCCAGTGGAATCAATGACTTGCGAGGTGTTTTCCCTCCGTCTGCGGACGGTTTTGGGAAAACCTTGGGAAAACAGAGGCCGCGTCGCGAGCTTCTGGACCCGCACAAACCATGCATCTATCGCGGCGGCGGCGTTGGCCAGGTAGCCCGGGTCCCATTCGCCATAACCTGCGGTGGTGCGCAGGTCAGACCGGCGGTGGCCTAGTTGCCGAGCAATCTCGTCCTCGGGAACCCGGGCCAGCCGCAGAATGGTCGTCACCTTATGGCGGAAGCTGTAGGTGGAGATCTTCGGGATCCGGGCGCGCTCTATGGCCCGTTCGAGCCCGGATTTCACACCCTCCATGGTAGTGTAACCGCAATAATGGCTCCTGCGGGTCTCCATCTCCGCTTTTTCGCCCTCCCATTTGTCCAACCATCCCGTCAGCACCCGCGGCTCTCGTACGATCGGGCGCCGCTTCTTGTTTTGAGCGCGAGCGGGCGGGTTGAGGTCAACAAGGGAAGCGTCTCGAATTCGCTGAACGGGCATGAGGTCGAGCGCAGTTTGCGGCCTACCGCCTGTGGCGAGCTGGATCAGGATGAAGCGGCGCAAATCCTCGGCGAGATCCACAGACCAAAGCGCTGCAATTTCTTCATCGGTTGGAATTCGCGCTTTCTCGATAACAGCCGGTCGCAAGCCCCAGCGCCGTTCCATTTGTGCTTCGGTGTATATGACCTCGTGAGCTATTCGGGCATGGGCAAGTGCCGCCCGCAAGACCACAAGGTTTCTGGCGATATACGAGAGCCGATAGCCCTCTTCGATGCATTTGCTCGCGAACTCTCGCTGCTTGATTTCAGTCAAGGACGCGATGCGCGCAGTCTCACCGAAATGGCGAAGAAGGACTTTGCCAGCATTGCGCGATTGAAGCCTGGAAGGCAGCTTGTCGGTATGACCGACGAAGTAGTCTTCAAGCACTACAGAGAGCCTGGCGGTCGCCGTCTTTGGTGCGCCTTTGATGACGACTTCTGCAAGGGCCCGTTTGGCGGATTCAAGATCCGTTGTGCGCAGACTTTCGCGACGTGTTCTTCCAGTTCCAACGTCGAACCAATAGCGGTACAGATTTCCTCTATCGCCTTCGGTGGCGATCCATTGACCGCCGAGTTCGAACAAGGATCTGGATCGTGGTCTAGCCATCTTGCAACTTCCAGAACATCACGTATGTACTCGCGCACGGCGCTCGGCTCGTACCAGGCCGTTCCGCGCTGTCCGCGCACCCAACGAATCTTCCCGGACTTTCGCGCTGCACGCAAGCCTATGCGTGAAAGGCAAGGCCAAGTTTTGACTACTTGGGATTCCGACAGAAGTGTGTCGGCTCCCGGACAAACGAGGTTTGCGCCCTCCTCAGTGACTGACGCAAATGCTGACATCGAAATCCATGCACCTGATGCGGCCGTCAGCATTTCGTCGGCTCGGCTTGTGGTCGGTCACTGGCTGCCACGGAAGCGACGGAGTGAATACGGCTCGATGATGACTTGTTCTGGGCGACGCTGTCTACGCATGCTCCGCTAGAGCTCAGCTCAAACCACAAAGAGGAACTTTAGGGGACGCACACACACAAGCCCTCTCGGACTATCCTCGTAATAATTGCCGAGGCCAGAGGTCGCGCATTGGAGGTCCTCAGAGTCGCCATTCAATCCGTCTGGTTCATTCTTGTACCAGCTGATAAGGCGTTTTTTCACCAGATTGTCCTGGATGAGTTACAGCGTGTCGGATTACCATAAAGGAGTTGGTCTGGAGGTCTGCATGGATGGTGTTTGGCTTGCTGGCATTGCATTGACAGCCCTATCTTCTGGTCACGGCAGCTTGGATAATAACATGGTAATGAGTCCGGGACCCGATCAGTCGGCGATCAGAGAGGCTTGTTCGGACTTCGAACATAATGCAGAGCGATCGGGCTGGGGCAGGTTGCAGCCCGTGGGCGCCCTTCCGAGCGGAAAAATTGAACGCCTTGTGATTTTAAGAATAGACGGATGCCCTGCACGCGAGGTCGTCAAACGGGGCGCCGTATATCTTATCCAAGGAGGGGAGACGTATCTAACCTCCTCTTCCTCCGGTTCTGGTAAGGCAGCTAATCCGCAATAACACGGTGGATGCTATCGATCGAAGTTGAGGCTCGCATTTCTTACGAGCGGGGCAGTTCTCCCAGCAATGCCACGCCCTAGCCCAAAACCATGTTTGTCCAATCCATCATCCCTCTTGTGAACTCTGCCCCGTCCGGATCAGTCTCCACATTTTCCGAGATAACTTTGGTACTCTCCATGAGCCTGCGAATATTCCTTGCGCAACTCCATCAATTCGTACTGTCGAACATGACTGCCAGCATCACTGATTACGTGTCGTACGCCAAGCAGCTCCGCTCGACGTTGCCTGCAAAGGCCTCTGGAATCGAATGCATTCATACCGTCATTTACGGCAAAGGGCTGTGGTGAAGATGTTCTCTTCTTGAAAGGGGAAGATACCGAGCGCCCCCTTGGGGCCGGCAGGCGCGAGGCCAACGATGGAGTGGACCTCAAGACCGAACAACGCCACCCGCTTCGAGTGGGATCGTGGCCGACGAATATTCGAGGAGGGTATGAGTTTCTTGTCGTTTCTTCGTCACGACGCCGAAACCCGAGCCCTCCTCACTTAAAGCTCGAAATGTCTATCATAGGCAATCATGGATGAGAGATGTTGTCAGGCCCTGATGAACGCCAGCAGGTCGGGGTTGAGGACATCCGCATGCGTGGTGAGCATGCCATGGGGATAGCCCGGATACGTCTTCAGCGAGCCTTTTTTAAGCAGGTTGACCGCGCGCGGCACTGAGCTTGCGAAGGGGACGACTTGATCAGCCTCACCATGCATCACCAGCACCGGCACGGTGATCTTCTTGAGGTCTTCGCTATAGTCTTCGAGCCAAGAGGCGACGGTTGCGTAATGCGCGAGGGCACCGCCAGCCATGCCTTGGCGCCACCAGTTGGCAATGACCGCCTCCGAAGGTTTCGCGCCGTCGAGGTTGTAGCCGTAGAACGGGTTCTCTGGGACGAAGCGGTAGAACTCCGACCGGTTGCCCAGCACACCTGCGCGGATCGCTTCGAACCACTCCAGCGGCTGGCCGGACGGGTTGTCCGCGCTCCGGTACATGTTCGGCGTCAGTGAAGCGACCAACACCGCTTTCGCGACGCGCTCCTGATGGCGAGCGACATAGCGAGCCACCTCACCGCCGCCTGTCGAGTGCCCGATATGGATCGCATCTTGCAGATCGAGATGTTCCGTCAGGGCTGCGAGGTCTGCAACCCAGTGGTCCATGTCGTTGCCGGTGCTGGGCTGGTCGGACCGGCCGTGGCCGCGCCGGTCGTGGGCGATCACCCGATACCCGTGCTGAAGGAAGAACGTCATCTGGGCATCCCAGTCGTCCGCTGTCAGCGGCCAACCGTGGCTGAAAACGATGGGCTGACCCGATCCCCAATCCTTGTAGAAGATGCTTACGCCGTCTGTAGTGGTGATCGTGGACATTGTTCAGTTCCTTCAGGTTAGCCGCGGGTTGAGCTTCATCGCTCGCTGGCGCGGCGTTCCAGCGGGTGATCTCTGCGAAACAATTGGTACGCTTCGGCGTCAGAAGAGGGGTGGCGATCTTTTTCTAAGATGACCAGTCGTCTATTAACGCGACAATCTTTTCGGCAAGCAGGCATGCACCACAATCCTGGTGATCTCGCCGCCCCAAGCCTTGGTGGCTTGGCAGCCTTCCATTGCTCGGGCGCGATCAGTAGAGGTCATCGTCCTGGCTTGTCATTGGGAAGGGCTGCACTTGAAAGTGCTTGTATTCGCAATACTGTGTGGCTCGGGGCAGGGTTCCACCTGCATTGGTCGGACTGAGTTTGAGGTCTTATGTAGGTCGCGGATTATCAAGCGTTCGGCTCCCTCCGACCTGACGAGATTTGCGCGAGGTGCTGCCGAACGGCATCGATGGTCTCGATCAACTCAACGATGCTGGGCGCTTCTCCTGCTGGGGGGCGGTTTGAAGCTGGAGCGAGCGATCCAGTCGCACGGACTGGCGCGATGAAGCGATAGCCTCTACCGACGACGGTCGCGATAAATTGTGGCAAGCAAGGATCGTCCTCTAGGACCCGTCGCAGGCCGGCCACATTGACCTTGAGATTGGTTTCTTCGACGTGGGTGTTCGGCCAGACCCGCGAGATCAGCGTGCGCTTGTCCACCAGTTCGCCCGGTTTCTCGACTAGAGCCGTGAGGATGTCGAGTGCGCGTCCCCCGATTCTGACCGGCACCTCTTGTTTTAGCAGTAACTGCTGTTCCGGCCTCAGAAGGAAAAGGCCGAACGCAAAGGAGCGCTGGGGCAGCACGGCTTGGTCAAAAACCGGTGCGTAATCCGGTGAACGAGTTGCCCCAAGAAGAGGTTCGGAAGCTGCAGTAGTCGGCATTTCGACACTCCTTCTAGCTTGACGCATAGTCTGAGCTGTCGGCATCTGGTCCATCACTGGAGTGCGTTCGACAGTGTTGCTCTATCCGACAGTGGCAGAATAGGCGTCGGCCCCAACATCGGTCTATGGCCCCAAAGCGGGTAAGCCAGAGTACCCATGTCAGTGACAAGCCATGTCTAGTGCACGAAGTCAGCGACTTGCGAAATTGCTTCCGGTCGATAAACTTGACGGAATGGCTAAAGTTCGATGATACCTCGCTTGGCGGCAACCGTTACCGCGTGCGTTCGGTCTGTGACCCCGAGCTTGGCGAAGGTGCGCTTGAGATGTGCCTTCACCGTGTCCTCCGAGACACCTAACCTCCAGGCGATCTGCTTGTTCGGATTGCCGGCAGCCACCAGCGACAGAATCTCGATTTCGCGCTCGGTCAGGGCTTCGCCGATCGCGTGCACCGCTATCTGTGTCGCGACCTCCGGAGGGATATGGTGTCCACCGCCATGCACTGCGCGGATCGCGTCTATCAGATCGGTTCGCATCGCGCTCTTGAGCAAGTAGCCGTTGGCCCCCGCCTTGAGCGCACGCAATGCCTTCGCATCGCCGACGTAGGTTGTGAGCACCAGAATACGTACCTGCGGATGCTTTTTGCTGATCGTCTGGATCGCCTCGACCCCGTCGATGCCGGGCATTTGGAGATCCATCAGCACCACATCGGGGCTGGCCGCCTCAATCGCGGCGATCGCCGCGGCGCCATCGCCAGCCTCCGCGACCACAACCATATCAGACTGCCGCTTGATTGACCCAACGACCCCGTCGCGCAGCATCGGGTGATCGTCCACGATCATCACGCGGATGGGACTGGCGGTTACAGAGTCATTCATCACTACGTACCATCGCGAACCGACGCCACCAAGCTAGCCAT
Source organism: Rhizomicrobium palustre (assembly GCF_011761565.1). Classification (NCBI taxonomy): domain Bacteria; kingdom Pseudomonadati; phylum Pseudomonadota; class Alphaproteobacteria; order Micropepsales; family Micropepsaceae; genus Rhizomicrobium; species Rhizomicrobium palustre. The sequence goes on along the minus strand of NZ_JAASRM010000001.1, from coordinate 1,054,821 downwards.
ATCGAGCGCGATCTGTCGGCATAGGCAATCTCAGCCCCAACCGTCACTTCGACTTGAGTGCCACGAGTGAGCCCAGGTGTGATCGCCAGTTGTCCGCCGATCTTCGCCGCCCGCTCTCGCATGCCGACCAAGCCAAAGTGACCAGTGACGCCGTCCTGCGCGACAATCGCCGGCGCAATACCGATTCCATCGTCGATGATCCGTAGTGTCAATGCCTTGGGCCCGAATATGATCGCGATGGTGACGTTACGTGCCTGGGCATGGTGCGCAATATTGAACAGCGCCTCGTCAGTAATCCGCAGCAACTCGTCGGTGACCGCCGGATAGACGTCACGTTGTGAGCCCTCGATGACCACGCGTGTCTCGACCTTCTCGGGCCGCAGCAACCGTTCGGCAGTACGCCTGACGAGGTCGGACAGGCTGCGCGTGTCGCTCCATTGGTGCAGCGCGTGGACGCGGTCGCGTCCTTCGATAATGATCGCATCGGCGCTGTCGAGTGCATCGATCATCTCGCGGTGCGTGGACGGTATAGTAGTGATGTCCTGGGCGATGTTGCTGAATCGCATGATAAGCCCCTGGACGCTTTGCAGCAGCGTGTCGTACAGCTCGCGCGTGATACGCTCGCGCTCGTCCCGCCGCTCATTCATCTGCGCTCGGATGCGGTTGGCAACGGCACGAAGTCGCAGCGAATAGGCGAACCACAGCAATGCCAAAAGCAGCAGCGCGATCGAGATGCGCCTACCCATAGATAGATATCGCGCCGATTTATGCATTTGTGATTTTCATGGCCGTTGCCCTGATCGAGCGGAGCGCGTCTCGAGACATGTCGAACTTAGTCGTCCGACTTAGCCCCTTCGCCTCACGCGCGTCGACAGCCAGCACCCGCCCGAGGTTGTCATGCGACCAGAATTAACCCCGCTTCACGGAGATGAACAACCAGATGCCACGTCGCCGCATCGTATTCGGAGTGGCTACAACGTGAATTCCGTGATTGCATTGGCAAATACCGCATCATTTACCGTTGCGCTTCTTTGCGAGTCGATACCACCAGGCCAGCCATATCGGCTGCGGTCTGTCGGCATAGGCAATCTCGGCAGCGACCTTTATTTCTACTTGTGTCCCTCCGGCTGGGGCAGGGGTGATGGCCAGTTGTCCGCCTATCTTCTCCGCCCGCTCGCGCATGCCGACGAGACCAAAATGACCAGCGACACCGCCTTGGGCGACGATCTCCGGTGCGATTCCGACACCGTCGTCGATGATGCGTAAAACAAGTTCTTCCGCGCCATAGGAAACGGCGATCGAGACTTTGCGCGCGTGCGCGTGACGGGTGACGTTGAACAATGCCTCGTCCGTGATACGCAGGAGTTCATCGGCAATTGCGGGGTAAATCTCCCGTTGCAGCCCCTCGACGCCTACTCGAATCTCGATCTTGTCAGACAGCAGGAGCCGCTCGGCGGTGTGGGTGACGACGTCGGACAGGCTCCGTGCTCCGCTCCATCGCCGCAATTCGTGGACGCGGTCGCGCCCTTCCACCACGACGGCGTCTGCGCTGTCCAGCGCATCCAGCATATCGCGGTGTGCCGGCTGAATCGCAGTTATGTCCTGTGCAATGTTGCTGAAGCGCATGATCAACCCCTGCACGCTCTGCAGCAGGGTATCGTGCAGCTCGCGCGCGATGCGTTCGCGCTCGTCCAGGCGCTCGTTCATCCGCGCCCGGATGCGCTCGGCAATGGCGCGTAACCGCAGCGAATAGCCGAGCCACAGCAGCGCCAGCGCTAGAGCCGCGCAGAGGAGGTAGAACGGCCAGCTCTGGAAAAAAGTCGGCGGAATTTCAAACTCTAACGTCGCGCCCCGTCGGTTCCATACGCCGTCATCGTTCGCCGCCATAAGGCGGAACCTGTAGCTGCCTGGCTTAAGCCCCGTGTAGAAGGCCGCGCGGCGGGTGCCCGGGTCGACCCAATCATCGTCCACGCCTTCCAATCGGTAGCGGAACCGCACGCGTGAAGGCATAGAAAGGCTCGGCGCGGTATACTCGATCTGGAGATTGGAAGCGCCTTTCGGCAGCTGAATGGGCGTAGAGACCGCATAGATGCGGCCGTCGTAAACCAAAGACTTGATGATCACTGGCGGTGGAAGTGAATTGAAGGAAAGCCGCTTGGGGTCGATCCAGGCAACGCCGAGCCTTGTCACGAACCAAAGACGTCCGTCGGAGGCCTCCATTGCCGTTTGCGACCAGGAGTCCTGCTGCGCCACGCCGGGCATTCCGTCGTCACGATCGAACACCCGTGCCTTCACCGGGCGAGAGGTGTGAGCGAACGCATAATCTAGGTCAGTGCTCGCGATATTAACAACGCCGGCAACGGTGTTGAGCCAGAGGTCGCCTTCGGAGGTTTCGACGATTCCGGCTGTCCGGCTCAAAAACGGGTGCGTGTCTGACGTGAGAGTGATGAAGCGCTGGCCGCTAAACCGCGCCAATCCGAAGTCGCCGCCTGCATAAACATGTCGTCCCCGGACGGCCATCACCACAACGGTTCCCAGCGAAAGATCGCTGCGCGCGGAGAACACCCGACGTGTGGTTCCATCGACCATCTCGATGCGGTCGCCTTCTGCGATCCATACGCGCCCGAGCTCGTCGCGGAGCATCTGCATTGGCAAAATTCCTGGGGTCGCCAGGCGTGGTTCGGACGTCCATCCACGCTCTTTCCGGCAAAAGGCCCCCTCCACGGATGAGACGCAGATTCGACCCGGGGCTTCCTCAAGGAGGGCAAACGGTCTGCTCCTTGCCCATGGCAGCGGCACGTCCCGCACGGTTACGCCTGATAGAATGCCCAGCGTTCGGTCTGTGCCGATCCAGGTCCGCAACAATGCATCTGTGTGAAGGATCAATGGCCGCTGCGGAAGTTGGACCAGCTTCCGGGCGACATGCTCTGGGTCCACTCTGAAGAGAGCGTCCTTTGAAGTCACATACATCGAGCCGGAGCGGCCTCGCGCGATCCGGAAACCATTCCGTGAATCCGTAGGCAGCCCGGTCGCCACCACCACGCTCGTCTCACGAAACTGGTCGAGACCAAGATTCGTCCCTACCCACACGTTACCTTCACGATCTTCCAGGATAGGGTTGGCGAGGTTGGACGTAAGGCCGCGCTCCGCGCCGAACTTCTCTTTCGCGCTATCGGCAATGAGCGCCCTATCTCCCAAGCCGACGCCATCGAGACGAAAGACGCCGCCACTCCCGTAGGTTCCCCAAAGATTGCCGTGCCGATCGAACAGGATGCTTTCTGCTCGAGGATCGGCCGTCATCGGCGGCACAATCCATGTCGGCGCGGCTTGGGCAGGCGATGCCGCGATGCGCTGGAGACCGGGGCGGGCGCCGGTGGTGAGCCATATCGCTCCATCAGGCGACTGCTTCAGCTTTGGTCTGTCCGAAGCCGAGGCGGTGACGGGCGAAAAGCGATTTGTGCCCGGACGCAGCACCTCGAGTTCACCGCCGGCCGCTATCCAGACCGATCCGTCGGCCGCCCCGAGGACGCTGGTTGCCGCGCCTGCGGCTACCCCACGTGAACGACCGAAAATCTCCCATCTGCCCTGATGGAAGCGCGCGACGCCGCCTCTGTCATTCTCGCCTAGGGCCGCCCAGATCCCGCCTGTGCGGTCCTCAGATAGCTCCAGCACGGGGACCGGCGGCAGGCCTAAGTCGAACGTGGTCAGGTGGCCCGCGCGGAGTCTCGCCAAAGCACCTGATGCAAAGCCGATCCAAAGATCACCGGAGCGAGTGGCGAGCAGGGAATTGACGTTGAGCGAAGGAAGGCTCTCGCCTTTGACTGGTCGGAACTTCTCGAAGCTCGCTCCGTCGAACCGGTAGAGTCCGCCGCCCGTACCCAGCCAGAGATAACCGTCGTTCGACTGAGCGAGAGCCCAAACTTCCGGTGGGGCTCCGTCTCTCGAAGTCCAGGCAGTGTGCTGCAGTTGTTGAAGGCTACGTTGCGCATCTGCCGCACATGCGCCACCCAGGTCCGGCAGGAGCGAGGCAAGCATCCCCAGCAGAAGCAATTTCCTAGCGGACGGCATGTCCGATATTTTCATTCAAATCGGACGCGGTGTCACGCTGGAGCACGGCGAGACCTAAATCTCACCGTATGTATTGCCGTGTCGACAGCTTCTTGAAAGCTCGCTGCGAAGTATCGCAGAGGAAGCTTTGCGTGATCGCTCTATACGCCCCAGGCCGCTCGCACATCGTTATGCGAGACCAACACGGCATCACCACCAGTTTTGCCACGCCGGACACACCATACTGGCCACCCGCGTGAAGAACATGACGGGGAACAGCCCATCCCGAGCTATGTCGTTCCGCCCAGAAGGGCGGCCCGTCGGCTAATCTTCCTGCTCATCGTTTCGAATCTCCTTCTCTCCCTCAGGCAACCACGACTGCTCGGAGGCTCAAGGCCTGGCGGTCAGCCAGCGCACCGACGTTCGCACGATAGTATTGAAAATGCGGAGAGGCCTGGTGCGCGCCGGCCGCCTCCGCGTCGACATAGAGTTCGTCGAGCACGAAGACGCCTGGCTGGGAGGGATCGGCCCAGAGGTCGTAGCGCAAATTGCCCGGTTCCAACCGGCTGGAACGGATCAACCCTTCGAGCAGGCTGCGCAGTTCGGCTTCTTTGCCTGGATGGGCCGTCAAGATGCCCACGGTCTTCACGTTGCTGGTCATGTCCGTTCTCCTGTTACAGACGGTCCTCGTTACGCACCTTCTCGGCGGACTGCGGCATAGACCAGCAGGCTGCGTTGGCAAGGTTAAACGCAGCAAAACTCGGTTAGGCGCGCTTTCGCATTCTCATCGTGCTCCTGCGACGAACACCGATAACCTCTCAGCAAGCAGATCGGCGGCTTCGTCGCTGTGGATACGCTACCAACTTTATCACCAATCGGCAGGTCCGGAGAGTTAAGCGGGATCAATTTCGGGCAATGTCCGATCGCGGGCCGACTGATCTTTAGCACCATCAACCAGGCTCTCTTGTGGGGCAATGTTCTCTCTTAACCCAACCTAACCGCAATTCACGACCGAGACCCCGGACGCGAGCGTATTAGACGTGAGCTGCTGCTTCGGCAGATCAACGCAACGGAGTACGTCATGAGCAAAGGAAAGGTCGTCGTCATCGGTTCGAATGCTGCGCGCATCGATAACCGGTCGGACTTTGAGCCCTATGTCATCGAAAATCGCGAACTGATCACCGGCCAGAACCCACGCTCAGACCATCCGATTGCTAAGGCACCTATCGCAGCGCTGGATCGCAAGCTCGGCCTCGCCTGACAGCGTACCGAACAAGATCCCAACTTGGTGATGCGCGCTCCGTTCCGGAAGCGTGCGACCCGTTCAACCTGGAGTGACGTCAATGAAACATCTTATTACAGGAGTGTTTCTCGCCATGGCTACCATCGCTTCCGCCGCCGCTCAGACCCCTGATAAGCCCGTCTCGATCGTCTTGGTGCACGGCGCCTTTGTCGATGCCTCGGGATGGAAGTCCGTCTACGACATCCTGACACACGACGGTTATGAGGTGTTAGTCGTCCAGAACCCGACCGTTACGCTCGATGGCGATGTCGAGGCGACGCGCCAGGTGATCGCCAGGGCGACCAAGCCGGTCCTGCTGGTCGGCCACAGCTATGGCGGCGCGGTCATCACCGAAGCCGGCACCGATCCCAAGGTGAAGAGCCTCGTTTATATCGCGGCGCTCGCGCCCGATGCCGGGGAATCGGTGTTCGAGCTCGCCACCCGGCCGGTGCCGGGCGAGTCCGGTCCGCCACTGCTGCCGCCGGACGACGGGTTCATCATTGTCGATCCCGCCAAGTTCCCAACTGCTTTTGCCCAGGATGTCGATATCTCGGTCACCGGCTTCATGGCGGTGGGGCAAGTTCCCTGGGGGCTCGGTGCGGTGCAGCCCAAGCTCACCAAGGCGGCGTGGAATGACAAACCGGTCCACTGGATGCTGACGACACAGGACCACATGGTCTCGCCGACCACCCAGCGCTTTATGGCGACCCGCGCCAAGGCCAAACTGACCGAGATCCACAGCAGCCACGCCGTGATGCTGTCTCATCCCAAGGAAGTCGCCGCCTTCATTGAGGCTGCGGCCGCCGACACCCACTAACCTAAAGTTCTAGGCGGCGGCGCGTGCGCCGCCCGCCCGGAAACGCCGAAGAACAATCGGAGTTGAGGGAGAATGTTAGATGGTCGATGCTACACACATGCCGAAATCAATGACACGCCGACAGACAATCGCCATGGGTAGCGGTGCGCTGCTTGGCTCGGCGCTACTCGTCGCGCACGGCTCGGCCAGTGCCATTACTGAGCGTTCTACCCGAAGCGCGAGCCTGACCCAGGTGCGTAACGCGACCTTGCGCATCGATTATGGCGGGGTTCGTTTCCTGGTCGACCCATTGCTGGGAGACAAAGACGCCTATCCTGGCTTCGAGGGTACGGCGAACAGCCAGCGGCGCAACCCGCTGGTGCCGCTGCCCATACCGCTCGCCTCGATCGTCGACGTGGATGCCGTCGTCGTGACGCACCTGCATCCCGATCACTGGGACGAGGCAGCGAAGGCCAAGCTGAACAAGTCGCTGCCGATCTTCGCGCAGAATGCCGAGGACGCTGCCCAGCTCCGATCTGCGGGCTTCTCAGATGTGCGATTGCTGACCGAAAATACCGAGTTTCATGGCGTGCGTCTGAACCGTACTGGCGGGCAGCATGGTACCGACGCAGCCCTGAAGGCACTGCCGCAGATCCTCGGCCCCGTCAGCGGCTTCGTCATGAGCCATCCTGCTCACAAGACTCTTTATGTCGCCGGCGATACGATCTGGAACGCTGAGGTCAAGCGCGCCATTGCCCATCACTCTCCGGACGTGATTGTACTAAACGCCGGCATGGCGACGGTGATCGGACTCGATCCGATCATCATGGGGCCTGCCGATGTGCTCGCCGTGCATCGTGCCGCGCCGAACGCCATGCTGATCGCCAGCCACATGGAAGCCGTCAATCACTGCATCCTCAGCCGAGCTGACCTGCGTGCCTTCGCGAAACGGGACGGATACGATCAGCATCTCCTCATTCCCGCCGATGGTGAAACACTGGCGATCTGAAGAGGCGTTTGACATCGCTCACGTGTATTGATTGCGTTTTACGCGCCGGCTTAACCGCAGGTCCTGGACGAAGTGATTGAGATCGGATGCGAGGCTCTGTTCAATATCAGCCTCATTCCGACGCGGTTCGCGCCAGGACGGAATATCCTCGCGATCGTCTTGTTCTGCAGATCGAGGATGAGTGTAGCGGATTTGATCCCGTCATGTTGGCGGAGGGTCCGACAGGAGGGAGCTTTGTGCAAGCCAAAGGGCGACATTGCGGACATAGCGATGCGTATCAGCGATGGCTTGCGGTTCCCGCAGCATGCCATCGCCGGGAGGTTCATCCACAAAGCTGGGAGCGCCACTTCTGGTGTCCCAATTATAGTCTGCGAAGTGGTGGAATGTGCTTTGCGCTATCGCGGGGCCGGCCCTTTCACCGGGCTCAAAGGCCACCGCCAGGTTGAATGGGCGTCCGGAAACTTTGCTCACGCCCCGCGCAATAACGCGCGCGTGCTCATCAACTGGGGCCGCAACCGCCCCCTCATGCGGATGAGACGGCAGGAAACGTATGGCGCCGGTCGGTGAGGTGGGGTCTGCCAAGACGGGGTGTATCGGACTCAGAACCTCAATTGTCTGGAAATCGCCGTTGGCTCCTGAATGGAAATTCGGCCACGAGATATATGTTGTCTGGAGATCGTCCACCTTGCGGTTTGCTTCGTCCGGATCGGGGTTCCGTGAATGAAAGTAATGGGCCTTTCCGACGCCCCCAAGATTGCAAACAGACGATCCGAGATCCATATGATCCCGGGTCACGAGGAGCCCGCGGCCTTTGCGGCGGAAATTGGAAATCGCCTCGCAATCTTCTGTCGTTAGGCCATTGCCGACATCCACGGCGAACAGCCACATTTCGTCGAACTCGCTCCGATCAAGTCTGGACAGCACGGCGTCCGGCGATCCCAGGGGATCGCGATTACGCGTTGTGACCTCAAAAATCGGGCGTCCCTCGGCGTCGCGTTCGTTGCGCAGAAATTCCGCTAAACGGCTGAAGCGCGAAATTGACCAATCGTCCACAGCCACAGGGATGGTGGTTTGAAGCAATACCTTGATCGGTTCCATACAGTTCACTCGCGAAGGAAGGCGGCTCAAATCACAGCAAGACGCCTCCTAAGCCAATCGGCAAATCGCGTATTGCACCTCATCAGTTCACGCTGGAACGGCAGCTCGTTTTAGGGCGGCGAGCAGTTCTTTTCCAAGCGGTCCCGCCGAGGCTGGGTTCTGGCCGGTAATAAGCCGACCATCGACGACGACGTGAGGTTGCCAGTTGGATGCAGACGAGTACTCGGCTCCCTCAGCTCTTAGCGCATCTTCGAGTTCGTAGGGTACGTCTTCGCGGGCGTAGTCGTATTCTTCCTTTGTCGAAAACGATGTCAGTTTCCTGCCGCGCACGAATGGTGTGCCATCACCGAGATTGACACCGAGCAAGGCGCAAGGACCGTGGCAAACGGCGGTAACGATCTTTCCCGTGGTCCAGGCGCGCACAATGGCCTTCTGGACATCCGCATTGCGCTGGATGTCGACCATGGGGCCGAGCCCGCCGGGCACCAGGATGGCATCATAATCGGCCGTGTCTACTTCGCACAATTTCCGACTGTGATTCAGCCGCCGGAAGGCCTTGCTCTCGAGAAAACCCTTCTGGGCAGGGTCTTTCTCGTCATATGCATCGTAGGGCGTCCAGCCACCGGCGGGAGACGCAAACTCTATTGCGATTCCTGCGTTGTCGAGCACGTCGAATGGATGGGCCACTTCGGCGAAGAAGAAGCCTGTCTTGCGATTGTGCGGGCCAATGACTGGTGCGTTGGTGACGATGAACAAGACATGTTGGGTCATGGTTTTCTCCTCGATTGATCGTTGGAATGGGGGCATCGGACGTTCAGCCCGGCATGGCATAGTATTGCGGCAGGGATAGCGCAGCGGCCCAGTCGAGCCCCTTTCCCGAGCCCGCGATGTAGTGGAAGGCTTTCGGCTGACCGCTTTTCAGCGGAAATGTATCTTGCGGAATGCCGAGGAAGGTCGCCGCTTCGCCACCGCATTGGCCGGTATGTTTCATCGTCATCGCTGCGTCCTTTCTTGCAAGGTGTATCGCCGGTGTTTATCCCACAGCGTTACTTGGATGGTTCGTTCAGTACGCGCATTTGCATCACTGTGACGCCGCCGTCAGCGAGTTCGGGCAGCCGCGCGAACCATTGCTGTACATAGGGCATCGCGTTATGCGCCTCGAAATCGGCGCGGGTCGCAAAGACTTCGTAAAACACGAAATGCCCCGGCGTTTCGCGATCTTCCTGGAGGAAGTAAACGAGATTTTTCGGATCACTGCGAACAAGCGCGACCAGCGGCAGCGTTACCTTGCGCAGTTCATCCTCCTTTCCGGGCTTGGCGTGGACCTGCGCAACGATCGACCAAGCATCTTCGGGTATCCGGGAATAGGGGGGTGCTGCGCGTTCGCGCGCCGCCATCGGCGAGACCATCGCTAGCTCCACGATGGCGGCCATGATCACTACAAGAACGGGTGGACGTAAATGTTTTCGCATGACCTTTCCCTTTTCGAAGTGAAGGTCCTTAGCGGGCACCCACAAGCGCCTGCCGTTTGGCGAAGGCGTCGCCGAACCGCTTCTTTACCGGCCCGAGCACGCGCACGAATTCTAGCTGCTCACCTTCAGGCCCCTTGCAATAGATCAGTTCCCAGCCGTCTGACGGCGGTTCGGTGACTTTGGTGGTATTGGCGTCGCGCGGGGCTGCCTTGCGTTGCTGTTCGGTGGTGACGCGGATCGACCTGTTGGCGCGCACTTGTGCCATGCCGCGCCGAGCGGACTCGGCTTCAAGGTCGGCGATGAATTTGTTGAAGTCGACGTCGTCGCGCACATAAAAGCAGATGTGCATCATGCGCGGATAGGCCGGGCTCATATGCTGTACCGGCTCCGCGAACGACTTGGAGCTACCCATGGGCTGGCTTGCGTCGCGATACTGCAGGAGTTCGATAACCACATTGTCGAACTGGATGAATCGCACATCTAGACGCTGGACCCCGGAGCGTAGATCGGGCACGCCGATGGTTTGGGGATCGATGCCGCGTTCAGTGGCGAGAATTTCCTGGTCGGCAAGCAGCGTATTCTGAACCGTATCACCGTGGAAGTTGCCGTGCCGAAATACTTCGGTTCCGCCTAGTACCTGCGTGTAGAACTCGTAAGCACGCTCCATATTCTGAACGGTAAGGCCGAAATGCTGCACGCCTTGCAGTCGGACGCCCAGAGGTGCGCCGTCACGGTCGCTGATGGTGGGTTGCGACCGCGCAGGTGCTGTTGAAAGTGCGCCACCGGCCATACCTGTTATGATCGCCGGACCTGTCAAATGGATGACGTCCCGCCGCCTGAGGTTCGAGGCATTTTCGTCATTGACGTTACTCATGTCGCACCTTTCGGTTTTGTCCTTCAGTGTCCAATCCTTCAGAACGTCACTACCGCGCGCCCGACGATTTGTAGTCGTGCATCAGGTTGATATTCTTGTTGATGTCGTTGAACGAGATCGTCTTGATCGTGTGTTGGATCTCGTCTTGTCGAACATGCGGGCTGTTTTCGTCTTGCCGATGGCAAGGTCGATACTCCCAGTGAGCGCGCCGTCTTGGCGCGAACGCGATGAGGGCCTCGCCAGCATCGACCACCGCGATATTGTGGACAATGCCGAGACTGGTCGCCTTGTCCTCGTCAGTCTGCAGCATCCGTTTCGCATCTGACAGCGTCAGGGGGGTGAGCATGTGAGGCATGGTTTTGCTCAGGTTCCACACTGTTCGTTCGGCACGGGCGCTACCGGGGCGGCCACGAGGTGGTCGTCGCAGAGATGGCGCGCAATGCCCAAATCCTTTGCAGTAGCCAACTTGCGTCTGGACCAGCCAGGTCGCCTTTTTCGGGTTGGCCCAATCAAAATAGCAAAGAGTCGCTGGCGGTACCGGTTAAAAGAGGTAAATCCGGATTTGTTGGGATGCCCGCCTGATATCTCGGCCCCAGTTCTGTGCCACTACTCTGATGGGGTGGTATTCGCCTTAATGGCCTCGCGCCCTAAGCACCGCCATAGCGACAACGGCTTCCTCACGTAATGAATGACCTATACCTAAGCTAGTCTGCATCGCTAAGTAGTCAAAACAGAGCAGCCGGGGTAATGGACTTTAGGGCATCATTGTTAGCCACAAAATTGCGCTGCGGCTACGGATAAGTTGGGCTCTCACGAGTTGCTTTTGCTTAACACCAAGCTGCTGATTGACTGTCTAGAGCTCGCATAGTCATCATCGCTGGCTTTTACTCTGGTAAGAGTGATGCAGCGCATCTTCCAAAGATTCCTTGATCAACTGAACATCTGCCGGGACGTAGGCGAGTTCCAGCTTGCCATGGCTGAGGCAATAACGAGTTTCGACCTCTCGTGTTTTGCCTATCTTCGGATGCCGCGCGATCAGCTCGCTCCTGCGGCACTAATCTCCAATTACCCAGTTCTCTGGACCGATCACTATCTGCGACAGCACTATGAGAAGCTCGATCCCGTTATCGCTCAAGCCCACAAATGGGACGAGCCGTTCGAGTGGGGGATAAGCACTCCGGCGAGCGAAATAACCCCTGCCGAAGCGCAATTCTTCGATGAGGCCGCGGAGTTCGGAATTCGTTGCGGTCTTACGATTCCGGTGCAGGACGGTCACGGGCCGGTTGCGGCGGTCACGTTTGCATCGGATGCGCCGCGCCGGGAGTTTTTGCAGATCATTGAGCAGAATAAGCGCGTTCTTCAATTGATGTCGCTATGTCTGCATTTTCAGGTGCGACGAAAGCTCGATGATCGACCGCCCGACAGTATGGCTGGGCTGACGCCGCGGGAATTTGATTGCATCCGTTGGGTCGCGGAGGGCAAAACCGCATGGGAAACCGCCCAAATTCTTCAGATCAGTGAGAACACGGTTATTTGGCATATTGAAAATGCCAAACGAAAGCTCGGCGTCCGGACCAAGAGTCAAATCGCGAGATTACTGGGCCGTGCAACGCAGGACGGCAGCAAATGTTCCTAGCACCCGCCCCATAAGAGTTTGGGGGCTCCGCACGTCCATGTTTTCCGCTTTCATGCCGGTACTACGCATGGAGGCTCATTGTGATCCAATTGATTACGCCCGATCGATATGGCGAGTTCAGGGAGCATCTCGCTGAGATGCATCGCTTACGTTACCGTGTCTTCAAGGAGCGGCTGGGCTGGGAAGTGGAGACCGCCGGTGATATGGAGGCCGATGGATTTGATGCCTTGCGACCAGCCTATCTGCTGCTGCGAGCTCATGATGGACGTTTGCAAGGATGTGTTCGGTTTCTGCCATCAAAAGGCTCCACCATGTTGCGTGATGCCTTTCCGGCCCTTGTGCCCGAAGGGGCGGCCCCTGCAGCGCACGACATCTGGGAGAGCAGCCGCTTTGCGCTCGACCTCCAAAGCGATACGCCGAAAGCGGCTGGTGGGATTGCGAAATCGACTTATGAACTTTTCGCGGGCATGGTGGAGTTTGGCTTGGCCAAAGCCCTCAGAAAAATCCTCACCGTTACGGATGTGCGGATGGAACGCATTCTGCGGCGGGCCACTTGGCCGCTTGAACGATTAGGACCGTCTCGCGCGATTGGTACCACGATGGCGGTGGCGGGCTATCTCGAAGTATCGGCCGCAGCGCTAGCGCGTTTGCGCGAACTTGGCGGGCTACCTGGTCCCGTACTCTGGGCCCCTGTGATGCAGGCTGCGTGAGACATGTGGGAAATGGGATGTGTTGCTCAATGGGGGTGGAGATGACCGACAATGGTAAGCATGAGCGCACCGCCCAATTGGCGGACCGGATACGAAGGTTTTGAGCGCTTTCCGCGATTGGCATTCGCGTGGGAATACCTGCGCCGCAATGAGAGATTTCGAGAGGTTTGCCACGACAATTCCCGGTATATCCGGCAGGTAGGCAATCGGTTCACAGTGATTGATGGCCGACGGCTAAAATTTGGTGGCCATTGCCTCTTCGCTACCTCGCCCGACGACGACGCCCGTTCGGCCACGGTCTTCTGGGAGCCTGGTGTGTGCCCCAAAGTATTGCATTTGTTGGCACTACCCGTCCGGAAGAGGGCAATGCCATTTATCTTCGCCGAAAGCCCATTACATACCAGCTTGCTTATTGCTCCAGATGGGTTGCAACACGTAACTGTCCGGGATGGTGTGCGGACCTTGCAACTCTGCATTCGCGGCCAAAGTCTTCTTCATCCAGTTACGCTGGTGTTTGATACCGCTGCAGCGCCATCGCTGTTTTCCCGCCAAAATCAGAGTCTGGCCTGCTTTCAGGCATACCGGGCAGGCCAAGGATTTCTAGAACGCCATTTCCCGGCGGATCCGCACGCCAAGCGTCTGACCTTTGTTCTTAAAGCCCTGGACGGCTGGCTTTTCGGTCTGCCCCAACGTGAGATCGCGTTGACGCTCTACGGACGCGAGCGTGTTGAACGCGATTGGCGTGATCCCAGAGAAAACCTTCGCGATCAGGTGCGACACGCGATTGCACGCGGACGAGCGTTGGTGGAGCGCGGTCACTGCGCATTTTTGTGTTGAGGCGAGTTTGTGGAATTACCACTCGTCGTCGGCTTCACGCAGCAAATGGCGGTAGCCGTGCTTCGTCATCCAATGGGCCCGTGCCAGATGGGTGTCGTAGCAGCGCTTGGCGTAAACAAAATCTCGGTCAGGATCGGCTTTGAGGACGATTTTTGCCACTTCCCGCCAATCGGCGCCCTCTTTCTCGGCGTCGAGCAGGCGCACGTAGCAAATAAATAACGTGTAGTCATAATCGGTCAGTTCTGGCACGTCGGGAGCGCAAGCAATGATGTTCGGATCTGGGCTTGGTCTCGGCCGTCGCACCATTCTAGGTCTCCCATCGGCTTGTGGCGGCATCTCGGGCGGAGCGACGTTGGTGGCCCGGTGACCACAATGTTCGCACGACACGCGCCCAACAATTTTCCCCCGAACCATGGCCATAACGCTGTTGTCCGACCCCGCAGGTCGAACCTGTGAAAGGTTTCATCACTTCTGAAGTGAGTTGTGTTCAGACCGTCAGAATCGCAGTTTTTTGTTTGTTAAGCAAACAGCGTGCTGGTGATTAAATTCGGACGGAGGGGAAAGGCTTCGCCCTGGCCGGCGTCCTCGGGGCGCCGGCAACCGGCCGCGGTTTGGGCCGTGGCTGCGATCACGTTGGAACTGGTAGGTCCCGTTCCCATCGTTTGGGGAAGGTTTGTCTGGCTGGCAGCGGGCGGATTGACCCTCTTGACCTTGATTGCCAGTCTGGTCGCCTATGATTTCTGGAACTCGAGCGGGCAGGCGCAATTCATGGCGCTAACAGTTTCTTCGAGCATATGGGATTGATCGTAGGTCTGGTGATGGCGGCTTTGGTTGCGGAGCACGCCAAGCGCTGTGATGGCTGAAGAGGGACGTTTCGGATGCGTAAATTTACAGTTGGCGTGCTTGCAGGTGTGGCTTTGGCTGGCCTTTGGGTCACGCCGCTTGAAGCCAAGAATTTCTCCGTCGGACCACAATACGATACCACACATGTGTATGTCGCGCCGGAGGACTACGATCGTTTCATGGCGAGTTTCGTCGCTACGTTCGGCGGTAAGCTCTCCAAGCAAGGCGTGTTTCAAGTCACGCCGACTCCGAGCCAGACCGTGTCGCAATTGGCGCTTACGCCGGTCGGAACGATTTCGACGTTCGGCTTCAAGACCCCGGTTCCCTATCCCTTCGGGGCGGAACGCACCGGATATCTCGTCACCGATATCGACGCCGCCGTGAAAGCCGCACGGAAAGCGGGCGCGACGGTTTTGGTGTCGACCTTCCTCGATCCGATCGGCAAGGATGCGGTGATCACTTGGCCGGGCGGGGTGAACATGCAGCTCTATTGGCACACAACAGCCCCGAATTATCCCGCGCTCGCCACCGTGCCGGAAAACCGGGTTTATGTTTCGCCTGATGCCGCCAACGCCTTCATCCATGATTTCGTCGCGTTTGCGCATGCCAACGTGGTGTCCGATGTGGCTAACGCCCCAGGCGAAGAAATCGGCAAGCCAGGCACGACCTATCGCCGGGTCCGCATCGAATCCGGTTACGGCAAGATGGTGGTGCTGGTGACCAATGGGCAATTGCCCTGGCCTTATGGGCGCGAAACGACGGGGTATGAAGTTCCGGATCTCGATGCGACGCTTATGAAGGCCAAAGCGGCCGGCGTGACGGTGGTGAATGAGCCGGCCATTTCCGGTAATCGTAAAGCGGCGATGGTGCAGTTCCCGGGAGGCTATGTGGCCGAGATTCACGCGGTCGCTCCGTGATCAGAACGGCGCTCGTTCCGGTGGTCCGCAAATCGCCATTGCTCCTTGGCATGGAACTCAAGACCGGCTGGTGAACAATGAATCCTACGATAAACCGCGTTGCGATTTTGCTTAGTATCTTGGGCGGCTATGTCGATACACTCAGTTTCTTGAGCTTACAGGGGCTATTCGCCGCCCACGTCACCGGAAATTTCGTCACGCTCGGCGCAGCCCTAGTGTTGGGCAACAGCGGTATAACGGCAAAGCTTCTGGCATTGCCGGTTTTCTGTCTGGTAATTATCGTAACGCGATTGCTCGCCCATGGCCTGGAACGGCGCGGGCGGGCGCCTCTGCCGATGATGCTGTGCCTGATGCTCGTGCTATTTCTTGCGGCGGCTGTACTAGCCTTTCGGTTCAGCCCATTCCTCGGCGGCGACCAATGGCCGGCGCTGATCACCGGAATGGTTCTCGTCTCGGCTATGGCAATCCAGAACGGCGCGCAACGCATTCATCTGCCGCAGATCCCGCCATCGACTTTGATGACCGGCTCTACCACACAGGCAATGTTGGATATCGCCGATCTTGTGGCCGGAAAAGCGGGAGACGAGACCGCGGTCATTCGGGGCCGGTTTGTACGCCTTGGCACCAGCATCCTGTCGTTTGCGTTCGGCTGTGCCGCGGCGGCGCTTCTGGTGCATTTTGCTGGAGCGGCAAGCTACGCACTTCCGCCGCTGCTCGCGCTTGCCATTCTATTGCATCAGCCGCACAAGACGGCGTGATCACCCGCGCGATTTGCGCCAAGCGCCGGGCGAGGTTCCGACAACCTGCCGGAACGTCCGGGTGAAATGGCTTTGGTCGGCAAAGCCGGTATTGAGAGCAATGTCGGCCAAAGACTGCTCGGCCGAAAGCAGCATGTCCTGGGCATGACGGATGCGGATATTCGTCTGCCAACGCGATGGCGGAGCGCCCGTCGAGGCTTTGAAGGCGCGGCCGAAATGGGATTGGGAAATGTTGGCCAGCTTCGCCAGTTCGGCCAACGAAACCTGATCGCGCCACTTTTCTTCCAGATAATCGATGACCCGTTGCAGGGTTCGCGGCGCCAGTCCGCCGTGCGCTTGCGATTGAGCTTTGCCGGCCGTGGCCAGAAGTGCCGCGGCAAGGGCCATGACAAGACTCTCACCGTAGAGACGTCCATTGGGCTCCTGTTGTAGCGTTTCGGTGGCAAGCATGGTGGCGATCTGGCGAATGGCGGGATCGGAGAATACCGCAATGTGAGAAAGCTGGAGCAGCAATTGCGTATCGTGTCCGGCTTCTTCCAGCCGCGCAGCGTCGAAGAAAAAGGAGATGCGTCGTGCAAAGGCAATGTGATCGGCGCGCTCCCACACCGGCAATCTTGCGGGTACCAGATAGAGCCGAGCATCGCCGTGCCATGGCCGCGACTCTGTATGGTCGAGTTTTGCACGCAACTCGACATGACCTCCCCGTTCTTCAAGGCAAACGGCCAGCCAAGCGCGGTCGGCGCATTTTTTCGCTAAATGGCAGCCGGGGCCTCGCAATTCGTCTACTTCCGCCACCAAGCCGTTCCAATGCTTTTTCGGATATGTGACTGCCGTCACGGAACTGCGTACTGCGACGGTATTTCGTGCCGCCGAATTGATCTCGCTCGTCTCAAATGCCTGCAGACCCATGGTTTAGCCGTTGAAATACGGCCCATAATGCCTGATGTACGACGCATGCGTTTGTTAATCGTTGTAAATTGAGGTAACGAGGGCGACAGGGTTTTGCTTCAGACGTCAGCGGGTACGGTCCGCATTTTTGTGATTTGGTTCCCCGAGAGAGGCGGAATGACTCGCTGCCAACTCGAGCCATCGGCCCATGTACAAGAACGGCCGTCGGCTGGGCGGACAACAAGCTCTTAGCTTTGCTCCTGCTCTAAACCGGGATTGACACTAAAGCGGGAACGGCAAGCATTCTTGGCGGATCCCAGCGCCATTGTCTTAATCTGCGCATTTCTTCGGGCCGCAATCTGTGCGGGGCGCTGCCGGTGTCTTTATGCGCATCGGCTTCAATTTTCCCCGTTTCCGACAATATCTGCGTGAGATCAGACCCGACTATCCCAGCGAACGCCCGTGAGGAGGTCTGAGTTGACGGATGTTCCTGAGCTCAAGCTGCTTCCCATCGGCATTGATGCGACGGGCAGCCGTGAGGAATTCGACAGTTTGGGCAAAGTCGCCGTGCCGGCGGATCGCTATTGGGGAGCGCAGACGGAGCGGTCGCTGCTTCATTTCGACATCGGCGGAGACCGCATGCCGAAGGCCGTTTATCGTGCTTATGGTTACGTCAAGAAAGCCTGCGCTTTGGTGAACGCGGCTGCGGGGCGGCTGCCGCGGTGGAAGTGCGAGGCGATCGTGCGCGCCGCCGACGAGGCGATCGCGGGCGAGCTGGATGATCATTTTCCTCTGTTTGTGTGGCAGACAGGCTCGGGCACGCAATCGAACATGAACGTCAACGAGGTGTTGTCGAATCGAGCGATCCAATTGCTCGGCGGGACGCTCGGTTCGCAGCATCCGATTGGTCCCAATGACGACGTGAATATGGGGCAGTCGTCGAACGACACATTTCCTGCGGCGATGCACATCGCCACGGTGATGGCCATCGACGACCAGCTCCTTCCCGCGGTTCGGCACCTCGCCGATACGATCGAAGCCAAAGCCGAGGGCTGGATGGATGTCGTCAAAATCGGTCGCACGCATCTGGAAGATGCAGTGCCTCTGACCGTAGGCCAGGAATGGTATGGCTGGGCGGGGCAGATACGCGCCTGTATCGTGGCGGTGGAGGCGAGCCGCGCCGGGCTCCACGAATTGGCAATTGGCGGCACAGCGGTCGGAACGGGCCTGAATGCGCCGCCGGGTTTTTCGAATGACGTCGCGGCCAAGGTTGCCGAATTGACCGGTCGGCCTTTCGTCACGGCCCCGAACAAGTTTGCGGCACAAGGTTCGCTCGATGCCATGGTGCGCGCATCCGCAGGACTGCGCGGTCTCGCTGTCGCGCTGATGAAAATCGCCAACGATATGCGTTGGCTCGCATCTGGCCCGCGGTGCGGTCTAGGCGAGTTGAAGCTTCCGGCCAATGAACCTGGCTCCTCCATCATGCCTGGAAAGGTTAATCCTACCCAATGCGAGGCCATGGTGATGATCGCCATTCAGGTTCTCGGCAATGACAGCGCGGTGGCGTTCGCGGGCAGCCAGGGAAATTTCGAGTTGAATGCGATGCG
The DNA here is from genome assembly GCF_011761565.1 of Rhizomicrobium palustre. Taxonomy (NCBI): domain Bacteria; kingdom Pseudomonadati; phylum Pseudomonadota; class Alphaproteobacteria; order Micropepsales; family Micropepsaceae; genus Rhizomicrobium; species Rhizomicrobium palustre. The sequence continues at coordinate 1,036,047 of NZ_JAASRM010000001.1, read as the reverse complement.
CCCCATCATCATCAACGCCGTGTTGCATTCAATCCGCATCCTCGCCGATGGCTGCGATCGGTTCCGCGAATTCTCAGTCGTGGGGACCGAAATTGTCCCAGAGCGGATCAAATCCTATGTGGAGGGCAGCGTCATGCTGGTGACCGCGCTCTCGCCGGTCATCGGGTATCAGAACGCCGCCCGTATCGCCGAGAGAGCCATTGCCGAGGGCCTAACGCTGAAACAGGCCGCGCTCGCCTCTGGGTTGGTGGATGAGAATCTGTTCGATCAAACCATCCGCCCGCTCGCCATGGTCGGCAAAGGCCTATCCGGTGCGTAAAAAGGAGAGACTGAAATGATCCGCTGCGTCAGACTGTGGACCGGTCCGGACGGCAATTCACTGTTTGAGGAAGGTCAACTCGTGATCGGGGCCGGCCTTCACGGTAAAGCCTCGGGTTTGCCGATTGCTGTTCATGAGCTTTCTTTTCAGGAGACCTCGGCGGGCTCTTTCGATTGGCATCAGGACCCCCAGCCGCAATTCGTTCTGACCCTGTCGGGCACGATCGAATTCGAAGTCAAGTCCGGTGCCACCTTCGTGATCCGGCCCGGCGATGCACTGCTCGCACAGGACAACAGCGGAACAGGCCATCGCTGGCGCTTGATCGGCTCGGAGCCCTGGCGCCGCGCTTATGTCGTTTATGAAGACGGGGCCGATCTCCATTTCGAACCCCAAAAAGGAGCTCTGTGATGGACAATCCCGACATTCTCTTGATCGGAGCTGGCATCATGAGCGCGACCCTCGGCACGGTGTTGCACGAGCTTGATCCATCGCTCCGGATTACCATGATCGAGCGGCTCGAGGATTGCGGCCTGGAAAGTTCCATGGGCTGGAACAATGCCGGCACCGGCCATGCCGCCAATTGCGAGTTGAACTATACACCCCAGCGCTCTGACGGCAGCATCGACATTTCCCAGGCGCTCAAGGTCAATACCGAATTCGACGTCTCGCGACAGCTTTGGGCATATTTGGTGACGAGCGGCGCCATTCCCGATCCGCGCGCCTTTCTTCATCCTTGTCCGCATATGAGTTTTGTCTGGGGAGCGGAGAATGTCGCCTTCCTCAAGACACGCTATGCCGCCATGAGCGCGCACCACTGCTATCACGGCATGGAATACAGCGAGGACCACGCCGAAATTGCAAGCTGGGCGCCATTGGTGATGGAAGGCCGCGATCCGGCCGCGAAGGTGGCTGCCACGCGGATAGTAACCGGCACGGATGTCGATTATGGCGCCCTCACGCATCTGCTCGTTGCCCGGCTTGCGGCGGAGGGCTTGGATTTGCGCTATCGAAGCGAGGTCGTTGCCATCGAACGCGCCAGGGATGGCCGCTGGACCGTGACGTTCGAAAACAACAATGATGGTACGCGGCATAGCGTGTCGGCCGGCTTCGTCTTTATAGGCGCAGGCGGCGCCGCGATCGAACTTCTGCAGAAATCCGGTATTCCGGAGGCCAAGGGCATCGGTGGCTTTCCTGTCAGCGGCATCTGGCTTAGGTGCGATGTTGATACCGTATCGCAGCGCCATCACGCCAAGGTCTACGGCAAGGCCTCGACCGGCTCGCCGCCGATGTCGGTGCCGCATCTCGATACCCGCATTATTGGCGGAAAGACCTCGCTTTTGTTCGGGCCGTATGCGGGATTTTCCACCAAATTCCTCAAGCACGGCTCGCTGGCCGATCTGTTCGAAACCATCACGCCCAACAACCTCCTGCCGCTCATCGATGTCGCCAAGGATAATGTCGCCCTGGAGGAGTATCTCATCGGCCAGGTATTCCAGAGTCACCATCACCAGTTCGAAATGCTCCGCCAGTTCTTTCCCACGGCGAAGCGCGGCGACTGGAAGCTGGCGGTCGCGGGACAACGCGTCCAGATTATCAAGCCGGATGAAGCCGACCTCGGTGGTCGGCTCGAATTCGGCACGGAGTTGATTGCAGCCGCGGACAAATCGCTCGTCGCTTTGCTCGGAGCATCCCCGGGCGCGTCGACCGCCGCGGCCATTGCCTTTGATGTGCTGCAAATGTGCTTTGCCGGTCGCCTGACCGAGATGGATTGGCTGCCCGCACTGAAAAAGATCTACCCCACCTACGGCATCGATCTCACGCAAGACGCCAAGGCGACACGCGCAACCAGAGCGGCGACGGCAGCGGTGCTCAAGATTACCGATATCAAGCGCTGAAACAGCAGCCAGCCAACATGGTATTTTTCATGGTATCATGTCGCATATGTTGTGTAGCGGGAGACGCAATCGCGCTTTCTTCTATGTGCCTTTACTCGGATGAATTGGCCTCATTCTGCTGCCGCCCAGTATCGTGCTGATCATGGGTGAAGGCGGGCGAGGTTCCTTCTCCGATGCGCCTATCCCGTCTGCGGGGTGCCCGTCTGGCTGATCGCGTCTCTCATCGCGTGGGTTTCAAACCTTTCTTTCCTTGTTCTCGGCGCCAGACCTATGGGCGGGCGCGGTCCTTCCGAAACCATCGCGGGCCTTAGAAATTTCCCCGCGCGCCAAGGCGCGCTCCTCGCGGGTCGCCTGCGCTTTCAAATTTCCCGTCCGCTCCGGTCCTTCGCTGCGCTGCGGCCTAAGGTTCGGGTGCCCGGCTTCCGCCCATTACCGGTCCGCCATCGCAAGGAAGAATGGTCTTCCCGCGATCACATTGGAGACGAACATGCCAGCCATCGGTCACGTCACGAAGCGGGACGACGCCTATCACGGAGAACTTCGCACTCTCGCGTTCCGCGCTCCCATCGATATCCTGCCCAATTCGGCCAAAAACGGCAGCAAGCAGCCCGACTACCGGGTCTTCTCAAAGGCCACCGAAATCGGCGCAGGCTGGGTCAAACGCGGCAAGAATTCCGGCGAAGATTACGTCTCGTTGAGCCTTGCCGATCCCGCCTTCGGGCCGAAGAAACTCTACGCCAATCTCGGTCCCGCCGCCGGTCAGGACGATCCGAACGTCTTTGCGGTTCTGTGGAATCCGGCCAACTGATGCCTCATCGCCCCCGCGCTCCGGTGCGGGGGCTTTCTTTTTTCCGGCAAGTTGCGAGGGGGCTCAATCTGCCGGTGCCGCGCATTTCGTGAGCCACCTAGCTTCAGCATCGCCAACGACCAGCCACAGGGCGACACGATGCCGAAGCCACCTGAAAGCGATGATGAAGATGCTAACCGCCGCGCTACCGCGGCCCGTAGCGGCAGCCCGTTTCTCAGTTCCAAAGAAGCGGCATTCTATCTCGGCCTTAAGCCTCACACGCTCATTCACATGCGCATGCGTGGGGTCGGGCCGCGCTATCGCCGTCATGGGCGCCACATTTTCTATCACATCGATGATCTCGATGCGTGGTCGGAGGGGCGGCGGTCATGAGCCCGCGAGGCGCCATTCTCCTGGTCGCCGGGGGTGCCGCCGCGGCTTTGTTCGCGCCGCACGCACCGCGTCTTGTCTGGAACGCAACCGCGAGCGCGCCTATCGGGCTCTATCGGCTTTTGCCCATCCGTGATTTTGGCCGCGGCGATCTTGTGCTCGCCAAACCGCCACACTGGGTGCGCCCGTTGGCGGCAAAGCGCGGCTACCTGCCGTTTAATGTGCCGCTGGTCAAATGTATTGCCGCTCTTGCGGGCGACAAGATCTGCGCCGATGGCAACCGCATCGTCATCAATGGTCACATCGCGGCACTACGCCAGGAACGGGACGCAAGCCATCGTCCGCTTCCCCACTGGTCCGGCTGCCAAATCCTGCGCCCCGATGAGGTATTTTTGTTGATGGCCGATGTCCCGTCCTCCTTCGACGGGCGGTATTTCGGGCCGGTGTCGCGCCATGCGGTTCTTGGAAAACTGAGGCCGCTATGGATTTGGTGAGCGCCGCCGCGGCCTGCGTGCTGTTTTTTACGCCGCCTTTCGCTTGTCCGGCACCGCCGAACAAATCGGCTTTTGCGGATACTGCGGTTGCGTCCTGGCAAAGTTATATCGGCGAAGCGGCGCGGCGGTTCGCAATCCCGGAAGACTGGATCGCCCGTGTCATGGCGGCGGAAAGCGGTGGCCGTTTAACGTTGAACGGCAATCCGATCACGTCGCCCAAAGGCGCGATGGGCTTGATGCAGCTCATGCCGGAGACTTGGCTTGTGATGCGACAGCGCCTGAAGCTAGGCGATGATCCCTACGATCCGCACGACAATATTCTCGCTGGCGCTGCCTATTTGCGAATGCTGTGGGAGGAATTCGGCACGGAAGGCATGTTCGCAGCCTACAATGCCGGACCCACACGCTATCGCGCTTATTTGGCAGGAACAAAGCCGCTTCCGGTGGAGACCGAGGCGTATCTTGCGCGGATCGCATCCGGTCCGTCACCCCACATGAGACATGAACCATCGCGTATCATTAACACCGATACCGGTGGTCTGTTCGTGCCGTTGTCCTCCTCGCCGCGCTGATCAAAAGACCGAACGGCAGAGTTTCTTCTTGGAATGCTAAGGGGCGCTGCCCCTCGCGCGGGCAAGGGTCTTCGATGAACGGGCGCGGCGGTCTCCCCACCTCTCGCGCTTCGCGCTGCGAGGCCCTGCGGGGCCCTTCGGGTGGGTGATCCCCCTCCGCCGCGCCCGCCCTTGCCCTTGCTACACCCGGTCTCGCCGACGGGCAGGGGTTCAGCGCGGCGCTTCGGCTCGCGCCGAACCCAGCCCTTCAAAGGAGATCACCCAATGACTATCGAACCCCTCAATCCTCTCAAGGAACACTCTGTCACCGGCAGCTATCGCGTGGATATTTCGCGCGGCCAACGCATCGAACGGGTTTCGTCCGAATGGTTTTCCCGGCCTGATGACGAGCGCTATTTGAGCTTGTCGGAGCTTTATGACCGCGTGAAATCCCGCGCCGATCACGCCACCACCCGCACCGTGGAAAGCCGGGACGTGCAGGTTGAAGCCGCCCGCGATGATAGCGAACGGCTTTCCCTTGTTCTGCCGGGACGCGAGGAACCCGTTTCCCCGACCCATTGGAGTTTTGGGCAATTGTGCAGCCTTGTCGGTGCGCCATCCTCATATATGCGCGGACTGCCCGCCCCTTTGGCGGGGATCAATCTGCAATACGGGCTTTCCAGCCATCGCGCCGAACTCATCAAAACCTTGGAAGCCGAAGACGGCAAAATAGAGCTTCGCGCCCTCACCGGTCCCGATTACGGCCGCATCTGGGACCACGAATTGGTTGCCGCGGTGCAGAAAATTGCAGGCAACGGCACCGGCGACACCCGCTGGAAAGTGCCCGGCGTGCTTGATTGGGCAACCATGACACACAATCCGTTTGTCGATGTGAGCAAGGAAACCACCACGCTCTACGCCAGCGACCGCGACGTGTTTCTGTTTTTGGTGGATGACACCCATCCCATTGAAGCGGGGTGTCTGGCGGACGGCTCACCTGATCTTTACTTTCGGGGATTTTACGCCTGGAACAGCGAAGTCGGCAGCAAAACGCTCGGTCTCGCTTCTTTCTATCTTCGTGCGGTGTGTCAGAACCGCAATCTTTGGGGCACCGAAAGGTTCGAAGAAATCAGCATCCGGCATTCGAAATTCGCCGCCAATCGTTTTGCCCTGGAAGCCGAACCGGCGCTGGAGAGCTTTGCCAATTCCAGTTCCCAGAGCTTCGTTGCTGGCATCGTGGCGGCACGGGAACAGATTGTCGCTCGCAATGACGAGGACCGCGAGAGCTTCTTGCGCAAACGGGGATTTTCCAAACCGGAGACCGCCAAAATCGTGGAAATGGTCCTCAACGAAGAGGGCAAGAAGCCCGAAAGCATCTATGATTTTGTGCAAGGCATCACAGCTTTGGCTCGTCACAAAACCCATCAAGACGCCCGTCTTGACCTCGAAATCAAGGCCAAGAAATTGATGGAACAAGTCGCCTAATATCATTCGAAAGCCGTGCCGCCGAGTTTGGTGGCACGGCTTTTTTTGTGCCTTTGAGTGCGTCTAGTCACGCTTCTGATTGCGCGCCCCGCGGCTCATTCCGCCATCGCCGCGCCTTCCAGTTCATCTCTAAGATACACAATGATGCACCGTGGGGTGGGACGCCGGTGATAAGAGCGCGAAGGCAAGAGAAAAGCTCCGGCACCAAATGGCGCCGTTTTCCTGCCTGCACATCGAGAATTTTGGCACCAGGCCTGAGAAGCATGGCACCAACTGGCAGCCAACCTGCTGAGATTGCTAGACGGTCTTGGCACCAATTGCGGTTTGCGGGGATCGGCGCGTTGATGGCGTGGAAGGAGTTTCTATGCGCGACGACGAATTCGAACCCCATCTCGGAAAAATCGGCAGCCGGGCTCCGCGCGAGCGGAGCTATTTGCAGCGCGTGTTGCACACCGCCAATCTCGCGGGCCGCAGCGCGAAGGGGAAAGGGACGTTTCACGGCAGCCGGATCGGTCGCGGCGCCGGGATCGGCAGGGTGCTCGCAGCGCGGGATCGTTGCGGCGCTTATCGTCAGCGCCGGGTCGTGACCAAGTCGCGCTTCACCAAACTTGCCGGCAAGGGTCTGGGCGCTGCCAAAGCGCATCTGCGCTATATCCAGCGCGATGGGGTGACGCGCGAGGGTGAGCCGGGTCAGCTCTATAGTGCCGAACGGGATCGGGTGGATGGAAAAGAGTTTTTGGAACGCTGCGACGGCGACCGCCACCAATTCCGCTTTATCGTCGCGGCGGAAGATGCCGAGCAATATGAGGATCTGAAGCCCTTCATCCGCCGCCTAATGGCCCAGATGGAAGCCGATCTTGGAACAAAGCTTGATTGGGTGGCGGCCAACCACTTCAACACCGGCCACCCTCACACCCATATCGTCCTGCGCGGCAAGGATGACAAAGGTGAGGATCTCGTCATCGCTCGGGAATACATCTCCCACGGCATTCGCGAACGCGCCGCGGAAATCGTCACCCTCGATCTGGGTCCGCGCACCGATTTGGAGATCGAAGACCGGTTGCGGCGCGAGGTGGAGCAAGAGCGTTTCACTAGTCTCGACCGGCGATTGCTGAAGGATGTCGGTGACGATGGGGTGGTTCGGTCGACCGGTCCGCGCGATCCCTTCCAGCAGACCTTGTGCACAGGGCGGCTGCAAAAGCTGAAGCGCCTTGGTTTGGCTGAAGAAGAGCGCCCCGGGCAATGGCGTTTGGCGCCTGATCTCGAAAACACCTTGCGCCAGATGGGCGAGCGGGGCGATATCATTCGCAGGCTGCATCGCGAGATGGCTGGCAATGCTATCATGCGCGGTGCTCAGGATTATGCGATCTACGATCCGGCGGAACAGGACGCCAAGCCTTTGATCGGGCGGGTAGTGGCGCGCGGGCTATCCGATGAGATCAATGACCGGTTCTATCTTGTCGTCGATGCGGCCGATGGACGGGCCCATTATGTCGAGATTGGTAAAGCCGATGACGGCAATCCGACCCGTGAGGGCTCGATCATTGCTGTTCGGCCCAAGCCAGCCGGGGCGCGGGACGTAGATCGCACCATTGCAGATATCGCCTCGGCCAATGAAGGGCGCTACAGTATCGATCTTCATTTGCGCTATGATCCGAGCGCGACCCAAGATTTTGCCGAGACCCATGTGCGCCGGCTAGAGGCGATGCGCCGCTTGGTGGGGAACGTCGAGCGGGATCGGGACGGCACCTGGGTCATTGGCCGAGACCATCTGGAGAATGCCGCTGCGTTCGAGCGCAAACTAGCCCGCCTAGCACCGGTGCAGCTCGAAATCCTTTCCACGAACACGCTCGACCGCCAAGTCACGGCTGATGGTGCCACTTGGTTGGATCGCACGCTTGTGGCCCGCAATGAGATTGCCATCCACGAGGCAGGTTTTGGCCGTGATCTCAATGACGCTCTGGTGCGTCGTCGCCAATGGCTGATCGAAGAAGATCTGGCGCGAGAAGACGAGGCTGGGCGCACCCTCTATCGTGCTAATCTTTTGTCTCTCTTGCGGCGGCGCGATCTGACGCGCGCGGCTGGTCAGCTTTCGGATGAGTTGCGGCTGGCCTATAGCGAAACCAAGGCTGGCGACCACATCGAAGGTGTTTATCGCCGTTCCGTTGATCTTGTGAGTGGGCGATTTGCTATTGTTGAACGGAGCCGGGACTTTACGCTCGTTCCTTGGCGGCCCGTGCTGGAACGCAATCTCGGAAAATCCGTCTCCGGAATTGCGCGGGAGAACACGATCTCCTGGTCACTCGGCCGCCAGCGCAGCGGGCCGGAGATGCATGGCATGTAGTCGATAGTGAGATCGTGCTCTCAATGGTGATAAAATGCATGCTCTTCTCCAGATCAGCCACTGAAGCTTGTATCATCAGGGGGCTGTGCGCGCCCCTGCACCGATCGCTGATTGATTTCGAGTGTAAGAGTTCAAGTCGTTTCCAGCCGGGTCTCAACTGCAGCAACGATATCATTTATCGCTATTTGAGCTGCAGGAGAATTTGGATGGATTTCCGCACCGTGTTTGATGCCGTACGTTGCAAGTAGCCTTTCGGAGGAGGGTCGTAATTGAGCAGTCGTTAGCAAAAAATATTGCGGCGACCGGAATGCTCCGCTCACTAGGATGTCTCCCGATCGAGTTTTGAATTCGACCGTAGGCGCCACTGCGCCGGGGTCTAGATCAAGCGCTAAGCCAATTAACGACCGCGCGATATTCTTATCCAACGTTTTCTCTGCTTGATAAGCTTTTAGTTCGACACCAATGAAACGTGGGCCGCCGTACGGTCTTGTTTTGGGATCATGGCGTGCTGCATGCGCGAATGCACGTTGCACGATCGACACGTCGAGTTCATGGCGATTGTTACGCAGTATTGGCTGATGATTAAGTGAAATGTGCAACTCAAGCTGCCCGCCCTTCCAGACGATTAGAAAATGGCATGGCGCGTCCGAGGCAGCTAAGTGAATATAAGGAATGTTGCCCGGACCACCACGAACGTAGAATATATTGGTAGCGCTGTCGTGATGGTTGCGTGGCTGCACAATAGCGCCAGCATTATGCAGGGCTAAAGCTGCTTCGAAGGCCAGCCAAACCTCATAGGCTTTGCTCTCAGCTGTGAGACCAGGGGCCTTGATCGCCAAATGCGTCGCTGCCTTTCGCAAAGCCTTCTTCATTGCCGCATTGATCGGTTTGGGTTTAGTCGCCAAGTTCAGCCCCCATCGCTTCGCGCGTCAGGTCCCAGGCCTGTAGCCAAACCTCCAAGAACGCCGCAATCGCAGCCCTACGTTCGGGATCCAGTAAATGGTCAACGCTTTGCGGAAGCGATCGCTCATCAATGGTGTCGGGGATTACATCTATTGCGTCGATTTTGAAGTGTTGGGCAAGTCCAGTAAGGCGTTCACAAAGCTCTAACTCGCGCTTGAGTGCTACGGTCACCGCTTCATATAACAAATCGAGTTGTCGCAGGCCCCGCCCACGAGGGGTGTCGTCACGCACTATTCGCTTACCTTCAGCCTGGTCTTCGAAGATATTGGATCCGTCGTCCCTTTGGATGCGCGCCAGGGCGCGTAGTCCAAGTGGACTTATGGACCCTCCAGAAGTGGGGAGAGCAGTGTCAAAACGTCTGGGTGAACTTCGGCCAAAATAGCACCGGAACGGATTCGGATGCCGCATTATAGCGGATTCGGGATCCGCGAAACGATAAGCCGCGAAGCGGACGAAACATCGCGGCAGCAATTCACTGGCAAAAGCGTCTTCTCTCACAAGAGCGCAAAGGGGCTAGAGAAATAGGGCCACTTGGGAACCAAATGGGAACCGAGTATACTGGCCTTATGAAACCCTCGTGAAGCTTCAAAATGGGCTACCACGGACACTGCCTGAGCATTACATGTCTGACCGACCGCTGATTTCGCTTCGCCCATTTTCGCTGCGCCACGCCAAATCGCTGTCCGATGGCCGCCTGACACCCCCAGCCATTCCGGAAAATTTGCGGCACCGGCTATGGTCGACTCTGAGGGCGTTCAATGAGCCGGTATATTATAGTACGGACGACAATCCGAACTGGGTGCATAATTCTACTATCCTGGAGCAGGCAGAGGCGTCTTATTCTCGGTTGCTGGGCAAAGATAGCTACCGGGATGGATTCCGCGAGCCATTGGATCTCCAGCAGGTCGTAATCGCAGGACCTGGGCCGGACGTGTTGGACCTATTGGAGATCGTGGAGGCTGAGCAGGATGATGACCACCTCTCGCTCTATCAGCGCGCGATTAATGACGCCTTCACAGATTTCGGCTGCCCATGGCGGCTCTCTGATGGCGCTTTTTTCAAAATCGATTCTGAGTTTCTGGATGGTGAAGTCTTGGAACGTACCGTTCAACTCTTGGGCGGGCCCCAGTTTAAGGGCGCATCAGATGAGTTCCATACCGCGCGCGACAAGCTGACCGACGGGGCAATTCGCGATGCGATCAGCTACGCCTCGCATAGCGTGGAAAGCACGCTGAAGGCAGCCACTGGAATGGCGACCGGAGATGCGACGCAACTAGTTGCGCAGTTCATCAAAGACGGAAATATGGATGATATTCCGGCCGATAAGGCTAAGGCAGTTGCAAAGGCGCTGCAAGGTGTCGTGATCTTGCGCAATGAATTGGGCGGCCATGGTCAAGGTCAGAACGTGGTCACCCCCTCTCGCGCTTATGGCGAACTTGCAGTGCATATGGCCGGAGCCGTCAACCAGTTCGTTATTGAGCAGTTCTTGCGGAAAAATTCGCCACCGATGCCACAGACCAAGGCGTTACAAGTCCATACGAAACTGTCCATACCGGTCGAGGAAATGGACGACGAAATCCCGTTCTAGTAGCTAGGGCCACGTTGTTAGTCGTAGACGCCACTTCTAAGTCTGAGAATTTACCTGGTAGGACTGGACCCGTTGGCCAGCCTTGAAGTTCGCGTCGGGTGTCTTCACCAAATCGAGCTCTAGCGCCACTGTTGGCGCATGATTGGTTCGAAGCTACCTTCGGAAGTCCGAGGGTTAAACCGGAACGCAAACTTTTCCACGGGCTGAGGTGCCTTTTCAACGGAGGCCCAATTCATAGGGCGAAACCTATCGTACTCTATCCTCACCTCACTGTTTGGGCCCAGTTCGACCGACCATTTGATGTTCACGCATCCCATTGGGGCCCAATCAAGGTGATCTTCCATGTCGTCTGACATCAGATCAATCATTAAACACACCGATCCCGCGCAAAGAACAAAGATGATGTAAGGCGTTTTGTCAGTCTGATCTACGCGCTGGAGCAGGACCGCGCTGACCAGTTTCGGCGCATTACCTAGGCTCCCGAATGCGAGGCCTGTCTCGAGACAGGGAAACTCCACCGTGTCGGATTTATCCCTGATCCAGGCGCGCAGCTTCGTAAAATGAACGAGTTCTGCATCTGGCAATAGCGCATATGCCATCTTTGCCAGGGCTTTGTAGGCCAGTCGTGGCTTGAACGGGATTGGTGGAACCGGAAAGCCGATTGTCATTGTGCTAGTCAGCGGATTGATAGCAAGATCGGGCTCGCCAGCCGTCGCCATAAAGGCCAACCCCCGTCGGCCTTCACTGACAGTATGCTTGATCACTGACTTGCCTGCGGAGCGGCCCGTTTGAGGGACCTTGTTGGTTTTTCCAGCCATGCCGCCGATTGTCAGAATGGGACGGATAGCATCAACCAAGTTTGCCTCATATTCGGAGAAGATGGCGTTGCAGGTATCGCACTCGTCATTTGAAAATAGCCAAGTATTGCCCAATGCCTCAGGAACTAGATGAGCAACCTGCCGAAACATTTTGGGATCAGTCTGGTCACAGAACCGACAGCGACCCTTGCGACCGAAGTATTGCTCTTCGCAACCCACAGCGCCCTTGGCGTAGCGCAGCACAGAATATTTGCCGCCGAATTCGGCCTCGAAATCCTTGCTGGCCAGCGTGGCCCCATCCTCACTAGCAATAGTCATCTTTATTAGCGTCGATGTTGGAGTAGGCTAAATAACTCATTGTACCGCCTGTACGGTTGTTGCCAATACGGTGCACAGCTTTCTGGGCGGCATGACGTTCGAGACATCCCATTCAATCGGGATCATGCAACGATAGTGCATATGACGAAGTTGAAAAAGAACAACATCGAACAAATCAGATCGCGATAAAGCGCGTCAAGCCGATTGGCTGCGATCAACCGGTCCCATCAGCCGCGCGGCCGCAGTGCCGGCTACCACGATAGCTCCTGCGATCGCAAAGACATGGCGCCAGATTGGCGAGGGGATCACTCCTGTTCCTGTCAACTCCATCACGATGCCATATCCAGCCCAGGTTGCGGGAATCACGAATAGCGCGATTACCAGCCAGCGGAGAATAAGATTATGGCTCATAAGCGCCGCGCGTCCCGCGACGAAGACTGCCACACCCGCGACCATACCCACAGCAATGCAGCCGATGCCGGCGCCATGGTTGAGGGACCACCACCCGGCCGAGATCCCGATAGCGGCGGGCAGAGCATAGATGGCAAAGTTCCACAGAAGGACGAAGAACAGGCCGAGCCCGGCTAGTATTCCGACGATTCCCATCGAATCCTCCTTCAGCCACAAGGCAAGTTGCGGGTTGGCATTCTCGAATGTGATCGCAAATGGCGCATGTGAAATGCGGATGGTTGATTCTACTCGATCATCGAATCCCGCACCACAAAAAAGATGTATTGCGTACGGAACGTTGGTGTAGGTTCACGAGAGCCATCAAGAACAACAATGAGCAATAACGCGGCCAATTGAGCCCAAACCGCATTCGAACGATTCATTGACCCGCACCAACACGCGAGCGGGCGATGACGCCAACCAAGTTTCTCGCAGGCCAGATAGTTATCGTTTTTGCTGTCGTGATCGGCGGTTTGTGGTTTGCCACGCAATGGGCAGCACTCCATCTTGGCTACCAGCCGCGGCTTGGCTCGCCATGGTTCCCTCTGCTCGGTGTTCCCGTCTATTACCCTTGGCGCTTGTTCGAGTGGTGGTATGCCTATGAGGCTTACGCGCCCGAGCTCTTCAACCACGCCGGCGTGATCGCCGCGTCAGGCGGCTTCCTCGGGATCGCTGTTGCGATGGTCGGCTCTTTGTGGCGGGCGCGGCAGACCAAGCTCGTCACGACGTACGGTTCCTCTCGCTGGGCAAACATCCACGAGATTTCCCGCGCAGGCCTGTTCCGCCCTTCCGGCGTGTTTCTGGGAAGAGTGAACGAACGCTATCTCCGCCATGACGGGCCAGAGCACGTGATGGCATTTGCCCCAACCCGGAGCGGTAAGGGCGTGGGCCTTGTCATTCCGACGCTTTTATCCTGGACCGAAAGCACCGTCGTTCACGACATTAAGGGCGAGAATTGGCAGCTTACCGCGGGCTGGCGCTCACGATTCTCGCACTGCCTCTTGTTCAATCCGACTGATCCCCGTTCCGCCCGCTACAACCCGCTTCTCGAAGTGCGCAAAGGCCCGAATGAGGTCCGTGACGCCCAAAACATCGCCGATATCCTGGTCGACCCGGAAGGGGCTTTGGAACGGCGAACCCATTGGGAGAAAACCTCCCACGCGCTTCTCGTCGGCGTAATTCTTCACGTCCTCTATGCGGAAGAGGAAAAGACCCTCGCGCGCGTCGCAACCTTCCTTTCCGATCCGCAGCGCTCCTTCCAGCACACCTTGCGCAAGATGATGGAGACCAATCATCTCGGCTCCAAAGAGAAGCCCGTCGTTCATCCAGTGGTGGCCAGCGCAGCCCGCGAAGTTCTCAATAAGAGCGAGAACGAGCGCTCCGGCGTTCTATCGACCGCGATGTCATTCCTGGGGCTTTATCGTGATCCGGTGGTGGCCACGACCACCGCGGCCTGCGATTGGCGCATTGCCGACCTCGTCGATGCCAAACACCCGGTGTCGCTCTATTTGGTCGTGCCGCCATCCGACATTTCGCGGACCAAGCCGCTGGTGCGTCTGGTTCTGAATCAGATCGGCCGCCATCTCACCGAAAAGCTCGAGGGCGATCCGAGGAAGACTCCTCGCCACAAGCTCCTCATGATGCTGGATGAGTTTCCAGCTCTGGGGCGGCTCGATTTCTTCGAGGCGGAGCTTGCCTTCATGGCGGGCTATGGCATCCGGGCCTATCTCATCGCCCAAAGCCTTAATCAGATCAGCAAGGTCTATGGCGAGAACAACGCCATCCTCGACAACTGTCATGTTCGCATTGCTTTCAGCAGCAATGACGAGCGCACCGCCAAGCGGATTTCGGATTCCCTCGGGACGGCCACCGAACTGCGCGCCCAGCGCAACTATGCCGGTCATCGGCTGGCGCCGTGGCTGAGCCATGTGATGGTGAGCCGACAAGAAACGGCGCGCCCGCTCCTGACGCCCGGCGAAGTCATGCAGCTGCCGCCGTCGGACGAACTGGTGATGGTCTCAGGCCTCGCGCCGATCAAAGCCAAGAAGCTTCGCTATTACGAAGACCGCAATTTTCTGCGCCGCGTCGAAGCGACGCCGGACCTGTCCCTCCAGTCTTATCGCGATCGTCCTCCCCCGCGACGTGACGACTGGAGCGGGCAGGTCCGTACCGTTCATGTCGAGCTATCACGGCCCCTCGACAAGGAGTTTGGGGCCGCCGGCGGGACGGATCAGCAGCGCCAGCCCGAGCTTTGGGATGCGGTAGCGACCCCAAAGAAAATTCCCACAGTCGAACCCACGCTGACCGACGACGACGATCCAGCTTCCGACAGCCATGCCATGAGCACCGTTACTAAGGCGCATGGCATGAACAACGGCGAACCGCAGTCGCGCCCATCCCACGATTTGATGCCGGAGTTCTGATCATGAAGCCCCGGCAGAATCTCTATCTTGAACCAAAACTGTCCGAAGAGTTGGACCGGCTAGCCAAAAAGCCGGGCAGCTCCAAATCCGCCATCGTTGCCGACGCCTTGAGAGCCCACTTTGCGCATGGCGGGGCAAAGCCGGTCGATGAGGCTTTCCGTCAGCGGCTTGACAAGATCACGACCCAGCTTGGCCGCATAGAGCGCAATCAGCGTGTCTTGATCGAGACGTTGGCCTCTTATGTGCGGTTTCACTTTTCGGTGTTGCCGCCGGTACCTGAGCAACAACAGGCGGCAGCCCGGGCGCTCGCCCAGGAACGCTTTCAGGCTTTCATCGAACTGGTGGGGCGCCGCGTGTCGGGACGCGGTGTGGCTGACGAACTCTTTGGTCATGAGCCAGAGAAGCGGCCATGAGCATATTTAATCCTCAATCGCTGGAGCGGCGCCGGACCATGCTGCGTACCGCTATGGGCGCAGAGATAGCCGCTGCCTTGGCCGATCCCGCCGTCGTCGAAGTGATGGTCAATCCAGATGGGGCGCTGCGACTCGACCGGCTGGGCGAGGGCTGCGTCGATACCAATACCCATTTGGGTGCGGCAGAGGTAGAACGCATCATCCGACTGGTGGCGTCTCACATCCGGCAAGAAGTTCATGCCGAAAGTCCTATCGTCAGTGCCGAACTTCCCGAAAGCGGTGAGCGTTTCGAAGGGATTCTGCCGCCGGTCTCCACCGCGCCGTGCTTTTCGATCCGCAAGCCCGCCGCCAAGATCTATAGCCTCGATGATTACGTCGCCGATCGCATCCTGCTTCCGTCCCAGGCTACGATACTGCGGCGGGCGATTTCGGATTGCCGCAATATTCTGGTCGCCGGCGGCACCAGTTCCGGCAAGACCACGCTCGCCAACGCCCTTCTTGCCGAAATGGCCAAGTGCGACGAGCGCATCATCATTCTGGAGGATACGCGCGAACTTCAATGTGCCGCGCCTGATTGCGTGTCCTTAAGGACCAAGCCGGGCATTGCCACTCTGGCGACCCTGGTGCGCTCGACGCTCCGCCTTCGTCCTGATCGGATCATCGTCGGCGAGGTTCGTGGGGCCGAAGCTCTCGACATGCTGAAGGCCTGGAACACGGGTCATCCGGGCGGCATCGCCACGGTGCATGCCAATTCTGCGCGGGCAGCGCTCTATCGCATCGAACAATTGATCCAGGAAACGGTCGTGACCGTTCCCAGGCGCCTGATCGCGGAAGCCATCGATCTCGTCGTTTTCATCGAGGGCAGGGGCATGGCCCGCCGGATCGAGACCATCGCCGAGATGCATGGATTGGATTCCAACAGCGACTACGTCCTCAACAATCAACCGTCATGAATGGAGATTTTCCCATGAAGATTCGTTGCGTCTCTATCAGAGCTTCCGTCGCTATCCTTGCCTTAGCCGCGACAGCGCCCTGCGCTTGGGCGGCCGGTACCGGCATGCCGTGGGAAACCCCGCTGCAGAATGTCCTCGACTCGGTGCAGGGGCCCGTCGCCAAGATCATCGCCGTCCTCATCATCATCGTCACCGGCCTGACGCTGGCCTTTGGCGAGACCTCGGGCGGCTTTCGTAAGCTGATCCAGATCGTGTTCGGCCTTTCCATCGCCTTTGCCGCCTCGAGCTTTTTCCTCTCGTTCTTTTCCTTCGGCGGCGGAGCGCTCATTGCATGAGCGGCGCGATCGAAGGCTTTGAAGTACCGCTGCATCGCGCCCTAACCGAGCCGATCCTTTTGGCCGGAGCGCCCCGTGGCCTTGCCATCGTCAACGGCACCGTCGCCGCCGCGCTGGGGCTCGGACTTCAGATGTGGCTCGCCGGTGTTCTTATTTGGGTAGCGGGCCATTCGCTCGCCGTATTCGCTGCCAAGCGCGATCCGGATTTCGCGATCGTATTGGCAAGGCACCTTCGCCAGAAGGCATGGCTTTCATGCTGAACCTTGCCGAATACCGTGCCCATCCCAACCGTCTGGCCGACCATCTGCCTTGGGCCTTGCTGGTTGCCCCAGGGATCGTCCTCAATAAAGACGGTTCGTTCCAGAAGAGCTTTCGCTTCCGCGGCCCAGACCTCGAAAGCGCCACGGAAGCCGAACTCGTCTCGGCCTGTGCCCGCCTCAACAATGTGCTGCGCCGTTTCGGTTCGGGCTGGGCCTTGTTCTTCGAGTCCGAGCGCTTCGCCGCGCCGGACTATCCTTTTTCGAAGTTTCCCGACGCCGCCACATGGATCGTGGATGAGGAACGGCGGGAAGCCTTCCAGGGAACAAGCCCGGAGGCAGGGCCTCTGCCGAGGTTCCGCCTCCGGGATCATTACGAGAACGGCTACGTCCTCACTCTATTATATATGCCGCCGGCCGATGTGGCTGCTGGCGCCGAACGCGCGCTGGTGGAGCGGGAAGGGCGAAATCCTCGTGATTGGCGCCAGGAACTAAGTACCTTCGACGCCGAATGTCTCAGGGTGTTCGATCTCCTCAAAGGGATCATGCCCGAGGTCCGCGCGCTCGGCGACGCCGAAACCTTGACCTATCTGCACGGCACGGTGTCAGGCCAGCGCCAAAAAATCGTTGTCCCTGAAATCCCGATCTACCTCGACGCCATTCTGGCTGACGAGCCCTTGAGCGGCGGCCTTGAGCCGATGTTGGGTAGCCTGCACCTGCGCACCCTCAGCATTCTTGGATTTCCGAACGCGACACGGCCAGGACTTCTCGACGGCCTCAATCATCTGGATTTTCCTTATCGCTGGATGACGCGCTTCATCGCGCTCGACAAAACCGAGGCGACCAAGGCGCTCACCAAGCTGCGCAAGCAATGGTTCAACAAACGTAAGTCCATCACCGCCCTAATGCGCGAGGTGCTCTACAACGAGCCGGTCCAGCTTCTCGACTCCGATGCCGACAATAAGGTGGTGGATGCCGATCTCGCCTTGCAAGCCTTGGGCGGCGATCATGTCAGCTTCGGCCACCTTACCACCACCGTGGTGGTCTTTGACGAAGATGCCGGCCGAGCCGACGACAAGCTACGGGCCGTCGAACGCGTCATTCACGGTGCGGGTTTCACCACCATTCGGGAGAGCATCAACGGTGTGGAGGCTTGGCTCGGATCCTTACCGGGTCATGTCTATGCCAATGTGCGCCAGCCGCTGGTTCATACCCTCAATCTCTCCCATCTCGTCCCGCTCTCTTCCGTCTGGGCTGGCCCCGAGCGGGACGAGCACCTCAATGGCCCGCCACTATTTCTGGGCGAGACGGTCGGCTCGACGCCGTTCCGCTTTGCGCTGCATGTCGGCGATGTCGGTCACACACTGATCGTCGGCCCGACCGGGGCTGGCAAATCTGTCCTCCTTGCGCTCATGGCGCTGCAGTTTCGTCGCTATCCAGACGCTCAGATCACCATCTTCGATAAAGGCGGCTCGGCGCGCGCCGCAGTGCTGGCGATGGGCGGAGCGCATCACAATCTCGGCTCGGATGGCTCTTTGGCGTTTCAGCCGTTGGCGCGAATTGATGATCCCGCCGAACAGAGTTGGGCCGCCGAATGGCTGGCCGGGCTTCTGGCCCACCAAAACCTCGCAGTTACCCCGGAGATCAAAGAAACCCTGTGGTCAGCTTTGAGCAATCTGGCGTTCACTCCTGAAACCGAGCGAACCATGACGGGCCTCAGCGTCCTCCTACAATCCAATGCGCTCAAATCGGCGCTGATGCCATACACGCTGGAAGGTCCCTTCGGGCGGCTCCTGGATGCCGATCTCGATACACTGGTCCTCAGCGCCATCCAATGTTTTGAGACAGAGAGTTTGATGCATGAGCCGGGTGCGGTCATGCCAGTTCTCACTTATCTCTTTCACCGACTGGAGGAACGGTTTGACGGGCGTCCCAGCCTTCTGATTCTCGATGAAGCCTGGGTCTTTCTGGATGACCCGCTGTTTGCCGCTCGTATCCGCGAATGGCTGAAGACGCTTCGCAAGAAGAACGTGTCGGTGGTCTTCGCCACACAGTCGTTGGCGGATATCGCCGGTAGTTCCATCGCGCCGGCTATCATCGAATCCTGTCCGCAACGGATATTCCTCGCCAATGACCGGGCAGTCGAGCCGCAGGCAAGGGAAGCTTACGAGCGCTTTGGCCTCAATGAACGCCAGATCGAACTGATCGGCCGTGCCACGCCCAAGCGGCACTACTACCTGCAATCGCGCCGAGGCAACCGCCTTTTTGAGTTGGGTCTTGGTCCCGTCGCACTTGCCTTCTGTGGCGCCTCCGATTCCGCGAGCCAAACGCTGATCGACCATCTCCTCGCCGAACATGGAGACGAGCGATTTGCTGCTGAATTCCTCAAAGCCCGCGATCTTGGTTGGGCCGCATCCCTGCTCGACGATTATTCCCCAAACGTGGAGATCACACCATGAAGCGCAAACTCGCCGCAATTCTGCTTGCCACATCCGTTGGTATTGGTGCTGTCACGGTGCCTTCGCAGGCACAGGTCTTCGGGGGCGGTATCGTTTTTGACCCCACTAACTATGCCCAGAATCTGCTAACCGCCGCACGCGCCCTGCAGCAGGTAAACAACCAGATCCTTTCGCTGCAGAACGAAGCGAACATGCTCCTCAATATGGGAAAGGATCTTTCCTCACTCAGCACGTCGGAGCTATCGACGATGATCTCTGGGCTGACTGGGATCTCGACGCTCATGGATGAAGGGCGGGGTATCGCCTTCAACGTGGAGGCCACCACCGCAGCATGGAAGTCTCTGTACCCGGGAAGCTATCCGGTCGGGACGGCGACGGCGACATTCGCAACCAATGCCCAGTCCCGCTGGCAGCAGGCCATGGATGCGTTTCAGCAAGCGCTCCAAGTCCAGGCCCAAATTGTTCAAAACGTGCAGTCGGACTCCACCACGCTCACGAGTTTGGTCAACGCCTCCCAAGGTGCGGTCGGTAATTTGCAGGCGACGCAGGCGACCAACCAGCTTTTGGCGCTTTCCACCAAGCAACAGCTTCAGCTCCAGAATCTGATGGCCGCTCAGTATCGCGCCTCCGCGCTCGAAGCAGCGCGCAATGCGGAATCGGAAGCTGCTGCGCAGTCGGAGTTCTCGACCTTTCTTGGCAGCAGCAGGGCCTACACATCGCATTAGGGTGCGCTTATGTCGGACTTCAACGTCATTGACAGCTTTCTGAACACCTTCATCACCTACATTGATTCCGGCTTTGGCCTGCTCAATGGCGATGTGGCGAGCCTCGCCTCGATCCTGATCGGCATCGATGTGACGTTGGCTGCTTTGTTCTGGCTGCTCGATGGCGAGGAGAACATCTTCGCTCGATTGATCAAGAAGGTGCTTTACGTCGGCGCCTTTGCCTTCATCATCAATAATTTCTCGGCGCTTTCCATGATTGTTTTCAATTCGTTTTCGCAGCTCGGTCTTCATGCCGGTCATAGCGCCATGACCGCGGCGGACCTATTGCGCCCTGGCAAGCTCGCTGGCACTGGCTTTGAGGCGGCATGGCCTTTGCTCCACGAAGCGGGCAAGCTCGTCGGTTTCACGACCGTCTTCAACCACGCTGTCACGATTCTGGTGCTGGTGGGTGCCTGGTTCATTGTGGTGCTCGCTTTCTTTATTCTGGCGGTTCAACTCTTCATCACCATCCTGGAATTCAAGCTCACGGCTTTGGCTGGGTTTGTCCTGGTGCCGTTCGCCTTATGGAATAAGACGTCCTTTCTGGCTGAACGCGTGTTGGGCAATGTCGTCAGCTCCGGTGTGAAGGTGATGGTGCTCGCCGTCATCATCGGTATTGGGTCGAGCTTCTTTGGCACATTCACTGCTAGTCTCCCCGGCGATCCGACTCTCGCCAATGCCATGACCTTGGTGCTGGCGGCGCTCGCTCTGTTTGGCCTTGGGATTTTTGGACCGGCCATCGCCAGCGGCTTGGTATCCGGCGCACCGCAGCTTGGCGCCGGCGCAGTGCTTGGGACCGGTGCGGCCCTTGTTGGTGGGGCCGCGCTTACGGGCGCTGCGGGTTTTGGCGCGATGCGTGCCCTGGGTAGCGGGGGCCTTGCTGCCATTCGGGCGGGAACATCGCTCGCGTCTGGTGCCGCGACTGCCTATGGCCTTGGCAGTGCAGCCTCGGGCCAAACCGGTATGGCCGGGGTAGGGGCAGGGCTTGCTGGTGTTGCCAAAGCTGGTGCGGGGGCTGCCTATCAAGCGGCGCGCGGAGCGGCATCGCGGGTCACTGGAGACCTTGGTGCCAGTGCAACAGCCGGCGCACGCAGCGCGTTTCGCGCCACCGGTGGCTCCGCCACATCACCATCTTCTTCCGGCGGAGCTGGTCCTGCTGACGGCAATGCCGGGAGTGGCGGCGGGGCCAGCGCGACGCCACCCGCCTGGGCCCGCCGCCTGCGTGCTGCCCAACAGCGCCATGCCCATGTTCAAGCTGTCCACCACGCCATCCGGGAAGGCGATCGTCCCATGCACGGCGCCGCGCCCGATCTCGGTCAGGAGTAATGATGTTCAAACGCACAATCCAGCGCTATGGCCAGACACCCGAACCGGTCACGCCTTACCAGAAGGCGGGCCAAATCTGGGACGAGCGCATCGGCTCAGCCCGTGTGCAGGCAAAGAACTGGCGAATGGCCGCCTTCGGCACCTTAGGCGTTTGTGGACTGCTCGCCGGCGGAATGATCTGGCTCTCCATGCAAAGCCGGGTCGTGCCTTACGTGGTGGAGGTCGATCGGTTAGGCGCCCCCCAAGCTGTCACGCCGGCCGATGCGCGCTATCGGCCGACCGATGCACAGATCGCCTATTTCCTGGCGCGATTCATCACTGATGTCCGTGGGCTTTCGATCGATCCCGTGGTGGTACGGAATAACTGGCTGGAAGCCTATGATTTCGCCACCGACCACGGCTCGGTGTTTCTGGACGGCTTCGCCCAAGCCACCAACCCGTTTACCCACGTTGGTGAGCGGACCGTTGCTGTGCAGGTGACGAGCGTGGTCCGGGTCTCGGAAACCTCATTCCAAGTGAAATGGCGAGAACAGACCTACGAGCATGATGTGCTCGCCAAAGCCGAGCATTGGACGGCGATCCTATCGGTCGTTACCAAACCGCCGGCCAACGCCGATGTTCTGCGCAAGAATCCACTCGGCCTTTACGTCAACGGCATCAACTGGTCGCGCGAACTCTCTCCCAACGATCTACTGTAAGGAGTGCTCCATGCGAGTCCCCGTTCTTCTCGTTGTGGTTCTGTCTGCCAGCGCTTGCGCCGATGGAACACCACCACCGGCTATCACTTACGATGAGGCCTCGTACAGACCGGCCAAAGAGTTGCGTGCCCCGATTCCGAAGCCCGTGGTGTCGCAGGTCGCTGTTGGTGCCGTAGTGGGGCCAGTCTTGCCGCGAACGCCGGTCGAGAAGCCCGACCTTACCCCGCCGACAGAGCGTGTTGAGGCTGCCAATCAAGCCGCGCTCCATGAACCTACCAGAAGTGGTTTTCTCAATGCGGTGCAGGTGTATCCCTATTCGCAGGACGCCCTTTATCGCCTTTATGCCACGCCACAGCAGGTCAGCGACATCGCGCTTCAGCCCGGCGAAGCACTCACGGCAATCTCTTCGGGTGATACGGTACGTTGGACCGTTGGCGATACCGCCAGCGGCGCCGGGACGGACAAGCAGGTCCATGTGCTGGTCAAGCCCTTTGCCCCAAATCTCAAGACCAATCTCATCATCCTGACCAACAAGCGCACCTATCACTTCGCGTTACAGAGCACTGACCGCGTCGCCATGGCGGCGGTATCCTTCAGGTATCCCGACAGCGGCCTCGTTACCGAAAAGAGCAGCAATACACCTGCACCAGCCGCTCCGGCGGTCGTAGAATCTGGCCTCGCACTGGAGAATCTCAGCTTCCGCTATGTGATCTCCGGCGACAGCCCGCCCTGGAAGCCTGTCCGGGCCTTCGATGATGGGCACAAGGTCTACATCCAGTTTCCGGACCGTATCGACCAAGGCGAAAGTCCGCCGCTCTTTGTGGTGGGGCAGGACGGCGGCAACGAACTCGTCAATTATCGGGTGCGCGGCAACTACTATGTCGTCGACCGCCTGTTTGGCGCCGCGGAGCTGCGATTGGGTCAGGACAAGCAGCAAGTTGTCCGCATCAGCCGCACCGATGGCAAGAAGACGCGCCATTCTCTGTTTGGGGACTGACCATGAGCGATCAAGCCCCTCCCGATGTCCCGCCCAAGACTGATCCCGAAACCCTGGTGTTACGAGCGCAGCCGCGCAGAGTTGTCCGCTTCAAGCGCGGTCTGCTGATCGGGATCGCAGGTTTCGGCGCTATTACGATCTTTGCGGCGACATGGTTTGCCTTGCGCGGGGCAAGCGGTAGCCATCACCAGAAAGATCCGGAGCTCTACAATACCGGCCGTAAGAAGATGCCCGATGCTGTGGCAGCACTTCCGCCCAGCTACGACAAAGTGAAACTCGGGCCGCCGTTGCCGGGCGATTTGGGGCCAGCCGTTCTCGCACGCGAAAGGAGCGTAGGGATCAATTCGGGCGGTGATAGCTTTAAGCCCAATCCGGAGGACGACGCCGCGCGCGCTGAGCGCATCCGCTTAGCGCAACAGGCCCGTCAAGCAGACGAAGCCGGTGTTTTGTTCCAGACATCGAACCGTGGCGCGGGCGTTGCAGCGAATGCAGCGGTTTCTGGAACACCTTCGACTTTGCCGAGTGAGGCATCTGGCATCGCAGCGAGCGCTGGCGGGCTGAATCTCGATCCTTCCCGCGATCCCAATAACCAAGGCCGCAAGCTCGATCTGGTGAGCGGTAAGCCGGACAAGACCACGCTCAATCCGCATGCTTTGCAAACACCGGTTTCGCCCTATGAGCTTCTCGCCGGCACGATCATCTCCGCCAGCTTGATTACGGGCTTAAATTCCGATCTCCCGGGTACGGTGGTCGCGCAAGTGACTGAAGATACCTATGACTCTGCGGCAGGGCACTATCTATTACTGCCGCGAGGGAGCCGCCTTATCGGCGCGAGCGACAGCGTGATTGCCTTCGGGCAGAAGCGGGCGCTTGTCGTCTGGCAGCGGATCGTCATGCCGAATGGCACCTCAATCCAGATCGATAACCTCCCCGCGACGGATGCGGCGGGGTATGCCGGCCTTGAGGACAAAGTCGACTATCACACCTGGACGCTGCTCAAAGGGATCGCCATGTCAACGCTGCTCGGCGTCGGCACCCAAATGACGTTTGGCGGAAACAATAGCGATCTCGTCGCGGCCATCCGGCAATCGGCACAAGAGAACACGAGCCAAGCTGGCCAACGCATCGTCGAAAAGGACCTCAACATCCAGCCAACGATTACCGTGCGCCCAGGTTGGCCACTTCGGGTGATCCTGAATAAAGACATGCTGCTCCAGCCTTACAATGGGTGACCTCGCATGGACCTGAAACTTTCTAAACTTCCAGATCGCATGCCGGTCTCGCTCAAGATCACGCTGAAGCCGGACCTACATCGCCGATTGCTGCAATACGCCGAATGCTATCGCGCCACCTATGGCGGCGAGGGCGAGCCCGTCGATGAACTCATCCCATTCATCATTGAAGCCTTCTTGGACAGCGACCGTGCGTTTGCGAAGGCGATGAAGAGCGGTGAGTTGAATGCGGTATCAGAAGCGCCGATGCGGCGATCTCGTAGACGTCGCGGGGAGAATGGGGTGGGAGGTTCAGCAACCAGCCAAGGAGAACGCAATGGCGGAAATAGGAACACTGACACAGACGCGTGATGGCGGTTGGGCTGGCTCGATATTTTTGTTAGCCCAATGGGTGAAGATCCACATCGCTCGGAATGACAACCAAACAAGCCGAAAGTCTCCCGCCTATCGCATTTTTAGCGGTGCAGCCGATCTGGGGGCTTTGTGGGCACGCAAAACCAAGGACGAAGACCCGCAGGACTTTCTGAGTGGTGAAATCGAATGTCCTGGGTTGGCGGAACCGATCCCGGTGGCGGTATTCTTCTCCGATGGCCAAACGCGCGCGCGGGTCGTTTGGAATCGGCGAAGTGAGAATGCCGCGCGCTTATCGACTGCTGAGTAGTCACTTGACAGGCATGCCCTACCGCCCGACCGCGAAGTCTTCGTTAGCTTTCCTTTGCTGAGCCTAAGAAGCCTTGCAGCGGTGCGATTGTCACTCCTGGGTCGTTGATGTTGAAGGAGGCGCCTTGGAGCCACGCGGCTTTTTCTTCTTTGTTGGCCCCTTAGCCTTGGGCGCCCCAGCTGTTTTGGCCGCCGTCTTCTGACGCGTTTGGCCCATATTGAGGATCAGGAAGACGACTTTGAGTTCTTCCGCCTCCCGGCGATAACGCGCGACAAAGCCTAAGGGCAAAGTTCCCGACATCGCCAACCGCTCCTGCCGATCATACGCTATACCGGGCGGGGGGGCGTGCGCGCAGCTGCAGAGATAGGTGCAAATCGGCTCGAGATCGTCCGCGAACACGTAGGTCACGTGGAAGTACAATGTGCCTGTGCTGTAGGTGAATAGTTTTGTGAAGTGGCGGGTCAGGTCTTGCTGTACACTCTCGCGGTGCACCGGCTGATCGCAAATCACCGCTTCGATTGCCGCCAGGGTCGATCCGCCCTTTTGCAGCAGAATATCCGGCTCGCCTGGATTGCCCTTGGCGCTGTAGCCAGCCTTGGATTGGTCCCGCGTGGACCAACCCAGAAGAGTGTTGACGTGGACCTGAATAAGCTCGCGCAGCACCGCGGAATAATCGTCTTCGTCTTGCTTCTCACTGGCATCAGGAAACATCGGCATCAACCCGGTTAGTGCCGCACATGCGTCTCGCACCACATCGATAATCACTGCGTCGAGCGGTTCGGGTTTGGGGGACAGGATTTCGGCCTGGGCTGCCGGGTCCAGCCTCATTAGATCGGACAGGGCGGCTTTGATCTGTTGGCGCGTCGAGGCGTCCAAGCTCAGTGCAACGGTCGGTCCGTGGGGTAGGACGCCGGCTCCTAGAAATGCCTCCACATCCCGAAGAATGGGGGTGTCGCCAAAAACGTCGCGGGCTTCCGCGAGGGCTGCGCTTGCTTCACCCGCATGCGCCTGCTGCGCCAGCGCCAATGCGCGATAGGCAGCGACCCTGTCATTGCGCTCTGCCTTGTTGACGGTATCAAGGAGCGCAAGCGCCTGATCTGGATCTTCCAGGCCCAAATACAGAAGGGCCTTGTTTAGGGCGATCGTGTCCTGTTCGTCTTGCCCGACCGCGCGGCATTGCGCGATCATGGTGTCGACTTCCACCAGCGCATCACGCGCGCGTCGCTCTTGCGCGCCAGTCAATTGGCCGAACGAATTGTGCTTGAGGACAGCCGCCACTTCCGATGCGAAGACGTTGCTGGCGTAGGCCGACAGGTGGTTTCGCTGGAAAAGCTCACGAAACATCGATGCGGCAGCTTCGGGGTCGCCGGCCGGCTTGCTGAGGATAGCGATCGCTTTGAAGAAACGGACAGAGTCGCGGGCTGCGCGTGGGTCGACACCAGCTTCGGTGGGCGGATCGGGCGTCGCCAGGATGGCATCCCAGTCCTGGCTGGTATAGAGCAAGCGAAGCTTCCAGCGCGCTTGTTCCTCTTCGCGGCCGCCAACCTTTCCAAAGGTCCGCACATCCGCCTCGGCGTCTATGAAGCGGGCGGCGGCTTGGGCCAGATTGGCATTCAAGAGCGCATTGATGCGTGCTTGGACTTCTACGTAGGAGCGGACTTCGGCTGCGGTATCTGGGGTAATCTGGCTGATCCGTGCGGCGACCGCCTTTTGGTCCGGAACAGACACCATTTGATATAGCTGGGCCAGGATCAACGGTTCGTTGGTCCCGAGCACGGCTTGAAGCATGCTGTGCCGTTGCGGCTCTGGCAGCAGCGGGAGGACCATGGCAAGATCCGCCGCGAGAGCGCGGTCGCGCTCCGTACGTCCGGAAGGCGAGACTTCAAAACGAGGTGCAAAGGCATCGACGCGGCCGTTGACCTTGTCGTCTAGGGCCCCGGCTGCAATGGCATGCACTAGGGCATCAACGAGGCCGCCGGGGATTTCGGTACCGAGCCCGGCAATTGCCCTACAAAGAATTCGGATGTGCGCGCGGAGCGCCCGCCCGATGTCATCGACTAGCGCGTAAGGATTGGTATTTTCGGCGGCGCCCCTGGTCAGCCAAGACGGGACATCGAAGGGATACAGAAAACTATTCGCGCCACCGGCTGCCTTCTCCGACAGGCGGTACAGCGCCGCAGCCGATGATAATCCGATGCGCCGCGCATCAAGGCGATAGGTATTCTCCCGGAATGACGCGGTATAGGCCGCGATCAATGCTGAAGTATCGCCACAGTCTTCGAGGTGGCACACGCTGATCACATCGAGTGCGGCGGCAAATGCCCCACTGCCGATTGCCGGATTGGTCGGAATATCGTGAACCAGAGCGGCCAAAATCGTCCGAGCAATTTCGCCTGACTGCCGGGCGACGATATCGCGTAGCGCCGCAAGGATGGTGTCGGACCCGGTCGCGTCGTCGACAAAGCCGCCGTCGGAGTTGTCGTGACACCATTTCAGAAGCGCTGCGGCCTCGGCCGGATCGGCTTTTCCCTGCTCCAGAAATTCACCGAGCAACGACACCGTATCCGTGAAGGCCGCCGATTTGCCGTGCTGGTCGTCGGCATCGTTGAGCGAACGGTCCCATCCGCCGGATGGCGCTTGCCATTGCGCGATCCAGAGGCATGCCAGTGCGGTCGTCGGTGGAAACAGTGCAACGTCGGCCAGCAGCTGGGGGTGTTGCTGAACCTGGAAGGACAGGGAGACCAGCAGTTCTGGGTGTTTGACCGCCAATTCCAATAGCACGACGGCCCGCGCGGCCGGACCGGTGCCAAGTTCCTGGTGGACGACCTCTAGCCATAGTAGCCCGATCAGGCCTAGCGCGTCTGCGGCCAACATCTCATAGGCAAGCGCCTCCAGCCGAGGCTGGCGCAGCCAAAGCGCGCGGCCCACCATGGTAGTGGGCAGCTTGCCAGCATAATTGGTGTACGAGGCCGGTCGTTGCCTATGAGGCAGCGAGAGCCTGCGAAGAACCGCCGCCTCGAAATTCGCCCAAACGGAAAACCCCGCCTCATTCGCCACAACAGCTAGGGCGCCGGACCGGAATTCCTCAGCGTCGGTTTCGTCCCAAGCCTGCCAGCATACCAGCTCGGGTCTTCCCAGGAGTTGCCAGCGATCGGTCCAATTCCTCAGATCTCGACTGAGCTCGACCTTCATTCGGCCATCCCATAACCGGGCTGCGACCCAGCTTGGCGACCGACAGAGCAGGTGGTGAAGGTCCTTGCGGCCTGCCTCAATATCGGCGGCAAGAGAGCCTATATCGGGATCGCCGACAGTAGGATTTTGAAACAAGAATGCTTGGTTATGCCGGCGCGTCAGTAGGCCAGCCAAGGCCGGCAAGTCCTTGGTGTTGCGCAGGGCCAGAAAATAGTCCCGGGGTGCCCAAACGCGCCCCCACGACACGGCAAGCCAGCCATCGGCTATGAGCGTGTCGAAACTCGGCTCCGTTTCTTGGCGCTCAGCTTCGTAGGTCCGCCGCGCAGCGTCGATATCGGCGTCGTGGGTGATCTCCACCGCGCGCAGCAGCCGCAGCATCAACTCGTCCGGCAGGCGATCACCATCAGGCCAGAGCATAGGGCCGTGATAGACGCGCAAATGGCGCCGGTATCTTCCTCGAAGAAGGACGCGGGTTTCACCGGGGGCGTGCTGAAGACTGCTGAAGCGGTGCATTCAAACAAGGACCTGAATTATTAGCCGGCGTATTAAAAGACCACGCACTAGCTAAGATCGGATTTGTAACCGACGCGACCGCCATGAGCGGTAAACAACCATTGACCGACCCACAAAGCGATTTGAAAGGCAACTGAGCTCTAAGGTACGCGATTTACATCATGCGAGCTAAACGACGTATCCGCCGAAACTCATGGTACTACAATTCGCGCCGGTCCGGGTGATCGCACCGCATACTCGACAACGAACTGCTATTGGTAGAAGCGGAGCGGCACAACATTCACACCATCGGCCCGGGCAGGAGGCAATTCTAGGCCAGAGACATGCGCGAACATGTCCGGCCCCAGCCCACTCTCCGCGATGAGGCGACCGACTGCCCCGGGATAGGTCATTTCCAGCGCTTTCATGGCGGCGGGCAGAAGTTCGGGTGTTTCGGAGGGAATCTCGTCGTCGCGACGTTCGAAGCGCTTTTGACCGGTCTTGCTTAAATGAATATAGCCTGTGCGGTATTGGTCGGCGGAAATGACATGCAAATCATAGGCACGGCGCAGAATCGCCGCCGCCGACACTTTCCAACGAAGCTTGAGTGCATAGATGGCCGACCAGTCGAGAAAGCGACCGCGCGGAAATTCATGGATGAAGGACGAGCGCGGTAGCAAGAAGGCGCTGGCGAAGCGATTGGCCTGATCTTCGGTTGTTTTGTCGCCGGTTTGGACGCCGCGATGCATGATGAGATGCCCGGTCTCGTGGGCGAGGTCGAAGCGTAGACGGCAGGCGGCTGGCTTGGCTTCACTTCGAATGATCATTGGTCTTGCACAGTCGATCGAGAGGGCGTCGACTCGCTCGGAGACGCCGCGGAAGAAGCTGACCACCGCTCCAGCGTTCTCAACAACGCGCATCATGTTTGAAATTGGGCCTGTGCCGAGGCGCCAATATGTACGTGCGCTGTCAGCTGCCTCCTCGATCTCGATTGCGCTCGCAGCGGCAATGTCGGGGAAGGTGACCGGGGGCAGGTCAAGCTCATGATCGAGTCGACTGACGAAGCCGTCGAGCAGCGTGCCGCGCGCGAGTACCTGGCTTACGATCGAGACCGGCGTCGTGCGCTGCTTGCGGAAGTGACATTGTTCGGGGCGAATGCCAGCGGTCGCAGGCAGTACGAAGAAATGCCCGGCAACGCCGAGCGCATCGGCGAGCGCGGCTTGCATCTCTTTAGTGGGTGTCTTTAGACCTTGTTCAAGCTGATTCAGAAACTGGCGTGTCGCGCTCACCCGTTCGCCGAGCTGGTCGAGCGTGAGGCCGAGCGCGACCCGGGCGAGCCGCAGCCGTTCGCCGTGGAATGCGATAATGCCCATCTGCTTTCCTCGCCGCTGTGACGGCGTTACTCGCTAGTCTTGGACTTGCGGCCGCGTACGGCGATGTTCGGTGCATCAAGTTCAACCGTTTCGGTCGCCGGCTTGCCAATCCCGCCAGAGCCCGCGCTGAGGTTGAGCGGGACGTCCCAGTTGAGAACTGCAGTTTCGCCTTGCAGCCCGACGAACTTGACGGCGAGCACACTGCCGTCGATGTCAGTTTCGACCGCGAAGCGGTAGGCGAGATCGCGCCCCTCATCGCGCTCATCGAACGAGAATGCGAGTTGGCGCAGCTCGTTGAGGCTCTGGCGCCGGGTGCGATCAGTCGGCTCCTCGGCCTCGCCGCGATAGATGCGTACGGGCACCTCGCCGATCGTGAAAATGAGCTGTAAGCTATGGTCAATAACCCCTAACCAGCTATAGGCGTCGTGATCAACAGCCCGCAAAATGCGGGCGCGGGCGAATTGAAAGGCACGGCAGCCAAGCGTCCAGCCATTGTCTCCGGCTTCCTCATCGAACAGTTCGACCGCTACCTGACGGCCATCGGCGATAAGGCGGGCGACGGCAACGAGGCGCTCCTCAGTCAGATCAGGATGATAGTCCCATGGGAAGATCTTGGTCATGGCGGCCTCAGGGCGATATGTTAACGCCATTGTGGGCTGTTTCATAAATTTGTCAACCGGACGCGTATCTGTAAAGCGATGTTGCGCCATGACTAGATTGGAATAGGGCTCGGCGCATTCGGGTAAATAGCGGAAACGGCTGTAGAAATAATAGATATCAGCTTATTTGCTGGGTATTTAATGATTTTCAGACCGGTTTATCGACTTTTAGCTCCTATCGTGATAATGATTTTCCGCAGCTAATCCCTATTTATAGCGATAATCAGGTCTGTTAAACGGTTTTCAGCATGCAGCCACTACCACTACCACTACCACTACCACAACCACTCCAAAAGGCTGCCGCCATAGCTACAGTGCCTTTTCCCGCGGAGGCGATACCCGCGGGTTATGCGGCGCTGATTGCGGCGTTCGACCTGCATGTGCCGGCGCCCGACGAAATGCTCGCTATCGGCAGCAAGCACACCTTGCGGCGCGAAGGGCGCTGGCGGGTGCTCACCCCACGTTATCGCCCCACCGACACCATTGCCGGCCAGCTTGAATTTGCATTGCGTCACGAAGGCGTAGATCTCGCCGTTCTCAACGCCTTGTTTCAAGCGGCATCACCGGCTTTCATCGAGGAATGGGTCCGCGAGCAGCCAACGAGCGGCTATGCCCGTCGGGTTTGGTTTCTATACGAGTGGATGCATGGCGTACGTCTCGATCTGCCGGGCGCGCCGCCCGCTCCTTATGCCAGTGTTCTGAATGAGGATCAGCAGTTTGCCGTAAAGGGTGAAACGGTTACCCGATATCGCGTGCGCAACAATCTGCCGGGTACTCCCGATTTCTGCCCTCTTATCCGGCGGTCTGAAGTCCTTACGGCACTGCTCGACCAAGACTTGGTGGGGGAGGCCGGCAGCACTATTCAGCGCACAGCACCCGATCTTGTTACGCGTGCCGCAGCATTCCTACTGCTGGAAGATTCAAAGGCATCCTATGTCATCGAGGGTGAGCGTCCTCCTCAGGACCGCATTCAGCGTTGGGGGCAAGCCATTGGCGAGGCTGGCCGCCAGCCGCTTTCGGTCGATGAGTTATTGCATTTGCAGCGTCTCGTCATCGGCCCGGCACGCTTCACACGTCTCGGATGGCGCACGGAAGGTGGCTTTGTCGGTCCACGAGATCGCGAAACCAATGCACCTCTGCCCGATCATATCAGCGCGCGGCCCGACGACGTTGCGGGGCTTATCAACGGCCTCATCGCTTATACCGAGCGCAGCGAGCACCATAATCTCAATGCGGTGATAGCGGCTGCGGCGATCGCATTCGGGTTTGTCTTTATTCATCCGCTCGAAGACGGCAATGGGCGCATACACCGTTGGCTGGTACACCACGTGCTAGCCCGCCGCGGGTTCAATCCTCCCGGCGTCGTCTTTCCCGTTTCAGCGGTTTTTCTCGAACACATTCAGCGGTATCGCGAAGTGTTGGAGCACTATTCGTTGCCGCGGCTTGCACTGACACATTGGGAGACAACGCCATCGCTCAATGTGCGTGTTCTCAATCCGACCCGCGATCTCTATCGCTTTTTTGATGCCACAAAGCAGGCCGAGTTCCTCGCGGAAAGCGTGGTGGAAGCAATACGCAGCACGCTGCCGCGCGAGATCGATTATCTTCGCCGCTATGACCAAGCACGGCGACAGATCGAGGCTTTCGTCGAAATGCCGGATGCCACATTCGATCTAATGATGGGATTTCTTCGGCAAAATAGTGGCCACTTCTCGCAACGCGCTCGGACGAAGGAGTTTGCTCAGCTAAGCGATGAGGAAGCGGCCTCCATAGAGATGACCTATCAGGACCTGCTTATGGAATTTGATAATCCGGTTACCGTGTCGAAATCACCAAAGGGCAACTGACCTCATCCGCCTAAGGTATTGCTTAGAAAACCACTGGAGAGCTTCGGCCCTCGTTCACGGATTTCGTTGGGGCATTCCTACGCACAAAAACTGTCCTGTGTCGGGTTGATCTCACTGTTCGGCACGCCACCATGCCGGTCTACGGGAAACTGCTTCGCAACGTATCTTCTCCGCAGTCTAGCGGGTCCCTAAATCATTGGATTTATTATCATTATCAGATGGCGGTCAGGCGGCTAACCGACGTTCTATTGGCTGATGACCCTTTCATCCATGTTCGTCTCGAACTCCTTAGCTCTTGCCCCTGCGTTAGAAGTCGGTGCTAGATACATGTGCGGGTTGCAGGGGTGGGCTATCGAAGAATGCTAGACGTTGTTGAAGCTACGGAAGGGGAGGCTGTCTCGATTCTTCAGAGCAGTCTGCCAGCCGATACCAAGCTCGAACGCGCTCGTACAGAGCTTCTCGACCTTTCAGCTAGAAACCGATTACTCAACATGCCGCGGTCGGCCAAGAGCGCGCAAACACTGGAAATCATCGACGAACTACCGGACGAAGTGTTTCGGCTACTTGTAACGGGCGGAAGACCGTTCACCTTTCTAGCTGGGAAGTCCGCAGTTGGAGCAGATGACGCCGACGATGAAGAGATCGACGAGCTTGCTCAGCCCGAAGATGATGGCGTTGATGAGCGTGGGGTCGCTAATAGACATATTGATACGCGTCTTCAAACGCGCCTGACACCAGCAGGTCTCCAAAAACGACTTCTCAGCCTGTATACGGACTCTCGGACACTTGAGGAAGAGCAGGGCGTTAACATCCTGTTTCTCGCACTGGGAACGCTCAAGTGGGTTGATCCGACAAACGCGGAAAATACGAGATTTGCTCCTCTTGTGCTTGTTCCTGTCTCATTGGAACGAGGTAATGCTGCCGAAAAGTTTAAACTTCGCTGGCGCCAAGAAGACGTCGCTTCCAATCTCTCGTTAGAAGCATTTCTAGATCGTCTTCACGGTATTCGGCTTCCTGCATTTGTGGCCGAAGACGATTTCAAACCCTCAGACTATGCGGCTGCAGTTTCAGAAGCGGTTTCAGCAAAGCCTGGCTGGACTGTGCAGCCGAACGATATAGTTCTTGGCTTCTTTTCATTCGCCAAGTTCCTCATGTATCGGGACCTAGACCCCGATATTTGGCCGCCGAAATCCAAAATCACCGAGCTTCCATTAGTGAAAGCCCTGCTAACGGATGGATTTGATAACGACGATAATCTGATCGCAGAAGATGAGGTGATTGATCGGAAAATCGCGCCCTCTGAGATGTTACATATTGTTGATAGCGATAGTTCTCAGACGCTCGCTGTCCATGAAGTTCGGCGTGGGCGCAACCTTGTTATTCAGGGACCTCCAGGTACTGGAAAGTCACAAACGATCGCCAATATCATTGCTTCAGCAGTCGCCGACGGAAAAACAGTACTATTTGTTGCTGAAAAAATGGCGGCTTTAGAGGTTGTGAAACGGCGTCTTGATAGCACTGGTGTGGGTGATGCCTGCCTTGAGTTACATAGCCATAAAGCAAAAAAGCGCGATGTTATTAGAGAATTGGAACGCACTTGGCAGCTCGGTGCGCCAAAGGGAGAGGAAGCCGATTTACTACTTCGGCGGCTGACGGAGGCTAGAGACCGGCTTAATGATCATGCTGACCGCATGCACTGCCTTCACAAGCCGTCAGAGCTTACTCCTTATCAAGTAATTGGCCATCTTGTGCGTCTGAGAAATGATGAGCGTAGGGCGTCTGATATATTTCTTCCCCAGGCAGCTCGTTGGTCGACAGAAGACTTTCGGCTGCGTTATGAGCTTCTCAAGGAGCTTACAGAGCGGATAGCTGAGATCGGTCCTCCTCTGGAGCACCCCTGGCATGGCGTGCAGCTAGGCCCTATCTCACCAATGGATAGAGACAGGATACTTCAACCGCTTCCTGAGCTTTCCGAGATCTTATGCCAGCTACGAGCTCGCGGCGACGAACTTGCCGTTCTCTTGGAAATTTCCTCCCCTGTGACGCTAGCCGATTTTAATCGTCTTCAGGAATTGGCTGATCGTATCGCCAGTGCACCGAATCTGGATCCAGGCGCTTTAGCCTCCGCGTGCTGGATTAATCAGGTTGATATGATTGATGCACTCGTTGCAGCCGGCGCATCTTATGCCCGGTGCACTGAGGCTTTGGCAGGTACCGTTTCAAGTGAAGGATGGGCTACAGACGCTACCGGTTTGAACCTGGACCTCAGCGATCTTCCTGATGAGTTTCGATTGGAGGATTTTTCAGATCTCGCCCGCATTGTTGAACACGTGCCCGATCTTATTCGTGATGTGGAGAGGCTTTCTCAGGAACTTGGCACCACTGCCTGTTCCACGCTGCGCAGTATCGATCGCCTTACTCTTATCGCAGACCGCGTTGCTTGCGCACCATCTGCGAGTCCGGAGGCATTTGCCGCGGAACTTTGGAACGCGGGAGTAGAACAGGCCGGGGATCTTGCGGAAGCTGTATTTAAATTTGATGAGGCAAAACTAGTAATCGGACAGCGGCTTGTGGATGCGGCGTGGAGGCAGGATTTCTCTGCCGCTCGTGCCACTTTAGCGTCGCATGGTAACAGTGTGTTCCGTATCTTCAACGGTGATTGGCGTAAGGCGAATAAACTTGTCCGCTCGGTGCTTGCTGATCCCAAGCTTAAGCTTGAAGAGATACTTCCTTTACTGGATGCGCTATGTCGGGGCCAAGCAGCTCTCGAAGAGATTCAGAAGGGGGATGATCTCGGACGCAAAGCGTTCGGCTCTCATTGGAGGGGAGAGCGTTCTGCTCCAGCGCCACTTCGGGCGCTCGTTGCATGGATGCGCAGTCTCGGTGATTTGGGCGCTGAGCCACGGTTGATCGCCGCACGCAAACCTGACCAGGATAGTCTGCGGGAGTTAAGCTCCAAAATCTCAAAAGATTTGAACGAATTAAAATCGGAGCTGAATCGGCTTTGGTTGGCACTGGATCGCGCAGCTAAGCCATTTTTTGGAGGGGCCCAATCGATTCTTCAGGCTGATCTCGCGGCAGCGCTACCAAGGCTCACCCGATTGGCTGCGACTGATGCCATTTGTAAGTCCATCTTCATATCCGTGCCATCGCAATTACCCGAACGGCGCCGCATTCTTGATGCTCTAGGAGATGGGCAGAGGTGCTTGGCCGGATTGGTTTCTGCTGATGCACTCGGGAAAGAAGCGTTCGCTGGCGCTTGGGGAGGGGCGAACTCAAATTGGACGGTGCTTGGTAATGCAGCCCATTGGATCAAAGAAAATGCTGATATTCGTCATTTAGCCAGTAGAATTCCGGACCGCATTGATATCGCAAAGCGCGTCGCTGTCCTAAGTCAAGATCGTGATACTTTTGTGCGACGTATTAAGGCGTTTTGTGATGCTATTCGCTTGGATCGAGTGCTGGCCTTGGGGCATGCCGAACCGTCGAGTTGCTATCTTGAGCGGCTAACTCGTCGCCTTGGCACTTGGGTGGTTTCTGGCGAGGCTCTACCGAAGTGGATCGAATATCGTGACCGAGCAGATGCCGCCCAAAAAGATGGCTTAGGTGAATTCGTAGAAGGTTTGGAGCAGGGGGCTATTGCCACTGAAGAAGTGCTCCCCCTTTTCGAACTGAGCGTATTTGAAGCAATCTTCAATGATATGATACGCCTGGATCCCGAGCTCGCTCGCTTTAATGGTTTCCTACATAATAAGCTTGTCAGTGAATTCTCAGATCTCGATCAGATGCGTATCCGGCAATCGAGGTTGGACGTTGCCCGTGCGCATCATCGGCGTATTCCACCTACGCAAGGCGGAACTGCGGGACCTCTAAAAATTCTACGTGGTGAGATCGCCAGGAAGCGCGGGCACATGCCTATTCGACAGTTGATGGAGAAGGCGGCTCCAGCGATTCAGGCCCTAAAACCGGTATTAATGGTAAGCCCGTTATCTGTGGCTCAATTTTTACCGCCAGGGGCTATCGAGTTCGACCTTTTGGTCATGGACGAAGCCAGTCAGATTCAGCCAGTAGATGCGTTTGGCGCTGTGGCGCGTTGCAAGCAGGTAGTTGTCGTTGGTGACCCCCAGCAATTGCCACCCACAACTTTCTTCAGCAAGATGACAACGGCGGCCGCTGACAACGACGACGATGAAGATGCCGCTAAAGTCGCAGACATAGAAAGTATTCTGGGATTATTCACAGCACGCGGTCTGCCAACGCGCATGTTGCGTTGGCATTATCGCAGCCGCCATCAATCACTGATCGCTGTTTCTAACTCGCAGTTCTACGAAAATAAACTTTTTATAGTTCCTAGCCCTTATACGAACGAAGCTGGAATGGGATTGCGGTTTCATCATGTTGCGGACGGTTTATTCGATACAGGAAAAACGCGCACTAATATCATTGAAGCAAAGGCTGTTGCTAAGGCGATTATAGAGCATGCCCTCACCAATGCAGATCAGTCATTAGGCGTCGTCGCATTTTCGTCTCAGCAGCGGCGCGCAGTTCTTGAACAACTTGAATTGTTGCGCCGTGGACTTGCACCTGAACAAGATGCGTTCTTCCAGCAACAAACGGCCGAACCGTTCTTTATCAAGAATTTGGAGAACGTGCAGGGCGACGAGCGCGACGTTATCTTCATCTCTGTCGGTTACGCGGCTAGCGCTGTTGGTGGAAAGGTAGCGATGAGGTTTGGACCGTTGGGATCCACCGGCGGTGACCGGCGTCTCAACGTTTTGATCAGCCGGGCGAAGCGTCGCTGTGAGGTTTTCTCATCCATCACGGACGAGGATATCGACCCCGATTTTGCATCCACTCGCAAGGGTATCCTCGCTTTTCGTCTCTTTTTGCACTTTGCCAGAACGGGGCGTCTTTCACATGTAGAAGCGACTGGCCGCGATCACGAGGGGGTGTTGGAGGCCCAAATCGCTAGGGCACTCCAGGATAAAGGATATCAGGTTCATCGTAATGTGGGGATTGCAGGTCTCTTCATTGATGTGGCGGTTGCCGATCCCGATCAACCTGGGCGCTATATTCTCGGTGTGGAGTGTGACGGGGCATCTTATCGTGCAGCCCGATCAGCGCGAGATCGGGACCGTATTCGGCGAGCCGTGTTGGAAGATCACGGTTGGTACATCCATAGGATATGGAGTGCGGATTGGTTTCAGAGGCCTGGCGAAGAATTGGAGCGATTAATCGCTAAGATAGAAGAGGCAAAAGCGGAGCTTCGGACGCGTGATGCTCAACGTAAAACTGCGCCGCGCGCGGTGCCGGTAGATGTGGTCACGATCGAACGTGAGAACGTCACCGAAGTTGGTTTGGCGGAGCTAGAGGAGGATGCCGCTCCATTTAATGGCCCCTATCAGGAGGCTTGCATTCGGAAACCCCCTGCCGCACCAGAGGAGCTCCATCTGACACCAACCGGTGTTTTGAGTTATCTCGCAGAACAAGTTGTTTCTCGCGAAGGACCCGTGCACGTGGACGAGGTGATAGCTCGCCTACGGGATGCTTGGGGTATTGAACGAGCTGGCGGGCGTATTCGAGAGGCTGTGGAGCGGGCGGTAATTGCTTCAACAGCGCAGGGGCATATGTATCGCGAGGACAATTTCTTGTGGTTGCCAGGAGCTGATCCCTCAGTTCGGAATAGGGCTGAGGTGCGCTCGTTGGGATTGCGCAAGCCTGAGATGCTTCCACCTACAGAATTGCGTGCTGCGATTCTTCAGGTGGTGCAGGCAAACTTTGGAGCTACACCAGACCAAGTAATTCAATTTGTCTCGCGTAACCTTGGCTTCAAGGCGACTAGCGCTCAACTAAAGTCCGTCATTGATGCCGCCATATCGCGTGGTATTTCGAGCAGGGATTTGGTTGTGCAGAATGAGCTTCTTGTTGCGGGACCAGCAGCCGACCGTCCAGTTCCTCAAACGCTACCTCAAGACGCGTTACATGCCCTGATTGACAGTGGCGAGAGCGAACGTCTCGAATTTAAGCAGACGTTGCGGTGGGATGTAGAGATGAATGCCGTAAACCGCAAACTCGAAGACGTTGTCATAAAGACTATTGCGGGCTTTACGAACCAAGCTGGCGGAATCCTGTTAATTGGTGTTCGTGATGACGGCATTATCACGGGTATCGAAAGTGACATCTCAACTTTGAGCGGCGGAAATCGCGACAAGTTCGAGCTGCATTTGACACACCTCATCAATTCACATTTTGGTCCCGCTTTTCACGCTACGCGCCTACGACTGAGCTTTCCGATTTTGGCAGGCAAGACACTCTGCAGGGTTGATGTCCAGAAGTCGCCGACGGGTGTGGTTGTTAAACTGCCGGATCGAGGAGGGAATACGGCGGAGCGTTTTTATGTTCGTGTCGCCAATTCGACACAGGAGCTGTCGCTTAGTCAAATGGCGAGCTTCATTACCAGCAGGAAGTGATCAACGTCGTGTTTGGCAGCACGCCGAGCAAGGTAGGCTATACGAGATCTGCCGGCTCAAAGGCGTAAAGGAGTAGTGTCTACAGTCACTCCATCGGACAAGAGACTAATTGCGATTGCCTCGCAAACGTCAGCGTGTGGCCCTAGGATAAGGACTCAGCTATAAGTTACTAACGAGACATCTTTTCTCTTTTCGATTTCGGTCCCATGACCACAGAAAAAAGAGAAGTGGCCCTAATCGACGGAACTCCTGACAAGCGGATGTTCTGGTCGATAATGAGTGACTATGACCTGAAGACCGCGTTATGCGAACTCGTCGACAACGCTATCGACATTTGGCGACAGGGTAGCAAGCGGAAGCAGCTTGTTGTTTCTGTTGTGCTCGACGTTGCACGCCAACTCATATACGTCTCCGATAATGCCGGCGGCGTTGGGGTAGAGGATCTCCGATTTCTGCTTGCCCCGGGTGGTAGTAAAAACGATCCTCATGCCGAGATCGTCGGAATATTCGGAGTGGGTAGCAAACGCGCCAGCATCGCGCTCGGCGAAAGAGTTGAAATCACGACCCACCATCGAGGCGAGAACACGCATCAAATTGAAATTGATAAAGCGTGGCTAGGGCACGACGACTGGCATTTGCGTGGGTATGAAGTGCCAGATATTCCCTCGGGAACAACGCGAGTTCACATATCACACCTCAGAAAACCCTTTATCCAGCACGATCTAGAGGAGATCGCCATTCATCTTGGGCAAACATACTGCCGATTTATTGGTGATGGCTGTCTGATTTTGCTGAATGAGGCACCTGTTCAAGCGATCTCGTTTGAAAACTGGTCCTACCCACCAAACCAAGTTCCACGAAGAGCTGTCTTTGCCTCACGCTTTGGCGACGATGGGGTAATCCAAGTAGATATTACGGGCGGTCTTATCGTTGATCGCAATCCAGAGGAGGACAACTACGGTGTCTATTTCTATTGTAACGATCGCCTGATTGTTAAGGAGCTAAAGAGCAGGGAAGTCGGCTATCTGAACTCACTTGAGGCGGGGGTTCCTCATTGGGACATTTCGCTCAGCCGTGTGATTGTTCGTCTAACTGGACCCGCAATCTTGATGCCTTGGAACAGCAGCAAAAACGGGATCAATTTTAGTCACCCCGCATTTCAGCGGGTGAGGCCAACGGTCGTCCAGCTAACAAGCTACTTCAGCAAACTATCTCGGCGCCTAAAGGATGATTGGGATGGAAATGTTTTCCGACACAAGTCCGGCTCTATGGAGATTATGAGGCCCGAGGATGTGGATGCGGGACACTTCCTTCATATGCCAGATCTGCCCAAGCGGAATAAATCTCGCGCCGAAAAGCTAAAGCTGCGTAACAAGAAAGTCCTCGGCGATCACCCGTGGACACTAGGGCTTGTCGAAGCGATGGCAGCGGTAGAATTGGTCTCACGTCAGACCTACGCAACGAAGAACCGACTGGCTTTGATCATTCTAGACAGTAATTTCGAAATCGCTCTCAAGGAGTTCATCGTTCACCGCGATGATCTATTTCCTGCAAGAGAATACACGGACAGCCGTATCGCGGGTATCTTTAGGTCCCGGACAGAGGTTATGAATACGGTGCAGGCGAAATTGCCGATCAAGATCCCGGACACGCTTATTGGGAAAGCGAAGCATTATTATCTGATGAGAAATAAGCTCATCCATGAACGTGCAACGCTCGACGTACTTGACGCAGATATTGTGAATTACCGAAAGACAATTGAGAAAGTCCTCGCTCATCTATATGGGCTGAAATTTTGATCATGGCAGTGTGAACTCTCCGATCGACGCTTGCAATCATGTGGGGTCCTGAGTTCCGTCATCACGTTCGTGACATGAGGTTGAATTGAGCACGGCAGTGCGACAGCCAATTCGTTGAAATCTGAGTGAGATAGATGCGATTGCTCAGATGACTGGGCGGTGTCTTTCACTCCTTGACGCAAAGGTGAGCGCTTCGACACACGCACTCTCCTCGCAAGACGCCCTCGTTGCTTTCGCGGATTTTGCAGAGGCAGCGTATCGGCAATGAGATATCACCAGCACCGAACCTCGAAGTTGATAGAGAAGCTGCTTTGCCAACATGGTGACTTGAGAAAACTTTGGGTTTACGTTCTCGCATGTTCTGTGTTAGTTCGCGCTCCGTTCGGCGCCGATCTCAGCCAGAATCCCAGAAATCCTGCCAATTTCCGCTAGAAGGATCCACGTTGCCAAGGTTAGGGTCGGGCGTTCGATTCGCCTCGCCCGCTCCAAGTGAAAAATCCCTTCAGATCAGAAGTGAACCTCCCCACCGGGGAGCCGCTTTGTTTGCACGCGCCTCATCCGGTGCGCGCGGCACCGGCTTCTGTTTGGGGCGTTGGCCTTCGTGGATATCCCGCGAAAGGCAAGCCTCTCATGTTCATGCATAACAAGAAGCTCATGTATACGGTGCGTGTGGGCGAGACCAATCCCGCGCTCGCCAATCTGATGCTGGAACAATTCGGCGGCCCGCAGGGCGAACTCGCCGCGGCCATGCGCTACTTCACCCAGTACCTCGCTGAAGACGATCCGGGCCGCAAGGACATGCTGATCGATATCGCCACCGAGGAACTTTCCCATCTCGAGGTGATCGGCATGATCGTCGCCATGTTGAACAAGGGCGTCAAAGCCGAACTCTCCGAAGGCGCCATGGCGGAAGCAGACCTTTATGTGTCTCTGGGCCAGGGCAATGACAGCCACACCACCTCGCTGCTTTATGGCGGTGGTCCTGCGCTGACGCATTCGGGCTCGGTGCCGTGGACATCGGCTTACATCGACACCATCGGCGATCCGACCTGCGATTTGCGCTCCAACATCGCCGCGGAATCCCGCGCCAAGGTCATTTACGAGCGGCTCATCAACGTTACCGATGATGCCGGCGTCAAGGATGCGCTCGGCTTCTTGATGACGCGTGAAGTGGCGCATCAGAAATCCTTCGAGAAGGCGCTCTATTCCATCGAGAACAACTTCCCGTCTGGCAAGCTTCCTGCTGATCCGAGCTTTGCCGACAAATACTATAATCTCTCGCGCGGCGATGGCGATATCGATGGCGATCTCACCGGGCCTTGGAATGACGGTCCGCAATGGGAGCGTATCGATGAGCCGGGCTTGCAGATCGCCGTCGATGGCGGCGATGGCTCCGCTTCGGTTAGCCTGTCCGAAGAGGAAGAAACTGCCCTCGACGCCATGGCCGAGCGCTTGAGTTCGGACCCGGACGCCGATGTCATCACCGGCGCCGATCTCGGGGCTGGCCCTGGCGCCGGTAAAACGACCAAGGTCGCGTGAATTCTTAAGGGCGGGCGCTGCGGCGCCCGTTCGCATCCATTTTCGCCTTGGCGCGTTCCCTCCTGCCGGAGGGATGCATGGTCAAACTCGCTGATTACCAAGCCAAGCGTGATTTCACCATCACCGCAGAGCCGAGTGGCAAGGCCAAGGTCCTGCCAGCCAAGGCTTTGCGTTTTGTGGTGCAGAAGCACGCCGCATCCCATCTGCATTATGATTTCCGCTTGGAGATAGGTGGAGTGTTCAAATCCTGGGCAATCGCCAAAGGTCCCTCTGTCGATGCCAGCGTGCGGCGGCTCGCGGCGGAGGTGGAGGATCATCCCCTCGATTACGGCGATTTCGAAGGCACCATTCCCAAAGGACAATATGGAGGCGGCACGGTAATGCTGTGGGATCGCGGTTATTGGCAGCCCGAAGGCGATCCCGAAAAGCTCCTCAAGAAAGGCGATCTTAAATTCGTGCTGATGGGCGAAAAGCTGAAGGGCGGCTTTGTCCTGGTGCGGATGAAGAACGATAAATACGCGCGCGGAAAATCCCGGGCGCGGCCGAATTGGCTGCTCATCAAGCACCACGACGAATTCGAGCAGCCTGGAAATGCCGACGCGCTGCTGGATGAAGATCACTCCGTCGCCTCTGGCCGCAGCATGGAGGAGATTGCTTCCGGCAAGGGCAAAAAGCCCAAGCCCTTCATGTTGAGCGCCGCTTTTGCCAAGAACGCGGTTTGGCACTCCAACCACGCGCAGCATTCCGATCCGGTGGGGCGCAAAGCCGAAGAAAAGCCCGTCCCCAAAAAGGCAGCTACGAAAACAAGTCCGCCGAAGAAAACCGCGATGCCGGGGTTCATTTCGCCCATGCTGTGCAAGCTGGTGGATCACCCGCCGGAATCTTCCGGCTATGTACATGAGGTGAAGTTCGACGGTTATCGGATCCAAGCGCGGATAGAGAAGGGCAAATGTATTCTGCGCACCCGCAAGGGGCTTGATTGGACGGCGCGGTTCAATGCCATCGCCAAAGCTGCCGCCACGCTTCCCGATTGCATCCTGGATGGCGAAGTGGTGGCGCTCGATCATAATGGCGCGCCGGATTTCGCAGCGCTGCAAGCCGC
Source organism: Rhizomicrobium palustre (assembly GCF_011761565.1). Lineage (NCBI taxonomy): Bacteria > Pseudomonadati > Pseudomonadota > Alphaproteobacteria > Micropepsales > Micropepsaceae > Rhizomicrobium > Rhizomicrobium palustre. Next base: position 992,654 of record NZ_JAASRM010000001.1, on the reverse strand, counting down.
GCTCTCGGATGGAAAGAGCGAGAACCTCATCTATTTCGTCTTCGATCTTCTGTTTGAAAACGGCGAGGATTTGCGCGCCCTGCCGCTCTCGGAACGAAAAGCGCGCCTCGAAGCCTTGCTGCCGCAAACAGGTGCTTTGCGCTACGTCGCCCATTTCGAAAGCGGCGGTGACGCGGTGCTTAAATCGGCCTGCCGCATGTCGCTCGAAGGCATCGTCTCCAAAAAGCTTTCCGCGCCCTATCGTTCAGATCGCGATGGCGCCTGGACCAAAGCCAAATGCCGTGCCGGGCATGAGGTGGTAATCGGCGGCTGGAGTGACACTAACGGGCGGTTCCGCTCGCTTCTGGTCGGGGTGCGCCATGGCGAACATTTGATCTATGCGGGCCGCGTCGGCACCGGCTATGGCGGCGATAAGGTGGCCCGCCTCATGCCCAAGCTGAAGGCGATGGCGGCGAAAGAAAATCCCTTCACCGGGGTGAATGCGCCGCGGGCGGAGAAAAGCATCCATTGGCTGAAGCCGGAGCTGGTCGCGGAAATCGAATTCGCGGGCTGGACGGGTGATGGCATGGTGCGCCAAGGCGCCTTCAAAGGCTTGCGGGAAGATAAACCCGCCGAAGAGGTGGTGGCTGAAAAGCCCGCCAGCGCGAAAACGCCGCTCGCCAAACCCGCCGCGAAAACGAAGCCCAAATCAGCCAAAGCAAAAGCATCGCAGAGCAGTGTGGTGATGGGCGTGCCGATCTCGCATCCCGATAAACCGCTCTGGACCGAAGGCTTCACCAAACTCGATCTCGCGCGTTATTTCGAAAGCGTCGCCGATTGGATGATGCCCCATATCGCGGGCCGCCCGTCCTCCATCATCCGCGCGCCGGATGGAATCGATGGGGTACACTTCTTTCAGCGCCACGCCATGATGGGGCAATCTTCGCTGTTGTCGACGGTGGCGGTGTTTGGCGACAAAAAGCCCTATCTGCAGATCGATCGGCCTGAAGCCTTGGCCGCGCTCGCCCAAACTGCGGCTTTGGAAATCCATCCTTGGAATTCCCGCCCTGGAAAACCCGCCGAGCCGGGGCGCTTTGTCTTCGATCTTGACCCGGCCCCGGATTTGTCCTTCGACGATGTGATAGCTGCGGCGCTGGAGTTGAAGGCGCGGCTGGAGGGAATAGGTCTCATTCCCTTCGCCAAGACCACCGGCGGTAAGGGCATGCATGTGGTGGTGCCCTTTGATGGGGAAGGGCTTGATTGGCCCACGGCTAAGACCATGGCGCGTGAGATTTGCGCCGCCATGGCCGCCGACAGTCCCAAGAAATACCTCATCAAGATGGCCAAGAAAGACAGGACTGGCCGCATTTTCCTGGATTATTTGCGCAATGACCGCATGGCGACGGCGGTCGCGCCGCTTTCGCCCAGAGCTCGTCCGGGTGCCACAGTGTCGATGCCGCTGGATTGGCAAAAAGTAAGAAAAGGACTCGATCCCGCGCGGTTCACCATCGCCACGGTGCCTGCCTTGCTTGCCAAATCGAAGCCTTGGGAAGGTTATGCCAAGGCTGCCAAACCATTGGTCAAACTTCTTAATCGGCGCCGATAGATCAGATTAAAACGAGACAATTGTGAACGCTCCCTTTGGGCCAGGATTAAGCCATTTTGTCCCGGGCCGTTGGCGAGGGGACAGAATCCTGTATTGTGCGTCAGGACAAATCGGCTTGCGGTCGTCCGCCTATCGGCTTTGAACGCATCGCAAACCGAGAAAATACTGGAGCAGGACAACGTCACCCGAACCCGCAGAAAAGGGCCGCAAACGTTCGACCATCAACGATATTGCCCGCCTCGCCAACGTTTCCAAAAAGACCGTTTCGCGCGTGATCAACGACTCCCCCTTTGTAAAGGAGGAGACGCGGCTGAAAGTGAATGCGATCATTCGCGAAGTGGGCTTCGAGCCTGATCCGCAGGCGCGTGGTCTCGCTTTCCGCCGCTCGTTCCTGATCGGAATGATCTACGACAACCCGACGCCGCAATATGTCGTCTCGATGCAGCAAGGCCTGCTCGATGGTATGCGCGGCACCTCTTACGGGTTGCTCGTCCACCCCTGCGAGCGTGGCAGCCAGACCTATCTTTCGGATTTGCGCTCCTTCATCGAGCGGCAGAAATTGTTCGGTGTCATTTTGACCCCCTCGGTGTCCGAGGACGAGCGCCTCGTAAAAATGCTGCGCGAATTTGATTGCCCTTATGTCCGCGTCGCCTCGGTGGTGCTGGATAAGCCGGGCACCATGGTGGTGACCCATGACGCCAACGGGGCGGCGGAAGCGGCCCATCATCTGGCCGGGCTTGGCCATACCCGCATCGCCCATATTTCCGGTCCGCCCTCCTTCCGCTCGGCGCATGAACGGCGCCGCGGCTTTCGCGAGGCTTTGGCGGAGCGGGGGCTTAAGGTTGATCCGGCCATGGACCGGGAGGGCAATTATACCTTCGAGGGCGGAATCGCGATCGCACGGGAGCTTCTGGCGCTCAACCCGCGTCCAACCGCCGTCTTTTGCGGTAATGACGAGATGGCTGCGGGCGTGTATAAAGTCGCTCACGAACTGTCAATTTCGATCCCAAAAGATCTTTCCGTGATTGGTTTTGATGACTCTACCACGGCAATCCAGCTCTGGCCGCCTCTCACCTCCGTGCGCCTGCCGGTGCGCGATATGGGGCGGCTTGCGATCGATAAGCTGTTCGGAAAGCAGGAGAAAAAGCGGCCGGGTGCGGGCGATGTGGCGGAAATTTTTCCCAAACTCATCCCCCGTGAATCCACCGCTGCCCCGGACCCGCGCGCGTAAGAAGCATTGCGCCGGACGGCCCGGAGCGTTATGACACCGGTTACCAAAGCCACGCTCTGGGGACCGAGGCCCCATGGCGTGGCGCGCCATCGAGAGGAAGCGCCATGTCGATTTTCAAGAAGACCCTTTACGGAACGAGCCCCGACAGCATGGTCGGCGCCAGCAACGACCAGCTCCGCGACCGCTATCTGGTCGACGGCATTTTCGTCGCTGACGAAATCTCGCTCACCTACACCCATGTCGAGCGCATGATCATCGGCGGTGCCTTCCCGGCGACGAAGCCGGTGGCGCTGCCCCTGCAGACTGAACCGGCCTCCGCCGCGGGCAAGCCGTTCTTGGAACGCCGCGAACTCGGCGTCGTCAATGTCGGCCAGGGCGCCGGCACGGTCACGGTCGATGGCGTGAAGTACGACCTCATCCCGGAAGACGGCCTTTATATCCCGATGGGCACGGCTGAAGTGGTCTTCGCCTCCAACGATGCCGCCAAGCCCGCGAAGTTCTATCTCGCCTCCACCCCGGCCTATCAGCGCTTCGAAACCGTGCACATCTCGGTTGAGAAGGCCGTTCCGCTGGAACGCGGCAGCCTCGCGACCTCCAATGAGCGCACCATCCGCCAGTACATCGTGCCGACCACGGCGAAGTCCTGCCAGCTCCTCCTCGGCGTCACCACGCTGAAGACCGGCTCGGTCTGGAACACCATGCCGCCGCACACCCACGAGCGCCGCTCGGAAGTCTATTTCTATTACAATGTCGCCGAGAACGACCGCGTCTTCCATTTCATGGGCCAGCCCGACGCGATCCGCCACATCATCATCAACAATGAAGAAGCCGTCGTGTCGCCGCCGTGGTCGATCCACATGGGCGCGGGCACCGCTGCTTACACCTTCATCTGGGCCATGGGCGGCGAGAATCTCGACTACACCGACATGCAGGTGCTCGACATCTGCCAGCTCAAATAAGCCAACAGATTACATCCAGGGAAAAGCATAATGACCAATCCTTTCAGCCTTGAAGGCAAAGTTGCTCTCGTTACCGGCGCCAATACTGGCCTTGGTCAGGGCATCGCCGTGGCGCTGGCCGAAGCGGGTGCCGATGTTGCCATCGCCGGTTTCGTGCCGCCGACCGAAACGCTTGAGATCATCAAGAAGCTCGGCCGCAAGACCGTCGACATCAACGCCAACCTGATGAGCATCGAGCCGGTGCAGCGCATCGTCGACGAGACCGTCGCCGGTCTCGGCAAGCTCGACATCCTGGTCAACAACGCCGGCCTCATCCGCCGCGCCGACTCGACCGAGTTCTCCGAAAAGGACTGGGATGATGTGATGAACGTGAACATCAAGGCCGCCTTCTTCATGGCGCAGGCCGCTGGCAAGCAGTTCATCAAGCAGGGCACGGGCGGCAAGATCATCAACATCGCCTCCATGCTCTCGTTCCAGGGCGGCATCCGCGTGCCGAGCTATACCGCTTCCAAGAGCGGCATCGCCGGCATCACGCGCCTGCTCGCCAATGAATGGGCGTCCAAGAACATCAACGTCAACGCCATCGCGCCGGGCTATATGTCGACCGACAACACCCAGCAGCTGCGCGAAGACGCCGAACGCTCCAAGGCGATTCTGGATCGCATCCCGGCTGGCCGCTGGGGTCTGCCCTCCGATCTCGCCGGTGCGGCGGTGTTCCTCTCGGCCAAGGCCTCCGATTACGTCAACGGCGCCATCATCCCGGTGGATGGCGGCTGGCTGGCGCGCTGATCCAGATCCTGGTGCGGGACGTTTCTAAAACGTCCCAACGTTCCCGTTTCTCTACCTTCACCCCTGTCCGGCAACGGGCAGGGGTTTTGTTTCGAGAACTTACTGTCCCCCGCCCGGTCCCATACCGCCTTGCGCGCCACCGCTGGCTGGCTCGACATCCTTGGCGCCGCCGAAAGTATAGACGAGGCCGAAGTAGAAGACTCGGCCAGGATTGCTGCGGTTGCTGACTTGGTGCAGTCCCGGAGAATCCAGCACCATGCCGCGGTCCCATGAATCGAACAGGTTGTTCACCGAAACCACCGCCGCAAAGCCGCCCTCGAAACGGTGCCGCAGCCCCAGATCGCCGGACAATGTCGGGTTTGTATAGCCTTGGGAAAAACGCTGCTTGCCCGCATAATTGATGTTGAGCTGCAGGCTATCTTCCGGCAGCGGCTGCCATTCGAAGCCGCCTTTGATATTCCAATTCATACCCGATTGCTTGGTGCCAATCCCTTGGGCGCCGGGATTGAATTCGCTGTACGACAATGCGCCGGAGCTTTTCAGGTTAAGGCCCGGCAGCAGCGTGGCATTGACATTGGCTTCCACCCCGCTCGCCATGCGATGGGCAAGATTATCCGTCGTCGTCAGAAGCACTGTGCTGGAAAGGTAGCGATAGACATTGGCAAAGCCATGATAGGTGGCCCGGTAAAAGCCGGTCACCATCACATCCGATGTCTCACCGATATGGTGATAGGATGTTTCATAGGCATCCACCGCCTCGTTTTGGAGCAGCGGATTTCCCGCCCAGACACTGAACGCGTCGTTGGAATAGCGCGCCGGATTGAGGGAGTCGAGTTGCGGCCGGTTCAGGCGGCGGCTGTAGGAAAGCGTCACCAGATTGGTGTCGGTCAGGGCATAGCTCAAATGCAGGCTGGGATAGAGGCCGAGGGCTTTTGTGTCGTGCACCTCGCCAGTGGTTTTGAGATCGGTATGGAGAAAATCTTGCTCCAGCCGCAGACCCGCCTTCACGCCGAAGGCACCGAATTTCTGCTCATAGCTGAGATAGCCGGCATGCACGCTGCGATCGAGCGCGAAAAGATTGGTGAAACCGTTATCGCTTGCCCAATCGGATAATGTGGGATCGCGCCATAAGCCGAGCGCGTCGGTGAGGTTGGTGTCGATTTGCAGAGCATAGCCGGTTTTGAACTTGCCCTTTTCGCCTAGCGGTAGCTCGTAATCGGCTTCAAGCCCGGTATGGGTCTCATGCCCTCTCGAGCGGCGGCGCTGCCAGTAATCGGGCGTACCCCCAACAAGATTTGTGTAATCAGAGCCGCTGCGGCTCCACGATATGTAATGGGAGAGGTCGAGGTGAAAGCTCTCGTCTTTGTCCGCGAATTTGTGGCGGTAGCCGGCTTCTCCGCCTGCGTTCTCGCTGCCCCAGGTGGAATAGCCGTCGCGCAGCATATCACTGCCCGCGGCGATATTGTTCTCGGTCGAACCGTAATGCCCGGCCCAGGCACCGTAATTACCGCTAAGTTGAAACTCGTCTTTGCCTGCATCGGCGGTCGCGGCAAGATAGGTCCAGCGTCCGGAATAGGCCGATCTGCCGGTCATGGCTTGGGAGGAAGTGGTGTTGGTGCCATCAGTGCGCACGACGGAGGAAACGGAGCGGCGTCCGTCGCGCCGCTCGCCATAGCCGCCGTTGAGATGCACTGGTCCTAGCTTCACATTGCCTGTCGCCGACGCGTTTAGGCGCCCGCGGTCACCCACATTCACCCGCACGATGCCGGAAGAAACCAGCTCGCGGTCTTTGCGCAAAACGATGTTGATGATGCCCGCCGAGCCTTCGGCGCGAAATTCCGCTGAAGGATTGGTGATCACTTCCACGCGTTCGATCATGCTGGCCGGAATCTGCTGCAAGGCATCGGCCTTGTTCCCGGCAAGTAGCGGCGATTTCTTGCCGTCAATCAGGATCGTGACATTCTGATCGCCCCGCAGCGAAACATTGCCGTCGATATCGACATCGAGCGAGGGCAGGTTGCGCAAGATATCGCTGATGGAACTGGTCGAGCTTTGGATGTTCTTGTCGAGGGAATAGACCGTGCGATCCGCCAGTACCTGCACACTCGGTCGTGTGCCCGCAACGGTGACGGTCTCTTTGGCCTGTTCTTTTGCAGTTTCTTTTTTGCTTTCTGATTTGGTCGGGGCTTTCGCGGTTTCTTCCGCTAATGCCGGAACCGCAAATGTCAGCGCCAAGCCACCGCAGCAAAGCTGCCGAAACCAACCCATAAGCCCCCCAATGCCGTCCCAAGATGAGTCGCAGCTTCATCCGCTGCGGCAATGTTCTCAACTTAAACTTGCTAAACGAATTTGCCGTAATGCCGCGGACATCGCGCCGCCAGAGCCGCCCAGCCACGGCCTATCAGCCCGCAAATGACCGGGCGAAAGAATGGTTTGAGGTCTTCCTATTCGAACCTGGTTATCACTCCGGCCAAGGCACAAAGCGGGACGCGCAGCTTGCCGAGCCGGTGGCTTTGCCGGGCGCGCCTGTCAGTGTCACGTCATTATCCGTGGGCGGGGCGATATTGCTGCCGCCCGCGCCATAGGTGATGTCGGTATGCGCGGCGATGTATTTGTACTTCGCCGTTTCGGCGTCGCTCAGGAAAACCCCATCCAGCAGCGGCTGGATGCGATGATCGTTGTCATAACCGTCAAACGAGATTTCGCCGCCGCCGGAAATGGTGACATCCTTGAAGGTGAGGGCGCGATAGGTGGGAAGGCGCCCGCCGGAGCGGCCTGCGTAATGGGTGGTCAGCTCAATCGGGCGCGGGGAATTGCGGATGCAGACATCCTCATAACGAACATTCTCAACAAGCCCCCCGCGATCGGCTGAGGATTTGATGCGAATGCCGGAATCGGTTCCGTCCAGCGTCAGATCGGTCACCAGGATGTTGGAGACACCTGCATAGGTTTCCGAACCGATGGACATGCCATGGCCCCAATAGAAATGGTTGTGGCTCACGGTCATGTTCGTCACGCCGCCACGGCCAGAGCCTTTGATGGCGATATTGTCGTCGCCTGTGCGGATATAAGAACGGGTGATGGTGATATTCCGCGCGCCATTGCCGGGATCGATGCCGTCGGTGTTGTGCGAGAGAGGGCGGGCGCTCCTCGGCTCTCGCTTGGGCGCTTCCACCTTCACGCCCCACACCGTGAAGCCGTCGCCGCCATTATAGGTGACATTGAAGTTCTGCGAGTTTTTGATGGTGATGCGATAAAGGGTGAAGTTGTCGGCGCGGTCAGCCACCACCATGCGGAAAAGCCCGCGCTCCTTACCTTCATATTTCTGGGCGATATCCCAGGCGCTGACGCCAAGGCCAGGAATGGTAATGCCCGCGCGTCCGTCCAGCACGCCGTCACCCATGATGCCCGCATCCGAAACATCGTCGACACTGATGAAGGGTTTACAGGCAGCCTTGATGCCGGGCCGGACGATGCCGCAGCTTCCCGGCGTCACATCGAAGTCTTTGAAATTCAGCGAGGCGAAAACGGTGGTGCCTTTGTCCACCACCAAAGTCACGCCGCTACGCAGCTTCAGCGGACCAGACAAGAACGCATTCGCCGCACCCGCGGCTTTCAAGACAACTGCCTTGCCCCGGTCACAGGAATCGATCGCGCGTTGAATGCGATAGGTGTCGGGCTTTGCCTCGTCCGCGAGGGTGAGGCTTTGATATGCGCCATCCTTCACGGCGGTGAGCCCGGCCTGCAAGGTTGTGCAGGCGGGCGGGATCACTGGCTCCGTCACGTGGCGCGCGTCCTGGGCCGCGGCGGGAACTGTGGCCAAGATCAGGGTTGCTGAGGCCAGCAATGAGGATTTCAGCATCGGCACTTCCTGTGTGAGCGGAGAACGCCGATGAAGCACGGGCCCATACACATTGCCAAGGGGGCGCAGACGCACGCGCGCGTTTGTGACAATTCTTGCCAAAGACCAACGCGCGCAAAAAGAAAGGCCGGGACAAGCACGGCCTGAAGTTCGCGAGGTGGGTGTCGAAAAGAAATCAGCAACTGCCGAGCGGCGCCGAGAGCCCGGCCTGCGCGATCATCTTGGCATGGCGCTGCAATTGGGCGGGCGCGTGCCCATCGGTATCGGCCGAGAAACGCTTGACCTTGCCATTGCAGAGTGTCAGGTCGCCAATCTTGGCATCCTTGAAACTCGCATGGGAGAGTTTTGCGCCGGAGAAATCCGTGCCCGAAAGATCCGCGCCATCGAAATTGGCGACTCTGAGATCGGCACCATCCAAATGCGCGGCCTGCAACTGGCAGCCGGAGAAATCGACGCCGTACGCGATCACGCGGCGGGCCGAAAGACCGGCGAGGCAGAGCCCTTTCAGGCTCTTCGCCAAGGGGCGCAGGTCTTCGCCATCAATCATTGCAGGGCGGCCTTTCTTGCCGCCGGAGACAAACCATTCATGATGGGCCCACAGCGCGGTCAGCACGGGTTTGGCGCGTTCGAGCGCATCCGGGCTCGGCGGGCGCAGCGCCTGCTCCAGCGCGCGGCTGCTGAGATCGTCGAGATGCACGCCCGTCATCACCGCATTGCGAAAGCAGGCATTGCGCAAGCGCGAGCCGCGGAAGGCTGCACCCTCGATCGAGGCATCAGTGAAGTTGGCATTATCAAGCTTGGTGTTGCGAAAGCTTGTGTAGCGCAGCATGGCTTGGGAGAAATCCACCGCACCGAAAGGGGACTCGCTGTGGGAGTTGCCCTGAAACTTCACCGTATCGCCCATATAGAGAAGGCTCGCCGGGCGAAGGTCCGCCTGGTCCAGGATGGCATGGGAAAGATTGGCCCCTTTGAAGGATGCCCCTCTAAGGTCGGCGTGATCGAGCCTGGCGTTGCGCAGATCGCAGTCGCGCAAATCGGCGCAGAAGAGGCTGGCATGGGCGAGGTTGACACCGCGAAGATCGGCACCGCGCAGCGAGGCGCAGGAAAGATCGGCTTCCGAGAGATCGCGCCCGGCCATCATAAGTCCATCCAATTTGGCGGAAGGAAGCCTTGCGCGAAGTCCTCGGCGGTGGGTGACGTAATGCTGGTGATCGCCAATGATCTTATGAAGATCGGCCTGGGAAATATTGGCCGGGAGAATATCTTTAGTGAGAACGGCAGCGGTCATCAGGAACTGTCTTTCTTCTTGTTCAGCAGGCTTTGCGGCCGCGGGCGACATCGGCAAGACGCATGGCGGCAGGGCTGATGGGGGCACCGAAGGCGAGGTCCCAAATGCAAGCCAGCAGGCGATGGCCGCAATCGGCATTCTCGTCTTCAAAGGCGAAGAGGTCGGCGGCGACCAGGATGAAGCTCGCCCAATCGGTCAGTTTGGCTTCGTCGTCTTTGACATTCATGAGCCCTTCGGCGAGATCGGCGGTCGAGACTCGCAAGGACAGAAGCTTGGTGTTTGCGGTATTGGCGCCGAACGTGCCGATGCGAATGCTTGCGACGGAAAGCTCATGCACCGGCAACTCGCCGCGCACCATGGCCCGCAACACAGAGGAATCGATGGCGGCCTTGGGCGGGGTGCTGTGGCTCTTTTCGCCGTGGCTGTAAGATCCGTCCATATACATCGAAAAGCTCCATCGCGGGGTATGCGAAGGAGGTGTTTGCAGGAAGCGTGCCGATCCAATCCGCCGCGCAACGCCTCGATAATCAGTGTTAAAAAAGTCTTACCAGATATCCGACCGGCTGCTTCTGCCCGGCATTGTCGAGTTCGCAAGGCATGATTTGCCGGAGCATTTTAGGAAAAGCCGCGAGAGCAAAAAAAGGGCGCCGCAACGGGCGCCCTCGGTGAAATACCTATCTGCGTGCGCTCAGGTTCCTTGCTGGATGAACGGCACTTTTTCAAAGAGCTTGCGCTCACGCCCGCGCGGATCCTTTTCCAGATGCGGCGGCAGATCGAAGACCATGGTTTCGCGCTCCGCCATGGAATAGGGCGTCCAGGATGGAATGAGCGGGTTATTGGGACTGCCGGTCTTGGCGAAGGCGATGAAGGTCTCGCTCATCATCGCCGCCATCTTGCGAGCGTGCTCGCTATTGCCCGTGGCAGCACCTTCTTTGTCGGTGTTGTCGAAGACCAGCGGAATATCGGTCGTGTGCATGGCACGGCGGCGTTCGTCCGGTGTCGCCCAATCGACTTGATAGGCATAAGCGGGTGTGCCCGCCTTGGCGCGTTCCTCCGCCTCGATAATCGCGGCACGCCAAGAACGGCTCGCGGTGGTAGCAAGGAAGAATAGATCGGTCGGCGAGATGCCCGTAAACCAGCTCTTATACTGCTCGATCACCACGCTCGGCAGAATGTCCACACGCATGTTTTTGGCGAGGCGCTCGGGCAATTCCTCCCAAGTGAGTTTGTAGACGCCCGGATCAGAGATGAAGGCGCGTGTCTCATCATGGGTATTGCCGATCATCATCGGGATGTTCGCGCTCTGAGCGGGCGCATCCGGATAGAATGGGTGACGCAAGAGGTGCTTCATATCCAGCACCGGCCCGAAATAGACCCCGCCCGAGCCAATGATCGGGTCCTTGGTGGAGAGAGCCGCGACCAGCTTCTCTTGGGGTAGGGTTTTAAGCTCGCCCAAATTGGCTTTCGTGATGCCGAGCGTTTTGAGGAATGCTTCTGTGCGTTCCTGGGCGTGCAGGGGGCCTGATGCCGTCACTTGTTGTCCGCTCATCGTGGCGGCACGATGGAAAAGGCCTTTCGCGGCGGGCATGGCCATCATGGTGGCGATTTTGGCCCCGCCGCCCGATTGGCCGAACACCATCACGCGCGAAGCATCGCCGCCGAACGCTGCAATATTCTCCTGCACCCATTTCAGCGCCAGAAGGATGTCGAGTTGTCCCACATTGCCGCTATCAGCGTAACGGCTGTCGAGATGGGCGAGATAGAGATAGCCAAAGGCGTTGAGGCGGTGGTTGATCGTGACCACCACGACATCGCCGCGCTTGGCGAGGTTGACGCCGTCATAGATCGCGGCGGAGCCAGAACCGCCAGAATAGGCGCCGCCATGGATGTAGAACATCACCGCGCGCTTGGCCTTGCCGCCGATCTCCGGCGTCCAGACATTGAGATAAAGGCAGTCTTCGCTTTGGTTCGGCTCGTTGGTGGCCTGGGGCGAGGCGGGGCCATAGGCGAGGGCTTTGCGCAAGCCGCGCCAGGGCTTGGGCGGCTGTGGCGCCTCAAACCGTGTCGCACGTGTATCGGCGCCGTAAGGAATGCCTTTGAAGGCATGGATGCCCTGCTCGGTCGTGCCTTGGACCTTGCCCGCAGAGGTCTTCACCACCGGGCTTTGGGCTCCTGACGCCCCTGTGGTGAGTACGCCCGCAGTCAGGCCCGCCAAAAGAAGGGATCGTCTGTTAGTCACCGGTGTCATTTCAGCGCCTGATTATTTTCAAGGGGTTGGCTGGATGCTGAGGGTTTGAGTGCGCCCAAGGCTCGCAAGCCTTCTTCCTATGCCAATGGTCGCGCAAGTGGGTGGTCACAAATACGTGGGGTGCGCGGTAACAGCGGAACAACAGGTCGCAGCAGGGGCTCTCTTCAACTCAGAGTGAGGATATTTTAGCCAATAAATTCAATCTCTTCCCGAACGACAGCGCTAACACTAAGCGGTTGACGGTGTTGCGCTTTTGCATCTTACGGCCTGCTTTTGCCATCATTCAGCCACGCTTGCCCTTGTTGCGCCAAGGCATCGAGAGTATTGCTCGGTCACCGGTGTCAGAAATGTAGCTGACACCGGTGTCCGCGTCTCGCGGAGGAAACACCGTACAGACGCGGAAAGAACGGCAAAATAAACCGTCGCCGCGACAATTACTGGAAACAGTAGGGAGGGATTAGTGTTGAAATATTCCAATAGGATAGCTGGCTTTAAGCTCGGTGCCTCGGCCGTTGCCCTGCTGGCCGTTGTCGGCGCGGGCAGCGCCGCCTTTGCGCAAGAAGACATGGAAACCGTCGTTGTGACGGGCTTCCGCGCCAGTCTCGAAAAGGCGCTCGACCTCAAAAAGAATTCGTTGGGTTCATCTGACTCCATCCTGGCTGAAGATATCGCCAAATTCCCCGACATGAACGTGTCGGAATCCCTCCAGCGCATTCCAGGTGTTGCCATTACCCGTGACGCTGGCGAAGGCCGTCAGATCACCGTGCGCGGCCTGGGCCCGCTGTTCTCGCGCGTTCGCATCAACGGCATGGAAGCCATGTCCACCGCGGGCGGCGCTGACGCGTCGGGCGGCACCAATCGCGGCCGTTCCTTCGACTTCAACGTGTTCGGTTCGGAATTGTTCAGTGGCCTGACGGTGTCCAAATCCGCCTCGGCTTCGATGGAAGAAGGCTCGCTCGGTGCCACCGTCGATATGCACACCGCCCGCCCGTTCGATTACAGCAAGTTCGTGCTCTCTGCGGCCTACCAGCAGGGCTATAACGATTTTTCCGGCTCCGGAAACCCGCGCGGTTCTTTCCTGATCTCCGATGTGTTCGGAAACGGCCATTTCGGTGCGCTGTTCTCAGCGGCCTATACGGTGCGCCACACGATTGAATCAGGCGCGTCGACGGTTCGCTCGTCCAACACGTCCAATACCGTGGTGCAGGTCGATTCCGCCGGTACAAAGGCGGCTCCGATTATGCCGCGTATTCCGCGCTATGAAATCTATCGTGGCGGTGAAAAGCGTTTGGGCATGTCCTCGACGCTGCAATGGCAGCCCGATGACGTTTCGCTGGTGACACTGTCGGCCTTGTTCTCCGATTTTGCCTCGCAGCGCGAAGAAACGCAGCTCGAAATCCAGTCGCAGAAGTACGGCACGCCGACCAAATTCGCTGATCAGGTCTATGTCCCGGCCGGTTCGCGCTATTGGCAGCCGCTGCTCAAGTCCAACGGCGCAGCTCTGCGTACGGAACACCGCCTGGATCAACTCGACACTCGCTTCATGCAGGTGACCCTGGAAGCGAACCACTCCTTCACTGATAAGTTCAAAGCCAATCTGCATGTCGGCTGGTCGGAATCGCATCACCGCAATCCGCTTCAGGATTACATCATGCTCGATCTCGCGGGCGTGAATAACTATTCCTACGACTTCACCAATGGCGCTTACGGCAACTGGAATCCGACGCTCACCTACGGCACGGCCCAGTTTGACGTGTCGAGCCTGCCTACGACGACGCCTGCTGATGGTATCACTAGCGGCAAGACCACGAACTGCACCGCCGGCGCAAATTGCTGGTATGTCTCGAGCTTCCGCCGTCGTCCGCAGTACAACTACAACAGCTTCCGGTCGATCTCGACGGACTTCGAATATGCCGCCACCAATTTCTTCACTGTGACCGGCGGGTTTGATTTCAAGAATTACGGCTTCCGTACCCAGTCGTTGCGCATGTCGACCGGCGAAGGCACAGCCTCTGCCGGCACGAGCCAGGAAGCCTATTCGAACGGCTATGGCACCATCGCCAGCCCTGGCTATTACGGCAGCGCAACCACCTCGGGCACTTTCGCCTATGCGGTCCAGCACACCAAGATTTCCGACATCGCGACCATGGTGAACTTGCCATACAAGGTGCCGGGCGCAACGCCGACTTCTTGGCTGGTAGCAGATTTCGGCAAAGCGCAGGATCTCTGGAACTACCAGAATCTTCTGTCTGTCGGCCCTGGTCCTGACCTCGGCAACAACCGCAGTCTTCGCGAGAACGATTATGGCGGCTGGTTCCAGGCTGCCTGGACCACCGAGCTTTACGGCATGCCGCTGCGCGGCGATGTTGGCGGTCGGTATGTCAACACGCAGGTCCGCGCGGTTGCTTATGGTCTGACACCGACTGGCACCTTCGTGCCGACGGAATCTTCTACCGGCTATCACGACTTCCTGCCGTCCTTTAACGCAGTGTTGGAGCCGAGCGAGGAATTCCTCGTGCGCTTGAATATGGCCCAGGTCATGAGCCGCCCGGATCTCGGCAGCCTCGCTGGCGATTATCTGTCGGTCTCCGGGTCGTCGCGTTCAGTCAATATCGCCAATTCGAGCCTGAAGCCGTTCCGCGCCAACACGGTCGATCTGGCGTTTGAATGGTATTATGGCAAGGGCGCGATGCTGTCGGTAGCCGGCTTCTACAAGAAGCTTGGCACCTTCATTTCGTCCTATAAGACGAACCTCCTGCCGGACGCTTCGGGCAATATCAACTTTACGCTGCCTTCCTACGTTACGGGCGTGAACAAGGTGATCTCGGCGGCCAACCTGCAAGCTGCTTGCGGTGCCACCGCTGGCTGCACCAACGCATCCTGGTCCGTGACTGAATCGATCAACACGCCCGGCGGCTCGCTCGATGGCGTGGAAGTCAACTGGCAGCAGCCTTTCTCCTTCCTGCCAGCGCCGTTCAACAATTTCGGCACCACGGCCAATGCGACCTGGGTGGAATCGAGCGTCTGCTACATCATTGGGACGTCCTGCACCTATCGTGCGCTGAACAACCAATCGCGTAACAGCTACAACACCACGCTGTATTACGATGATACGGTGTTCCAGGCTCGTGTTTCGGCCTCTTACCGCAGCCACTACTTCATGTCGCTGCCAGCCCAGTACAATGACTACGAAGCTTCAGACGACACGTTCAATGTCGACGCGTCGGCCAGCTACAAGGTCAACGATCATATCATGGTCACCTTCGATGCCCTGAACCTGACCAACCAGCATCAGAAGCAGTACACGGGCTATTTCGACAGCAGCAACAAGTACATGTACGTCAACCACATGACCGGGACCGACTACTATCTCGGGATCAAGTACGACTTCTAAACTCAGTCCTCTTCCTACAGCAGCGCCGGGGGGAATCCCCCCGGCGCTTTTTCTTTAGCGGGGGGCCTGCTGGGAGGCTCGGCGCAGTGGTTAACGGAGCATCTAAAGGACTTTTAGCCCGCTCTTACGGTCGCAGTCCGGCGGTGTTTTGTTGAATATGACACCGGTTTCCTCTAAACCTGCTTCGGCCCTTAATTGGGGCGGAGCAGAAACAACAAACACACGAACAAAGTTTCGGTAAGCGGAGCATGTCATGGAGGCCATTCGGAAGGCGGATACAGCCGTCGCAGAGCAATTCGTTTCGGCGCGATTGAAAGCGGCCGCTCTTCCGGAGTTCCCCGGCACGCTGCCGCAGGATCTCGATGCGGCTTACCTCATTCAGGATGCCGCGATCGATATTTTCCCCGACGAGATTGCGGGCTGGAAGATTGGCGGCATTCATCCGTCGTTGCGTGAGGCTCTGGGTGCAAAAACGTTAGGCGGTCCAGTTTTTCGCAAGGATGTACGCTACGCGGCGCCCGGCGGAACGGTGGAGTATGGCATGTATTCCGGCGGTTTTGCCGCCGTTGAAGCCGAATACATGTTCGAAATTGCCGAAGACGCGCCGGTCGGCAAGACGAGCTATACGACCGCGGATGCGATGGCGCTAGTGAAGCGCATGATTTGCGGCATCGAAACGGCCGGCAGCCCGCTTGCCACCATCAATGTCGTCGGCCCGCTCGCGGTTGTTTCCGATTTTGGTAACAACAACGGCGTTATCATTGGGCCTGAAGTTCCTAATTGGCGCGACCGAGTGTTGTCGGAATTGACCTGCGAGACTTTCATCAACGGTAAATCCGTGGGCACGGGCGCGGCTGCCAATATCGCTGGCGGACCGATCGAACCTTTGCGCTTTATTGCTGAACTCTGCGCCAAGCGGGGCCGCCCCCTGAAGGCGGGCATGATCATTACCACCGGTGCGATCACGGGCATTCATGACGTTGTTCCCGGCGAGCTGGCGCGCGTCGAATTCAAGGGGCTGGGCGCCGTGCAGTGTGTGGCCACGTCGCTGAAAGCTCGCTCATAAGGCAGGGCCTCGAGACCCTGCTGTGACGGGGAGTAGAGACGAATGGCGAATGCGGAGCGCCAACCCGCAGGATTAGACATATCAACGCCTCCGGCCGGTCTCAAACCGGCCGGATGGTGCCGCTGGATCGTCTGCGGCCTGCTATTCGCAGCTACAGTGCTCAACTATATCGACCGGCAGACGATCGGGTTTCTCCAGCCGGTTATGGCCGCCCAATATGGCTGGCGGCCCGAGGAATATGCCGACACCGTGATGTGGTTCATGATCGCCTATGCGGTCGGCTACTTCATTTTCGGGCGCATCATTGATCGTGTCGGCGCCAGGCTAGGCTATGCCGCGGTCGTCGGGCTTTGGACCTGTGCCCAGCTGAGCTGCGCCTTTGTGGGCTCTCTTGGGGCGTTCAAATGTGCCCAAGCCGCGCTGGGTTTCGGGCAATCGGGGAATTTTCCCGCCGCCCTGAAGGCCGTGGCGGAGTGGTTCCCGCAACGCGAGCGGGCGCTGGCGAATGGCGTATTCAACGCGGGCACCAATATCGGTGCTGTCATCACCCCAGTTCTTGTACCCGTGATCATGTTGAGCTTCGGCTGGCGCGCGGCATTTCTGATGACGGCTTCGCTCAGCGTCGTATGGCTCGCCGTGTGGATCGTTTTCTTTCGCAATCCTCGGCGCAGTAAATATGTCAGCAAGGACGAGCTCGCCTATATCGAGAGTGGTATTCGCGCGCCGCAGAAGTCCGCATCCTGGCTGACCTTGCTTGGATATAAGGAGACCTGGGCCTTCGCGACGGGAAAATTCCTCACTGACCCGGTTTGGATGTTCTACCTCTTCTGGCTGCCCACCTATTTTGTGAACACCTACCATCTCAAGGTGCAGTTCATCGCTGCGCCGATGGTGGTGATCTATTTGATCTCCGATCTCGGCTCGATCGCCGGGGGATGGGTGTCCTCGCGCATGATTGCGCGCGGGGCGAGCGTGAATGTGGCGCGCAAATTCACTATGCTGATTTGTGCCTGCTGCGTGCTGCCCGTGGCCTTCGCGACGCTCTATATCCACGATCTCTGGGCGACCACCATTATCATCGGAATCGCCACCGCGGCGCATCAGGCGTTTTCGGCCAATCTCTATACCATCCCCTCCGATACGTTCCCGCCCGAAGCGGTCGGCACCGTGGCCGGTATTGGCGGCACGGCGGGGGCCATCGGCGGCATTCTGATGACCATCGGCGTGCGTGAGGCTTTGCGCCTCACCCACAACTACACCCCTGTTTTCATTGTGGCTGGCTTCATCTATTTCTTTGCCGCGATGGCAATCCACTGGCTGACGCCGCGGCTGAAAATGGTGAAATTGGCGTAATTTCGCATTTTTGCGCGAATCGCAATGTAAAGCGGACCCATTAGAGCGCCTATGCGAGGGGGCGGCGGGGCTAAAAGCGCCCAGTCGCGGATGTGAGCCATGCTGAAGAAATCGATCGATCGCTGGAAGGGCAAGCTCAAGACCTATGAGCGGCACATCTCTGCCGCGGCGATGCTGGGCGGCTTTGCCTTCGATAGCTTCGCCTATGGCCGCGTGGATCACGCCGTCACCCAGACCCTGCTGATTGTCTATCTCGGTGTTGCTGCGCTCTCCACCGGTCTGCTGCATTGGCTTGAAGCGCATGATGAGTGGGATCACTTCGTCGTGCGCAATCTGCGCGCCTATTTGCCGGCGCTGACCCAATTTGTGCTTGGCAGCTTATGGAGCGCCTTCCTCGTCTTTTACGCCCGCAGCGGCACCGTCGCGGCGTCCTGGCCATTTCTCATCGTTCTTGCGGCCATCTTCATCGGCAACGAGGTGTTCTCGAAATATTACGCGCGGTTGATCTTCACGACCACGCTGCTCTATTTCGCCCTGATCTCCTATGCCGTTTTCATGGTGCCGGTATTCACTCATACCATCGGCAAAATCACCTTCATGCTGTCGGGCGCCGCCGCCACACTTCTGTTCGCGGGCTTTCTCTGGGTGTTGGGCAAACTCAGCCAGGCGCGTTTTGGTGAGGTGAAATGGAAAATCGCAGGGGCGGCGCTCTGCGTCTATCTCGCGCTGAACGGGCTTTACTTCCTTAATGTGCTGCCGCCGCTACCGCTCGCGATGCAGACATCCGGCGTCTATCAGGCGATTTGCAAGGTGCCCGCTCGCAAAGGTGCGCCGCATTGCATTGGGGAGATCGCTGCTTCCGAGACCCCGCGGGTCGGCAAAGTTTATTATGCCGCGCTGGAAGAGCCGCAGTCCTGGATGACCTGGCTTGGCTTTCCACGCACGGTGCACATCGAAGAGGGCAAGCCCGTAGTGGTCTTCGGTGCAATCTTCGCCCCGGTCAATCTCAACACGTCCGCGCAATATCTCTGGCAGCATTATGATGAGGCCGCAAAGGAGTGGAAAACGGTGCAGAAGCTCGAACTTGGGCTTCGTGGTGGACGAGACAAGGGGTATCGCGGCTACACCTTCAAATCCGCGCCGGAGCCTGGCCGCTGGCGCGTGGATTTCGTCACGGTGGATGGTCGCCTCATTGGCAGGGTTGGCTTTACGGTAGAAAGCGGCTCCCCTCCGCAAGCTCTCAAAAACGTAACCCTTTAAGCGGGGCTGTTCTGTAACCGGTTTGCCTCGGCCTTCGTATTGCTGTTTGATGCACATACGAAAGGTGAGCCGTGAACCGACGCGCCCTTTTTGCGACAGCGGGAGTAACCGCACTCACCGGATGGATATATCCGGTCTCCGCCGATGACCTCGTGGAAATCGAGGAGTTTTCCGCGTCCGGCGCCTCACTCGGCCACCGAGGCCTGGGCAAAATCCGCAAATCCGATGCGGAGTGGCGCGCCGCGCTTTCTCCGCTGGCTTTCGATGTGACTCGACATGAAGGTACCGAACGTGCCTTCACCGGGCCGGGATGGAACAACCATTCCGACGGCCTATACCGTTGCGTTTGCTGTGAAACCGCTCTGTTCGACGCGCGCACGAAGTTCGAATCCGGCACCGGCTGGCCGAGCTTCTACCGCCCCATTTCCCGCCTGAATGTGCGCGAAACCCGCGATACGTCGTTGTTTGAGGTTCGCACGGCGGTGTCCTGTGCGCGCTGTGATGCTCATCTCGGCCATGTTTTCGGTGATGGTCCAAGGCCCACGGGCCTGCGTTATTGCATGAATGCGGTGGCGCTCCATTTCGTACCGCGCGCCTGAAAGGAAGAAGAACCATGTTAAAATATCTGGCTCTCGCCTTTCTCGCCGCTTTCTCCGCTGTTTCGGCCGAAGAAACCAGCCGCCCCTTACCGCGCCCGGCGCTTGATCTTCCTCCTATCCCGCCACAGCAGGCGGTGTTTGCGGGCGGCTGCTTTTGGGGCATGCAAGCCGTTTTCCAGCACGTCAAAGGTGTCAAGGAAGTGCTGGCGGGCTATTCCGGCGGCTCGGGAAATTCGGCGCGTTATGAGGCGGTAAGCTGGGGCAATACCGGCCACGCCGAAGCCGTGCGCATTCTCTACGACCCCCAAGTTGTTTCGTTTGGACGGTTGTTGCAGGTGTTCTTTTCGGTGATGGACCCGACCACCCGCAATTATCAGGGCCCGGACGAGGGAAGCCAGTATCGCTCAGCGGTATTTGCAGCCGATGACAATCAGCGCCGCGTTGCCGAAGCTTACATCGCTCAGCTCAGTCAGGCGCGCGCCTTCTCACGCCCCATTGTGACGGAAGTATCTGCGCTCCGCGGCTTTTACCCTGCGGAGCCCTATCATCAGGATTATCTGATCAAGCATCCGAATGACCGCTATATCGTGATCAATGATCTGCCGAAAATCTCGGCGCTGCAGCGGTTCTATCCAGATTTATATGAGGAGCGCCCCGTCACCGTGGCGCTCCGGCGCTAAAGTGTTATTCGGCCCAGGAAAAGCCATGGCGCTCGGTCAGCGCGAAAGCGCTGGACGGGCCCCAGGTGCCCGCCGAGTAGGGCAGGCACTTCATATCACGTTCTTTCCAGCCAGCGGCGATCCTGTCGATCCAGCGCCATGCGGCTTCCACCTCATCGCGGCGCACGAACAGGAAGGTTGAGCCTTTTAAGGCATCAAAGATCAAGCGTTCATACGCGATACGCCGCCGCTTGGTGCGGAAAGCTTCGATGAGGTTGAGGTCGAGCGTGACCGGCTTCAAACGTACCGCTTCCAGCTCGGGCGTTTTGTTCATGATCTGCAGCGCGATCTCTTCCTGAGGCTGCAGGCGAATGATCAGGCGGTTGGGCAGGTTTTCCGTGCGGTGGAAGATCGAATGCGGCACGGGGCGGAACTGCACCACGATTTGCGTCGTGCGCGCCGGCATGCGTTTGCCGGTGCGCAGGAAGAAGGGCACGCCCGCCCAACGCCAATTGTCGATATGCGCGGCAATGGCAACGAAGGTCTCGGTGTCGGAATTACCGCCACCAGCTTCTTCGCTATAGCCGGGCACCGCGCCTTGCTCGGTATAGCCCTTGCGGTACTGACCGCGGACCGTCTCGCGTTCCACTTCGCGTGCGCCGATGGGGCGGAGCGAATGCAGCACCTTCACCTTCTCGGTGCGCACCGAATCCGCATCGAGCGCGGCGGGCGGCTCCATCGCGATCAGGCAAAGGAGCTGCAGCATATGGTTCTGAACGACATCGCGCATGGCGCCATAGGAATCGTAATAGGACCAGCGCCGTTCCACGCCCACCGTTTCGGCGACCGTAATCTGCACATGCTCGATATTGTCTTTGTTCCAGACGGGCTCGAATAGCGTGTTGGCAAAGCGCAGCGAGATCAGATTCTGCACCGTGTCTTTACCAAGATAATGGTCAAGGCGATGGATGCGCTCTTCGGGGAAGGCTTGGGCGAGGGCCGCTTCGATATCTTGTGAGCTCGCAAGATCGTGCCCAATGGGCTTTTCGATAGCGATGCGGGTTTGTGATTGCACCAGGCCTGCGTCGCGCAAGTTTCGCGCGATCACGCCAAAGAAGTCCGGCGAAGTGGAAAGATAAAAGAGCTCGATCGAGAAGCCTTTCAGTCGTTCCGAAATCTTTCCGTAAGTGGAGGTTTGCGTTGCATCCCCATCAACATAGCAAAGCCGCTGCACAAAACGGGCCCAGGTCGCCTCGTCGTAATCAGCGCCAGCCTTCTCGCGCATCATTTTCTGAACTTCGTCAGCGAAGCTGGCATCGTCATGGCGCGCGCGTGCAACGCCGAGGATCATCAATTCTGGCTCTAAATGTCCTTCTTTGTCCAAAAAGAACAGCGAGGGAAAAATCATCTTCAGCGCCAGATCACCGGTCGCACCGAAGATAACCATCACTTTTTTGTCGGCCATTACGTATCCCACTAAAGAAACAGGCCGGGGAGTGTTCCCCGGCCTGCGGCAAATGGCAATCTAGCTTGAACTATTCCCCTAAGGGAATGGCCAAATATTTATGCGCTCTAGAATTGCGCGGGTTTCAATCGCGGCGAAAGCGTGTGGATGACCAGCACCGCTACGACATAAATAAGGCCGGCAACCAGGAAGACCACTGAGTAGCCGCCGAGGCCCGACAGGGCACGTGCCACGCCATGGGCCATGATGATGCCGCCGATCGCGCCGGAGGTCCCGCCGATACCTGAGCAACGGCCAACCGCTTCTTTCGGCATCAGGTCCGTGGTCAGGGTCATCAAGTTCGCCGAGAAGGCCTGATGTGCCGCCGCCGCGATACCAATGACAGTGATCGTAAACCAAAGGTTGGTGCTCAGCATGGTCATGAAGCCGACCGGCAAGACGCAGGCGGCGCAGATCAGCAGGCTGAACTTGCGGGCCTTATTCACGGAGAGCCCCGATTTGATCATCGCCGAGCTCATCCAGCCGCCGAGGACCGAACCAAAGTCGGAAATCAGGAAGATCAGGATAATGGGCAGCTGCACGCCGAGGAAAAGCCCATAATCCTTGAGATAGGCACTGGTGAAATAAGAGGGCAGCCAGAAGGAATAGAAGAACCAGACCGGATCGGTCAGAAGCTTGCCAAGTCCATAGGCCCAGGTCTCACGCTTCAGGAGAACGCGGCTCCAGGGCAGCTGCTTCACCGGAACGATGGGGTCGCTTTCGATATAAGCAAGTTCTTCCTTGCTCGTGAAACGGCTTTCGGCAGGCTTGGAATAAAAGGGAATCCACACCAGCAGCCAGAGGATCGAGAGCAAGCCCGTCGCGACGAAGGCCCACTGCCAACCGAAGGCAAGCAGGACGAAAGGCACGATCAGCGGAGTCAGGATAGCGCCCAGATTCGAGCCTGCATTGAACCAACCAATGGCGAGCGAACGTTCGCGTTGCGGGAACCATTCGGCGACAACCTTCAGCGCCGCCGGGAAGTTACCGCCCTGGCCGAGGCCAAGCACAGCCTGGCTGAGCATGAAGCTGACCAGCACGTACTGAACAGGCAAAAAGCCGATGAGGGCGCAGCCGACATGGGCCAGGGTCCAAACGGTGACGGCGATCATGTAGCCGCGCTTGGCGCCGAGTTTGTCGATGATCTGGCCGAAGAGCAGGAAGCCGATGGCGTAAGCGAACATGAAGAACTGGACTACGCTGGCATAGTCGTTCTCAGTCCAGTGGTATTGGGCGGTCAGCGACGGCCGCAAATACCCGATGGTCAGCCGGTCCACATAGAGCAGGCTGGTTGCGGTAAAGATCAGTCCGCAAACCACCCAGCGGTACCAACCGCTGGCTTTCACGGGTGTGGGCCCTGCTTGTGCTACAGCGCCTTCAGACTTACTCATCATCACTTCTCCCTGTGGGCGGGGTTAGCCGCCGTATCTTTGAACCCCGGATCGCGGGCTTTGCCCGTCTTCCCCGTCCAACTGCCGTTCTATTCGATAGCACAGCAGTTTAATCCTCACGAGGTCGCGAATGCCGCTGCTGGAGATTCGCTTAAGCCCATGAGAAATATGTGCTATTTTGACGCTCGCGAAGCCGTGATCTGGTCTCGCGCGCCGACAGTCTGGCTAAATTTGACACCGGTGGACTTTTTGGAGGGGGAAAATGGGAATTGCAACGGCTCCTTTTCAGGTCTTCGGTCCCTCTCACAAACTTGTGCTGTTTCTCATCGTCGCGCTGCCGGTCGCCTTAGCGCTCTTGGTTCGCTTTTTGCCAAGTGCTCGCCTCGCGAGAGCCATCCGCTATGGTTTCGCGGCGGTGATCGCCGGGTGCTGGCTCTGCTGGTATGTGATGTTCACAAAGATGGGCTGGATCGATCTCGGCAACGCCTTGCCGCTTGATCTTTGCAGCTGGGCGGCTATCGCCACCATCATCGCCCTCCTGGCCAAGAGCCAGAAGGCTTATGACCTAGCATGGTTCTGGGCCATGGCGGGCACCGTGCAGGGCATCGTCACGCCCGATATCCGCTACGATTTTCCCAATTTCCAATTCATCGAGTTCTCGTTTTTCCATGGCGGGATTATTGCGGCTGTGCTGTTTTTAACCCTCGGCCAGGGTATGCGCGTCTATTCGCGCGCCATTCCGCGTGTGATCTCCTGGTCCTTCCTCTACATGGCGGTGGCGGGTCTTGCCGACTGGCTCTTGAAGGTGAATTACGGCTTTCTGCGCGCCAAGCCGGGTCACGCCTCGCTTTACGACCTGATGCCCGCCTGGCCCTGGTATATTCCCGTCGTGGTACTGCTCGCGCTTGTTTCGATCGGGATTTGCTATCTGCCTTTTGCGTTGCTGGATGGCGCTCTCTGGTTGAAACGGCGCTACCAGCCGATTTCGCGACCGAGATAGTCGACGAAGTGCCCGTTCGTTTTTGGGCTTAATTCTGCGATGCGCACCCTTAGTCCTTTCACACTGTCGAAAGGTGAAAGGGTAGCGCCTGGGCCGCCCATATCCGTCCGGACCCAACCTGGATGCAGGAGGGCAACCATGATGCCATCCTTTTTCCATTCCAGCGCGATCGTATGCGCGACCATATTCAGCGCAGCTTTTGACGCGCGATAAGCGACAAAGCCGCCGCTGGAATCGCTGATTGATCCCATTTTGCTGGTGAGCAGAGCGAGTTTTTTCTCTCGCCCCGCCAGAAGATTGGGTTTCAGGGCTTGCGCGAGGCGGAGGGGCCCCAAGGTATTGACCCGCATTGTGTCGAGGAATGCCGCAGGCGAAATACGTTCTGTGCTTTGCTCTTCGGGGCCATAAACGCCAGCATTCGAGATCACGATATCGATTGGCACGTCCCCCAGGCTTGCCGCCAGCCGCGCGATCGATTCGTCATGCGTAACATCAAGCCGTTCGACCCTCACGTCGAGCGCGGCAAGCGCCTCGGCCTTTTCCGGGTGGCGGCAGCAGGCGATCACTTCTGCGCCCTCTGCGTCGTATTGCTTGGCGAATTCCAGGCCAATGCCGCGATTGGCGCCCGTGATCAGCACTGTCTTCATGTCTCACCCTTCCTATCTGGCACGAGGGAGAGTTGTAATTCTAGCGCGTTTGCCGTTTAGGTTCACCTCATGTCCATATGGGGCAAAATCGGTGGTGCGGCAGCAGGCATGCTGGTGGGCGGTCCCTTGGGGGCGGCTCTCGGCGTGGTGGCCGGTCATTACCTTTTCGACCGTATGGACATGAGCAATGGCGATCCTGGTGTTGCCTTCACCATCGCGATGATTGCGCTTGCCGCCAAAATGGCCAAGGCCGATGGCGTGGTCACCGAAGAGGAAATCGAAACTTTCGAGCGGATATTCCGGGTCCCCCCGGAACAGCTTGGCACGGTGCGCCGCTTCTTCGATCTCGCCCGTCAGGATACGGCGGGATACGAGGCCTATGCCGCGCAAATCGCACGGCTTTATGCAGGTCAGCCCGCGGTGCTGGAAGATATTCTCGACGGTCTTTTCGAGATTGCCGCTGCCGATGGGGTGATGCATCCGGCGGAGGAGGCTTTTCTGGAGCGGGTCGGCGAGATTTTTGGCTTTTCGCCAGGCGAGTTCCGTCGCATCCGCGCCTCACATGTGCCGCCTGACGCCGCTGATCCCTATGTCGTCTTGGGTGTCGGCTATGATGCAGGCGCAGATGAAATTAAGCGCACCTATTACCGTCTGGTGCGGGAAAATCATCCCGACAGCCTGATCGCCCGCGGCGTGCCTGGCGAGTTCATCAAGATCGCGACCGACAAGCTTGCCGCCATCAATGTCGCTTACGAGAAGATCCTCTACGAGCGCGGCCTCAACTAGTGCCTAGATCGAACAGCGCGGATTAAGCTCGTCAGCCACAGCCAGCCAAAATGCCTGTTCTTCGGCATTGCCCTTCTGCGCGGCCTCTTCCGCGCGCGCGCGGGCATGGCGTCGCGCGCCAAGGCCGTGGCTGGCAGATAATTCATTCGCTTTGCGCCCTACCGCCACAGGATCGGGTTTCGGCTCCACCGGATACTCCCCTGATTTTCTTGACCTTTGCTCGGCTGTGACAGGCTCCGCAACAAATTTCGGGACGCAGCCCTTGAACTTTGATGAGTTATTGATGATATATGTATCATCAATAACTCATCAAAACACTAAGGAGTATGTATGAGCAAAATCGGAGTTGGAGTCGGAGAGGATTTCCCGGTCGCCGAAGACGTCAACGAAACATCTGAAAACAATCAGGAAAATTGCCGGCATGGGCGTCATGGGCGGGAACGCTGGGGTCATTTCCGGCACAAAATGCGGGAGCTGCGGGCGGCCCGTCATGCATTCCACCATCACCATGGCGATGCCGAGGATATGATGGCTCATATCCGTGCCCATCACCTCAAAGGTCTGCTGATCGGCGGTCTCGCGCTGATTGGTGCGGCGGCGATCCTCTCTGCCCTTCATTCCCGGCGCTAAGGGGGCCGATGCTATGCGTGGACATCATCACCGCCGCTTTCGGGGCATGACCGTGGAAGCCATGCGCGCAGCCGCTGATGCGATGGAGCAAGGCTTAGGGGAAGAGGACGGCGCGGAGCAGGGAAAGCCCCGGGCGACTACCCGGGTTCAGCTTGAGCTGCCGCCTCAGGCGATGGACCGTCTCCAGCGGCTCAAGGACCGTACCGAGGCCGCCTCCTATGCCGAAGTCATCCGCAATGCCTTGCGCTTGTTCGAGGCGTTGGTCGAGGAGCACGAAAAGGGCGCGGAGTTTTCGCTAAAACGCGCTAATGGAGAAACGGTCGCTTACAAGATCTTCGTCTGATGCGCTTGGTTCATTGCCCCTCGCCCAATCACGACGCCCGCCCGGACGGGGTGCCGGTCGACATCTTGGTGTTGCATTATACCGGGATGGAAACTGCGGACGCGGCGCTGGCCCGGCTCTGCGATCCCGAAGCCCAGGTTTCGGCCCACTATACCATTGACCGGACGGGGCGCATTTATGCCCATGTTCCCGAAGAGCGGCGCGCTTGGCACGCGGGCCTGTCTTATTGGGCGGGGGAGCGCAACATCAATGGCCGGTCTATCGGTATTGAACTCGTCAATCCCGGCCATGAATTTGGCTATGAACCTTTTCCGGAGCCGCAGATCCTCTCCCTGATCGGCCTCGCCAAGGAAATCCTCTCCCGTCATCCCATCCCACCACACCGGGTTTTGGGCCATTCCGATGTGGCCCCCGCGCGCAAAATCGATCCGGGTGAGCTCTTTCCTTGGGCGCGGTTGGCGGGCGAGGGGGTCGGTCTATGGCCGCAAGTCCCGCCCGGACTATCGCAAGCCGGCTCATCGCAAGACGATCCCGCCGAATTGCTGGCGCGTTTCGGCTATGGGTTGGCGCCGGAGGTTGATGCCTCCCTTGGGGTGGTTCTCAGCGCCTTCCAACGCCATTTCCGACCCTCCCGCATCGACGGGATTGCGGACGCCGAAACCCTCGTTTTGCTTTCCGCACTGGCCGGAAGGGCCTGATCGCGTAACTATATTTCTAGAGGCGGCGCGGCGGCCGGATAACACTGTTCGATTTTTCACCCCGCTCCCTTATGCGGTTGGTAAAGAATGTGTTAAAATTAACGCCGTCAAGGGTACGGAGGGCGAGATGCCCAGTCAGGATAAAACCAGTCTCGATCGTCCTGCATTGGACGTGCAGGTCATCTATCCACCGCAGAACGGCGCCCCGGTGGGCGGGCCTGCGCCGGGCGTGACGCCTGTGCCCAATAATAGCGGCTATGTCGTGATGCCAGGGCAGACGCCGGTGGTGGTGGTGCAGTCTCCGCCGCAACCCGCGCAACCAGCCGCGCAATCCCAGCCTTCGTTGTTGGTGCTTACAGTCGCGCCGCAAAAAGAAGACAAGAAAGAAGAAAAGAAGGTCGAGGTTTCGAGCGTCTTTCAAAGACTCTGAACGCAAGACGGGGCGGGGGCGATGAATCACTGGATGCCTGGCTTGGGGATGCTGGCGGCGCTGCTGGTTGTGGGGGTGTTTTCAATGACGTTTTTTTGGCCTTTTGGCGGTGTGAAGAAAAAGCTCTCCGCCAATCAGCGCGATATGCGCACGACGTGGAAAGTGGTTCGTCTGGGCGGTCCGATTTTGAAGAGCCTCGGCATGGCCGAGAAAATCAAATACGGCGTGATCGTTTCCACCGACGAGATGCTGGCCCAGACTCAGACGCTATTGTTTTGCCCGCTGATCAATGGCGTGGACGATAATGACAATATGCTCGCTCTCCTGCCCTGGCATGTGGATGTGAAGATCACTTGCGATCCCAAGCGTCACGCCCAGATTGAATACGCCCAGAAATACGTCTCCACCAAGATCGTGCTGCCCATCTCGCACAACGAGATCGACACCGACGGTCGCGAGCGTGGTTACCTGGACGAGGCTTCGCAGGCCGCGGTTGCCGAAAAGCTGGCGGCTTGGCTGCCGCAATTCACCAAGCTGACGCACAAGAAAGCGTTTGGCTTGGAGGCACCTGCCCACCTATAAGCTCTTTGCGTCAGATGGCCGGATGGCCGCTCGATTGCGAGGCTGTGCTGAGGCGGGCTTGCCCGTTGAAGCGCATAGTGCGCAGCCGGGAGGAAAGTCCGGGCTCCACGGAAACACGGTGACGGATAACATCCGCCGGGGGTGACCCCAGGGATAGCGCCACAGAAATGAAACCGCCAACCCCGGTTCGCCGGGCGGTAAGGTTGAAATGGTGCGGTAAGAGCGCACCGCAGGTCCGGCAACGGAACTGGCAAGGCAAGCCCCACCGGGAGCAAGACCAAATAGGGATGGCAGAGTGACCCGTTTCCGGGCCGCCGTCCGGGTAGGTCGCGTGAGGCAGTCGGTAACGGCTGTCCCAGAGGAATGGTCATCCCTTTGCTTCGGCAAAGGACAAAACCCGGCTTATAGGCCGTCTGACGCAATATCTATTCTCGCCAATACCGTGCCATCAGCTCTTTGGCCCAGTCCGCTTCGCGAAACTCTCCGCGCGGCAGAAATCCGCTCCATACTGGCTTGATGTCCAATACCGGCGTGCCGTCGATGGCATCAAGTCCTGTAACGTGCAGGGTGGTGCCATCCACCTTCACTACTTTGCAGATAGTGGCGCCGATATGATTGGGCCGGTCTTTGCCGCGCTGGGCGAAGATGCCGACTTTCGGCCAGTCGGCACGTCCGCGCGGGCGACGCGCACCGGTCTCGGGCGGCTGCGCTATGGCATGAAAACGGAACAGCACCTCCACATGGGAAAAGCCATCTAGGCCGAGCAGGGCCTCCGGCCCGAACAGTGTTTGATCGAGTTCGATGTGGGCTGGAAAGGCATCCCAATTGTCATCCTCGGGCATGCTTCGTGCGCAGCGAACATAGCCAATGGGAGTAATAGGAATACTGTCCATAAGCGGTCTCCATATCGCCCGTCTAGAACAAAATAAAAACGAATGTTTCACGTTAAGAAGAAATTTACCCATTGGGGTTGATTGTTACCAAGCTCTTAATGTGTTGTTCGTTTGTTCTGTGATTCGCAACAGCTAGCGCGATTAACGCAAGGTGACATCTAGCCGTAGATACGCAAGACTACTCAAGTCCCTCATTTTCCTAGGTTTTTCGATTGACTCCCGTCTTTCGCCCATGCTATCCCATGCTATCCCAGGGACTGTAAGGGCGCGGAAATCCGCGTTTTCGGCGATAAAATCGACGAAAATCCAAGCGCCCCAGGGAGTTACGGGGCGGAGCAGTGTCCAACCAGCGCTTCATTTCTACGTTTGCTGGGACACTCGACGGAAAGGGTCGGGTTTGCATCCCCGCGCCTTGGCGGTCGATCCTCGCGGCGCAGGAAACGGGCGGCGTCTATCTTTGCCCCACCCTTGAAGGCGGTTCGCTGGACGGCTTCGGCCAAGTGCTGATGGATTCGGAGTGTCAGCGCCTCGACGCCATGGACCCCTTCCTCTCGGAAATGCATGACGCCATCGCCTCGCAGATCTCGGCTGAGAGCATGCTGCTGCCGATCGACGAGAATGGTCGTGTGCGCCTGCCCGAAAACTTCATTGCGGCTGCGGGGCTTAAGGATAAGGTCGTTTTTGTTGGTCTTGGCCGCAAATTCCAGATCTGGGATCCGGACACCTATGCGCCGGTGAAGGCGCGCCGTCTCGCAGCGGCCCGCGCAGCCCGCGCCTCCTTCGAAGCGGTGGCCAAGTCCGCCGAGAGCCTCCCAGTTCCGCCGGTAGTCTCGGCAGCCGAGACGGGGACGCCATGAGCCACATCCCTGTCCTGCTCGCCGAAGTGCTGGAGGCTTTAAGTCCCCGCGCCGGCGAACGTTACATCGATGGCACTTTTGGAGGTGGCGGCTATACGCGTGCCATTCTGGAAGCCTGCGATTGCCGCGTGCTTGGCATCGACCGCGATCCCGATGCGATCAAGCGCGGCGAAGCGTTGATGGCGGCGTATCCTGGCCGTCTCACCCTTTTGCATGGCCCGTTCTCAGAGATGGACCGGCTTTTGGCTGGAGCAGGTGAAGACGGCGTCAATGGTGTCGTGCTCGATCTGGGTGTTTCGTCCTTCCAATTTGATGAGCCTGCGCGCGGCTTTTCCTTCCGCGCCGATGGGCCACTCGATATGCGCATGAGTGCCGACGGCATGAGCGCCGCCGATTTTCTCAATACTGCCGACGAGCGCGAGATTGCCGATGTGCTTTGGCAGTTTGGCGAGGAGCGCCAATCCCGCCGTATCGCCAAAGCGATCATCAAGGCACGCCCCATCTCGCGCACGATGGAGCTTGCGGAGCTTGTTTCCGAGGTGATGGGGCCTGCAGCGCAGCGCCTTCCTATCCATCCGGCGACGCGCACCTTCCAGGCCTTGCGCATCCATGTGAATGACGAGCTGGGCGAACTCACGCGCGCGCTCGATGCTGCGACCGAGATTTTGAAGCCCGAAGGCCGTCTCGTCGTCGTGTCCTTCCATTCTTTGGAAGATCGCATCGTCAAACGCTTCCTGACCGAACGCGGCAAGGAAGTGCGTCAACCATCGCGGCATGCGCCGGAACTCTCGCGCGCTGCCAAACCGCAATACCGCCTTTTGGGAGGAAAGCCTGTCGGTCCTTCCGAGGCGGAGATCGCTGCCAATCCGCGTGCCCGTTCCGCAAAGTTGCGGGCGGCCGTGCGGCTGGCGGCTTGAGGAGGGTCACATGATCCGCATCATCAGCACGCTTTGTGTCGGATTGCTCGGGTTCTCGATGATCTGGTCCTACGACACGTTTGAGAAGACCCGCATCGCGCAGCAGGAGCTGCGCCGCACGCAGCGCCAGATTCAGGACGAGCAGACTCAGATCAGCGTCCTGGAAGTGCAGTGGCAGAAGGCGGCAAACCCCGAGACGATTCAAAAGCTCGCGGAGAGCTCGCTTGGTATGCAGAACTCCACCACTGTGCAGCTTGCCTCGGTCACGCTCCTGCCGCATCGCAGTGAGGCGCTCAATGGCGAGGAAATGCAGCAGGCGAGTGCACAGGCACCAATGAATGTGCCGAACCCCGTCGTCAAAATCTCGGCGCGTAGCGGGATGTAACGCATGACGCCAACCGTCACTCAGCGACGCATACTGATCGGGATGGTGATCTCCGTGCTCGCCTTCCTGACGGTGGGCGTGCGCCTGGTGCTGGTGACGGCTTTTGTGCATACACCGCCGCCGAAAACGCGCCCGCCGGTGTTGATGCTGGGCCGGGCTGATTTGTTGGACCGTAATGGCGAGTTGATCGCACGTGATCTTCCGGCTGGCGATCTTTATGCTCGCCCGAAAATGATCAAGGACAAGCATCGCGCTGCGGTCGAACTTTCCAACGCCACCGGCGCGGACATGGCACGCGTGACGGCGGTGCTGAAGGACAAATACCCCTCTGCCCTGATCGCGCGTCAGGTCTCGCTCACCGCGCAGGCAAAGGTCGCCTCGCTAAAGCTGCCGGGTCTTGAGTATCTACCCAATTCCAAGCGCTTTTATCCCGATGGCCGCACCCTTGCCCAAGTGCTAGGCGTGACCGACCTCGACGGCAAAGGCGTTTCGGGGTTGGAACTCGGCCTTGAGCAGAAGCTGCACAGCAATCAGCCTGTTGCGACCTCGCTCGACAAGCGGGTGCAGTTCATTCTGGCCCATGAAACTGCCGCGGCCATGAGCGAATTTCGCGCGCGTGCGGCAGGCGGCTTGGTGCTGGATGTGCGCACCGGTGAAGTGCTCGCGATGGTATCGCTACCCGATTTCGATCCCAATACCCGCCAGTTCGAAGAGGGTGACTCCGCGCGCAACATCATGGCGCAGGACATTTACGAGCTTGGCTCCGTGTTCAAGATCTTCACCTTCGCACTGGGGCTCGAGGATCGTAAGCTGCGCCTGGACGAAAGCCTGCCGGTTGGCAATGGGTATAAGATTGGCCGCTTCACCATTCACGAAGCCGAGCATATGCCGGCTTATCTCGGTGCGCGCGATGTTCTGGGCCAGTCCTCCAATATCGGTTCGGCCCAGATCGCACTGCGTTCCGGCGGCGTGCGCCAGCGTGAATTTCTCACCAGCCTTGGGCTGATGGCCCCCTTGAAAAGCGAATTGCCGGAGCGGGCGCGCCCGCTTTACCCATCGAACTGGGGCATCGTCGAAACGGCCACCATTGGCTTTGGCCATGGGATTTCCGTCAGCCCGCTGTCTTTTGCCGCGGCTGCCGCATCCATCGTTAATGGCGGGCGGCGGATTCAGCCGACCTTTGTGAAACATCCTGAGGATGGCCGTGGCGAACAGGTTATTTCTGAAAAGACCAGCGAAGCTATGCGGGGTCTGCTGCGCTATGTCGTGACGAATGGCACGGGAAAAAAAGCCGATGTGCCTGGGTATGATGTCGGGGGCAAAACCGGTTCTGCGGAAAAACCCGGCCGCCGTGGCTATCAAGCGCACAAACTGATGACATCATTTTGTGCTGTTTTTCCTGCAGAAAACCCGCGCTATCTCGTTTTTGTTTTGCTGGATGAGCCACACGGGACCAAAGCAACCGGTGGTTTTGCGCTCGCCGGGCACACCGCAGCGCCGCTTGCCGGACATGTGATTTCGCGTGTCGCGCCCTTGCTCGGGGTGCCGATCAATCCGATAACCGCCACTAAAGAGAACACCTGATGGGTACGGGTAAAGCGGTGGCGGCAGGACTGGAAACGGTGACGCAATTCACCGGAATCTCCAGCGACAGCCGGCGGATAAAGCCGGGCTATTTATTCGCGGCGATTTCTGGTGCGAAGGGTGACGGCGCAAGCTTTGTCGCCGACGCGGTCGCGCGCGGTGCTGTGGCGGTGCTGGGCCGGCCTGAAATCGGCGGTGTAGTGAAAGCGGCTGGCGCTCAATTCATCGCCGCAGAAAATCCCCGCCTTGCGCTGGCTGAGGCGGCGGCGCTGTATTTTGGGGCTCAACCCGAAACGGTTGCGGCGGTGACCGGTACCAATGGCAAAACCTCCATCGCCGTTTTCTTGCGCGAGATCTGGACCCATCTCGGCAAGAAAGCTGCCAGCATGGGCACGATTGGGGTTGTCACACCTACTGGCTTGATCAAGCTCGACAACACCACTCCCGGGCCGCTGGAAGTGCATGAGATTCTCGCCGCGCTGGAGAAAGACGGTGTTGAGCATTTGGCACTCGAAGCCTCCAGCCATGGGCTCGATCAATATCGCCTCGATGGCGTGAAGATCTCTGCCGTGGGTTTCACCAATCTCACCCGCGATCATTTGGATTACCACGCCAGTCTGGAAGCCTATCTCGAAGCCAAGCTCCGCCTGTTCCGCGAGCTTGCTGAAGACGGTGCGGCGGCGGTGGTGAATGCAGATGCCGAATATTCCGAACACTTTGTCGCCGTGGCGTCGCAACGCGGTCTCCGCCTTATCACCGTTGGCGCGCACGGTGGCGGAATCAAACTTATTGCACGTAAACCCTCCTTGGACGGCCAAGAACTGCACATCGCATTCGCGGGCCAGACTTATACGATCGCGCTGCCGCTCGCGGGTGCTTTTCAGGCTTCCAATGCGCTCGTCGCCGCGGGCATGGCGATCGGCCTTGGCGAAGATCCGGCTTCTGTCTTCAAGGCGCTCGAGCATCTGAAAGGTGCGCCTGGGCGTCTTGAAAAAGTCGCCATCGCTGCTTCCGGCGCGCCCATTTTTGTTGATTACGCCCACACACCTGATGCTCTTGAAACGGTTTTAACCGCCCTTCGCCCGCATACCGAGCGCAAGCTTGTTGTGGTTTTTGGCTGTGGTGGAGACCGCGATAAAGGAAAACGTCCCTTGATGGGCGCCATTGCCGCGCGGCTCGCCGACCGGATCATTGTCACGGATGATAATCCGCGTACGGAGGATTCCGCGACTATCCGTAGCGAAATTCTCGCCGCTGCGCCGGGTGCCGCCGAAATCGATGATCGCGCGCAAGCCATTCATACGGGCATTTCCGAGCTTTCATCTGGCGATGTTCTCGTGATTGCTGGAAAAGGTCACGAGAGCGGACAGATCGTCGGCGCTACGGTCCACCCTTTCTTGGATCGCGCCGAAGCGGTCAAAGCCGCCATAGCCTTGGGTGGTCAGGAGTATCTGCCATGAGCCCGCCCAACATCTCTCCCCTGTGGACATCGGAGGAGATCGAGCGCGCCACGCTCGGCCGCGCCTCTGCGCCGTTCACGGTTACTGGCCTTGCCATCGACTCGCGCAAGCTTCAGCCAGGTGAGCTCTATGTCGCCATCAAGGGCGAAAATAAAGATGGGCATGAATTCACCGCCAATGCCTTCGAAAACAAGGCTGGCGCGGCGTTGGTGTCGAAATCCGTTGAAGGTGGTCCGACCATCACTGTCGCTCATACGCAGCGCGCGTTGGAAGATCTCGCGCGGGCCGCGCGGGCGCGTAGCGCTGCCAAGATCATTGGCGTCACCGGTAGCGCGGGAAAAACCACCACTAAGGAAATCCTGAAGCTCGCGTTCGAAGCGCTGGGCCAAACCTATGCATCGGGCGCGTCTTTCAATAATCATTGGGGCGTGCCGTTCTCGCTCGCCAATTTTCCGCGAGAAGCCGCTTTCGGTGTTTTCGAAATCGGCATGAATCATTTTGGCGAGATTCGAAATCTTGTCTCTTTCGTGCGTCCGCATATCGCGCTCGTCACGACGATTGCGCCCGCACATCTCGAATTCTTCGGCAATTGCGAAGCCATTGCTGACGCCAAGTCCGAGATTTTCGAAGGCCTCATGCCGGGCGGCTTTGCCTTACTGCCGGTTGATAGCCCGTATTGCGAGCGTCTGCGGGCCCGCGCCAAACAGATTGGCGTCACGAATATCCTGACCTTCGGCTCCGCTCAATGCGCCGATGCGCGTCTCATCAGTGTCGAAGAAGCTGCGAGCGGTATCCGTCTCAAAGCTGAAATCCAGGGCAAAGCCATTGATGCGGTGGTTGGCGCGCCAGGTGCGCACATCGCGTCCAACACACTTGGGGCTTTGCTGGCCGTTTCAGTCGCGGGTGGTGATGCTGAAATGGCTGCCGCAACGCTCGCCGATTTCGCGCCGCTGAAAGGCCGGGGTGCCCGCATCAAGGCTGGCAATATCGAAATCATCGACGAGAGCTACAACGCTAACCCCGCATCAATGGTCGCGGCTCTGGCGCTGCTGAGCAAGGCGCCTGGCCGCAAGGTCGCTGTGCTGGGTGATATGCTGGAGCTTGGTCCGCAATCGCCGGATTTACATGCGGGCCTCGCCGCACATCTTGCTGCTGCAGATCGCGTGTTTCTCGCGGGGTCGAATATGAAGTCGCTCGCCGATGTGCTGAGCGGCGCGTCCTATGCTGCCAATTCCGCTGAGCTCGCGCCCCTCGTGACCGAAGCCGTGCGGGATGGCGATACGGTTCTTGTGAAGGGCTCGAACGGCAGCCGCATGACGGTTGTGATCGATGCGCTCAAGAGTAGGTTCGGGGGCTGATCCATGTTCCATTTCCTGTTTTACCTGCCCCATGCCGATCAGATGGCGTTTCTGCGCCTGTTCAAATACTTGAGCTTTCGCTCGGCGGGCGCCGTGCTCACTGCGCTGTTCATTGCCTTCTGGATTGGGCCGAGCCTGATCGCCTGGTTGAAGGTGAAGCAGGGTAAAGGCCAGCCGATCCGCGAGGACGGCCCGCAACGCCATATCCTTGAGAAGAAGGGCACGCCTACCATGGGCGGGCTGTTGATCCTCATCTCCGTCATGGTCTCGACCCTTCTCTGGGCAGATTTGACGAGCTGGTATGTTTGGATCGTGCTGTTCGTCACGCTTTCCTATGGGCTTTTAGGCTTCGCCGATGATTATCTGAAGGTCTCCAAGCGCAACACGGCGGGCGTGAGCGGCAAACTTCGGCTTCTGGTCGAATTCGGCGTCGCTTTCATCGCGACCTTCGCCATCATGCAGTTGGAACCGGCCGGCCAGAGTGGCGCGCTCGCTGTGCCCTTCTTCAAAAATCTCCTTATTCCCTTCGGTTTGTTCTTTCTGGTCATCGGTGCTGTCGTGATCGCTGGCTCAGCGAATGCGGTGAATTTCACCGACGGGCTCGATGGCCTTGCCATCATGCCGGTTATGATCGCGGCAGCGGCTTTCGTGATCATCGCCTATATGGTCGGTAACGAGCGTTTCGCCACCTATCTCCAGCTCATCTATGTGCGTGACACGGGCGAGCTTGCGGTCTTTCTTGCCGCCTTGATCGGCGCGGGCCTGGGCTTTCTCTGGTATAATGCGCCACCGGCCTCGGTCTTCATGGGGGATACCGGCTCTCTGCCGCTGGGTGGTGCGCTCGGCGCGGTCGCCGTCTCGGTCAAGCATGAAATCGTGCTCGCCATTGTCGGCGGACTTTTCGTGCTCGAAACCGTCTCGGTGATCGTGCAGGTCGTCTCCTTCAAGCTCACGGGCAAGCGGGTCTTCCGTATGGCGCCCATCCATCACCATTTCGAGCAATTGGGCTGGCGCGAGCCGACCATCGTGATCCGCTTCTGGATCATCGCGGTAGTGCTGGCACTGATAGGTCTTTCGACCCTGAAGCTGAGGTGACGAAATGATCGTGGTCGAAGCATTCCATGGCAGATCGGTCGGTGTCTTCGGGCTTGCACGCTCGGGGCTTTCGTCAGTGCGCGCGCTGAAGGCGGGCGGCGCTGACGTCTACGCTTTTGACTCCAAGGAAGAGCTTCGCGAAGCTGCACGCGCCGCTGGCGCCAAGATCGTCTCCTGGGAGGAATGGCCCTGGGACCGTCTCGGGGCTGTGATCTTGTCTCCGGGCGTGCCGCTGACCCACCCCAAACCGCATGACGTTGTGCTGCGGGCCCGCGATTGGGATGTGGACGTGATCGGCGATATCGAGCTTTTCGCCCGCACCTTGCCGGATGTGCCGCTCATCGCCATCACGGGCACCAATGGCAAATCCACCACTACCGCTCTGATAGGCCATATCCTGAAAGAGACCGGTTTTGATGCGCAGGTTGGTGGCAATATCGGCCAGCCGGTGCTGGATCTTGAACCGCCGGGGGCGCGCACGATCTATGTGATCGAAATCTCGTCTTATCAGATCGATTTGTCGCCCGGCCTTGCGCCAGAAGTCTCGGTGCTGACCAATATCACGCCGGATCATATCGACCGGCATGGTTCGCTCGAAGGCTATGCGGCGGTCAAAAAGAAGCTGCTGCAGCAGACCCGCAAATCCGGTCTCAATATCGTCGGCGTCGATGATGACTTCACCGCCTCGATCTTCACCCAGCTTAGCTCCAATGGTGGCGCGCCTTGTGTCGCTGTTTCGGTCGGCAAGGTTCTGGGGCGCGGCATCTTTGTGCTCGATGGTGCCCTTTATAATGCGCAGAACGATCGCGCCACAAAGGTCATGGAGCTTTCGGCGGCCACCCACCTTCCAGGAACGCATAATTGGCAGAATGCCGCCGTCGCTTATGCCGCGGTGAAGCCTTATGTCACCGATGCGCGCGCGCTTGCCGCCGCCATTGTGTCCTTCCCCGGCCTCACCCACCGCATCGAAGATGTGGGCAGTGTGGGCAAGGTGCGTTTCATCAATGATTCTAAAGCCACCAATGCGGATGCCGCGGAACGCGCGCTGGTATGTTTCGACGATATCTTCTGGATCATCGGCGGGCGCGCTAAGGCGGGCGGCATCACCTCGCTGGAGCCGCACTTCCACCGTATTCGCAAGGCCTATCTGATTGGCGATGCGGCAGAGGAATTTGCCGCCACACTGAAGGGCAAGGTCGAGTTCGAGCATTGTGGCACGCTGGCCAAGGCAGTGGTTGCGGCGGCATCGGATGCGGCGCATTTCGCGGCGGAAGCGCCGGTGGTACTCTTGTCTCCAGCGTGTGCTTCCTTCGACCAGTTCAAGGATTTCGAGGAGCGTGGCGAAGCCTTCCGTGCGGCAGTTTTGAAGCTGAAGCCGGAGGCCGCATGAACCGAGCCAGCCGCAACTTCCTGGCCGATTGGTGGTGGACGATAGATCGTCCCGCTGCGATGATGGTGCTTGTGCTGCTCGTCATCGGCCTGATGCTTGCGGTTGCGGCAAGTCCGGCGGCAAGTGGCGGTCCGCATACAGCGGGCAATTTTATTTTCGCGGCTAAGCAGGTGGTGTTCGCCTGCATCGC
This sequence comes from Rhizomicrobium palustre, assembly GCF_011761565.1. Taxonomy (NCBI): domain Bacteria; kingdom Pseudomonadati; phylum Pseudomonadota; class Alphaproteobacteria; order Micropepsales; family Micropepsaceae; genus Rhizomicrobium; species Rhizomicrobium palustre. Next base: position 954,221 of record NZ_JAASRM010000001.1, on the reverse strand, counting down.
GATCGCTATTCTCTTCGGAACATCGCTTCTGGAACGCGATGATCTGCGCAAGGTGGCGGCGATCGTGTTTGTCGTAGCTGTCATCGGCTCGGCCCTGGTGCTGGTGTTGGGGGCCGAAACCCTCGGGGCGCGCCGCTGGCTAGACCTCAAGGTCTTCACGCTTCAGCCCTCCGAATTTCTGAAGCCCTCTTTTGCCATTCTTGCTGGTGCGATCCTGGCGAGCGAAAAGCAGGCGCCCATTCCCAAGCCGGCGATTACCTTCCTGGTTTTGTGCCCGGCGCTATTCTTCCTTCTCTTGCAGCCGGATGTGGGGCAGACCTTTTTGCTGCTCGGCCTCTGGGGCTCGCTGCTGTTCTTCGCAGGGATGGCCCTTAAATGGGTTTGGGTTTTCGCCGGCGGGGCGACCGGGCTCGCCACCATGGCCTATTTCCTGTTCCCTCATGTGCAGCATCGCGTGCAGCAGTTCATGCATCCGACGGAGAAGGGCTATCAGACAGGGCTGTCGCTCAAAGCCTTCGCGCATGGCGGATTGCTCGGCGTCGGTCCGGGCGCCGGCACGGTGAAGTATCGCCTGCCGGACGTGCATTCGGACTTCATCTTCGCCGTGGCGGGGGAGGAGTTCGGCCTCTGGCTTTGCGCCATTATCGCGCTGCTCTTCTGCGCGCTTACCGTGCGCCTTTTGCTGCGTGCGGTGAAATCCAAGGATAGCTTTGCCCAGCTCTCGGGCGCGGGCCTTGCGACCGTCGTCGCCCTACAAGCCTTCATCAATATGGGGGTGGCGGTCAATCTGCTGCCCGCCAAGGGCATGACATTGCCCTTCATCTCCGCGGGCGGCTCGTCTCTGTTCGCCGTGGCCCTGACGATGGGCTTTGCCCTGGCGCTCGGCCGTCAGCGCCCGCAAGTCGAATTGCAAAAGCCCAAGCTGACGCCAGGCTACATAGCGAATCCAGGGAGGGCGCGGGCATGACCATAGTTCTCGCCACCGGCGGTACGGGCGGGCACCTCTTCCCGGCAGAAGCGCTCGCCAAGGAATTGCAGGCACGCGGCCAAAAGATCGTCGTCATGACCGACAAGCGCGGCAAGAGTTATGGTGATGTGTTTCCAGGCGCCGAGATTGCCATCGTGCCCTCCGCCGCCTTTTCGGATCGCTCCACTATTCGGCTCATTTCCGCGCCCTTCGAGATTATCGCTGGGATCGTTGTTTCTTTTGCAAAATTGAAAAGCATCCGTCCCTCGGCTGTGGTGGGCTTTGGCGGCTATCCGTCGGTGCCGGTGATGCTGGCGGCATGCTTTGCGGGATTGCCTACAGCGATCCTTTCGCCGGATGCGTTGCTCGGTCGCGCCAATCGCTTGATTATGAATTATGTGCGGATAATCGCGGCCAATCTGCCCCTGGTGCGCTTTTTGCCCAAAAACAGCAAAAAGATCGTTTACACGGGCAATCCTCTGCGTCCCGAGGTGATTGCGCTCACCGCTGCACCTTACGAATCGCCGACCAATGAATATCGTGTGCTGGTATTTGGCGGCAGCCAGGGCGCACGTGTTTTCTCCGAACGCATGCCCGCCGCGATCAAGCTTTTGCCGGAAGCTTTCCGCGCCAAACTCAACATCATCCAGCAATGCCGCCCGGAAGATCTTGAAAGCGTCCGCAACGAATATGCGGCGATGGGTGTTCGTGCCGAGCTGGCTTCATTCTTCAAGAATATGCCGCAGCACATCGCCGAAGCACATCTCGTCATCGCGCGCTCTGGCGCGGGCACGGTGAGTGAGCTTGCCTGTATTGGCCGGCCCGCGATCTTGGTGCCGCTGCCGCATGCCCTCGATGACAACCAGACCCCCAACGCCGAAGCGCTGGTGAAGGTTGGCGGGGGCTGGCGTGTGCCGCAAACCGATTTCACGCCCGAGAAAATCTCAGCCATGCTGCAAGCGGCCTTTGCCGACCCTGTGGCGCTCGCGGAAAAAGCCGCGGCGGCGCGCAGTCTCGCCAAGCCGGATGCGACCAGAGCCTTGGCTGATCTTGTCGAAACACTGGGAGGCAAGCGATGAGCGCCACACGTGTTCCGCTTGATATTGGCGCCATCCATTTCATTGGCATCGGCGGCATCGGCATGAGCGGCATCGCTGAAATCATGCATAACCTTGGCTATCGCGTGCAGGGCTCCGACGCGGCGGACAATGCCAATGTGAAGCGCCTCAAGGCAATGGGTATCCCCGTGCATGTCGGCCATTCGCCAGAAAATCTCGCTGAAGCCCATGTCGTGGTTTATTCCTCAGCGGTGAAGCCGGGCAATCCTGAATTCGATGCCGCGCGCCTCAAAGGTCTGCCGCTGGTGCGCCGCGCTGAGATGCTCGCCGAGATCATGCGGCTGAAATCCTGCATCGCGGTTGCTGGCACGAACGGCAAGACCACGACGACGACGATGGTTGCTGCGCTACTTGATGCGGGTGCGCTCGATCCCACCGTGGTCAATGGCGGCATCATCAATGCCTATGGCACCAATGCGCGGCTGGGGCAGGGCGAGTGGGTGGTGGTGGAAGCCGATGAGAGCGACGGCACCTTCCTGCGCTTGCCCTCCACCATCGCGGTCGTGACCAATGCCGATCCCGATCACCTCGATTACTATAAGAATTTCGACAATCTACGCGACGCCTTCCAGCGCTTTGTCGAGAATGTGCCGTTCTATGGCTTCGCCGTGCTTTGCATCGATCATCCCGAGGTGCAGGCGATGGTGGGGCGCATCACCGACCGGCGCATCATAACCTATGGCATGAGCCCTCAGGCCGATATCCGCGCCGTTAATATCCGCTTTGCCGAAGGCGCCTCTTGCTACGATGTCATCGTGGCTGACCGCCGTGCGGGCACGGAACGCCGCTTGGAAAATCTCAAGCTCCCCATGCCAGGTGAGCACAATGTGCAGAACTCGCTCGCGGCCATCGCGGTGGCGAGCCAGCTTGGCGTCTCTGACGAAACCATTCGTCACGCACTTGAAACCTTCCGTGGCGTGGGTCGCCGTTTCACCAAGGTTGGTGAATTCCAGGGCACGGCGATCATTGATGATTACGCCCATAACCCCTTCAAGATCGCGGCAGCCTTGAAAGCCGCCCGCCAGGCTTACACGGGGCCGGTGGTCGCGGTGGTGCAGCCGCACCGCTATACCCGCCTGCGCGATACTTTCGCAGAATTCTCCAAATGCCTGAACGATGCCGATATCGCGATCGTGGCCCCGGTCTATGCGGCTGGGGAAAAGCCCATCGAAGGGTTTGACCGCGATTCATATGCGGATGCTTTGCGCGCCCATGGCCATCGCCATGTCCTCACCATCGAAGGTGAGGCTGATCTGGCGTCGCTAATCGCGCCTTATATGAAACCGGGTGGGGCGGTGGTCTGCCTTGGCGCTGGTTCGATTTCGGCCTGGGCTCACAAACTGCAAGGCGCGCTGGAGGCGCTTAAATAAATGTCGGCCCCGCTGCCTCAAGTTCGCGGTACCTATCAATTCGGCGCAGCGCTGAAGGACCTTGTGTGGTTTCGCGCGGGCGGCGTGGCGGAAGTGTTGTTCCGTCCGGCCGATGCCGATGATCTTGCCGCCTTCTTCGCAGGCAAACCGGCGGGCGTGCCCATCACCATCATTGGCGTCGGCTCCAATCTTCTGGTGCGCGACGGCGGCATCCCTGGTGTCGTCATCCGCCTTCCGGCGGCGTTCGGCAAGGTGGAGGTGGATGGGCTTCGTGTACGCGCCGGTGCGGCGGCGCTGGATTCCGCAGTTGCCCGCAAAGCGGCGGATGCCGGGATCGCAGGGTTCGAGTTCCTGCGCGGTGTGCCGGGTACCATCGGTGGCGCATTGCGCATGAATGCGGGCTGCTATGGCTCGGAGGTGAAGGACATCTTCGTGGAAGCCACCGCCATCGACGGACAGGGTAAAAAGCACGTCCTTTCCGCTGCCGATATGGGCTTTGTCTATCGTAAATCCGGCGTGCCCAAGGATTTCGTCTTTGTCGAAGCGGTGTTCGAAGGTCATGGTGATGAACCCGCTGCCGTGCGCACGCGCATGGAAGAGCTGCTCGCCCGGCGTGAAATCACCCAGCCCATCGGGGCCAAGACGGGCGGTTCCACCTTCAAGAATCCGCCCGGCGCCCATGCCTGGAAGCTGATCGAGGATGCGGGCTGCCGCGGGCTGAAAATCGGCGATGCCATGGTCTCGGATGTGCATTGCAACTTCTTGATCAATCTCGGCAACGCCACCGCGGCCGAGATCGAAGCATTGGGCGAGGAAGTGCGCCGCCGCGTGAAAGAAACGTCGGGCATAGACCTCGAATGGGAAATCAAGCGCGTCGGTGTCGCCGGAGGGGAATCATGACCAAAGTAGCCGTGCTGTTGGGCGGGCGTTCCTCCGAACGCGAGGTCAGTCTGGTCTCAGGCGCCAATTGCGCAAATGCCCTGCGAGAGGAAGGTTTCGACGTCGTTGAAATCGATCCGGCGGCCAGTGACCTTTCCGCCGCGCTAGTTTTAGCCAAGCCCGATGTCGTCTTCAACGCGCTGCATGGCCGCTTTGGCGAAGATGGCTGCGTCCAGGGCCTCTTGGAGCTCTTGCGTATTCCTTACACCCATTCCGGCGTGCTCGCCTCGGCGCTCGCTATGCATAAGCAGCGCACGAAGGATATCTATGCCGCCGCAGGCCTGCCGATCGTGAAGTCCATCGTGGTGGATCGCAAAGCCGCCGCCGCCGAGCATCTGATGGAGCCGCCCTATGTGGTGAAGCCGGTCAATGAGGGCTCCTCGGTGGGCGTTTTCATCATCCGCAAGGGCGACAATCGTCCGCCCGCGGAGCTGGGTTCCGACAAATGGAACCTCACGGATCTCATGATGGTTGAGGAATATGTGCCGGGGCGCGAGCTGACGGTTGCCGTGATGGGCAGCCAGGCGCTGGCAGTCACCGAGATCACCACCAGCCTCGAATTCTATGATTACGAAGCCAAATACGCAGCCGGCGGTTCCAAGCACACGTTGCCGGCGCCGATTCCTGAACATGTAGCTGCTGAAGCCAAACAACTCGCTGAGCGCGCCCATGTGGCGCTTGGCTGCCGTGGCGTGTCGCGCACCGATTTCCGCTATGACGATACGGACGGCAAGCATCGTTTGGTATTGCTCGAAACCAATACCCAGCCGGGCATGACGCCCACCTCCCTGGTGCCTGAACAGGCCGCTTATAACGGCATGAGCTATCGCGCTCTCTGCCGCTGGATTGTGGAGGATGCAAGTTGCGACCGGTGAGCCAGGAAAGACGAGCCCCAAAACCGCGCGGGCAAAGCGGGCGCAGCCCGGCGCGCGGCGTCTCGCGCTCGTCGCCTCAGCCGCGCCGTGGTAACGACAGCCAAGGTGTTGGTGGAAAGCTGAGCGCCGTCATGCTTGGCCTATTCCGCCGCCCGATGCTGCTTTTGACGGTGACCTTGGTCTTTGGCGCCATCGTGGCCGCCATTATTGCGGGCCATATGATCGAGCGCACGATGTCGCGCACCGACACGGCGGTTGGTGGCGTCGCCTCGCGCGCGGGTTTTGTTGTCTCTAAACTCCACCTCGACGGCAATCATCGCACCAAGGCGAGCGATATCATGGCGGCCCTGCGCCTCCATAACGGCCAGACCATTTTCGCGTTGGATTTGCAGGCGGCGCGGGCGCGCCTCCTTTCGCTGCCTTGGGTGGCCGATGCCGAAGTACGCCGTCGTTATCCCGATGATGTTTCGGTCCACATCATTGAGCGCGAGCCCTATGCCCGATGGCAAGACGACAAAAGTCTCGTCGTGGTGGCGCGCGACGGCCATGTCATCACGGCAGACGGAATGGCGAGATTCGCCAAACTCCCGCTTCTCATGGGGGATGGTGCACCGGAAAACGCCGGGCCTTTCCTCGACGCGGTGGCGCGTCACCGCTCCATTCTTTCGCGGGTGACGGCGTATCAATACCAATCGGGACGGCGGTGGAATCTGCTGCTCGACGACGGGGTGGTGGTCAAATTCCCGGAAACCGGTTGGGACAAAGAATTATCCGAGCTCGATCGTTTGATTCTCGACAAAGGCATCTTGGAAAAGGATATCCGGGAGATTGATTTGCGGAATGCGGCCTATCTCTACTTCTTCCTGCGTAATGGCGGGACCCAGAGAGAGAAGCGGGCGGAAACGGGGAGTGCGATCTGATGGGTGAAACGGTGCGCCTGAAAGCAGGCGAGAGCGTTCCGGCCTACCGCACCGGCTTGGTCGCGGTGCTGGATATTGGCTCGACCAAGACCGTCTGCCTGATCGCCCGCTGCGAGCCGGGCTCGATCAAGGTCTTGGGCGCGGCCCTGCGCGAAAGTCGGGGCTTGCGCTCCGGCACGGTGATGGAGATGACCGCGGCGGAGGAATCCATCCGCGATTGCGTGGCGGCGGCGGAAAATCTCGCCGATGCCCGTCTGCAGAACGTACTGATCTCGGTCAATTGCGGCAGCCCCACCACGGTGACCTCTCGCACCGCCATTCCCCTGCCGGAAGGTGTCGCGGTCAATGACGAGGTTCTGCGCCACCTTTTGTCCGAGGGGCGGGCCCGCTGCCAGCTCGAAGGCCATGTGGTGATCCAGTCCATGCCGACCTCTTATGTGGTCGATGACTCCTTTGGCGTGCGCGATCCCTCCGGCATGGTCGGCCAGCGCATCGGCGTCACCATGCATGGCGTGGCGGTAAAGCCGACCCCGCTTTCCAACCTCCGCCTCGCGGTGGAGCGTGGCCATTTAAAGGTCGCCGCCTCGCTCTTCGCGCCTTATGCCTCGGGCCTTTCCGTCCTTACCGATGATGAAAAGCAGCTCGGCGCCACCATCATCGACATGGGCGGCGGCTGCACCTCGATTGCCGTCTTCATGGAGGGCCATCTGGTGCATGCCGATATGGTCCCGATTGGCGGCCAGGCTGTGACAAACGATATCGCCGTGATGCTGGCGGCGCCTTTGGCTGCGGCAGAACGCGCCAAAGTCCTCTACGGCGCGGCTTTGGGTGACCTGGAGTCAGGCGCCGATGTCGTCTCCATCCCGCAGATGGGCGAGGAGAATGAAGAGGGCGATCTGCGCGTGCCCCGCTCCATGCTCACCAGAATCATTCAAGCCCGCCTCGAAGAAACCTTCAGCGAAGTGCATAAGCGCTTGCGGGAGTCCGGTTTTGATGTGGCGGCGGGCCGCCGTCTCGTGCTCACCGGCGGTGCCAGCCAGCTCGCCGGTGCGCGCGAATTGGCGGGCCGCGTGTTGAATAAACAAGTGCGTGTCGGGCGTCCGCGTCCGCAAGCAGGATTGCCTGCATCTTCAGCAGGACCAGATTATGCCACCGCCGTTGGGCTTTTGATGGCGGGTGCAACAATGCCTCCGGAGGTCCTCAATCCGGAACTTCAGTCACAACAAGCAGAAAATGGCACTAAAGGTTGGCTCTCTCGGTTGACCGGAGGGCTCATCGGATGATTCAACAATAAGAAGATGATTCGCTGGGCTAATGGCGAGTAAAGCGCGACAAGCCAAGGAGAAAGAACATGGCGATCAGTTTTAAAGCGCCCGAACCGCAAGAGCTGCGCCCCCGGATCACGGTCCTGGGCGTTGGCGGCGCTGGTGGCAATGCGGTCAACAACATGATCGCGTCCAAGCTCGAAGGCGTCGAGTTCTTGGTGGCCAATACAGACGCCCAGGCGCTGGCCGGCTCGAAAGCCGATCGCCGCGTCCAGCTTGGCGCGCATGTCACCGAAGGCCAGGGCGCTGGCGCTCAGCCCGATATTGGCCGCGCTTCCGCTGAGGAGACGCTCGAAGAGATCATGGAGCATCTTAAAGATGCCCATATGGTCTTCATCACCGCTGGCATGGGCGGCGGCACCGGCACGGGCGCGGCGCCGGTCATCGCGCGGGCCGTGCGTGAAGCGGGCATCCTGACCGTCGGCGTTGTCACCAAGCCCTTCGCCTTCGAAGGCGACCGCCGCATGCGCATTGCCGAAAAGGGCATTGCCGAGCTGCAGCAATACGTCCACACCCTGATCGTCATCCCGAACCAGAACCTCTTCCGCGTCGCCAACGACCGCACCACCTTCGCCCAGGCCTTCGCCATGGCCGACGATGTGCTGCATGCGGGCGTGCGCGGCGTGACCGATCTGATCGTCTGCCCGGGCCTCATCAACCTCGACTTCGCCGACATCAAGTCGGTGATCACCGAGATGGGCAAGGCGATGATGGGCACCGGCGAGGCCGAGGGCGAAGATCGCGCCCAGAAGGCCGCCGATATGGCCATTTCCAACCCGCTGCTCGACGATGTCTCGATGAAGGGCGCCAAGGGCGTGCTGATCAACATCACCGGCGGTCCGGACCTGATGCTGTTCGAAGTGGAAGCGGCCGCGAACCGCATCCGCGCCGAGGTCGATCCCGACGCCAACATCATCTTCGGCAACACCATTCTTGAAGACATGGAAGGGCGCATCCGCGTTTCGGTGGTCGCCACCGGCATCGATGCCGCCGAAATGCGCGTCGGCAAGAATGTAGAGCAATTCCCCGGACGCCCGGCCCTGAAAGCCATGCCGGTTGAGAAGTCGCCGCGCGAGAAGCTGCAGGAAGCTGCCGCCCTTCATCGCGCCAAGATCAACAACCCGGTCGTGCCGCCGCCGCAGCCCGTGATGGAGCCCGCGCCGGTTTCCAATCCGGTCCGCCGCAACATCGAGCAGATTGAATCCAATCTCGCCGAACACAGCGCGGCCGAAGCGGCCATTCTCGGCAGCCGCGAGATTTCCGAGCCGGCGATGACCTATGTCGAGCCGGAACCGGCGCCGCTGCCGCGTCAGACTGTGCGTGAGGAAATGCCTGTCCAGCGCGTGCCCGAGCCGGAGAAGAAGTCCGGTTGGGGTCTCTTCCGCGGCCGCAAGCCCAAGGAAGAAGTGCGCATGGAGCCGGCGCCGCGGATGCAGACCCAGCCGGTGCAGCGTGCGCCGCAGGCCCGCGCCACGGTCAATGTCGAGCCGCAGCGCCCGGCCCCGCAGATGGGCGATTCCGATCTCTTCCCGGAGCATAAGCGGGATGATTTCGAAATCCCGGCCTTCCTGCGCCGCCAGACCAACTAGTCTGACGATTTCAGATGATCAGATCAGCGGGCTTGCAAGAAATTGCAGGCCCGCTTTTCGTTTGGGGTGCGCGGTTCAAGCGGTGGGGTGCTGCTTTCCAAAAACCACAAATGCTTGATCATTGACTGTCGGGTTTAGAGGAAAAGGGGGAGGGGGAGTCTTTCAGTGAGGGCTGCCGCGGGTGTGGCGCTGATACCTGAATTGTCATGGCCCGCGACTGCGGGCCATCCAGGTCTCGCGACTTCAGCATCAGAAATCGAGCAACACCACCTGGGCCGTCGCGGGCGCTGACAGAACAGGTGAAGCCACGGCCCCTTTGATAGCGAAAATGCATTTTTTTACGTTCCAGTCGGCGTTTTTCGCTGTAAGTGGCTGATAGCGCGAAATTTTCGCCAAAAACTTTGCCGCGTTAGTCGAGCTCCTAGCGCCCACCTTCCACCCTCCCCTTGAGGGAGGGTCGAAAAATGCGAGAGCATTTTTCGGGGAGGGGTATGTCGCGGTCTGTTCCAGTAATCCAGGGCGCTTAAGCTGTTGTGATACTTCAAGACTCTCCTAAAATTTCGCGACATACCCCTCCCCGAAATTCCCACGCGCTCGCGCGCGCGAAAATTTCGACCCTCCCTCAAGGGGAGGGTGAGTGCATGTTTTATCTGCTGCCCCAGCCGCCCCCGGCGCGCATCTTACGGTCTTTCGTTCCCAGCGAAGTCAAACAGCCCTTTCGATGTGGGAAGCCCGCCTGCGCACATCAAGCGTGGCGCAAAGATTTCAGCCTTCAGACAGAAGTCAGACAGGATTGCAGATCGGTCTTTATCGCAATGCGGAGGCAGGCCGTTATGTCCGCAATGCGCCATTTCCGGACGTCCGCGCGACGCCGAACGAACTACCGGCTAATCCCTTTTGGGACATTCGGTTGGTGCAAAATTCAAGAATTATGCACCACGCGGAAAAGGCTTACGCGGCAGGTCTTTCCCGCATTGCCTAAACTGGACCAATCCCGAGTGGAGAGTCTGGGGCCGGAAGCGGACTAGGGCGGCGTGGTCAAGATTTTTGCCTGAACAACCAGGCTCTCCAGTCGGTTGCCAACATCATATCGAGAGGAAGCCTGTGGTCCATTCCATCATAAACAATCATATGTGCATGTCCGCCGCGTGAGGTCAGCGCCTCAAACCAGAGACGGTCAGAAATGTAAGGGTTCTCTACATCGGCTGACCCATGGATCAGTAGGAGAGGCTTATTCGCGACCTGGGCGATCTGATCCAGCGATGGCGGAACTGGCGAAAAAGCAACTGCGGCGGTGAAACGATCCGGACGCGCCAGCAAGAGATCCATCGCGGTCGAAGCGCCCATCGAAAATCCTACCAAATAAACCCGCCTTTGATCGATCGGCAGAGTTTTGCACAGGTGATCTATGAGTTCGAGCAGGCTCGCGAAAGACGTGCTAGGAAAAGAATGGAGGTTTCCGTCTTTGTCTGCGGCGTAATCCGCCGAGCGCGTTGGCACTTGCGGAACGGCGATGTATGCCGGGAACGCTTCGGCGACCGACGGCTCGCCCCACGCCTTCGCAAAGAAGCCCATTTGCCCCAAATTGTCCGAACCTATCTGTCCTGAGCCGTGCAAGATGATGACAAGCGGGGCCGCCGTTGCGCCGGTGGGCGAAAGCATACGATAGGGGATTGGACCGAGGCTCGATTGAAAAATCTGGGCCGAAAAATTCGAAAGCTTCGCGCCGCGAACGCGGTCAATTGCTTTGATTTGTTCGGGCGTCGGTGCATAGAGGCGGTGCTCCTCCGAGGACTGGCCTCGAGCAGCGGAACCGGCAAGGAAAAGTCCGCAGAACATGGCTATGGCCGCCGCTAGACGGCAATATTTTTCAAATTTCATCGGCGGAACTCGATCCATAGGCCGTGGGCGTCGGCTGGTTCAACCCAAATGCTATTACGCGAACAACCATCAACTTTTGTATCGTGGATGTTGTTCTTGGCCAAAATCATATGCACGGCGTCAAGACTTCTCACCATGACCGTTACCCCGAGGATCGAGCGTTCCGGCGATTTGCCGCTTTGCTCGGAGATAAACATGATCTCGTCGCCATTAGGGCTCGTTAGCACCTCTACGTGCGGCGAAAATGGTGCACAAGTGAAAGCCGTCCTTCGGTCTCCGCCGAGGGAAAGAACGAGGTCTCGCTCCTTCGCCGCCCCAGCCAACCAGACGGCTTCAAGCCGGTAAGCCGTATTGGGGTGGGCGAAATACTCCGGCTGATCCGTCGGCGACCACAACCTTTCTGCAAAGAACAGACGGTGGGCGAACACGGATTGGGGAAATGTAACGACGTGCCCCTCATTGTTGGGCGACAATCCCATCTTTGAGAGGCGCTCAGTTAAATCTTGGAGATCAGGATTATACAGACTCCAGAAAGCTGGACCGTCCCCAGCTTTCAGCCAATCGATATACTCCGCCGATAAAGCGTCCAAAGGAGCACTGGCGGTAATCAACTCTATTTCAGTGCCGTCACGGAATTTCACGTGGACATTACGGATACTGTCTGTGTGCGGTCTGCCTGGTTTCAGGACAAACCCAAGTTTCTCAAAATCAGCGCGCGCTTGTTCAAGGTCGCCGACGGCGACTGGCACGTGGTCCACGCCTTCTATTCCTGGAGCCGGTTGAGCATGAGCAAGGTCTGTAAATATGACAGCCCAAAGCCCTGTGGCGAGGATAACCAGGCCCGCCGCAAGCCCATGCGATATGGCACGAAAGGCCAAAATGGCTCTGCTCATTAGGTTGTACCTGCACAATCGAGGCAGGGTACCCGCGTACGAGACTTGCGCAAAACTACATTTATTCAGCTTCCCTATGAATTTTTTTGGGGGCTGCAGCTATGGGTGAGCAAATGCCGAGCGGACATCCAGCGTCGGCTCGTCTCTTACCCTCCGTTTTATGCTAAGACGCACCGCATGACCTTGCTCGAACCTGGTTCCGCACCGCAGCCCGTTGTGCTTGAAGGCGACCGCGTCCGCCTCCACCCGCTTTTGCCGGAGCGGGACGGGCCAAAGCTGTTTGCGGAGCTCTCGGAGAGCGACCGGCTTTATCGCTATCTGCCGACCGAGGCGCCCGGCGATGCTGCCGCCTTCGCGGCGCATATGGCTGAATGGCAGAGCCATCCCGGCACGTTGCAGTTTGTGGTCGAAGAAAAGGATACTGGGCGGGCTGCGGGAACCATCTCCTATATGCGCATCGCGCCGGAACACCGCTGTCTGGAAGTCGGCTATGTTCTGATCGCGCCCTGGGCGCAGCGCTCGGCCCTGGTGACGGAGGCGCATTACCTCCTCGCCCGCCATGTTTTCGAGGCGCTCGGGTATCGCCGCTATGAATGGAAATGCCACAACGCCAATGCGGCCTCGCGCGCGGCGGCTTTGCGGCTGGGCTTCAGCTTTGAAGGTGTCTTCCGCAACCACATGATCGTCAAAGGCGAGAACCGCGACACCGCGTGGTTCTCCATCATCGATAGCGAATGGCCGGGCGTGCGCCGCGCGCTGGAAGCCTGGCTCGCGCCCGAGAACTTCGATGCGGAGGGCCGTCAGCGTCAGCCTCTGGTGGCGTTCCGGGAGCGTTAACAGGGCGGTGCGTGCAGCGCGCGGGTTACTTTCCTCCCCCGCGGTGCACCAACGCTAGAGCCGAAAAATCTTTAAAAAGCGGGGGAGGTGGTTCGCATCGCGAACCGGAGGGGGGACTGCTCAAGCGCACCAAGTTTCCCCCCTCCGCCTCACAAAGTGCTCGCCACCTCCCCCGCTATTCGTCCAGCGTGCGGCACGCCCGTCATGGCCCCGCAGGGGAGGAAAGACCACCCCTCACGCGGTTTGTGATGCCGCGCTGCCACCGAATACGTATTCAGCCGCTCGCATCCGATAGGCGGGAGACGTAACAATCCCCTCAAACCAGCCCCGAAAGAGGGCTGATTCTTGGGAGGACATGATGAAGGCTTTGCTGGCGGCGCTTGCGATGGCGGCGTTGATACTGCCGCTGCGTGCAGAGACGGTGGCGTCAGTCGCCTCGCCCGGAAAAGTGCTTTCGGTGTCCATCTCCATCGATGGCGATGGGCGGCCGACCTACAGCGTGTCGCGGCAGGGCAAGCCCGTGATCGCCGAGTCCCGCCTCGGCTTTCTCCTCACCGATGCGCCCAAGCTGGAGCGCAATCTGACGCTCGCGTCCTCCGAGGTCACGCCCCATGACGAAACCTGGGAGCAGCCTTGGGGGGAATGGCGCTTCATCCGCAACAGCTACAACGAGCTGCGCCTGCATCTGAAGGAGAAGATCGCGCCCGGCCGCAAGCTCGATATCGTTTTTCGCGTCTATGACGATGGCGTCGGCTTCCGCTATGAATTTCCCGATCAGGCCGCGCTGAAGAATGTGCATATCGGCGAAGAGCTGACCGAATTTGCCGTGGCCGATCCCGCCGAAGCCTGGTGGGAAGTGGGCGGGGAATGGAACCGCTACGAGCAGCTTTATCAGCATACGCGCCTCGATCAGGTCTCCCAGGCCCATACGCCACTGACGGTGAAAACCGATAAAGGGCTGTATATCGCCTTTCATGAAGCGGCTTTGGTAGATTACGCCGGGATGTGGTTGCGCCGCGTCGATGGTCAGCGGCTGAAAAGCGTGCTCTCGCCCTCCTCGCAGCATGCCGCCAAGGTGACGCGGCTCGCGCCCTTCAACACGCCTTGGCGCACCATGATCATCGCCGATAGCGCGCCCGCGCTCTACATGTCGCATCTGGAATTGAATCTGAACGAACCCAATGCGCTGGGCGATGTGAAATGGGTCAAGCCGTACAAATATGTCGGCATCTGGTGGTCGATGCATTTGGGGCTGGAGACTTGGGGCTCGGGCCCGCATCACGGCGCCACCACCGAGAATACCAAGCGCTATATCGATTTCGCCGCCGCGAATGGCTTCAAGGAAGTGCTGGTGGAGGGCTGGAATTATAGCTGGGACGATGATTGGTTCGCCAATGGCCATGAGCTCAGCTACACCAAGCCCTATCCCGATTTCGATATCAAAGAAGTGGCCGCTTACGCCAAATCCAAAGGCGTGAAGATCATCGGCCATCACGAGACCTTTGGTAAAATCGATAATTACGAAGCCCAGCTTCCTGCCGCGCTCGATCTTCTGGCGTCGCTTGGCTATGACTCGATCAAGACCGGCTATGTCGCCGATGCGGGCGGCCTGCGCGTCAAAGGCCCGGACGACAAGCTTTATTATGAATACCATGACGGCCAAGCCTCGTCGGTGCATCATCTGAAAGTCGTGACCGAAGCGGCCAAGCGCCATATCGCGGTGGTCGATCACGAGCCGATCAAGGACACCGGCCTGCGCCGCACCTATCCCAATTGGGTTTCGCGCGAAGGCGCGCGCGGTCAGGAATATAACGCCTGGGGCAATCCGCCGAATCCGCCCAACCATGAAAGCCTGTTGTTCTTCACCCGCATGCTGGCTGGCCCGTTTGATTTCACACCGGGTGCGTTGAGTTTAACAGGTAAAGGCGGGCAGAAAATCCAGAACACGATCGCGCATCAGCTCGCCGATTACATCGTGATCTATAGTCCGGTGGAAATGGCCTGCGATCTGCCGGAGAATTACGCCAAATACGCCGCCGCCTTCCAGTTCATCAAAGACGTGCCGACCGATTGGCAGGATACCCAAGTGCTTGCTGGTGAGCCGGGCGAATATGTGGCGCTGGCGCGCAAGGATCGCAAATCCAACAATTGGTATCTCGGTGCGGTGGGCGATAACTCCAAACGCAGCCTGACGGTGAAGCTCGATTTCCTCGATAAGAAACATCACTGGGTGGCCGAGACCTATCTCGATGGCAAGGATGCCGATTGGGATTTGAACCCGCATGCCATCGATATCGCCAAGCGCGACGTGAAGCCGGGCGAAACCCTCACGCTCAATCTGGCGCGCGGCGGCGGGGCTGCCATTCGCTTTGTCGCGAAGTGAGGCGGAGATGAAACACAACTTGTTCCGCGCTGGCGTTTTCGCGGCCTCGCTCTTTGCTTTCACCTTGCCATCTGTGGCGGAGGTGGTTCATCCCGCCTGGTCGGTGAACGCGACCATCTATGAGGTCAATGTCCGCCAGTATTCGCCGGAAGGAACCTTCGCCGGTGTGGATCAGCAATTGCCGCGGCTGAAACAGATGGGTGTCGACATTCTCTGGATCATGCCGATCAATCCGATCGGGCAAGAAAAGCGCAAAGGCCCGCTCGGCAGCTATTACGCGGTGAAGGATTATAAGGCGATCAATCCCGAGTTCGGCTCCATGTCTGATTTCAAGGCGCTGGTGCGTCACGCGCATGCGCTGGGGATGAAGGTGATCATCGATTGGGTGCCGAACCACACCGCTTGGGATCATCCTTGGGTGAAGGATCATCCCGAGTGGTATCTGAAAGATGCGAGTGGCAAAATCGGCCCTGTGCGGTTTGGTTCGGGTGCCGATGCTTCGGTCTGGGAAGATGTCGTCGGTCTCGACTACCGCGTGCCGGGGTTGCGCGCCGCCATGCTCGACGCCATGGGATTCTGGCTGAAAGAAGCCGATATCGATGGCTTTCGCTGCGATGTCGCGGGCAATGTGCCGACCGATTTCTGGAACGAAGCCCGCCCCGCGCTCGACAAGATCAAGCCGGTTTTCATGCTGGCCGAATCCGATAAGCCGGAGCTGCAAGAGCACGCTTTCGACATGAGCTATGATTGGGATTTCTATCATCTCATGGTCAAGGCGGCGCAAGGCAAAGCCGATGGGCGCGATCTCGCGGCGTTCTTCACCCATCCCCATCACGTATATCCCGCCGGGTCCTACCGCATGGAATTCACCTCGGACCATGACGAGAATTCCTGGAATGGTTCGGATGCGGAGCTTTATGGCAAGGGCTTCAAAGTCTACGCCACCTTAGCGGCGACGGTACCGGGCATGCCGCTGGTCTATAGCGGTCAGGAAGCCGGCCTCGATAAGCGGCTCGAATTCTTCAAGCGCGATCCCATTCAATGGCGCGATTATCCGCTTCAGGGCTTTTATCGCGATCTGATGGCGCTGAAGCATAGCCATCCTGCGCTCGCCAATGGCGTGGAAGGCGGCTCCATGGAGATCCTCGATCCGCACAACCCGAAAATCTTCGCCTTCAAGCGGGTGAAAGCGGGCAAGAGCCTGACGGTGGAGGTGAATCTCACGGACACGCCACAAAGAATAGAAGGCGCCGGGCTGAAACCTGAAACCCTGGAGGCCTTCGGTACACGGATTATCGCCGAATAGGTGTCAGCCGAAAATCATCGCGCTTAAGACGGGGCACCACAGCACCGTGTTGGCGATGATGAGGGTTTTCACCGGATGAGCGATTGTCCAGGCCAGCAGGCGCGTGCGGCCGGGGCGGGTTTCGGCAAAGTCGAGCGCCAGCCAGTCGTCGCTGGAAGCGTCTAAAACCTTATTGCTTTCGGCAATCATATTGCCACCCCATCCGGGCTGCCCCTGAACGCTAACAGTCCAACATTGCCGCCGTGTTAATCTCGGCGCCCAAATTGCGCGGGCTTCACTTCAGACGGTTGTAATCTACCGCTGTGAAGCGTGATGTGACGGTCGCAGAACCACCTGTATGATCCCTCCCCATTCAGAGGGTCCCGTCATGGCTTTTCGCCGAACCATCGCCAAAGAGGTTGCTTGCGAGGGCATCGCGCTCCATGCCGGAACCCAGGTGCGCATGCTGCTGGAGCCCGCCGTTCCTGGCACGGGGATCATTTTTCGCCGCTTGGACCTGGATGGCGCCGAAATTCCCGCCCTCTATGACCGCGTGGCCGAAACCACGCTCGGCACCACGCTCGCGGAGGGAAAAGCGACCATCGCGGTGGTCGAGCATCTCATGGCGGCCGTGGCCGGGGCGGGGATCGATGACCTCGTCATCCAGATCGATGGCGCCGAACCCCCGGTCTTGGACGGCGATGCGCTGTCCTTTCTAGAACTCCTGGATGTCGCGGGGGCGAAAGACAGCGATGTGGAACGGCAGGCGATCAAGGTGCTGCGCCGGGTGGAGGTCAGCCATAAGGATGCCAGCGCAGCGCTGATTCCCGCGCAATTCCCCCAATATGCCGTGGAGATTGAATTTGCCTCAGCCGCGATCGGGCATCAGGCCTATGCGGTGGATTTCACCCCCGCTGCCTTTCGGGCCGAAATCGCCCCGGCGCGCACCTTTGGCGACATCGCTCAGCTCGACGCCCTGAAAAAGATGGATCGCGGCCATGGCGCCTCGCTCCACAACACTTTGGCGATCGATGGCGACCGGGTGCTTAACGCTGATATTCAACGTTTTCCCGATGAATTCGTCCGCCACAAGATTTTGGACGCGGTGGGCGACCTCTCCCTCGCAGGCACCCCCTTGATCGCCCGTTTTGAGGGCATCAAGTCGGGTCACGCCCTCAATAACCAGCTGCTGCGGGCGCTTTTCGCCGATCCGGCCAATTACCGGCTGATTACGGCCCCGTAAGCCTGCGCCCTCCGCTAACCGGTTCATACAAGAGTGTTTTTGCCCTCTGGACCAACCTTCCGAAGAGATGCGATAAGGCTGCTCCTGCCCGGGAAGGGCGTTCTGTTGGAATCTTGTCCATGTTGCAGTTGCCGCGCGGCCTAGCCGCTGTGCTTGTCGTCGGATGCACCCTTGGCCTTTCGGGCTGCTCCTGGTTCGAAAGCCAGACCAAGGGCAAGGAAGAACGCGACGCCACCTATCAGGAACGCCCGATCGATCAGATCTATTCGGATGCCTGGAAGAAGGTGAATAACGGCGATTGGGCCGATGCCGCCAAGCAGTTTGCCGAAGTGGAACGCCAGCACCCCTATTCGGTCTGGGCCCGCCGTGCGAGCCTGATGAGCGCCTATTGCTTCTATCAGGGTAACAAATACACCGAGGCCGTGTCGGCCGCGGATAACTACATTTCGCTCCATCCCGGCTCGAAGGAAGTGGCCTATGCCTTCTATCTGAAGGCAGTCTCGCTTTATGAGCAGATCGTGGATGTGGAGCGCGACCAGTCCAATACCGAAGCCGCGCTTGTGGCCCTGCAGGACGTGGTGCAGCGCTTCCCGGAAAGCGAATATGCCCGCGACGCAACCCTCAAGATCGACCTGACGCTGGACCATTTGGCCGGCAAGCAGATGGAAGTCGGCCGCTACTACCTCAACAAGGGCGACTATATCGGCGCCATCAACCGCTTCCGCACCGTGGTCGAGCAGTATCAGAAGACCACCCAGATCGCCGAAGCCCTGGAACGCCTGACCGAGGCCTATTTCTCGCTCGGCTTGACCAAGGAAGCCCAGACCGCCGCCGCCGTGCTCGGCCACAACTATCCGGGTAGCCCCTGGTACCAGGATGCTTACGCGATCCTTCAGAAGAAAAAGCTGCAGCCGGAAGAGGATAAGGGCTCCTGGATTTCGCGCGCCTTCGATAAGATCTTGTGACGGATGCCATCTAGGGGTTGACCGGATGGTGTTCTTGATCACCATTCGTTCTCATAGATTCGGACCCGGGGTGCGATGCTCGCTGCATTGAGCGTACGCGATATCGTGTTGATCGAGGCGGCGAGCCTGGAGTTCGCCCCAGGCCTCAATGTGCTCACTGGCGAGACCGGGGCGGGCAAATCCATTTTGCTGGACGCTTTGGGTATGGCGACCGGCGGTCGTGGCCGCGCGGCGGTGCGCCCTGGCGCTGCCCAGGGTTCGGCCACGGCTCTGTTCGATCCCCCTGCCAAACATTCCGCGCGCATGCTCTTGGCCGAACAGTCTATCCCGGCAGAGGGCGAGATCGTTCTGCGCCGGACCCTTTCTTCGGAAGGGCGCACCCGCGGTTTCGTGAATGACGAGCCGGTGGGCGTGGGACTGCTCAAGGATTTGGGTTCGGCGCTGTTGGAAGTGCACGGGCAATCCGATGACCGGGGCTTGTTCGATTCGGCCACCCATCGCGCTTTGCTGGATGCCTTTGGCGGGCATGAGGCGCTGGTGGCCGAGGTCGCCAAGCAATTTGCCGCCTATGACACGGCCCGCATCGCCGCGGAGGAATTAAAGCGCCTGCAAGCCACGGCCATGGCCGATGCGGAATATGTGAAGCAGGCGGTGGACGAGCTTTCTGCCCTGGATGCGGAGGAGGGCGAGGAAGAAGCCCTCGCCGCCGAACGCGCGCTGCTGATGAATGCCGCCCGCATTGCCGAGGACGTGTCTGCTGCGTCTGATCTTCTTTCCGGTGAGCGTGGCGCCGAAGCAGGGCTTGCAGGCGCGCTGAAGAAACTCTCGCGCATGGGTGAGGAAGCGCGCAAAGCCGCCGCCGCCGCCGAAGCTGCGCTGGAACAAGCTTATGCTATGGCCGAGGAAGGCCGGCGCGAGCTGGACGCGCTGCTGTCGCGGCTGGAAGTGGATTCCAGCGCCTTGGAGCGTAAAGAAGAACGCCTCTTCGCGCTGCGTGCCGCCGCCCGCAAATACAGCGTCAAATGCGACGGCCTGCCGGGCGTGCTCGATGCCTTCCGCAAGAAGCTCGATGCGCTGGATCTGGGCGGTGGCAAGCTGAAACAGCTTGAAGCCGAAGCCGCCGCCGCGCTGGTGGCTTTCAATACCGCCGCGAAGAAGCTTTCCGCTGCGCGCAAAACCGCCGCCGCTGATCTCGAAAAGGCCGTCGCCGCTGAACTGACGCCGTTGAAGCTTGGCCACGCCCGCTTCCGCGTGTCTTTCGTGGCCTCCGAGCCGAGTGCCCAAGGTCTTGAGCGTGTCGCCTTCGAAGTCGCCACGGTGGAAGGGGCGGCCTATGGTTCGCTCGCCAAGATCGCTTCGGGCGGCGAACTGGCGCGTTTCTCGCTTGCCATCAAGGTGGTGCTGGCCCAGGCCGCGCCGCCGGCCGCGCTGGTCTTCGACGAAGTTGACCGCGGTGTGGGTGGGGCCGTGGCCGATGCGGTGGGGTTGCGGCTGCAAAAGCTCTCGCAATCGACCCAGGTTTTGTTGGTGACGCACTCGCCACAAGTGGCCGCTCGCGCCGATCGCCATTTCCGCATCAAACGCAAGGGCGATAAGACCGTGGTGGAACAGCTTGAGGATGACGAGCGTCTGGAAGAGGTTGCGCGCATGCTCTCTGGCGCCGCCGTCACCGAAGAAGCCCGCGCCGCCGCAAAGCGTTTGATTTCCGAGGCGCAAGCCGTGCCGAAAAAGCCCCGCAAACGGGCTTAAGCATGCCCTTCACCCTCCCCTTGAGGGAGGGGCGAAATCTGCGGAAGCAGATTTCGGGGAGGGGTATGGGTTTTGCCTTTAGATAGCTTGTCATGGCCCGCGACTGCGGGCCATCCAGGTCTCGCCGTACTATCATTGTAGGAATACCGAGATTCCAGCGATGGCTGCGGTACAACACCACCTGGGTCGCCCGCAGTCGCGGGCGATGACACTTTGGGAATTTCCAAAAAGGGGAAATGCCCCTAGGAATGCAGGAATGAATACGCCCGTCGATAAGCTCACGCCCTTCGAAGCTATTGCTGAGCTCGATCATCTCGCCAAGGAAATTGCCGAGCATGACCGGCGCTATCATGGCGAAGATGCGCCGACGATTTCCGACGCAGACTATGATGCGCTGCGCAAGCGCAATGCCGCCATCGAGGCGCGCTTTCCCGATCTCATCCGCCCCGACAGTCCAAGCCATCGCGTCGGTGCCAAGGCCTCTGAGAAATTCGCCAAGGTGCTGCATGTGCGGCCCATGCTCTCGCTCGACAATGCCTTTGCAGATGAAGATGTCAGCGATTTCGTTGGCCGCATCCGCCGCTTTTTAGGGTTGGTTGAGGACGCCGAGCTTGCTTTCACCTGCGAGCCCAAGATCGATGGGCTATCGGCCTCGTTGCGCTATGAAAAGGGCGTGCTGGTGCAAGGCGCGACGCGCGGCGATGGCAGCGAAGGCGAGGACATTACCGCCAATCTCAAGACCATCACCGATATTCCTTTGCGTATTCCGAACGCGCCGGACGTGCTGGAAGTGCGCGGCGAGGTCTATATGACCCATGCCGATTTCGCCGCTTTGAATGCGCGCCAGGAAGTCGAAGGAAAACCGCTTTACGCCAATCCGCGCAACTCCGCGGCGGGCTCTGTGCGCCAGCTTGATCCTGCGATCACCAAAAGCCGGGCGCTAAAATTCTTCGCCTATGCTTGGGGCGAGGTCAGCGAGATGCCCGCCGATACGCAATGGGGCATGCTTCAGGCCTTTAAGCGCTTCGGTTTTGCGGTGAATCCCTTGGTGCGCCGCTGCACTAGCGCCGAAGAGATTCTCGCCTTTTATCGCGATATCGGAGCTGCGCGCGCCAGCCTGCCTTACGATATCGATGGCGTCGTCTATAAAGTGGATAGCCTTAGCCTGCAGGACCGCCTCGGCTTTGTGTCGCGCTCACCCCGCTGGGCCATCGCGCACAAATTCCCTGCCGAGCAGGCCGAAACCATTGTCGAGAATATCGACATTCAGGTCGGGCGTACCGGCAAGCTCACCCCGGTTGCCAAGCTGAAGCCGATCACGGTCGGCGGCGTCGTGGTCTCCAACGCCACGCTGCATAATGAGGACGAGATCGCGCGCAAGGATGTGCGCATCGGCGATACGGTGGTGATCCAGCGCGCGGGCGATGTCATCCCGCAAGTGGTGCGTGTCGTCACCGAAAAGCGCCCCGAAGGTGCCGCGCCGTTTGACTATCCCAAGACCTGTCCCGTTTGCGGCAGCCATGCGGTGCGTGAGGTCGATGAAAAGACCGGTAAGGAAGATGTCGATCGCCGCTGCACCGGCGGGCTCATCTGCCCCGCGCAAGCCGTCGAACGTCTGCGCTATTTCGCCAGCCGCGATGCCTTCGATATCGAAGGGCTGGGCGAGAAGCAGGTCGATCTTTTCTACAATACCGGCCTGATTAAAGATCCCGCCGATATTTTCACTCTGAAGGATCGGGTGGAGGCGCTGAAAGACGTCATTCTGGAGGAGCGTAAGCGCCAATCGGCTGAGCGCGCCGCCAAAGCGGGTAAGGACACCAAAGCCAAGCGCGAAGACGGCAAGCGCACCTTCAAGGAAGTGGATAATCTTCTCGAAGCCATAGAGGCGCGCCGCTCCATCGCGCTGGAGCGCTTCATCAATGCGCTCGGCATTCGTCATGTCGGTGAGACCACCGCGAAACTTCTGGCCCGCCGTTTCCACACCTTCGCGGCGTTGTCAGACGTGGCACAATCCGAAAACGCCATGGCCGAACTCACCGCCATCGACGGCATCGGCGCGGTGGTGGCCGAAGGCATCAAGGATTTCTTTGACGAGCCCCATAACCGCGAGCTTCTGGATCGGCTTCTTGCGCAGGTGTCGCCGGAGGAGGCTGTGGCGATTGCTGCGGTGGAATCGCCGGTGGCAGGCAAGACGGTGGTCTTCACCGGCACGCTGGAAAAGATGACCCGCCAGGAAGCCAAGGCGCGCGCCGAAAGCCTGGGCGCGAAGGTGGCAAGCTCGGTCTCCAAAAAAACCGACATCCTCATCGCCGGCCCCGGCGCAGGCTCGAAGCTCACCGAGGCCCAAAAATTCGGCGTAGAAGTGATCGACGAGGATGGCTGGCTGAATTTGATTGGAGGGTAATATCCTTCAGTGCGGTGAATTTGGGTTCGCCCCAATCAA
The DNA here is from genome assembly GCF_011761565.1 of Rhizomicrobium palustre. Classification (NCBI taxonomy): domain Bacteria; kingdom Pseudomonadati; phylum Pseudomonadota; class Alphaproteobacteria; order Micropepsales; family Micropepsaceae; genus Rhizomicrobium; species Rhizomicrobium palustre. The sequence continues at coordinate 931,439 of NZ_JAASRM010000001.1, read as the reverse complement.
ACCTCCAAAGGTCATGCTTGTAGCCGCAAACGCTCTGTGCGGTGAGAAGTGGAACATCAAAGATGTGGTCCACGTCTGCTTGAGCGCCGCCCTCAGAATCTTGTTGTTCCTTAGCTTGTGCAAAGATGGCGGTGAATGCTGCCGGGGGCGAGCCTTTCGGCTGGATGTCATAGATCCCCGCTTGCGCGTCATGTGTTATCGCCCACTCTTCGTGGCCGTTGCGAAAAGCTTTGGCGGAACTGAACATGACATGTTCTTCGACATGGCAGGCGATAACGAAGCAATTTTGAGATAGGCTCGTCAGAGCTGCGTCCGTGGCGAGTGGGTGCTCGATGTCGTTTAAGAAGACGACGTACCAGTTGTTTGGTAGTGAGCTTCCCGATGCGGGCGCGTCATTGCTCTCGTCTGGTTCGCCGGTGTCTGTGTGTTGAGCCCAAGCTAACACATCTTCTTTGGGTTTTCCCTGAACGGCGACCCACGCAATGGAAAAGCCCATCTCAAATCTCCCCCGTTGGGAGATACGCTACCAGCGTCGGATGTTTTAGCAAAGGGCCCGGTGGCACCGCGCCGTCGCTCTACCCCAGCGCTTTCGCCAGCAGCGGCAGGCTGATGTCCATGCGGTAGTCGGTGGAGGAATGATCGTCGGGGAATTCCTCGTACACATGCGCCACGCCTAGCGCCTCGAGCCGCTTATGCAGCCGCCGCGCGCCATAGACGAGATTGTACTGATCCACATCGCCGCAATCGATATAGAAGAGTTTTAAGCTTTTCAGTGCCTCTGCACTCTTTTCCACCAGCGTCAGCGGGTCCCATTTGAGAAAATTCGCCCAGCGCTCGGGGATCAGCTCGCAGGTGTCGGTGGTGACGGGCAGGCGGATGCCGCAATATTCCTCCGGTGCCGGATCATAGGTCGCGCACATCGCCAAAATCATCAGTGTGTGAATATCGCTGCCCTTCACCTTTTGCGCGGCGAAGAATTTTTCCAGCCAGCGCTGCACGGAGTAATCAACCTTCGCCAGCGCGCGCAACAGATTGGCAAAGTCGCTGGCGAACATCAGATCGAAACCGACATCGCCGGAATGGCTCGCCGCTGCGGCCCAGAAATCAGCATGCAGCATGGCATGCACCAGCGCGCCATAGCCGCCTGAGGATTTGCCGAAACAGCCGCGCCGTCCCGCCCCGCCGCAAGCGAACTCAGCTTCCACAAAAGGCACGGCTTCGCCGATGAGGAAATCCTCCCAACGGCCCATGGCGGAGGAGTTGATATATTGATTGCCGCCGAGCTTGGTGAAGCAATCGGGCATCGCCACCACGCAAGGTGCCATCGCACCCGACGCGATCAGCCGGTCGAGGCGTTCCGGCAAATTCTCGCCGAAATTCTTCCAGTTGGAATGGCCCAGCCCGCTGCCGGTGAAGCCCGCCATATCGACGAGCAGCGGCAGGCCGCGCCCGTCATGACCCGCAGGCACATAGACATCGATGCGCCGCTCGAAAGGATCGCCGAGAAGATTGCCTTTCAGCACCGCACTCTCAAGCCAGAGTGCATGCACCGTGCCGCGCGGGGCTGAAAGGTCCTTCTGCATCAGATCATCCGTGTGGCATGGGCGAGCCAGGCGCGCGCCTCACCATCGACCAAGGGTTCCAAGGTTTCGCGCACGCGCTCATGATAGGCGTTGAGCCAGTTGGTCTCTTCCGCGCTGAGAAGCAAGGGATCGACCAGATTGAGATCAATCGGCGCCAGGGTGATGGTTTCAAATTCCAAAAGCTTGCGGTCGCCATCGGTAATCGCTTCCTGCACCACGACAAGATTTTCGATGCGGATGCCGTAGGCGCCCTGCTTGTAATAGCCCGGCTCATTGGAAAGGATCATGCCCGGCTTCAAGGGCTGCACGATCGGCCGCTTGGAAATGTTCTGCGGGCCTTCATGCACCGAAAGATAAGAGCCCACGCCATGGCCGGTGCCGTGATCGTAATCGAGCCCCGCATCCCATAAGGGCCGCCGCGCGAAGGAATCCAGCGCATAACCGCTCGTGCCTTCCGGGAATTTCGCAGTGGCAAGCGCGATATGGCCTTTCAGCACGCGGGTGAAGCGGTCCTTCATCTCGTCCGAAGGCGAGCCCACGATGATGGTGCGGGTGATGTCGGTGGTGCCGTCATAATACTGCCCGCCGGAATCGATGAGATAGATCTCATTCAGCTTCAGGGGCAGGTTGGAGGCGCTGGTGACGCGGTAATGCGGCAGAGCGGCATGCTCACCCGCGGCCGAAATGGAATCGAAAGAGAGATCGGTCAGAAGCTCGCTCTCGCTGCGAATGGCCTCCAGCTGCTGCGTCGCCGAGATTTCGCTGAGCCCGCCCTTGGGCGCTTCCGCGGCGAGCCAGGAGAGGAACTTCACCATCGCCGCGCCATCGCGGATATGGGCCTGGCGCATGCCTTCGATTTCGATCGGGTTCTTGCAGGCCTTGGCGAGCTGGCAGGGATCGGCCAGCCGCTTCACTGTGGCGCCCGCAGCGCTCAGCGTGTCGGAGATGGCGGAAGCAGCCCAATTGGGGTCCAGCGCCACGGTCTTTCCGGCATAGTCTTTCAGCGCGCCGACAAATTCGCCCGGCGCCCGCAGGCGCACGGAATTGCCGAGGTGCTGCTTCAGCTCCGGCGTGGTCTTGGCCTCATCGATGAAAAGATCGGTGGCGCCATCGCTGTTCAGAATGGCAAAGCTCAAGGCAAAGGGCGTATGCGGAACATCGGCGCCGCGGATGTTAAGCAGCCAGCAGATCGAATCCGGCAGCGTCACCACAAAGGCGTCCGCGCCTTTGGCTTTGATCTCTTCGGCCAGCCGCGTGCGCTTGGTTTCCGACGCCTCGCCGGACCGCGCGATGCCCTGCACAATGGCGCGGGCAGTGGGCGCGGCGGGCTGATTGTCCCACACTGCATCAATGGGGTTGCTGTCGAGCGCCACCAGGCTCGCGCCTGCATGGGCCACGGAAATCTTCAAGGCATCGATCTGCGCCGGTGTGTGCAGCCAGGGATCATAGGCGATCTTGGCGCCCTTGGGCGCGTTCGCTTCCAGCCAGCCGCCGACACCTTCGCTGACCAAATCGCGCGGATCGAACAACGCCGTGTCGGTCTGCTGGCGCACCTGCAAGGTGTAGCGCCCGTCGACGAAGACTGCCGCCTTATCGGCCAGCACCACCGCGGCGCCTGCGGACCCCGTGAAGGCCGTCAACCAGGCCAGCCGCTCGGCTTTCTTCGGCACATATTCGCCCTGATGCTCATCGGCGCGCGGCACGATGAAACCATCCACCCCGCGTTTGGCAAGCTCTTCGCGCAAGAGGCGAAGGCGCGGCGCGCAGGTGGATTTATCCGAAAGGTCGTCGAAGCTTTGGTAGATCTTTTTCATAGCCGCAAGGTTAGGGCGGCAGGCGTCCGGAATCCACCCTTCTTGCGGTAATTTGCGCCGTTTTAAGCCTTCTGAAGCACCAGCGCGCTCCAGCTCCCGTCGCGGCGGATTTCCTTCACCGTCAGGCCATGCGGGCGATAGAAGCTGAGCACCAGATTCTCTTGCCAATGTAAGAGGCCGGAGAGCACCAGCGTGCCGCGCTTGCCAAGAACGGCGCAAATCTGTGGCGCCAGATGCGTCAAGGGACCTGCCAGGATATTGGCGAGGATGAGATCGAAGGGCGCTTTTTCGAACAGCGTCGGATGGGTCGGGCCGTCGGCGATCAAGGCGCGCACGCGCGGGCCTTCCTCATTGGCGACTGCGTTTTCGCGCGTCACTTCCACCGCGATGGGGTCGATGTCGGAGGCCAGCACTGTCTTCTTCCAAAGCTTCGCCGCGCCGATGGCGAGAAGCCCCGTGCCGGTGCCGAGGTCCAGCACATTGTCATAGCGGCGCGTCTTGGCGAGGTCGGAAAGCACCGACAGGCACAGCGCCGTGGTCTCGTGATGGCCGGTGCCAAAAGCCATGCCCGCTTCGATGCGCATGGGGATGACGCCATGCGGCACCTGGCCCGCATCATGGGAGCCGAAGACGAAGAAGCGCCCGGCGCGCACCGGCGGCAGGCCCTGCTGGGAAAGGCGGATCCAATCGGCGTCGGGCAGAAGCTGCACATGCACCTGACGGCCCGTGATCTTGGCGATCAGATCGCCATCGGGCGGGGTGTCGTAAAGCGCTTCCACCACGCCATCATCGCGGAACGGGTCCTCCTCGGTCAGCACCGCTTGGGGCAGCGGGGGGATCAACTCCAAAGCCGCCACCACATCGGGGGCGTCTTTCTTGTTGAGGACGATAGAGGCTTTCCAGAGCGGGGGCGTGGGCATGGGGACGGTTTCCCGTTAAACTCGAGATGTCATGGCCCACGACGGCGGGCCATCCAGGTGGGGGGCCACCAATGGGGAAGACCTATTACGTATATATCTTGGCGAGCAAGCGCAACGGCACCTCGGGGTGATCTCGCCCGGCGTGTATTCGAGCCGGGCTGAGGGATTCACCAAGGAAGGGGGCGTCAGAATTTCGGTTCGCGTAAGGATGAGGGGAGGCGTTCAAAGGCGCCATCATCTTTGGGCATGTTCAGAAGCTGTTCTTTGAAGCTGGAATTCTGGCGCTGCTCCAATGCTTTCAGACGGTCGTATTCTTCCGCCGCCAGCGCGACCACAGCGCGCCTGCCTTGCTTGATGATGAATTGCGGCGCGTGTTCTGCCGCATCGAGCATTTCGCTAAATCGGCTCTTGGCGTCCTGAACAGACCACATGCGGCAATCCATGCGTTATCAGCCAGATATCACGCTTTATTTTGTGACCTATTGGTCATCGCATCAAGGCCTTCTTTTACCCCTCCTTGTCGGGGCTAACGCATGTAGCGTCAGTCAACCCAAAACTGTCATTCCCGGCTGAGCAGAGCGAGCTTTTGCGAGCGCCGCGAAGGGAAGGGAACCCAGGTTGGGACGGCAAGACGATCTCAAAAAATGATACGGATTTTGGCCTATTTTGACGGCATCCCACGGGTTTCACCACCTGGGTTCCCTTCCCCTCGCACATCTTCGCGCTGCTCGATGCGCTCGGCCGGGAATGACAGTAAGGTATAAGCTCGCCCACATGCGATGGACTAACCCGCCAGAGAGGGCGAAATTAAAGCCCATCTTCCGCCAACACATCCTCGATGCGTGCCATGTTCAGAAGGTGTTCGAGCTTAAGAGTAGTCTTGGGATATGCTTCAAATCCTGGAAGTAAAACGAGGAATCCTGTTCGGATAAGGGCCGTTGCCGTGAAATGCATTTCCTCGTCAGTAGAAAATGTTTTGCAGTTTCCGACCAGTTCCTCTTTCGCCGCGTTAAATGGCACATCGGCATTTGGTTCATCCCTATTCACCTGCCAATGCTTATGAAGCGTCGCTAGCAAGATGATTTCTTCGCGGGATAAATCGGCGAGAACGCCAGACCACCGTAGAAATTCGTCAGCGTGTAAGGGTGGGGTCTGCTTCAGCAGCCCGGCAAACACTTGCGCAAGCAAACGAAGGTTTCTTCTCGCAGCGCCACGTTGCGCCGCAAACCCATATTCGAAGATCATGGATGCAGCTTCGTCAACACGTGCAACCTCCTGGATGGGAGCTTCTCCTCGCGCCAGTTCAGAGAGTAAAATTTCTGCTGCGATTTTTTTCTTTTGTTCCCATATCGCGCCCAGGCTCAAATCCAGCACTTTTGACACAAGTTCTGACGCGATTTGCCCTGCAGCCCATTCAATTAGCCCGGTCATCCCTCACCCCCTACTTACAAACTGATCAATCACCTTCTTCTCGCCAGCCTTGTCGAAATCGACTGTCAGCTTGTTGCCTTCCACGGCCTTGACGCGGCCGTAGCCGAATTTCTGGTGGAAGACGCGGTCGCCGCGTTGATAGAGCGAGGCGGTGGGGTCGCTGGTTGAGACGCTCCAGGCTTGGGCTTCGATCAGCGGCGGTTTGGCGCGGGTATAGCCTTGCGCCTTATTGGCTTGGGCACGCTTCCAGCCGGGGCTGTCATAGGTGGAGGCGAAGCCCGAAAGATTATCGCGGAAGCCCGCATTGCCGCCGTAAAAACCTTCATCCACCGCGGTTTCGACATGCTCTTCCGGCAGTTCGCTGATGAAGCGGCTGGGCAGGGCGCTTTGCCAGGAGCCATGCACCCGGCGATTGGCGGCAAAGGATAAAAAGGCGCGCTTCTTGGCCCGCGTAATGCCGACATAGGCGAGGCGGCGCTCTTCTTCCAATCCCGCAAGACCGTTTTCGTCCATGGTGCGCTGGCTGGGGAACAAGCCTTCTTCCCAGCCCGGCAGAAACACCGTGTCGAACTCCAGCCCCTTGGCGGCATGCAGCGTCATCAGGTTGATGCGATCTTCCGAGTCGTTCTGCTCGACATCCATCACCAGCGCGATGTGTTCGAGGAAGGCGGCCAGACTCTCGAACCCGTCCATGGAGCGTACGAGTTCTTTCAAGTTATCGAGCCGCCCCGGCGCTTCGGCGGATTTATCGGCCTTTAGCATATCGGTATAGCCGCTTTCATCCAGGATCATCTCGGCAAGCTCCGTATGCGGAATCTGCCGCGAGACTTCGGTCCAGCGGTAAAAGCTTTGTGTCAGCTCGGTGAGCGCCTTCTTGGCTTTGGGCGGCAGCTCGTCGGTCTCCACGATCTCGCGCGCCGCGGCCAGCAGCGGCATCTGCCGCATGCGGGCGAACTGGTGCAGCACCTGTACGCTGGCATCGCCGATACCGCGCTTGGGCTTATTGACGATGCGCTCGAACGCCAGATCGTCATCGCCCTGCGCCACAAGCCGCAAATAAGCCATGGCATCGCGAATTTCGGCGCGCTCATAAAAGCGCGGGCCGCCAATCACTTTGTAAGGAAGCCCCAGTGAGACGAAGCGATCTTCAAATTCGCGCATCTGGAAAGAGGCGCGCACCAATATCGCCATCTGCGAATATGGGTGGCCCTTGCGGCGCAGATTTTCGATCTCGCTTGCCACATTGCGCGCTTCTTCCTCGGCGTCCCACACGCCTTTGACCTGCAGCTTTTCGCCGGTATCGCCTTCGGTCCACAAGGTCTTGCCCAGGCGGCCTTTGTTGGCGGCGATAAGGCCGGAAGCCGCCGCAAGAATGGCGGGCGTGGAGCGGTAATTGCGTTCCAGGCGGATCACCTTGGCGCCGGGAAAATCGCGTTCGAAACGCAGGATGTTTTCCACCTCCGCGCCGCGCCAGCCGTAAATGGACTGATCGTCGTCACCCACCACGCAGACATTGCCGCGTGCACCCGTGCCACCACCAGCCAAAAGCTTCAGCCAGAGATATTGCACCGTGTTGGTGTCTTGATACTCGTCCACCAGGATATAGCGGAAGCGCTCGCGATAATCGGCGAGCACATCGGGATGTTCGCGCAGGATGCTCAAGACATCGAGCAGAAGATCACCGAAATCGCAGGCGTTCAGCGCCTTCAGCCGTTCCTGATAGAGGTGGTAAAGCTTCTTGCCTTTGCCATTGGCGAAACCATGCGCCTCGCCATCGGGCACATCGGCGGGCTTAAGCCCACGGTTCTTCCAGCCATCGATCATGGAGGCCAGCGTGCGGGCAGGCCAGCGCTTCTCGTCGATATTCTCGGCCTCAAGCAGCTGCTTCATCAGGCGCAGCTGGTCGTCGGTATCGATGATGGTGAAATTGGATTTGCGCCCCACCAGCTCGGCATGGTGGCGCAGCATGCGCGCCCCGATGGAGTGGAAGGTGCCCAGCCATTGCATGCCTTCCACCACGCCGCCGATCAGTGCGCCGATGCGCTCTTTCATCTCGCGCGCGGCCTTGTTGGTGAAGGTGACGCAGAGAAGCTGACTCGGCCAGGCTTTGCGGCTGGAGAGGATATGGGCGAGGCGGGTGGTGAGCACGCGCGTTTTGCCGGTGCCTGCGCCAGCTAGTACCAGCACAGGGCCGTCGGTGGCTTCCACCGCTTCGCGCTGTTCCTTGTTGAGACCCTGCAAATAGGGCGGATCGCGCTGCACTACGGGCGCGGGTTCGTGATCCTCTCCAAACGCGGAGTCGAGCGGGTCTTCATAATGTCCGGTCATGATTCCGGGACCTTAGCAGCGCCCGCGCCAAAGTTCACGTGTTGTTCTCATCTTAGAGGTCGCAATCGCTGCAACCTATGCGTTATTCCCCGTCAAGTTTATGGGCATCGACGCGCTTCTTTTCCTGCTCGGCGACGGCTTTGGCTTTTTTATGCGCGGATTTGGCGATGCCGTGCTTGAGGCGGTTGGCATCTGCGACCACCTCTTTCTCGGCACGGGCCTTTTGTTTGCGCGCCTGGCGCAGATTGACGATGTTGCTCATGTATGGTCGCCCATCACCTTGATGAAGGCCGGGCGCGAGGTGAGGCGCTGCGCATATTCGGTCAGCACCGGCGTTTCGGCCAGCATCTTGAAGCGCAGCAAATAGACGATGCCGCCGCCCGTCACGATATCCGCCGCCGAAAAGCTGTCGCCGAGAATATAGGGGCGCAGGGCGAGGGTTTCGTTCAGAACGGTTTCGACTTCGCTCGCTTCCGCCCAGCCCATGGCGCCTTGCATATGCTTCACGCCCAAACGGCGCATCATCAGCGCGGGCTCGAGCACGCCCGAGCGATAAAACAGCCAGGACAGATATTCGCCGCGCAGTGCCTCGCCGGGCACGGGCCCGAGCTTTTTTTCGGGAAACAGGTCGGTGAGATACAGCGCAATGGCGCCGGTCTCAAACACGCGATTGCCGTCATGTTCCAGGGCCGGGACCTTGCCATGGGGGTGGGGATTAGCCGGATCGATCGCGCCCGATCCATCCATACTGCGAATGGTTACTTCCTTGGTTTCGTAAGGAACGCCGAGTTCCTCCAAGAGCCACATGATGCTGTTGGAACGGGTTTTCGGTTTATGAAACAGCGTCAGCATGGTCATTCCCCTCGTCATATCCCCGGCAGGCTAACCGGGCGCGCCTGCCGCAGCTAGCGCATAAATGCGCAGCGCGCTCGCCAGTGGACGCATAGCTCGTTTGGAGTCGATCTCGATCACCAGCGCTGAAAGGCTCAGGCTTCGCGCCTCGGCAGCCTTTTCAAGCACTGTCCAGAATTCGGGTTCCAGCGCGATCGAGGTGCGATGGCCGGAGAGGGAAAAAGAGCGCTTTTTCAGCATGGCGCCAGAAAAATAGGGAGACGGGCCAACTTACAGCAATCCTGCGCAAGGGGGCACTTTTTTTGTGCAGCCCGCCATTACCCGTTATCCCCATCACCCCAAGGAGCGCAGGCCTGCTCGCTGTTTAAGCCAGCTCAGGGGGCGCCCGTCGATGGCGGCGAGGCCGAGCGAGATCACCGCCATGCCGCAGATATCCGAAGCGCCGATGCGCTCATTGAGAAGAACCGCGCCCAGAAACAACCCGCTCACCGGGATCAGGAAGGTGACAAGCGAAATATAGGTTGCGCCTGCCTTGGCGAGGATGTGGAAGAAGATGAGATAGGCCAGCACCGTCGAGATCAGCGCGATGCCGCCAAGCGCCGCCCAGGCGGGCAGGCCCGGCATGGAAAGCGTCCAGGGATGCTCGATGGCGAGAGAGAGCGGTGCCACCAGCAGCGTCGCCGCCGTCATCTGTGCGGTAACGACCGTCAACAGCGGGCGTCCCGCAAAGCGTTTGCCATAGACGCCGCCAAAGCCATAGGAGATCGTCGATCCCAGGCAGGCGAGTTCGCCGATAAGATTGTTGTCGCCGTGCAGGGCGCTCGGCCCCATCAAAATGGCGACGCCTGCGAAACCGAAGCCCACGCCCAAAGCCTTATTCCAGGCGAGTTTCTCGTTATGGGTCCAGAAATGGGCGACGATCACCGTGAAGATCGGCGTCATGGCATTGATGATCGAGGCGAGGCTGGAAGAAATCGTCTGCTCACCAAAGGCAAACAGGCTGAAGGGGATCACATTGGAGAGGAGCGCCATCAGGAAATAGGCGCCCCACTCCTTTGGCGGCGGCAGCCTTTCGCCCCGCGCGGCCAAGATCAGGTTCAGCACCAGCGCGGCAATGCCCATGCGGCCGAGCACGATGGTGAAGGGGCCGAATGTCGTCACCAGCACCTTGTAGAAAAAGAACGAGGCGCCCCAGAACACGGAAAGCGCCAGAAACAGCGCCCATTCCAGACGTCCCATACTATGACCGGCCATGACGGCTCCTGAAAAATTGGCGCGCGATAGTGCCAGACCGGCGGGCTCGCGCAGCCCGATCCTTGCGGTGTCGCGGCAATTGCGCCAGCCGTCCCGCTGCATGGCTGATATGAAAAGCGCGGTGGATAGGTGTAAGGGGCTCAGACCCGCAAGGGGCGGAAATCAAATTCCGCGATCTCGCGCGCCAGGGACTTGGCCCCGCGGCTTGGCCGCATGGTCAGCTTGGGCTTGGCCAGATCCTTCACCGCGCCCGCCACGGCAATCGCATTGCGGGTTTCGTAAGTGATGGAATCCAGCAGGCGGACGTTTTTCCAGGTCCGCCCCATCAATTTCGCGATGCGATCCGGGCTTTTATCGGTGGCGCTCGACACGATGAGATTGGCCAGAACAATCGCCCCGCGCGCCTTCATCCGCGATTTCATCAAATTGAAGAAGGCGACCTTCTTGAAATGGCGTGGGATGTCGTTATCGGCATAGGCATCCAGCACCACGGCATCGAATTTGCGCGTTTCCTTTTTCAGGAAGGCGGCGCCATCGGCGACATGGCATTCCACCTCGTCGGGCATATGGAAATAGGTGCGGGCGATCTCGTAATTGCGCGCGTCGATATCGGCGATGGTCACCTTCACGCCTGCCCGATGCAGCATGGTGGCGAGTGTGCCGCCGCCGCAGCCGATCATCAGCACATGTTTGGCTTGGGATTGGCGCAAAAAGTCATACATCGCGTGGATGTAGTCGACCGTGGAGACGCCATGCTTATCGGCGACACTGTGGTTGTCGCTCTTCTCCCAGAAGGAAACGCTCCCCGTCGCGTTGTGGTATTCGATGACCATTCCATGGTCGGCGGCGGGGGCTAGGTTTTGCTTCTTGGGCATGGGCGGGAATGATTCGACCGTGATTATTTCGGCGCGATCATATCCTCCGGCCTGACGATCGCGTCAAATTCCTCTGCCGTCACAAGCCCGGTCAAAAGCGCCTCTTCCTTCAGCGTGGTGCCGTTCTTATGCGCGGTTTTGGCGATTTTGGCCGCGGCATCATAGCCGATCTTGGGCGCCAAGGCGGTCACCAGCATCAGCGAACGGTCGAGGCCCGCCTTGATGTTGTCGTGGCGCGGCTCAATGCCAACCACGCAATGCTCGGTGAAGCTCACCGCGGCATCGGCCATCAGCCGCACGCTTTGCAGGAAGTTATAGGCCATCACCGGATTATAGACGTTGAGTTCGAAATGGCCCTGGCTGCCCGCAAAAGTCAGCGCCGCGTTATTGCCGAAGATCTGCACGCAAACCTGGGTCAGCGCCTCGCATTGGGTGGGATTGACCTTGCCCGGCATGATCGAGGAGCCAGGCTCGTTTTCCGGCAGCGACAGCTCGCCGAGGCCCGAGCGCGGGCCCGAGCCCAAAAGGCGTATGTCATTGGCGATCTTGAAGAGCGAGGCAGCGACCGTGTTGATGGCGCCATGGCTCATCACCATCGCGTCATGGGCGGCGAGCGCTTCGAATTTGTTGGGGGCAGAGGTGAAGGCGAGGCCGGTGATCGCGGCGATCTTATCGGCCACCATTTCGGCAAAGCCCACCGGTGCGTTGAGGCCAGTGCCGACCGCCGTGCCGCCCTGGGCAAGCTGCATCAGCAAGGGCAGGGTCTGCTCGATGCGGAAAATGCCGTTCTCAACTTGCTTGGTATAGCCGGAGAATTCCTGGCCCAGGGTCAAGGGCGTTGCGTCCTGGGTATGGGTGCGCCCGATCTTGACGATGCCTTTCCACGCCTCAGCCTTGTCGTTCAGCGCATTGCGCAGCTTCTGCAGGGCGGGGATCAGCCGATGCACGATCTCTTCAGCGGCGGCGACATGCATGGCGGTCGGATAAGTATCGTTCGAGGACTGACTCATATTGACGTGGTCATTGGGATGGACCGGCTTTTTGGAGCCCATCTCGCCGCCCAGCATCTCGATGGCGCGATTCGAGATCACCTCATTGGCATTCATGTTGGATTGCGTGCCCGAACCGGTCTGCCAGACCACCAGCGGGAAATGCGAATCGAGCTTGCCTTCCAGCACCTCATTGGCCGCCGCGATGATCGCGTTGCCGACCTTGGGATCGAGCTTGCCCAGCGCCATATTGGTCTCGGCCGCGGCGCGTTTGATGATGCCCAGCGCCCGGATCACCGGGGCGGGCTGCTTCTCCCAGCCGATCTTGAAATTGTTGCGGCTGCGCTCAGCCTGCGCGCCCCAATAAACGGAAGCATCGACCTCGATCGGGCCGAAAGTATCGGATTCGGTACGGGTTTTGGTCATGGCGAATGTCCCAGGCAATGAATCGCGCCAATCCGCGCGGGCCCGGGACTATTAAGCCACTACTTCTTTCGGAACGAGTCCAAACTGACGACTTCTGCCGCACCGGCGGTTTTTTCGGCGGCGGGCTTTTCCTCGGATTCCTCAGGCTCGACCTCGGCCTTTTGCGGCATGGGCGTGGCTTCGGTGGCGCCGCCGGTCACGGGCTTGGGCGCCTGCTTCGGGGGCGGGGCATCCTGAGTCTTGAACTCGAGGCCAAAGGGCACGCCGGGATCGAAAAATTTGGTCAGCGCGGCAAAAGGAATGACCAGCGTGGCTGGAAGCTTCTTGAAGGTGAGGGCGACCTCGAACTCATCCTCGCGCACCTTCAGACCCCAGAACTGATGCTGGAGAATAATGGTCATCTCATCGGGATATTGTTCCGACAGGAAGCTCGGAATGTCGACGCCTTCATGCCCGGTTTTGAAGGTGAGATAGAAATGATGCGACCCGATCAGCCCTTGCTTCTCGATGCGCTGCAACGCATCGCGCACGACGCCGCGCAGCGCCGCGTCCAGCAATGCCTGATATCCGATATAATCCTTTGCCATCACACTTTCCGGGAAAGAAGGCGGCAGACTAGCCCGCATTGCTCACGAGTCAATGCTGGCGGGTGGCGTCTTTTTCTGCACCGCGATGGGACAAGCTCTCATCTTGCCCCTCAACATGTACGTCTGTTCAGGGATGTGGGGTTTAAAGTGGAATATTAGCGGGACGTGCTTCTGTTGCCCGGCGCACGTCCCAAAGCCGCGCTTGTCTAACTAGAAGTTAGGCAGCGAGGGCCATTTCATTATCGTTGGCACCTGTACGAGTAGCCCGATAACGGCGGATACCATACCGGGCGAAAGGTCAACCTTTACACGTCTGTCGATCCTGTTTCGCCCCCACATGCCCCTTCGAAAAGGGCTCCCGCTTCTAGAGGGAGGTTGGTGGAGGCGCCGGGTACCGCCCCCGGGTCCAGTCCGCTTATTACGAAGCCGTTTATCGCCATAGACCGGGTTGCCCCGGACAAGACCTATATAGGGATCAACGCGGGGCTTTTGAAGTCGTTAGATGGCCTAAGGCCCCCTCTCCCCACAACTTTTGCCCCATGAAGGAAAATATTTTCTGGTTGGAAGAGGAACCGGATCAAGGCATTAGCTTGCGGGGGACAGGAATGTTCGGGGGCTGCGCCTATCCTCCAGAAGAAAAATCAACCGATACTTGCGGCCGCAACTCCAAAGACTGGGGCACCCTATGGCGAACTGGCCTGGCGATTCCGACGTTTTCCCGCTCACCCTGCCGCTGATCAAGCAATTCGAGGGCTTCCGCACGGCGCCCTATAAGGATTCGGCAGGGATCCCGACCATTGGGTATGGCACCATCCTTTATCCCAACGGAAAGTCCGTCACGATGGCCGATGCCGCCATCACGGAAAGCCAAGCCACCGGTTTTCTCGCCGCTCAGATGGCGCTGAAATCGAAGATCATCGCGCCGATGCTTCAAAAAACCGCGACCCTTCATCAGGCGGCGGCCATGCTGAGCCTGGCCTACAATATCGGCACGGCGGGCTTTCAGACCTCGAGCGTGCTCAAGAAATTCAATCTCGGCGACATTCCGGGGGCAGCCGATGCCTTTCTTCTCTGGGACAAGGCGACGGTGGACGGCCAGCATGTGGTCATTGCGGGCCTGCACAACCGCCGCGTGGCTGAGCGCACGATTTTCCTCACAGCGGATGCGTGAGGCGGTGCTTGCCGGGGCCCGTTGCGGCCCGGTAAGCTAGCGCAATGCGCCAGTATCATGAATTGTTGCAACGCGTGCTGGAGACGGGCGCGGAAAAGCATGACCGCACCGGCACCGGCACCCGCTCGGTTTTCGGCCATCAGATGCGTTTTGACCTGGGTGAAGGCTTCCCGCTGGTCACCACCAAGAAACTGCATCTCAAATCGATCATCTATGAGCTTTTGTGGTTCTTGCGCGGCGATACCAATGTGAAATGGCTGCAGCAGCACGGGGTCACGATCTGGGATGAATGGGCCGATGCCAATGGCGAGCTTGGGCCTGTTTATGGCCATCAATGGCGCGCCTGGCCACGCGATCATTCCGGCACCATCGATCAGATTTCCTGGGTGGTGAACGAGATCAAGAAGAACCCCGATTCGCGCCGCCTCTTGGTGACGGCGTGGAATCCGGCCGATATTCCGCGTCAGGCCCTGCCGCCCTGCCACTGCCTGTTTCAGTTCTACGTGGCCGACGGCAAACTCTCCTGCCAGCTTTACCAGCGCTCGGCGGATATCTTCTTAGGCGTGCCTTTCAACATCGCTTCTTATGCGCTGCTCACGCTCATGGTGGCGCAGGTGACAGGGCTCAAGCCCGGTGAGTTCGTGCATGCCCTCGGCGATGCCCATCTCTATTTAAATCATCTAGAGCAGGCCAAAGAGCAGCTCTCGCGCGAGCCGTATCCTTTGCCAGCGATGCGCATCAATCCCGAGGTGACGGACATTTTCCAATTCCGCTTCGAGGATTTCACTCTGGAGAATTACCAGTCCCACCCGCACATCAAAGCGCCGGTGGCAGTTTAGCTACTGCGGCAGGGTGTTGAGGGGGCGTGTTGTTGTGCCGTTCTTAAAGACGGCATGGCGCTTTGCCAGCACCTTCCCGGTTTTCTGGTCGAGCAGCACGGCATCACTGCCCTCGCGCAGCCACATCGCATTGGGCGGCGGCGGGGAAAGGCCAAAGCGGCCGAAATCGGTGATGAATTCGCGCTTTTGCTCGGCGGCCTGATGGGCGCGATCGCGCTCGTCGTTTCGTACATCCTGGCGAAAGCGTTCCTCGCGCTGCTCCGTCACGGGATCATGCGGCAAGTTGAGCGGGCGCTCTACCTGATAGGGCGCGGTCTGATGCGTGGGCGTGTCCGGCAGATTGCGCGGATGATCCATATTAAACGGGCGGTCGGTGTCGGGCGGGGTGGGCTTGGGCACGCTGCCCGCCATTTGAGCAAAAGAGGGGGCGGCGCTCAGCACGGTCGCTAAAATCAAAGCTGTCTGGATCTTTCGCATGTTCGCTCCTTGAAGCGAAACGGCTGAGGCTGCCGCTGCGTTCCGCGGTGCCTTGCCTGAGGACCTGAAGCATCTTATAGCGCAGTCTTAAAGGAAGTTCACATGCTCGCGATCCGCCCCGCCGAACCCGGCGACGAAGCCCTGGTCCTGTCCTTCATTCGTGCCTTGGCCGAATACGAGCACTTGCTCGATCGCGTCGTGGCGACGGAAGACACGGTGCGCGAGGCGTTATTCAGCGAGAATCCGCGCCTGTTCTGCCAGATCGCGGAATGGAACGGCGAGCCCGCCGGTTTTGCCGTGTGGTTCTATAATTACTCCACCTTCCTGGCCCGTCATGGCATCTATGTCGAAGACCTCTTCGTGAAGCCGGAATTCCGCGCCAAGGGGATCGGCAAATCGCTGCTGATGGCTTTGGCGGCGCGCGCGGTGAAGGAAGATTGCGGCCGCCTGGAATGGTCGGTGCTCGATTGGAATGTCGATGCCATCGCCTTTTATGAAGGGCTTGGCGCGCGTCCGGTGGAAGGCTGGACGGTCTATCGCGTCTCCGGTGAGGCGCTGCAAAAGCTCGGGCAGCAGGGCTGATGGCGGCGCCCATCGCGCTCATCGTCGCGCGGGCCGAGAATGGCGTCATTGGCGCGGGCGGCGGCTTGCCCTGGCATCTGCCCGGAGACCTCAAACACTTCAAAGAGCTCACCCTCGGCAAGCCCTGCATCATGGGGCGCAAGACCTGGGAAAGCCTGCCTAAGAAGCCTTTGCCGGGCCGCAGCAATATCGTGATCACGCGAAATCCCGCCTATCAGGCCGAGGGCGCGCGCGTGGTCGAAAGCCTCGCGGCGGCAATCACTTTTGCGGAAGCGGAAAATCCCTCCGAGATCATGATCATTGGCGGGGCCGATATATTCGCCGCTGCCTTGCCGCTGGCCACCGCCGTCTATCTCACCGAAGTGCATGGCGCGCCTGAAGGCGATGTCGTGATGCCCGGCTTCGATCCCGCTCTGTGGGCCGAGGGGACGCGGGAAATGCCAGCCCCATCGCATAGTTACGTGCTTTTGCAGCGCCGGGGCGCATTGGTCTAGTATTTCCCCATAACAATATCATCTGGGGGAAACACATGCGCATTCGTAGCTTTGCTTTCGCGGCGCTGGCTTTGGCGCCAATGGCCGCTTTCGCCGACAATGCCAGCGATGACGAGATTATGGCCAGCCGCTATGGCAACACCACGCTGGTGCACGAAACGCTTGGTACCTCGCATATCTATTACAAGCAGGACCACACCTTCTCAGGCGGCAACTGGATTCTCGATGTCAGCGGCAAGTGGAAGATAGAGGACGGAAAAATCTGCCTCTATTTCGACAAGACCCCGCCGATGCATCCCAATCCGGAATGCGACAAGGTTGAGAAGCACGCCGTCGGCGAGAAGTGGACGATGAACGGGCGCAAATTCGAACTCGTCCAAGGCATCGTGAAATAGGCGCCAAAGCCGTCTCGCGCGTCTTAGAGCGCGAGACTATTTTTGATGTGTGTAAAAAGACCTTACAGCGGCGCTGCGTGTTGCCGCCACCACGGGCGCTATCGTTTTGATTTTCTTGAGTTTGCGTCTTTGGCGCGTAGCTTGCTTTTGGCTTCCCGAGCCGCAGCGCGGCTAAGGAGGACAAGATGAAACGAGTGCTCTTACTGGGGCTGATGTTCGCTTGGCTCGCAGCAGCGGCAAGCGCATCGGTCACGACCTATTACTGGCAGCAAAGCTCGATGAGCACGCCGGGTCTTTATATCCACGGCCATTATAGCTGGGTGGATGGCTCCGCCCCTGTCGTTGCGAACTCATCCGACGACCCGGCCAATTTTGGCGGGCTCTTAAGCTTGGAAATTGATGCGCCCAACATGCCGGCAGTCACTTTGGCGGATCTTGTTCCGGCCTGCGCCGATTCATCAGCCTGCAATTTTGGGCTTCCCTTTTGGAACATCAGCGTCTCCGGCGACAATCTCACGATGTTCTATGTCGATGCGCTGAACGCCAACAGCTACCAAGTGACGCCTTATTATATTCTGGCGGGCAGCGACGAAACCTTGCCCTGCTTTGACAGCGGTGCCTGTGTGAGCTTCGGGTCTTGGGGGGTGCCAGCGCCGGCATCGCTGCCGGTGCTGAGCGCATCGCTGCTGCTCCTGGGTCTTTTCAGGGCAAGGTCAGGTCGAACTCGATCGTGACCCTTTGGCCTGCGCCATCGAAGCGGTGTTCGCCGCGTGGCAGCCAGGAGGGGTGCAGGATAATCATACCCGTCTGCGGCCGGATGAGTTCGACTTGTCCGGCCGTCAGCCCGTTCGGAACGCGAAAGCCATATTGCGGGGCGAGCATCGCCGGCAAAACGCCACGCGGATCGGCGAGTTCGGCTTCGCCGCCCAGCGCCTCGTCATCCTGCTTGTTATAGCCGTCGTCGACATAATAGATGCCGGACCAATACCAGCCGGGCCGGGCGTTGCGTTCGAGATATTCGCCCTTGCTGCGCACTGCGGCCCAGGCCTGAACTTTCCAATCCAGCACAACGCGCGAGCCATTGCGGTTGGCCGTCAAATTATCTGCTTGCTCGCGCGCCACCCGGAACAGGGTTTGAATCTGTGAACCGCCCCAGCTTTCCAAATCCGGGGAAGAACGCCAGCCCTGATGTGAACCGTTCTGGGCTGGGCCAGTATGCAGCGGCTCTTTCTGCTGGCGGTCAAGAATCAGGGGGCGGAGCTCAGCATTGAACTCCTGTGCGACCGGCAGGTAATGCACGCACACAGGCGTCGCGAACATGCTGCGGATTTGCGGCTTAGGAGCGACCATGGATAAAAAGAGAACCCCAAATTGGCAAAAGTTTCGTTGGCGAGGCGTTTGGTGCGAAGCGGTTAGCCCCGCTACTCGATCACGATTTTAGGCTGGGCGCGCTCGCCCTTCGAGAGTTTCGCCGCCACCTGATCGGCAATCAACAGAAAAGCACGGGCCTCCGGACTGTCCGGCGCTGCTGCGACGATAGGCTTTCCGCCGTCGGAAGTCAGCCTTATGGCCGTATTTAATGGAATTTCACCCAGGAAAGCTTCGCCGAGTGTCTTTGCGGTCTCTCTGGCGCCGCCATGGCCGAAAATATGGCTTTCATGTCCGCAATTGGGACAGATGTAGGTGCTCATATTCTCCACAATGCCGAGAATGGGCACCTGCGTCTTATGGAACATGGCGATGCCGCGCCGCGCATCGATCAGCGCGATATCCTGCGGCGTCGACACGATCACCGCACCTTTGAGGGGCAGGCGTTGTGCGATGGTAAGCTGCACGTCCCCCGTGCCGGGCGGCATGTCGATCACCAGGACGTCGAGCGGCGCCCAAAGCCCGTCATTGATCATCTGCACAAGGGCGCTTTGCACCATCGGGCCGCGCCAGATGGTGGCCTGATCCTCTTCCAGGAAGAGGCCGATGGAGATCGCCTTGATGCCGTATTTCTCGATCGGCACGAATTTGCCATCGATGCCTTGCGGGCGCTCCTTAATGTCTAAAAGGCGCGGCACGCTCGGGCCATAAATATCCGCATCCAGAAGACCGACCTTCAGTCCCTTCGCCGCGAGGGCCAGCGCCAGATTGACCGCGACCGTGGATTTGCCGACGCCGCCCTTGCCGCTCGCCACCGCGATGACGGAGGTCACGCCTTCGATGCCTTGCGCCGGGGGCGGAGTCTGGCGCGGCTTATTGCCATGACCATGATCATGCTTATGGCTATGCGCAGCCTGCGGCTCGCTATGCGCGGTCAAAACGGCGGTGACCGAAAGGATGCCGGCAAGCTTTTCGACCGCCTCCTGGCAGGCGCGGCGCAATGGCTCAGCGCTGGCGCCGCGGCTCGGGGCCACCTCCACGGCAAAACCCACATGCCCGTCGCGCAAGACCAGGCCCTGGATCATGTCCTCATGCACGATGCTGCGCCCCGAAACGGGATCAATCACGCCGTCGAGCGCCCGAAGAATGTCGTCACGCGTAGCCATGGTTTGCGCCTTTCGAAGGATGCTCATATAACCGCGCCGACGGCGAAAACAAGGAAACAAGGCCCGTGCCTTGGACGAACCAGACGGGTGGCCAGGAGAACGGCCCAAATGACGGCTCCAAGCCTGCGGGCGAGGCCAACCCTGGCGGGAGCCAGGTGAAAGGCCCTTGGGGCCAGCCCACCAAGCCTGCTAAACGTCCGCCGCAGGACGAACCCTCGGGCTTGCGTCCGCCAGATTTCGAGACCTTGCTCTCCAAATGGTGGGAAGAGCTGCGCCGCCATGTCCCCCCCGGGGCGCTTGGCCGCAACGGCCTCAGCGCCATGGCTGCACTGGCGGTCGGGCTCTGGCTTGTCTCCGGCGTCTACACCGTCAACCCGCAAGAGCAGGGTGTGGTCTTGCGCTTCGGCGCCTTCATCAAGCACACCGGACCGGGCACGCATTATCATCTGCCCTGGCCGATCGAGACCGCCTACACGCCGAACGTCAAAAAGATCAATCAGGTCGATGTCGGCTTCAAGCAGATCTCCGACAAGCAGTCCGAAGACATCACCGACGAGAGCTATATGCTCACCGGCGACGAGAATATCGTCGATATGCAGTTCACGGTGAACTGGCGCATCAAAGACGCCAATGCCTGGCTCTTCAATGTTGATCTCGGCGCCAAGAATGGCGACACGGTGAAAGCAGTGGCCGAAAGCGCGATGCGCGAGGCTGTCGGCCAGGACCGTATCGATCTCATCATGACCTCGCATCGCGAGGAGATTCAGCTCCGCGTCCAGCGCCTGATGCAGCAGATGCTCGATTCCTATAATGCCGGTGTCGAGATCGTGGGCGTGAAGATGCAGAAGGCCGAGACGCCCACCCAGGTGCGCGCCGCCTATCTCGATGTGCAAAAGGCACTCGCCGATCAGGACAGGAAGCGCAGCGAGGCCGAGGCCTATAGGAATTCGGTGATCCCCGAAGCCAAAGGCGCGGCGGCCCATATCATCCAGGAAGCCGAAGGCTATAAGGCGCAGGTCGTGGCGCTGGCGACCGGCGAGGCGCAGCGCTTCAACGCCGTCTATCAGGAATACAAGAAGGCGCCGGAAGTCACCCGCCGCCGCATCTATATCGAAACGATGTCCCAGGTCATGGGCTCGATGAACAAGGTGATTGTCGACGACGCCGCCAAGGGCGTGATGCCCTATCTGCAACTCCCGCCGATGCCGTCGAAAATGGCACCGAAGCAGGATGAAGCCCCCAAGGCGGCAGAAAAGGCAGACATCCAATGAACCGCGCTCTGTCTTTGGTGATGGCGGTGGGCGTCCTGCTTCTCTTGGGCGTCTTCATTTCCTGCGTCTACACCGTGTCGCAGACCCAGCAGGTGCTGCTCGTCCAATTCGGCGCGCCGGTAGGGATCGTTTCCGATCCGGGGCTGCATTTCAAATCGCCGTTGCAGCGGGCCTATTTCTTCGACCGGCGCCTGCTCAATCTCGATGCCCAGTCCGAAGAGGTGATCACGCTCGATAGGAAGCGCATCGTGGTGGATGCCTATGCCCGCTGGCGCATCGCCGATCCCTTGCTCTTCAATCAGGCCCAGCCCGAATTCGACCGCGCGGTGGATTCGCTCAAAGCGATCCTCTCCTCGAATATCCGCGAGGTCTTGGGGTCTGAGAATTTCACCGCCATGCTCTCGGGCAAGCGCAGCCAGCTCATGCGCCAGATCCGTGATCGCATGAACGCCGACACTAAGCAGTGGGGCATCACAGTGGTGGATGTGCGGATCCGCCGAGCCGATTTGCCGGGCGAGAACAGCGACGCGATTTATCAGCGTATGAACAAGGAGCGTGAGCGCCAAGCCACGCAATACCGCGCGGAAGGCGATGCCGTGGCCCAGCTCATCAAGGCCCGCGCCGATCGCGAAGCGATTGTGATCAAAGCCGAAGCGATGAGCCAGGCGGCGATCATCCGGGGCGAGGGCGATGCCCAGAAGACCAAGATCACCGCGGCAGCCTTTAACCAGGACCCGTCCTTTTATGCCTTCTGGCGCTCGATGCAGGCCTATCAGGACAGCATGCAGGGTTCCAACACGACCCTGATCATTTCGCCCAAGAGCGACTTCCTGAAATATTTCGGTGAAGGTCCAGGCGCCGCAGGTAAGCGGAAATAAAGCATGTTGATGCCCGCATGAGACGTGGTGCCACGCCTGTACGCAACGCAAACGGGTATAGCCTTCTTGCGTATCGCAGCCGCGCGGGGCGCCATGAGCAAGGCCGAGCTGTATCGCAAATTAGAAGATGAGGCGCGGGTACGCGCGGCGGGGGAGCGTAATCCCATCGCCAATGCGGCCAATTTCTCCGCGCTGATGTTCCACTTCCTGCCGGATATAAATTGGGCGGGGTTCTATTTCCGCAAAGGACGCTGGCTGGTCTTGGGGCCCTTCATGGGCAAGCCCGCCTGCACAAGGCTGCAGGTCGGCCTCGGCGTCTGCGGCACGGCCGTCGCGCAGGAAAAGGTCATTGTCGTTCCGGACGTGCACAAATTCCCCGGCCATGTCGCTTGTGATGAAGCCTCCAATTCCGAGCTGGTGGTTCCGCTTCACCGCTTCGGCACCATCGTCGGCGTGATTGACCTCGATAGCCCCGTCCTCGCCCGCTTTGATGAAGAGGACATCAAAGGCGTTGAGGCGCTCGCCCGCTACTGGGTCACGGCGAGTGATGATTGGAGTTAGGGTGTGAGGGGAATAAAATGCTTACACCCTCCCTTTGAGGGAGGGTCGAAATTTGCGAAAGCAAATTTCGGGGAGGGGTATGTCGCGGCCTGAGAGGAATTACGGTTTAGGAGTGCTCGGCGCGGAGACTTCATCCCAATCGCTACGACAGACCCCTCCCCGAAAAATTTCTGCTCCGCTCCAATTTTTCGACCCTCCCTCAAAGGGAGGGTAGTTCGAACTGAATGCCCGGCCCCCCTTGCTAAAAAGGAATAATATCCTCCCCCTTCTTTGATGCAGCCGCGCCCCGCTTGGCCATTTTTTCAAGCTTGCTCTTTCGGTGCGCGCCGCTTCGCGCTAGGCAAAGCCATTCGATTTTGCAGGTGCACGGCCATGCGGGCGCGTTTTTCGGTCATCGCGGTTTTTGCGGCATTTCTGGTGGCCGCTCCGGCGGTTGCTCGTGGTGCGCCTGAGAGCTTTGCTGATCTCTCCCAGCAATTGCTGCCGACCGTCGTCAACATCTCGACCAGCCAGACCCTGAAGCCCAGCCAGCGCAATGTGGAACTGCCGCAAGTGGCGCCCGGCTCACCTTTGGAAGAGCTGTTCAAGAATTTCTCCGGCCCCAAATCCAACCTGCCGCGCCACGTCACCTCGCTCGGCTCCGGTTTCGTGATCGATCCGTCGGGCTATATCGTCACCAACAACCACGTCATCGAGGATGCTGATCAGATCACGGTGATGCTGAACGACGGTTCCTCGCTGCCGGCCAAGCTCGTCGGGCGTGACGACAAGACCGACCTCGCCCTTTTGAAGATCAACCCCCGCCGCCCGATTCCCTCGGCCCATTTCGGTGATTCGGACCGGGCGCGGATTGGCGATTGGGTGATCGCTATCGGCAATCCTTTCGGTCTTGGCTCCACCGTCACCGCCGGCATCGTCTCCGCGCGTAACCGCAATATCGATGCCGGGCCTTATGATGAATTCATCCAGACCGACGCGCCGATCAATCGCGGCAATTCCGGTGGTCCCTTGTTCGACATGGGCGGCAATGTGGTGGGGATCAACTCGGCGATCTTCTCGCCCACCGGCGGCTCTGTCGGTATCGGCTTTGCCATTCCTTCCAATCTGGCGCGCGACGTCATCAATCAGCTGCGCCAGTTCGGTCAGGTTCGCCGTGGCTGGGTGGGCGTGAATATTCAGCCCGTCACCGCAGACCTCGCCGAAGGGCTTGGCCTGCCGGGCCCGGTCGGTGCGCTGATCGGCAACGTCACGCCCAATGGTCCGGCCGCGCGCGCGGGCATTCGCACCGGCGACGTCATCACGGCCTTTGACGGCAAGAAAATCCCCGATGCGCGCACTCTGTCGCGCACGGCTGCGGGCACACCCATCGGCAAGACGGTG
The DNA here is from genome assembly GCF_011761565.1 of Rhizomicrobium palustre. Classification (NCBI taxonomy): domain Bacteria; kingdom Pseudomonadati; phylum Pseudomonadota; class Alphaproteobacteria; order Micropepsales; family Micropepsaceae; genus Rhizomicrobium; species Rhizomicrobium palustre. Next base: position 907,798 of record NZ_JAASRM010000001.1, on the reverse strand, counting down.
ACGGTCGACATCATGCGCAATCGCCGCCCCATGAGCGTGCGCCTCACCGTGCAGCGTCTGGCTGATCCGCCCGCCAAACCGCAGCGTCAGGGCCCGCCCGCCAAACCGCGCAAGACCAGCCAGCTTGGCCTCAGCCTGTCGCCGCTGAATGGCTCCACCCGCGCGACCTTTCGCTTGCCGGGTTCGATCCAGGGCGTGGTCGTTACCGATGTCATGCCCGACAGCCCTGCCGAGGAGAAAAACCTGCGCGCGGGCGATGTGATCGTGGCCGTGCAGGACCAGATGGTGCGCACCCCCGAAGATGTGCAGCGCCGGATCGATGCCGATCTGCGCTCTGGACGTAAAGTAGAAGTCCTTCTGGTCAATCGCGCTGGTGCGTTGACCTATGTAGCTCTGAGGTTCTGATGACGGATTGGCCCAAAGACCCCGACGGAGACGTCTTCCGCAGCCTCGAGGCGGATGGCATCGATTTGACGAAATCCTATCCGGTGGATTTCTTCGTGGATTTCGCCGAATGGCCGCCCAGCGACGAAGCCGTCGCCGCGCTTTCGGCAGCCTATGAAGAAGTCATGCTGATGGACGAAGACGAGGAAGACGTGCCCGCCCTTGTGGTGCGGATCGAGGCGGTCCTCACCTATGAATTCGTCACCGAGACCCAGGCGAAGATCAGCGACGTGATCAAGCCCTTCGGTGGCTACTGCATGGATTGGGGCGTGCAGATTTAACGAAGCCTGTCATCCCGGACGCGCCCGCGACGCCGCTTTGGTTTGGTACATGGGCGCGATCCGGGATCCACTTCGAAGCCTGAATGGTGTTGGAGTGGGTCCCGGCTCTGCGCAGTGGCGCGCTGCGCCATGCTTCGGCCGGGATGACAACAGTGTTTACTGGCTGACAATCTCTTCGTCCGTGTACCCCTGCAGGTACAGGACGTCGCGCAAATTGCCGTTGGTGATGGCAAAGCCCGCCGCGGCGGCGACCACCGGCTTGGCGTGGAACGCGACTCCCATTCCGGCGCGCTGGATCATGGCAAGATCATTGGCGCCATCGCCGATGGCGAGCGCCTCTGATGCGTCCAAGCCGAACGCCTTCACACCGCGCTCGAGTGCTTCGAGCTTGGCTTCGCGGCCCAGAATGGGTTCACCCACCGTGCCCGCCAGTGTCTCGCCGTCGAGGTTCAGCGTATTGGCCTGGTGTTCGTCGAAACCCACAAGTTCGGCGATTTTCGCGGTGTAATAGGTGAAGCCGCCCGAGACCAGCATGGTATGGGCGCCGTGCTTCTTCATGGTGGCGACAAATTCTTTCGCCCCGTCGATCAGCGTGGCCTTCTCGCGATAGACCTGATCCAGGTCCGCTTTCCTCAGCCCTTTCAAGAGCCCGACGCGTTCGCGCAAAGCCCCTTCAAAGGCGATCTCGCCCCGCATGGCGCGTTCAGTGATGGATGCGATCTTCGGCTTGATCCCTGCAATCTCGGCGAGCTCGTCCAGGCACTCGCAGGAGATGATGGTGGATTCCATATCCGAGATGAGGAGCTTCTTCTTGCGCCCCGCGACAGGCACTAGATTGATGTCGGCGCCATCACCCGCCGCCGCGCGCACGGACGAGAGCGACACCACTCCTTCTCCCGGAATCGAGATATCGAAGGCATGTCCTGGCGATAGCCATTTGGGCTTGCCCAGAAAGGCGAGTTTTGCCGCCACGCGGCCACCATCCTGTGCAATAACGTTCAGGACAAAGGAGTCTTGCATTGGGTGATCCCTTCGATGCCGTGCTTATTGCAGGCCCCACCGCCAGCGGCAAGTCGGCGCTGGCGCTGGCACTGGCTGAGGAATTGGGCGGCGTCGTTATCAATGCCGATTCCATGCAGGTCTATTCTGAGTTGTCGGTCCTCTCGGCGCGCCCCAGCGCTGCGGACGAGGCGCGCGTTCCTCACACGCTGTACGGCCATGTCGGCGCGGAGGAGCGCTATTCGGTGGGGCGTTATCAGATCGATGCCACCAGAGCGCTGAACGAAGCACGCGCGGCCGGACAGCTTCCCATCTTTGTTGGTGGTACCGGGCTTTATTTCGCGGCCCTGACCGATGGCCTTGCCGAGATCCCCGCGGTTCCCGCCGATATCCGCGAGGCGGCACGCGACCGGCTTCAGGCATTAGGCGTTGCGGGGCTGCATGCCGAGCTGATGGCCAAGGACCCCGAAACCGCCGCCGGCCTTCGCCCCACCGATCCCCAGCGGGTATTGCGCGCTTGGGAAGTCTTGGAAGCCACCGGGCGACCGCTTTCGGGCTGGCAGAAAGAGGCAGGAAAACCCGTTCTTGCGGGGGCGCGGCTCGCCCGTTTCGTCCTTGATATCGAGCGTTTCGAGTTGCGCGAGCGTATCCGCATCCGCTTCCTGCACATGCTCGAAACCGGCGCGCTAGAGGAGGCGGCACGGCTCAAAGGCCTCGATCCGACGCTTCCTGCCGCGAAAGTCTTAGGGCTTCGTGAGCTCTGGGCCCTTCAAACCGGTGAACTGCCGCGCGAAGATGCGATCACCCTGGCGGTCACCGCCACCCGCCAATTTGCCAAGCGGCAGGTGACCTGGTTTCGGCACCGTATGGCTGATTGGGATTGGGTGCCGCCCACAAGCATGAGTAATATTATGTCAAGCGTGCGACAAGTACTCGCCTAAAATTGCTTGACGACGGCCCCGTACACCCATATTTTGCCGCCCACTAAACGAGGAATCTGCCTTGAAGAACGTGCTCGTACTTATTCGGAAGCCGCGACCCGGTTGGGAATGACCCAATCCGGACAGCGGCTTTTACCTGAAGGGGCGGCAACGCCCCTTTCGCTTTTCTACCGTCTCGCTAGCTGAATACCCGTAAAAGATATGGACAAGACGATGAGCCACGAAACCCAGACTATGACCGGCGCCGAAATGGTCATCCAGGCGCTCAAGGATCATGGTGTCGAGCATATTTTCGGCTATCCCGGCGGGGCGGTGCTTCCGATTTACGATGCGCTATTCGCGGCCAACGATCTTATTCACGTCCTCGTCCGTCATGAGCAGGGCGCCATCCACGCCGCCGAAGGCTATGCCCGCTCCACCGGCAAATGCGGCGTGGCGCTCGTCACCTCAGGCCCCGGCGCCACCAATGCCGTCACCGGCCTCGCCGATGCGCTGCTCGATTCCATTCCGCTCGTCGTGTTGACGGGGCAGGTCGCCACTCATCTCATCGGCACCGATGCTTTTCAGGAATGCGATACTGTTGGCATCACACGTCCCTGCACCAAGCATAACTGGCTGGTGAAGGACATCGCCGATCTGCCGCGCATCATGCATGAGGCTTTCCAGATCGCCACGACCGGTCGCCCCGGCCCGGTGGTGATCGATATCCCCAAAGACATCCAGTTCAAAAAAGGCTCTTACATCGGCCCGGATACCGTGGTGCATCGGACCTACCGCCCGGCTTATGCGCCCGATCCCACCGCCATTGCGCAAGCCGTGGCGATGATGGCAGCCGCCAAGCGGCCGATTTTTTATACCGGCGGCGGCGTCATCAACGCTGGCCCCAAAGCCTCCGAAGCCCTGCGCGAGCTGGTCGAACTCACCGGCTTTCCCGTCACCTCCACCCTGATGGGCCTGGGCGCTTATCCGGCCTCGGGCGACAAATGGCTCGGCATGCTCGGCATGCACGGTACTGTCGAAGCCAATAACGCCATGCATGATTGCGATCTGATGATCGGGCTTGGCGTGCGCTTCGATGATCGCGTCACGGGCCGCATCGATGCCTTCTCGCCCGGCTCCAAGAAGATCCATCTCGATATCGATCCCTCGCAGATCAACAAGAACATCCGCGTCGATCTGCCGATCGTGGCCGATGCCGATGCCGCGATTTCCGCGATGGTCAATCTCTGGAAAGAGCGCCACTGCAAAGCCGATAAGAAGGCGCTCGGCGAATGGTGGGAGCAGATCGAGCGCTGGCGTGCCGTGAAGTGCCTGAACTTCAAGAACTCCGACAAGCTGATCAAGCCGCAATACGCTATCGACCGGCTTTATGAGCTGACCAAGAATCGCGACACTTACATCACCACCGAAGTCGGCCAGCATCAGATGTGGGCGGCCCAGCGCTTCAAATTCGAACAGCCCAATCGCTGGATGACCTCCGGCGGTCTCGGCACCATGGGCTATGGCCTCCCCGCTGCCATGGGCGTGCAGATGGCCCATCCCGACAGCCTCGTGATCGACATCGCGGGCGAAGGCAGCGTGCAGATGACCATGCAGGAAATGGCGACGGCGGTGCAGTACAATTTGCCGATCAAGATTTTCATCCTGAACAATCGCTATCTCGGCATGGTGCGCCAATGGCAGCAGCTCTTACATGGCGGACGCTATTCGCATTCCTATTCCGAGACGCTACCGGATTTCGTCAAGCTGGCCGAAGCCTTTAACTGCGTCGGTATCCGCGCTCAGCATCCTGACGAGCTTGATGCCGCGATCCTGAAGATGATCGATGTGAAGCGTCCGGTGCTGTTCGATTGCGTCGTGGATCAAAAGGAAAATTGCTATCCCATGATCCCCTCGGGCGCCGCCCATAACGAAATGCTGCTCTGCGATGCGGAAGACCACGAGGTCTCCGACGCTGGCAAGATGCTGGTTTGAAGAAACAACTCCCCTCTCCCCTCCGGGGGAGAGGGCGGTTTTCCTTAGGCTTACGCAGTAAGTCTTAGGAAAACCGGGTGAGGGGGAACGCCCTCGTGTCAAATTTGAAAGTCCACGAAGAATGACAAACGGTAACGGACAAAGAATCGAACGCCACACTTTTGCGGTGCTGGTCGATAACGAAGCGGGTGTTCTGGCGCGCGTCGTGGGCCTGTTTTCGGGGCGCGGCTACAATATCGAAAGCCTGACGGTGGCCGAAGTTGATTCCGCGGTGCACACTTCGCGCATCACCATCGTCACCTCGGGCACGCCGGAAATCCTCGAACAGATACGCGCCCAGATCGGCCGCCTGGTGCCGGTGCAGCGCGTCGTCGATTGGTCGGTCGATAAGCCCTCCATCGCGCGCGAAATGGCGCTGGTAAAGGTGGCGGGCACGGGCGAGAAGCGCGTCGAAGCCTTGCGCATTGCCGATGCTTTTCGCGCGCGGCCCGTCGATACGACGCACAGCTCTTTCGTTTTCGAGATCACGGGTAATCCCGACAAGATCAACAATTTCGTCGATCTGATGCGGCCTTTGGGCCTGGTGGAAGTCTCCCGCACCGGCGTCGCCGCGATTTCGCGGGGACCGGACCCGATGTAACCACTTTTAACCTCCCCCTTGCGGGGAGGTCGAAATTTCCGCGCCGCGCTTGGCGTTGCCGGATGTGTTGAATGATGGAGTGCGCGGAAATTTCGGGCGGGGGTGGCTGGCAACGAAAGCCCCCCACCCGGATCGCTTCGCTCTCCGACCTCCCCGCGAGGGGGAGGTAAGAAAATTTCGCCCCTCCGGGTTTGCTTGCCCCGTCGAAGCCGAAGGCGTAGAGGGGACCCGGCCTTAAACTTGGTGGAAAACGCCATATCGCTGTAATTCAGGAGCCTGCCATGCGCGTCTATTACGATCGGGATGCCGATTTAAATCTGATCAAGAACAAGAAGGTTGCCGTCATCGGTTTCGGCTCCCAGGGTCATGCCCATGCGCAGAACATGCGCGATAGCGGCGTGAAGGATATCGTCATCGCGGCGCGTCCGGGTGCCTCCTGGAACAAGGCGGAAGCCGCCGGGTTCAAGGTGATGACCAATGCCGACGCCGCCAAATGGGCCGACGTCATGATGATGACGACGCCGGACGAGCTCCAGGCCGACATCTATAAGGACGACCTGCATGCCAACATGAAGCAGGGCGCGGCGCTGCTCTTCGCGCATGGCTTCAACATCCATTTCCGCCTCATCGAAGCGCGCAAGGACCTCGACATTCTGATGGTCGCGCCCAAAGGCCCCGGCCACACCGTGCGCGGTGAGTATCTGAAGGGCGGCGGCGTGCCCTGCCTCATCGCCATCGCGCAGAACGCCACGGGTAATGCGCAGGAACTCGGCCTCTCTTATGCCTCCGCCATCGGCGGCGGCCGTTCGGGCATCATCGAGACCACCTTCCGCGAAGAAACCGAAACCGATCTCTTCGGCGAGCAGGTTGTGCTTTGCGGCGGTCTGGTCGAACTCATCCGCGGCGGTTTCGAAACCCTGGTCGAAGCTGGCTACGCGCCGGAAATGGCCTATTTCGAATGCCTGCATGAAGTGAAGCTGATCGTGGATCTGATCTACGAAGGCGGCATCGCCAACATGAACTACTCGATCTCCAACACTGCCGAGTATGGCGAATACGTCACCGGCCCGAAGATCGTCACGCCCGAGACCAAGAAGGCGATGAAGGAAGCCCTCACCTTCATCCAGTCCGGCAAATTCGCCCGCGATTGGGTGCTGGAGAACAAGGCGGGCCAGCCTTCCTTCAAGGCGACGCGCGCCATCAACAACGCGCATCCCATCGAAGAAGTCGGCGCCAAGCTGCGCGGCATGATGCCCTGGATCGGCAAGAACAAGCTGGTGGATAAAGATAAGACCGGCGGCGAAGGCTAAAAATTGTCATCCTGGACGCGCCCTGCAAGGTCATCGAATCTGGCACATGGGCGCGATCCGGGACCCACTCTGAAACCTGGTCGGTGTTGAAGTAGGTCCCGGCTCTGCGCTCTCTTCGCTTCGCAAAGATCGCTTGGCCGGGATGACAGTGAGGTTTAAAGGCGGCTCTTCGGGGCCGCCTTTTTGTTTTGGGTATTATGCCGCTTTCGCTTCCACCATTCTTGCCCGCGCAAGGGCATAAGCGAAGCTGGCGCGGATAGTTGCCAAGGTGGCTTTCTCGAGCTGGCTGCCGGTGCGAAATCCGTCCCACAAAGAGCGCGGCACGGGCGCGGAGGGATCGCGCACCATGAAGACCAGATCCTGCTGCAGCGCGCGATAGCGCGGCGCGCCGCCCCGGCTCGGGTCTTGCGACAGCCAGGCGGCGGTGCTGGCACCAGCCAGGCGGCGCAGCGCCGAGAGAAGCCCCGCGGCTTCGTTCAAGCGGCCCTGACCACGGCGGCCTTCCAGCACCATCCGTTCACGGATGATTTCGGCGGCGCTGGTGGCGATACCGGCCTTGCGCCGGGCCGCTTCCAGAGCTTCGGTTTCAGCTAAGGGATCAGCGGCAAGCGCGGCATAAGCGAAATTGGCCTCCACCGCTTCGGCCAGCTTGGCGGCGAAGGGCTGCTTTTCCTGTTCCGGCCAGAAGGCGAGGCAAGCCACGAAACCCAGCACACTGCCGAGCACATTGTTGAGGGCGCGCGACATCGCAATGCCGGTGCCATGGCCGGGGTCGATCAGATCGGCCACCAGCACAAAGAGCGGTGTCAAAAACAAAACATGCAGGGTGTAGTTCACTGAGCGAAAGGCAATGCAGCCAGCAGCCAAGGGGAACACCACCAGCGCCAGCACGGCCGGGCTCGGCGCCAACAGCCATAGCGCAGCCGCCAGCACGCCACCGAAGATCGAGCCGAGCACGCGTTCCAGCATGCGCGGCCATGTGGTTGTCGCCGAAGGCTGCATCACCACCACCACCGCCATGGTCGCCCAGTAAGAATAGGGCAGGCGCAACACGACGCTGAGGCCATAAGCGATGATCACCGCCACGGCGACGCGCAAGGCATGGCGCGCGGTGGCCGCGGGCTGCTGCAAGCGGAACTTCGCGGCAGCACCTTTTTCGTCATCCCAGGCGGTGCGGTTCTGCCAGCCCGCCATCACATCCTGCAACGCCTCGGCCCAATAGGTCGCGACGCGGCCATAAAGCCCCTCGGTCTTGCCAGCAAAGCTGCGAAGCTGGCGCACGCCGTCTTCGATCAGGCTCCAATCGGGATTCTTGCTCTGCGCCTGATGCGCCAGTTCATTGATCAGCGCGGGCAGAGGGGCGAGCAAATCCGCCATCACCGGAAAATCGTTCTGATCGGGGCGCTCTTCGACCTCATATTCGAGCGCGATCAGGCCTGCGAACAAACGGTCGCCGCCATCGATCCAGGCGGTGAGGCCGCGCCGCGCGGCGCCATTCCTATGCCCCGCCGCGATATGGCCGATGGTGGAACGCGCCCGCTCGATGGTCGCGCGCAAGGCGCGGCGATGTTCGGCATGGCGATGGTCATTGGCATGCGCCTCGCCGCGGCAGACCGCTTCTAAGTCCGCGATCATATAGCCAAGGTCGCGATAGACTGCCGCGATGGCGCGCCGCGCCGGGCGATGGGGATGCACCCGCCACAAAACAAGGCACAGCGCCATGGCCCAAAGGCAGCCGATCAAGAAGATGGAGGCAAGCTTCAACGCATTGCCCGGCGGGTTGGGATAGTCCACAGCCACCACCGCGACCACGGCGGCGAGAACGCCAGCCAAGCCGAAATGCGAGCCGAAAACGCGCGCCTGCATGCACACCAGCACTACGGCGAAGAGAACGGGCGCCGCCACGCTGACGCCAATCCCGGCCAGGGTGGAGATGGAGGCCGCCACCACCGCGCCGACAGCCGCGAAGGCCACCATCACCTGCAGGCGCAAGCGGTTGGAGCCGCCCGGATCGGCGAGGCAGGTCCAGAAGGCGGCAAAGGCGCCCCAGGCGAAAAGCGGCTCATGGGCAATCTGGCTGACCCAGACCATACCGGCCACCGCGGTCGCGGCGCGCAGCCCTTCGGCAACGCCTAAGCGCTCGATTTCAAAGGCAAAGGAGCGCGTCTGCAGCCAGCGGGCGAAACGGGTGGTCCAGGGGCTTTCCAGGGTCAGGCTATAGGACACTTTACTTCACTCTCACGCGGCCCCCCGGCCAACTCTTGCGAGCGATTATTCCTCAAAACGTATCATGACAAAAACGACTTGTTGGAATGAGGTCCATTCTGATATGGAATAGTCATGGAAATCCGGACACTTAGGGCCTTTGTCGAAGTCGTGCGCCAAGGCGGATTTTCCCGCGCGGCCGAAACCATCTTCGCCACCCAGTCCGCTGTCTCCAAAGCCATCAAGCAGTTGGAAGATGAACTCGGGGTGCCGCTGCTCAACCGCCAGGGACATAAGTCGAGCCTCACCGCGGCGGGCGAGATCGTCTATGTCCGCGCCCGGCGCATTCTGGCGGAGCGCGATGCGCTGCTCTCAGAACTCGATGATCTGCGCGGTGTGAAACGCGGCGTCTTGCGTTTGGGATTGCCGCCGCTTGGCACTGCCACCCTCTTCGCGCCGGTCTTCGCGGCCTATCGCAGCCGCTATCCCCAGATCGAGATAAATCTCGTCGAGCATGGTTCGGGCATGCTGGAAGATCTGTTGCGCGCGGGCGAGCTAGACCTCATCGCCTCGCTTCTGCCGGTGTCGCAGGAATTCGATTGGCAGGAGCTGCGCCGCGAGCCCTTGGTGGTGCTGCTGCCGGAGAGCAATCCCTTGGTGGAGCGGCCTTCGCTCAAACTTGTCGATGTGAAAGAGCTTCCCTTCATCCTCTTCCAATCGGGTTTTGCGCTCAACCGCGTGATTCTGGATGCCTGTAAGCGCAACGGATTCGAGCCCAATGTCTCGGTGCAGAGCGGGCAGGTGGATTTCATCGTCGAGCTGGTTGCCGCAGGAATGGGCATCGCCTTTCTGCCGCGGATGATCGCAGACCAGCGCGACCATGCTTTGGTGCGTGCGATTACGCTCGCCGAGCCGCAGACAGACTATCATATCGCGATGGTGTGGCGGCGCGGCTCTTATGTGCCGCATGCTGCCCGCGCTTGGCTGCAATTGAGCAAAATAAGTGCAGTCTGAATTCAACAGAAAGTGATCGACAGATCGCGCGATTCAAGGCCATCTTTCGCGCTGCATTTCCCGGATCGCGATTTATGAAATTCGCCGTTTCAGCCTCAGCCGCTGCGCTTGTTTTTGCCTCAGCTCTCAACGCGGCCGACATCTCCACCGCCACCCAGTTGCGCGATAAGGCGCTTGGCGACCAGACCGCCTGGAAGGTTCTGGAATCTCTCACCACCGAGATTGGCGGCCGTCCGATTGGTAGCCCCGCTTATGAGCGCTCGAAAGTCTGGGCCGAAGCCAAGCTGAAGGAGCTGGGCTTCACGAATATCCGTACCGAGACGTTCTTGCAGGATACCTGGCAGCGCGGCGCCGAAAGCGCCGAAATCGTCGGGCCTTATCCGCAGCCCCTCACCATCATCGGTCTGGGCCGCTCCATGCCGACGCCGAAGAAGGGCATCGAGGCGGAAGTCGTGGTGCTGAAATCCTATGCCGCGCTTCTGGCCGCGCCCGAAGGCACCTTCAAAGGCAAGATCGTGGTGGTGAATGAACCCATGACCCGCACCCAGGATGGTTCGGGCTATGGCGCCGCCGTTCCCGCGCGCAATGGCGATGGCGAAGCTGCAAAGCGCGGCGCGGTCGCCTATCTCGTGCGCTCGATTTCGACTAGCCAGTCGCGTGCTCCTCATACTGGCACCAGTGGTGGGCCGGGCCTTCGCATTCCCGCAGCGGCGCTGGGCGTGCCCGATGCCGATCTTCTGGAGAATATGGCGGCGCGCGGGCCGGTGCGCATCCGCTTGAATATGCAATCGACCACCAAAGCCAAATCCACCCTCTTCAACATCTCCGGCGAGATCAAAGGCAGCGAGAAGCCGGATGAGGTGATTGTCATCGGCGGCCATCTCGATAGCTGGGACCCGGGCACGGGCGCGATTGACGATGGCGCGGGCATTGCCATCACCACCGCCGCAGCGCATCTGATCGACCAATTGCCCAAGCATCCCAAGCGCAGCATTCGTGTGGTGTTCTGGGGCTCGGAAGAAAATGGCGGTTCCTCGGAAGCCTATCTCGCCGCGCATAAGGACGAGCTGCCCAAAATCGTGCTCGCGGGCGAAAGCGATCTTGGCGCCGATAATGTCTTCAAGCTCGATCTGCCCAAGGGCGCGCTGGGTACGCCGGAAGCATCGCTTTTGCCGGGGCTGCTCTCGCCGCTGCGCATCATTGTCTCGCGCCAGCCTTCCACCCATGGCGGGTCGGATACCGAAGGGCTGCAAGAGGCGGGCGTGCCGATGATCCATTTCGCCAATGATGCCACGCGCTATTTCGACATCCACCACAGCGCCGACGACACGCTGGCGGTGGTGCATCCCGATGAGCTGGCACAGAATGTCGCCGCCTGGGCCAGCGTCATTTACCTCATGGCCGACAGCGATATCGATTTCCGCGGTGGTACCAAGAAATAAGAAGCCTAAAATAGGCGCGCAAATCTTGCGAAAGGTCTTTCATGCACGTCACCGGTCATTGTTATTGCCGCAAGATCACCTTCGAAGCGGAGGCTGATCCGGCGACCGCCACGGTGTGTCACTGCACCGATTGTCAGGAGATCACGGGCTCGCCTTATCGCGTGGTGGCGCGCGCCACGGTTTTCAAGATTTTGACCGGCACGCCCAAAGTCTGGATCAAGACGGCGGAAAGCGGCAACAAGCGCGCCCATGCCTTCTGTCCCGATTGCGGTTCGCCGATTTATGCGGGTGCGCCCGATGGCAATCTCGATGTCGTGACGCTGCGCACCGGCACGCTCGATCAGCGCCGCGAGCTGGAACCCAAGAAACAAATCTGGACCCGCTCCGCGCTCCCCTGGGCGCTCGATATCCACGCGCTGGAGCCGCATGAGAAGGGGTAACACCCTCATCGCATGGCCGGGTCGGAACCCGGCCATGACGAAAATAAGAAATTGGCCCTAAGTCGGGTTCTCCAGGCTCAGCGTTTCGCTTTCGTCGTCATAGGAGAAGAGCTCGGCGTAACGGGCCCAGCTGATGATGGCGCGCAGGGTTTCTTCGGCGGCGTCTTCCGTCATCTTGTCTTCAAGCTCGTCGATGAACCGGCGGCGCGGCGCGATGTGATTGGCGCGTTCGTCCAGCACGCGGCGGATATGCGCCGCAAAGGGCACATTGCTCATCAGGGCGCGCGAGATGATTTCCTTGCGCTCGTTGGTTTCGGCATCGTTGAAGCGCTTGCCCATATGGGTCAGCTTCAAGTCGCCGCCTTCGAGATCGGCCAGGCGCAGCATGTGCAGTGCTTCGGCAATCGGAAAGAGCTCGTCGATCTCAAGCTGCAGGTCGCTGGCCAGATCCGGCAAGTCGGCTTTGCCGCCATATTGCGGATTGGCGACCGCCTCCACCAAGCCCGAAAGGGAGTTAGAGGACACCGGCACTATCGGCGCATCGGGGATCACATCCATGGTCTGCACCGTGCGCAGGCGCTCGATCTTGCGGGCAGTCATTTCGACATAGATGCGGTCGACATAATCCTCAAATTTCGGATCAGCGCGGTCGCGCGGATGCGGCATATCGATGGCGATTTCCGTCGTCACCCGCCCCGGATTGGAGGAGAAGAGCAGGGCGCGGTCGCACATCTGCACCGCCTCTTCGATGTTATGGGTCACGAGGAGGATGGATTTGATCGGCAGTTTCTTGTTCTGCCACAGCTCGATCAAGTCCGTGCGCAGGTTTTCCGCCGTCAGCACGTCAAGCGCCGAGAAAGGCTCGTCCATCAAAAGAATATTGGGATGCACCACCAGGGCGCGGGCAAAGCCGACACGCTGGCGCATGCCGCCGGAAAGTTCGCGCGGATAGGCGCTTTCGTACCCGTCGAGGCCGATAAGGTCGATGGCTTCCAGCGCGCGGGTGCGGATTTCCTTTTCCGGCAAGGCCAGGGCTTCCAGGCCCAATTGCACGTTTTCTAAAACCGTCAGCCAAGGGAATAGCGCAAAACTCTGAAACACCATGGCGATGCCGCTCACCGGCCCGGTGATCTCAGTACCGAGGTAATCAAGCTCGCCGCCTTGCGGTCGCGCCAGCCCTGCGATGAGGCGCAGGAAGGTTGATTTGCCTGAGCCCGAACGGCCCAAGAGGCCGACGATCTCGCCCTCTTTCAAGGTGAGATTGACGCCATCCAGCACCAGAAGTTCTTCACCGCCCGCACGCGGAAAGGAGCGGCGCACATTGGTGGCTTTCAGCAGGGTATCCATCTTCGCGCCTCCTCACGTCATGCGGAACTTGCGTTCCGCGTACCAATAGAGCGGGCGCCAGAACAACCGGTTCAGCACCACGACATAAAAGCTCATGACACAAACACCCACCACGATGCGGTGGAAATCACCTGCGCTGGTGGCGTCCGCGATATAGGCGCCGAGGCCATAGGCATGCAGGGTCTTGCTGCCCCAGCTCACCACCTCGGCCACGATGGCCGCGTTCCACGAGCCGCCAGAAGCCGTAATCGCGCCCGTCACGTAATAGGGCATGACGGCGGGAATACCGACCTTCTTCCACCACAGCCAGCCGCGCACCTGGAAATTGCTCGCGGCATCTTTCAGCTCGCGCGGCAGGGCGGAAGCGCCCGCGATCACATTGAACAGGATGTACCACTGCGTGCCCAAGACCATCAGCGGCGACAGCCAGATGTCGGGATTGAGGTTCCAGAAGACGATCAGCGATACCGCCACCGGGAACACCAGATTGGCCGGGAACGCCGCCAGAAATTGCGCGATCGGCTGGATCACTTGGGCCAGATGCGGGCGCAAGCCGACATAAATGCCGATAGGCGTCCAGATCAGGCTCGCCAGCGCGATCAGGATCACCACCCGGGCAAAGGTGGCGAGCCCTTTAAGGGCGGCATCGGTCAAATCATGGGCATTGAAGGCGGCCCCGGCAAAGCCCGCCATCTGCCAAAGGATGTAGCCGCTTAAGCCGATCAGCACGGCATAGAAAAAGGCGTCCATCAGCGGCGAGGGGCGGCTTTCGGTCTTGCGGCCAAAAGAGAGCGGCCTGATCCGCCAGCTCCAGCGCATCGCGAGATCGAAGGGGCGGCCCAGCCAATCGAAAATCTGCGAGCGGCGGAACATGGTGAGCGCCCAGCTTTCGGGCTCTTCATCGCTCGGCTCCGAATCGATGCGGAAGCGGTCAGCCCAGGCGACCAAAGGGCGGAACAAAAGCTGGTCGAAAATGACGATCACCACCAGCATGGCGCCGATGGCATAGGTGATGGCGATCAGGCTCTTGGCCTCAATCGCCGCCGCGATATAGGAGCCGATGCCGGGCAGCACGATGGAGGTATGGCCGACCGAAATCGCCTCCGCGGCGACCACGAAGAACCAGCCGCCAGACATGCTCATCATCATGTTCCAGACCAGCGGCGGCATGGCGAAGGGGGCTTCGATCCGCCAGAATCGGCCCCAGCCCGTCAGGCCGAACATCTTGCCCGCCTCGGTCAGCTCCACCGGCACGGTGCGCAAGGATTGGTAGAAGCTGAAGGCCATATTCCAGGCTTGGCTCGTGAAAATGGCGAAAACGGCAGCGATTTCCGCGCCCAGCACCTTGCCGGGGGCGAGCGAGAGGAAAAACACCACCGTCACCGAAATGAAGCCCAGAATCGGCACCGATTGCAGGATGTCGAGCAGGGGCACGAGGAGCACGCTGGCGCGCTGGCTCTTCGCCGCCCATGTCGCGTAAGTGAATGTAAATAAGAGAGAAAACACCATCGCCGCGAGCATGCGCAGGGCCGTGCGGAAGGCATAATTGGGCAGGTTCGCCGGGTCGAGAGAGATCGGGTTGTGGGCGAGCGATGTCAGCGGCTGAATCACCTCGCGGCTGGCTTCGGCAAAAAAGATGATCGCGCCCAGGACAAAAATCCCGGCAAGCAGGTCCCATGACCGGGGCAGGAACCGGCGTGTCTCCACAGAGACAGGTGGAAAAAGCTTCATGGCCGGCGCACTCGAGGAAATTGTGGGCCACGTAAACCATGCACAGGGTGCGGGCGCAAAGTGAATTTCCGGCGAATTTGGCATTTACGCGCAAGGCGATTTCCGGCCCGCGAAGTGACTTAATTTTCTCTACACAAACAGGGCTTTGACTTGCGAACGTCACATGATCCGGCGTAAATACGCGGAACTGGCGATAGTCCTGCCTGTTCACGGGCATTTAAGGGCCATTCGTTAAACGTTTTAGCGATGAACAACCCGGCGGGCGGAACGGCGATCCGGTGATGATACGAGACGCGATCGAGCTTGGCGCAGAAAGCGGATTCTCCGCTGGCGTTGGCGCGCGTGTGTCGCTCATGACCCGTCCTTCCCTCGGTTTGCTGCAGAGCGTGCTTCTCCTCCTTAGGTGCCCCTAGGCGCCGGCGGGCGTGGGTCATCCCGCGCCGGGTGTTTAGGGGGTGGATGAAAGGAGAGATCGAGGCCGCCAGGCGGCAAACGGAAGGAACCTATGGCCATGACCACGAATAACGCTGGACAGAATAACCGGGTACGGATTTTCGACACCACCTTGCGCGATGGCGAGCAGTCGCCGGGCGCCGCGATGACCTTTGAGGAAAAGCTCGAAGTCGCCGATTTGCTCGATAATTTGGGTGTGGACGTCATCGAAGCAGGCTTTCCCATCGCCTCCGTCGGCGATTTCGAGGCGGTGAGCGAGATCGCGCGCCGGGTGAAAAACGCCAGCGTTTGCGGCCTCGCCCGTGCGGGGTTCAAGGATATCGACCGGGCCGGCGAAGCCGTCCGCAATGCCAAGCGCCCGCGGATTCACACCTTCATTTCCACCAGCCCCGTTCATATGAAGCATAAGCTCAATATGGGGGCGAATGCGGTGCTGGATGCGGTTGGGGCCTCGGTGTCCCATGCCCGCAACCTCGTGGAAGAGGTGCAGTGGAGCGCCGAAGACGCTACCCGCACCGAGCATGATTTTCTCTGCCGCTGTGTGGAACTGGCGATTCGTTCCGGCGCCACGACCATCAATATTCCCGACACCGTCGGCTATGCCACGCCGCAGGAATTCTTCGAACTGATCGCGATGCTGTTCAATCGCGTGCCCAATATCGATAAGGCTGTGATTGCCACCCATTGTCACAATGACCTGGGCCTCGCCGTGGCAAATTCCTTGGCAGGTGTTCTGGCGGGTGCGCGTCAGGTGGAATGCACGATCAACGGCATCGGCGAGCGGGCAGGCAATGCCGCGCTTGAGGAAATCGTCATGGCGCTGCGCGTGCGCCGCGACCGTATGCCCTTCGAGACGGGAATCGATGCCAAACTGCTCTCAAAAGCCTCCAAGCTGGTTTCGAACGTTACCGGCTTCCCGGTTCAGTACAACAAGGCCATCGTCGGCAAGAACGCCTTCAGTCATGAAAGCGGCATCCACCAGGATGGCATGCTGAAGAACGTCGAAACTTACGAGATCATCCGCCCCGAAGATGTGGGTGTCTCGGCGACCTCGCTGATTTTGGGCAAGCTCTCCGGCCGTCACGCCTTCAAGGACAAGCTCTCCCAGCTCGGCTATGAGCTGGCCGATGCTGCCTTCGAGGATGCCTTCCGCCGCTTTAAGGCATTGGCAGATAAGAAGAAATCTGTGTTTGACGATGATATCGTGGCGCTGGTGGATGACGAGATCATCCGCGCCCAGGACATTATCGTGGTCAAATCCCTGAAGGTGATGACCGGGGTGGGCATCCCCCCCTCCGCCGAAATGACCCTCATCGTTGAAGGCGAGGAGAAAAAGGCGGAAGTGACGGGCGACGGGGCGGTGGACGCCATCTTTAACGTCATCCGGGAACTCTACCCCCACAGCGTTAATCTGCAGCTCTATCAGGTGAAGGCGGTGACCGAAGGTACGGACGCCCAAGCCCATGTCAGCGTTCGTCTGGAAGAAGATGGGCGCACGGTCACAGGCCGCGGTGCAGACACCGATACATTGGTGGCTTCTGCCTACGCCTATGTTAATGCTCTGAACAAACTCTTGGTCAAACGAAGGAAGCAGGCGCCGGAAGCCTTGAACGTCGCAAAATGAGACTGTCCGGCCTTAGGGGTGATCCTGAGGCCGGTACGCTCGTTGCAAGGTTCTAAGCGTCTGTTTGAGAAAGGAATGGCAGGTTAAGCATGTTCGGCAGTCTTCTCGGCGCGCTGTCGAGCGATATGGCGATTGATCTCGGAACCGCGAATACCCTGGTTTATGTGAAGGGCCGCGGCATCGTTTTGAACGAACCTTCCGTCGTCGCCACCATCAATCGAGGGGGTAAGAAACAGGTCCGCGCGGTCGGTAACGACGCCAAGATGATGCTGGGGCGTACCCCGGGCAATATCGAGGCGATCCGTCCGATGCGCGATGGCGTGATCGCGGATTTCGAAGTTGCGGAAGAGATGATCAAACACTTCATCCGCAAGGTGCATAACCGCCGGTCCTTCGCCAATCCGATGATCATCGTCTGCGTGCCTTCGGGCTCCACCGCGGTGGAACGGCGCGCGATTCAGGAATCGGCCCTTTCGGCCGGCGCCCGCCGCGTTTTCCTGATCGAAGAGCCGATGGCGGCTGCGATCGGTGCGGGTCTTCCGGTGTCCGAGCCGACCGGCTCCATGGTGGTCGATATCGGTGGCGGCACTACCGAAGTGGCCGTGCTGTCGTTGGGTGGCATCGTCTATTCGCGCTCGGTGCGCGTGGGCGGCGACAAGATGGATGAGGCGATCATCGCCTATATCCGCCGTCACCAGAACCTGCTCATCGGCGAAGCCTCTTCCGAACGTATCAAGAAAGAGATCGGCTCTGCCGCCCCGCCGATGGATGGCGCCGGCGTGACCCTCGAAATTAAGGGCCGCGACCTTCTCAACGGCGTGCCGAAGGAAATCACCATCACCCAGCGCCACATCGCTGATGCCTTGGCCGAGCCGGTCGGGCAGATCGTCGAAGCGGTGAAGGTTGCCCTCGAGGCGACGCCGCCGGAACTTGCGGCCGATATCGTTGATAAGGGTATCGTCTTGACGGGGGGCGGGTCTTTGCTGGCCAATCTGGACCAGGTCTTGCGCGAAGAGACGGGGCTTCCCATCTCGATCGCGGATGATCCACTGTCCTGCGTGGCGCTCGGCACTGGCCGGGTACTGGAAAATAGCAAAAGTATGCGGCACGTTCTTTCGACGGCCTTCTAAACCCAAAAGGGGCCGTGCGTCGGAGTTCGTATGGGCAACGGCACTTGGAGGATTTCGCGAGCGCGCGGCAGAGCCCATCTGCCGCTAGCCGTCGTTGGCGCGCTCGCCGTGATCGTCATCCTCTTCGGCAAGGCCCAATCGACCCTCTTCGACCGCGCCCGCACCGGCCTCGTCGATTGGATGCGGCCCGCTTTGGTGGCGACTCGCGCGCCTATCGAAACCATGGATCGCTGGCTCGGCTCCATCGGCAGCGTTTTCTGGCTCTACCAGGAAAATCTCCGCCTCAAGGAGGAGAATGCGCGCCTTAAGCAGTGGCACAACACGGCCCAGGTCCTGAACGAGCGGCTGAAGCGCTATCAGCTTCTTCTGAATGCGGTTCCCGACCCGGCGCTGTCGAGCGTTGTGGCGCGGGTGATTGGCCGCTCCAACCATCCCTTCCTCTCCACCATGATCATCGACGCGGGCAAGGCCAATGGCGTCAAACCTGGCCAAGCGGTAGTGGACCAGCGCGGTATGATTGGGCGGGTCTATCTGACAGGCGAGCACACCTCCTGGGTGATTTTGCTCACCGATCTGAACAGCCGCATCCCGGTGTCCATCGAGCCCAACACCGATCAGGCCATCATGACGGGCGATAACTCGCCGATGCCGCTGATCGAGACCTTGGCGCGTGGTGTAGAACTCAAAGCCGACGCGCAGGTCGTCACCTCAGGTGATGGCGACATTCTCCCGGCAGGGCTTCCCATCGGGGTGATCGTCAAAGAAGGCGGTCATTACCGCGTCGCGCTCTTTGCGGATCAGACCACGGCGCAGGATGTCGAGATTGTCGATTTCAAGCACAAGCCGGAATATCCCCCGGCTGTAATAAAGCAGGAATTGCCGGTGACGGCTGCCGGTTTGGCGCCCGCTGCGACCGCGCCCCTCAACGATCGCAATCAAGTGGTGAAGCCGCCGCCGCCGGTCTATGTGCCGCCGGGCCAGAAGCCAGCTACGCCCGTGGCGCCTGCAGCTACGCCAGCCCAACCCGCGGCGAATGCCGATCCGGGCGACCAGTGAGGGCGGCGGTGGAACGGTTGGGCGGCTTTGGCAATGGCAAGCTCATGGCGAGCATCATTCCCGTGCTGTTCGGGCTCCTGGGGGTGGTCCTCACCAACCTGCCATTCTCGGTGTTGAGCGGCATTGTACCCGCGCCGATGTATGCGCTGATGCCGATCTACTATTGGTGCCTGGTGCGCCCCGATCTGATGAGCCCGGTCTGGGCGTTTCTGATCGGCATCGCCCATGACATGATTTCGGGCGAGCCGCCCGGCATCTGGGCTGCCGCTTTTGTCGCCACCTATGCCGTGATCGACAAGCAGCGCGATGCTTTCGCAGGGCTTTCGGGTTTTGGCGCTATTTTGGGCTTTGCCACGGCGGCGCTGGTTACCTGCGCCTCGCATTACGTGATCTACTGCTTTTACCGCTGGCAGTTTCTGCCGGTCACCAATGAAATTAAGGAATTTGCCGTCACCTCGATCCTTTACATCCCGGTGGTGGTTGTGCTCGCCTCTGTGCATCGTCGTTTTGTCGGGCCGCTCAGGAGTGAGTTCTGATGCCGCTTTTCGACCGCAAGGATAAGAGCCGCTACAACACCTTCACCCGTCGCGCGCTGGTGATGACCGGGGCGATGGGCGGTGTTCTGGCCGTGCTTGGCGGCCGCTTCTATCAGCTCCAGATTATGAAGGGCGACGAATACCGTATCGACGCTGAAAACAACCGCATCAGCCAGCGTTTCGTTTTTCCCCCGCGCGGCCGGATCATCGATCGTTTCGGAGTGGAGCTTGCTACCAACCGGCGCAATTACCGCGTCGTGATCGTCGCCGAACAGGCAAGCGAAGGCGTGGAAGCCGCGCTGGATGCGGTCAGCAAAATCATCGAGATCGATCCGCTTCGGCGCGAGAAGATCCTGCACGACATCAGCCAGAACAAAAGATTTGCACAGGTTCCGATCGCCGAAAACCTCACCTGGGAGGAATTCGCGCGCATCAACCAGCATCTGCCTTATCTGCCGGGGGTGCAGCCTGACGTCGGCGAGACCCGCGCCTATCCCTTCGGCGACGAGATGAGCCATCTTCTGGGCTATGTCGCTCAGGCGAGCCAAAAGGACCAGGAGAACGATCCCGATCCCTTGCTGGCCCAGCCGGGCTTTCGCGTCGGCAAGCGCGGGATAGAGCGCCAATTCGATGGCCAGATGCGCGGCGATGCGGGGCGCAGCCGCGTTGAAGTGAACGCCTATGGCCGTGTCATCCGTGAGCTTGCCAATATTCCGGGTAAGCCGGGCCAGGATGTCTGGCTTACCATCGATTGCCAGCTGCAGCGTTACGCTGAGGAGCGTCTCGCGGGCGAAAGCGCGGCTTGCGTGGTGATGGATGCTTCCAACGGCGATGTCCTCGCCTTGGTGTCGACCCCTGGCTACGACCCCAATCATTTCAATGTCGGCATCTCCAATGCGGTCTGGCAGGATCTTCTGCACAACGACCACAAGCCGCTGATGAACAAGGTTCTATCCGGCGCCTATCCGCCGGGCTCGACCTTCAAGACCGCAATGGTGATCGCGGCGATGGAAAACGGGCTTGGCGATTTGCAGTGCAACTGCACCGGCTCGATGACGCTCGGCAATCATGAGTTCCATTGCTGGGCCTGGAAAAAGGGCGGCCATGGCGGGGTGGATATCCACCGGGCGCTGGCGGTCTCTTGCGATATCTTCTTCTACGAAGTGGCCCGCCGCCTCGGCATCGATAAGATCGAAGCGGTGGCGCGTGGTCTTGGTCTTGGCGCCCCCACCGGCATTGAAATGCCCGGCGAGGTGAATGGCTGCATGCCGAGCGCCGCCTGGAAGCTCGCCCGGTATGGCGTGCCATGGCAGCAAGGCGACAGCCTTTCCGCCGGTATCGGTCAGGGCTATGTGCTCACTACCCCGATCCAGCTTGCCCAGATGGTGGCGCGTATTGCCAGCGGCAAGGCTTTGACCCCGCGCCTAGTGCATCAGGTCGGCAATGTGGTGCAGCCGCGCGTCATCCCGGCGGATCTGCCCTTCTCGCCCGAAGCGATGGAGGCGGTGCGCAAGGGCATGCAGGCGGTTTGCGAGCCGGGCGGTACCGCGAATGCCTGGCGCATTACCGAGCCGGGGATGGAGATGGCGGGCAAGACCGGCACCGCGCAGGTCCGCGTCATCACCAAGGCCGAACGCCAGAGCGGGGTGAAGACCGATGCTCAGCTTCCCTTTAACCTGCGTGATAATGGCCTCTTTGTCGGTTTCGCGCCGGTGGAAAATCCGCGTTACGCCTGTGCCTGTATCGTCGAACACAATGCAGCCCCCCATCCCCAGGTCGCCGCCACGCGCGATATCCTGCGCTTTGCCCAGCAGCGCGACCCGGTGAAAATGCCGGTGGCTTACCCTATCCGCGCCGCGCAGAACCGCACTGACGGGGAGGGCACCTGATGCTTCGCCCTTATGCGGCCGCGCGCCGTCATCTCTCGATTGCCGACAAGCTTTATGAGCTGAACTGGGGCCTGGTGCTCCTCATCGCGATCATCGCCTCCATCGGCATTGCCATGCTCTATTCGGTGGCGGGTGGCTCCTGGAGCCCTTGGGCCTCCAGCCAGGCGATCAAGCTCGTCCTGGGCTTCTTTATGATGATCGTGGTGGCGATGGTGGACATCCGCGTCTGGATGAACATCGCCTATCCCTTTTATGCGGCCTCGCTGCTCCTGCTCCTGGGCGTGGAGCTGATGGGCATGGCCCATTTGGGTGCCCAGCGCTGGATCACGCTTGGCCCTCTGGAATTGCAGCCCTCAGAGCCGATGAAGATCGCGCTGATCCTGGCGCTCGCCAAATTCATGCATGGCCAGAGCGTGGAGGACATCTCCAAGCCGCTGCGCTTGATGGTTCCCCTCGCCATGATCGCCATGCCCGCGGCACTGGTCGCCATGCAGCCCAATCTCGGCACCACCATTATCCTGGTTTTGGATGGCTGCTCGCTGCTCTTCCTGGCCGGCCTCTCCTGGTGGTGGATTGCGCCAGTGATCACCGGTGTTGCCGCAGCCATTCCGGTGGCCTGGCGCTTTGTGCTGCATGACTACCAGAAGGCCCGCGTCATGACCTTCATGAACCCCGAATCCGACGCGCTGGGGGCGGGCTGGAATATCACCCAGGCCAAGATCGCGGTGGGCTCCGGCGGGGCGGCGGGCAAGGGCTTCTTGCAAGGCACCCAGAGTCGGCTGAACTTCCTGCCGGAAAAACAGACCGACTTCATCATTACCAACTTCGCCGAGGAATTCGGCTTTGTCGGCTGTATCGCGCTTCTGATCCTGTTTGGCACCGTGATCGGCTATGGCGTGCAGACCGCTATCCAGGCGCGGAGCCAGTTCGGCCGCTTGGTGGCGATGGGCATCACCCTCAATTTCTTCTTCTACATCATGATCAACGGCATGATGGTGATGGGACTGATTCCCGTTGTGGGTATTCCCATGCCGCTGATTTCGTACGGCGGTACCGCTTTGTTGGCGGTGATGTTCGGTTTTGGCATCCTCTTGTCGGTACACATACACCGTCAGGTGGAGATACCGCGCCACTCCACCGGCATCATCTGATCTGGGCTTCAAAATTCCATAGTATTTTCAGTGCGTTACAGCGCATGCGCAGGCGCGGCGGTTTATCCCCAGCTTTAGGCCCAGAAAGTTGCCTTAGGCACGAATAGACGCACACACAATCGTAGACAGGACCCCCAGGGGCTGCTATACGCCCGCCTCCTTACGGGTGATTAGCTCAGTCGGTAGAGCAGCTGACTCTTAATCAGCGGGTCGTAGGTTCGATTCCTACATCACCCACCATTCCTCCTTCCGCGCCAGATATCGCTGCAGGGCTATGCCAAATAGCCCGGGATGCCTCGTGGCTTAACGCCTGCGTGCGGTACGCTGAAATCTCCTTCGCCTGCTTGCTTTAGCGCGCTCAAATGTGCAGCGCGTGCCTCTTCCGGCGTCCGCATGGCAGATCTGGCAAACATGCATGGCCGGCGCCTCTTGAAATAATGCCTGCCTAAGCAGATATTGCCTGAGCAGTATCTTCTTGGGCAGTTATGAAGAAGCCATACTTTCAGCTCGAAGATTTCGCGGCCTGCAGTTCGCCGGGCTATCTCCTACGCCGGGTGCACAACGCTATGCTGCGGCGCGCGGAGGAGATTGTTTCCCTTGAGGAGCTGACCTTCACCCAATGGATCGTCTTGATGCAGCTGCGTGAAGGCATAGCCAGCACCGGCGCTGAGATCTGCCGTAATCTCAATCATGATAGTGGTGCCACGACGCGTCTGCTCGACACCCTCGAAACGCGCGGGCTGATCGAGCGGCATCGCAGCCAGGAAGATCGCCGCGTTTCGAAGTTGACCCTGACGGCAAAGGGTCGTGCGATGGCGAAAATGTTGACCCCGCGTGTGGTTGATTTCTGGAATGAAATAACGCGGGATTTCTCCCATACAGAAATTTCGACGATGTTAGGATTACTGGAGCGGTTGCTGGCGCGACTTGAAGGTGATGAGCAATTCGGCGCATCCGATAAGACCAAGGGCTCGAAATGAAGAAGGCGTTCCTGATCGGCGCATCGGCGCTTTTTTTGGCCGGTTGCGTCTCCGCCCCGCCGACCGAGCCGCAACTCACCAAGCTGACGGCCGAGAAAGTCGGCCTCGCCATTGAGTCCTCGCCCGCCATCGCACCGGCATGGTGGAAGGCGTTTGGTGATCCTGAACTCAATCGCTTGGTCGATGAGGCGTTGAAGGGAAATCCCTCGCTCGCCGCCGCCATGGCACGTTTGCGTGAAGCCCAATCCCAACTCGCCACGACAAGCGCTGCCACCCTTCCGCAAATCAATGGCGATGCGCGGTCCATCCGCGAGCGCTTGAGCAAGAATTACGTCATCCCGCCGCCTTATGCGGGCTCCTGGCAATGGGTCGGCACCGCCGCCGCCAATCTCTCCTGGTCGCTGGATCTCTTCGGCAAGGAAGCAGCCCAAGTGGATCGCGCCAAAGCCACCGCGGAGGCTGCAGCCCTTGATGCGGAAGCGGCAAGGCTCGCCCTCGCGGGTGCGGTCACCAATGCTTATGTCCAACTCGCGCAGGCCTATGCATTGATCGACGCGGCAAAGGACACCGTGCGCCAACGCGAGGAAGTGCATCAACTCGTCTCGCAGCGCTTCAAAGCGGGGCTCGATAACCCAGCGACTGCCAAGCAATCCTCGGCCCAGCTTGCGCTTGCCCGCGAAGAGCTGCTCCGTGATGAGGCGCAGCGCGATGCCGCCGTGCATATGCTCGCCGCGCTCACCGGTAAGGGCATTGACGGTTACGCCATTGCGCGTCCGCGATTGAACGAAACCGCTCTTTCGCTTCCGCAAACTCTCTCTGCTGATCTTCTGGCGCGGCGCGCCGACATCGCAGCCTCCAAGGCGCGGGTTACTGCCGCGCTCGCGGGCCGTCAAGCAGCTCATCAGGCCTTCTATCCCGATATTAATCTCCTCGGCACCGCAGGATTTTCGGCGTTGGGCATGACCACGCTCTTCACCTCCTCCTCGCTGCAATATGGCGGCGGCGCGGCCATTCATTTGCCGATCTTTGATGCAGGCGTGTTGCGTGCCAATTATGCCGGCGCCACTGCGCGGCTGGATGAGGCGGTGGCCGATTACAATCAGTCTCTCCTCACCGCAGTGCGCCAAACCGCCGATGCGATCACGGGGCTTCGCTCTGTCGATGCGCAAGCCACGGAGCAGGTCCAGGCCCTGGCCGATGCCACCGAGAGCTACAATCTCACCGTCTCGCGCTACAAGAATGGCCTCGCGTCAGAACTCTCGCTTCTCAGCGTGGAAGACACGCTGATCCAGGCGCGCCGGCAATCCGCCCTTCTACAAGCCGAAAAAGCATCCGTCCGCGTGGCCCTCGTCATCGCGCTCGGCGGCGGCTTCGATGCCACCCAATCCAACAAGAGTGAATCCCATGAGTGACACCGCAGCCCCCGCTCAGAATGGCAACGGTTCGCGCCGCCGCATGCTCATCATCCTTGGCGCCGTGGTGGCGGCGGGGCTGCTGATATATGCGCTTTATTGGCTTCTTTACGCCCGCTTCTATGTCTCCACCAATGACGCCTATGTGGCGGGCAACACGGTGTCGATCACGGCACGCGAGCAAGGCACGGTTCTGGCCCTGCATGCCGATGATACGCAAGCCGTGCGCCAAGGGCAGGTCCTGGTCGAGCTTGATCCAGTGAAGGCCAAGGTTGCGGTGGATGCCGCCGCCGCCGATCTCGCCCGTACGGTGCGTGGTGTGCGCTCCGCCTTCTCGAAAGTGGATCAGCTCCGCGCTCAGGTCGTGGCGGCCCGCACTGCCTATATGCAAGCTGCTGATGACTATAAGCGCCGGGCCGCGGCGGGCGCATCTATCTCGCATGAAGAACTCGCGCATGCCCGCGATGCCCTGGCGGTGGCGAAGGCCAATCTCACCGCCACGCAGGGTACGCTCGATCAGGCTTATGCGGCGGTGTCGGGCACGGCGATTGAAAACAATCCCGATGTGATGGCGGCTGAAGCACGCCTGCGCCAAGCCATGGTCGTGTTTTCGCATATGCGCCTGGTTGCGCCGGTGGCGGGTCAGGTCGCGCAGCGCACGGTGCAGCTTGGGGAGCAGGTCGCGCCGGGAACGCCGCTGATGACGGTGGTGCCGCTGGATTCGCTCTGGGTTGATGCCAATTTCAAGGAAAGCGAATTGAGCGACATCCGCGTCGGCCAGCCGGTTACGGTGAAGGCAGATCTCTATGGCTCCAGCGTGACCTATCACGGCCACGTCGTGGGCCTGGGCGCGGGCACGGGCAGCGCCTTTGCCTTGCTGCCGCCGCAGAACGCCTCCGGCAATTGGATCAAGATCGTGCAGCGCGTGCCGGTACGTGTGGCGCTTGATCCCGCCGAGCTGCGCCAAAATCCATTGCGGGTCGGCCTCTCGGTCGATGTCAGCGTGGATGTGTCCGATCATGAGGGCAAGGCGCCGGTCGCCGGGCCTGCCGCGATGCGCACCGTCGCCGATGACGGCGGCACGGCGGAAGCTGATCGGATGATCCAGACCATCGTCAAAGAGAACAGCCGCACATGAGCGGGCAGGGCGCGGCACATTTCGGCTGCATGAAGGGATCGCAGCTTGCGATCACCTCCTTGGCCTTGGCGCTCGGCACCTTCATGCAGGTGCTCGATTCCACTATCGCCAATGTGTCGCTGCCGACCATTGCTGGCAATCTCGGCTCCTCCACCGATCAAGGCACCTGGGTCATCACCTCTTTTTCGGTGGCCAACGGTGTCTCGGTGCCGCTGACGGGTTGGCTGATGGGCCGCTTCGGGGTGGTGCGCACCTTCGTCTTCTCTGTGGTCGCTTTCACCATCGCCTCATTTCTTTGCGGCATCGCCTGGGATCTCAACTCGCTGATCCTGTTTCGCGTGCTGCAAGGTGCCGTGTCAGGACCGATGATCCCCGGCTCGCAAGCGCTTCTGATCGCCATCTTTCCTGAAACCAAACGTGCCACCGCGCTCGGCATTTGGTCCATGACCACGCTGGTAGCCCCCATCGTCGGGCCGATCCTCGGCGGCTACATCTCCGATAATTATCATTGGAGCTGGATTTTCCTGATCAACATCCCGGTCGGGCTGATCGCGGCGGGGCTCTGCTGGGTCAATCTTTCCAAACGCGAGACGCCGACGCGCAAATTGCCCATCGATCGCACTGGCCTGTTCCTGCTCGTGCTCTGGGTGGGTGCCTTGCAGATCATGCTCGATACCGGCAAGGACGCCGATTGGTTCTCCTCCACGCGTATTGTGGTGATGTGCATCGTCGCCGCCGTGAGCTTTGTCGCCTTCATTATCTGGGAGATGACGGACAAGACGCCGATCGTGAATCTGTCCTTGTTCAAGAAGCGCAACTTCGCGCTCGGTACGGCGGCGCTTTGTCTTGGTTATGCGGTCTTCTTCGCTAACATTCTTCTTCTGCCGCTCTGGCTGCAGACCAATATTGGCTACACCGCTACTTGGGCGGGCCTTGTCGCCGCGCCTTCGGGTCTTGTCGCAGTGGTGGTCACGCCTTTCGTGGCGCGGCTATTGTCGAAAGTGGATGCGCGCTGGGTGGCGACCGTTGCCTTTGTGGCTTTCTCCGCCTCCTTCTTCATGCGCTCCGGCTACACCGCCGATGCGGGCTTTTGGAACTTCGTTATGCCGCTTCTGGTGCAAGGCATCGCCATGGGCACCTTCTTTGTTTCCATGATCGCGATCTCGCTGCATGGGGTGGAGCCGCAGAACATTCCCAACGCCTCGGGCATTTCCAACTTCGCGCGTATCACAGCGGGCGGCTTCGCGGCGGCTATTGTCACCACGCTATGGGACCGGCGCGAGGCGCTGCATCAAAGCCGCCTTGCCGAATATACCAGCCTCTCCAATCCGGTGATGCGCCATGCCGTCGAGCATATGCATGCTGCGGGCATGGGCCAGCATCAGGCCTATGGCGCCATCACTGGCACCATGGTGAAGCAAAGCTATCTTCTGTCCTCGATCGATGTGTTCTGGATTTCCGGCTGGCTGAGCGTGGTCGCCATCGCACTCGTCTGGATGGCAGAGCGCACCGTTGGCAACTCTGGCCCGGTCGCCGCAGATTAGGGCAAGATACAAGAAGACGGTCGAGCTTCGGATTTCCCTAAAAGATTTTTCGCGTCCTGCGCCAAATGCCGCTCGGCGGGCAAACTGCCTGTTTCCTGGGCTCGGTTCTCTTGCAATTGTCGCAAACCGTGCTTTCCTGTTCAGTATGACAAGCGACCTGAGCGACCGGTCCCGCTGGCTTGCGATCAACGTATTACCGCATGAGGCGCTGATACGGTCGAAGCTGCATGGTCTGCGCGTCTATAATCTCGACATTGAGGATGTCATCCAGGAGACCTACACGCGGATGTTGTCGGTTGCCTCGCTGGAAACCATCCGCCATCCCCGGCAATATGCGATCCGCACGGCCAAGGCGATTGTGATCGATCATATCCGCCATTCCCGGGTGGTATCGCTGATCTCGGCGGGCAAATCCGACACCCTGGATGTGCCCGAGAACGAGGCCAATGCCGAAGAACGGATGGAGTTTCAGGAAGAAATCGCCGCGGTGGAAGCCGCGCTCGCCAAACTGCCCGAGAAGTGCCGCCTGACCCTGCTGCTCCGCCGGGTCGAGGGCTTGCCTCAGAAAGAGGTGGCGCGGCGCCTCGGCATCAGCGAGAAAATGGTCGAAAAACATATGACGGATAGCGTCAAACACCTGATAAGGCTGTTCGGAAAAGGGGGGAAATCCAGGGGTCATACGTCTGATATTCCGCTGGACACTGGTGAGAAAAATGTCGTCGACAAGCCAACAGGTTGATGATCAAGCCGCGAAATGGGCTGCCCTGCGCGACTTAGGCCTGACGTCTGCGCAAGAGGTCGAGTTTGAGCGCTGGCTCAAAGCCGATAGGCGCCATCTGGGCGCATATGCCCGGGCCGAAGGTGCGCTGATCCGCGTGGAGCGGGCGCATGGCTGGGCGCGCGAGATCACCAATACCATCAAGCCGGTTGAGACCCCTGTCTGGACGCGCCGCCGCATTCTCATGACCGGCAGCGCCGCTGCGGGTATTGCCGCTGTCGGCGTGATTGGTGCGGGCGTCTGGAATGCCTTGCGCGATACCACCATTGCCACGGGCAAGGGCGAAATCCGCCAGGTTCTTCTCGCCGACGGCTCGGTGGTGAAGCTCAATACCAATTCCAAGGTCGCCATCGAATACACGCCCGAATTGCGCAAGATCAAACTCCTGCGTGGCGAAGCGCTGTTCGATGTCGCCAAAAACAAGAAACGCCCCTTTGTTGTGGAAGCAAACGGAACCTTGGTGCGCGCGGTGGGCACCAGCTTCACGGTTTCCGCGCTGCCCGAAAGGCCTGTACGCGTCCTGGTGAAAGAAGGCGTGGTGGAGCTTAAGCGCGCCGACGTGGCATCTTCTGCGCCGGTACGCGTTAGCGCTAACACGCTGGCGCTTGCGCCAAAGAATGCCCCGATCACGGCCACACCTGTGGCGCAAGCCCGCTTGGCGCGCAATCTGGCGTGGGAATATGGCCGCCTCGCCTTTGATGACGAAACTCTCGAAGACGCGGCAAAGGAGTATGCGCGCTACAGCGATATTCAGATCGTGGTTGACCCGGCTGTGGCCAATATGACCATTACCGGGTCGTTTGTGTCCAATGACCCGGTGGGATTTGCCAAGAGTGCCGCCTCGGCGTTGGATCTGCAGGTAGATGTAAACGGACAGGAAGTAAAAATTTTTCGTCGCACGACAGCGACACGTTAGGGAATTCGCGAAGCTCGCCGTCTCCTGGTGCAACATCAGGAGAGGGCAATAAGAAACCGCAGGATAGCGGGCTAAGCGGGGAGGCGTGAGAACCAGGGGACACTGGGCAGCAGCCAGCGGGTGTATAGCATTCGTCTGGGTCTTAAGCTGCTCACCGTGCACCGCTCAAGTGAAGGCATTCGATATTCCTGCCGGAAATGCAGGAGTCTCGATACCCGAGCTTGCGCGCCAAGCAGAAGTCTCCGTCATGGCTCGAGGCGATCTTCTTCGCAGTGTCGTGACACCTGCCGTTCAAGGCAATTACGAAGCCATTGCTGCTCTCGAACTGATGTTGAAGGGGACTGGCCTAACCGTCAGTCGCACAGCGGATGGGGTCTTGATGATCTCGCCGTTGGAAACAAACAGACGAGAGGATCAGGAAGGAATGTCACACGGTCTGAGAAACTCAACTTC
This sequence comes from Rhizomicrobium palustre, assembly GCF_011761565.1. Lineage (NCBI taxonomy): Bacteria > Pseudomonadati > Pseudomonadota > Alphaproteobacteria > Micropepsales > Micropepsaceae > Rhizomicrobium > Rhizomicrobium palustre. Next base: position 877,970 of record NZ_JAASRM010000001.1, on the reverse strand, counting down.
GGCGCTTGCGCTGGTGTTGGGTATTATTGCCGGTGCGCCAGCGCACGCCCAGGATAACGAAACCTTGGAGACCGTCACGGTCACCGGCTTTCGTGCCACCTTGCAGGAAGCGCGCGATATCAAGCGCAAAGCGGTCAACGAGGTGGAAAGCATCGTCGCCGAGGACATCGGCAAAATGCCTGACCTCAATCTCGCCGAATCCATCCAGCGCCTGCCAGGCGTCGCGATGACGCGTGAAGGCGGCGAAGGGCGCAACATCACCCTGCGCGGTTTCAGCCCGGACTTCACCCGCACCACCTTGAACGGCATGGAAGTACCTGCGAGCTCCGACGGTTTGGATTCGGGGGGCGTTACCGTGAATGCAGGCCGTACCTTCGACTTCCACGTCTTTGCGGCCGAACTCTTCAATCGTGTGGATGTGCAGAAGACCCAGCGCGCCTCGATGGAAGAAGGCGGTATGGCCGGCACGGTCGATCTTTACTCGGCCAAGCCCTTCGATTTCAGCGGCACTGCGGCCTCGATCTCTGCCGAAGAAGGCTACAACACCATGACGGGGATCGCCGATCCGCGCCTCACGGTGATGGTCAGCGATACCTTCTTCCACGACAAGCTCGGTATCCTGCTCTCTGCTGCGGTTTCCCGGCGCACCGTGCATCAGGAAGGCTGGGGCAGCGTGCGCTGGACCTCGCCCTTCGCCAATGGCGATAGCTGGGATGATGCCAAGACCAAAGTGACCGGCACGCCCAGCACTTATTGCGGTGCCAAGGATGCACTTAATTGCGTCTATTCCCCCAATCTTCCGCGCGCTGACTTCTTCGGCAATAAGCAGAAGCGCCTCGGCCTCACCGCCTCGGTGCAATATCGCCCCGTGGAGAGCGTCGAAATCAGCTTCGATGCCTTACATTCCGAGCTGGATAACGACCGCCAGAACTACAACTCCATGGAATGGTTGTTGACGCATGGTCCGGCGGGTAATTTTACCGGTCAGACACCGCTGTCATTCACCATCGACCCGAACGGCAAGCAGCTTCAGGCCGCCAGCTTTGACAATGTTACGTCTTGGTATGAAAGCCGCTTGCAGACCTCGGTCTCGCAGTTCAACCAATATGTGATGAACGCAAAGTGGAACGCGACGGACAAGGTCACCTTCGAATCCTTGATCGGTCTTGCCACGGATAACGCCAACCGCACCGAATTGCGGCCCTATTACCGCTCCATCCCGCATCCTTTCTCCTTCGACTTCACGAATAACTCCTATGTTCCGGCGGTCAGCTACGGCAGCTACGACCCGAATAGGGGCAGCAACTACATCGACGCCATCACGGGTGCGCATCGCAACAACAACGTCGGCAAAGAGAACTTCACGGCCAAGCAGGACGTGACCTACAAGACCGACACCCTCACTATCCAGGCGGGCTTCGATTACAACGACCGCGAAGTGCGTTATGCCGAAGGGCAGGGCAACAGCGCGGCCTTCAATCCGTCCAAATACACCAAGGCTTTCCCGATCAAGGGCTTTGGCGATGATATGCCGGGCGGGGCCAAGCTCTGGACCTGGGCGGTAGCGGATTTCGACGCGCTGTACCGCGATGGCATCTACACCAATGTCTACACGCCCAGCATCGATAAGGGCTGGACGGTTGATGAGCGCACCTTGGCGGGCTTCATCGAAATCGCCAATGAGTTCGAAATCGGCGGCATGCGTCTTCGTACCGATACCGGCATGCGCTATGTCCAGACCAATGTGAAGTCGAGCGCGGTTCTGGCTGGGACGCCGGTCACGGTTTCCCACAGCTATGACAGCTATCTGCCGTCGATGAACCTTGCCCTTGATGTCACCGACGATGTCGTCGCCCGCTTCGCCTTCGCGCGCAGCATGGCGCGCCCGGGTCTGAACTCGTTGAACATCGCGGGACCGACGTTCGGCTACACCACACGCTCTGTGGGCAATATCGGCAACCCCGATCTGAAGCCTTATGAATCCAACGATATCGACCTCAGCGTCGAATGGTATATGGGCAAGGGCGGCCTCTTCGCGGTCGGCCTGTTCAACAAGGAGATGGTCTCCTCACTGACCACGCAGGTCGTGCAGAAGATGGTGGACCCGGCCTATTGGCCCGCCATGTATGCCGATCCGCAATATGATCCTTCCTTCAACGCCGACCCGGCGAAGGTGCCTTATACCTTCACCATTCCGGTCAATCGCGAAGGCGGCAATCATGTTCAGGGTGTTGAGGTGATCTTCAACCAGCCCTTCACCTTCCTGACCGATTGGGTGCCGTCGCTGCCGGGTTGGGTGAGCAATTTCGGTGTTGCCTCCAACTACACCTATGTCTCCGCGCAGGATTCGACCGGTCTTTCGCCGAACTCCTATAACTTCACCTTCTATTACGATTCCGGTGATTACGGCGTTCGCCTCTCGGTCAATAAGCGCGACAACTATCTCCTGAGCGAGCCGGGTGGTAACGGCAATGCGCAGGAATACAAATACGGCCCGACCCACATGGATTTGGCCGCTTTCTATAACCTCACCGACCATCTGACCCTCCGCCTCGAGGGCATCAACATCACCAACGAACTCGAGCGGATCTACGACACGGGCGATGGCACGATGAACACGACCCGCGAATTCAGCAAAACTGGTGCTGAATGGTTCCTGGGTGTGCGGTATCGCTATTAAGCCTTACCCGAGGGGCCGCGCTGACGGTGCGCGGCCTTTCGGAATGCCGGATCGCGGGGTCGCTCCTCCCCTCCCGGAATGGGTGGCCCCGCGTGAAGGCAAAATGAGAAAGTGGTGCGCGATGAAACGTCTTTTTGCGGCAGCCTTGTTCTTGCTGCTTCCGGCGAATGCTCAAGACCTCATCCCGGTCGATGACAGCTACACGACCGCGCAGCGCTACAATGCCTATAAAATAGATTTTCCCGAGATCGAACTGCCGGTACTGAATCTTCAGACGGGCCAGAAGATCTTAGCTGACCGGCTTTATAAGAAGGCTGGTGGTCGCGCGCTCTATTGTGATGTGTTTTTGCCCAAGCCCCAAAAGGCGCGCCATCAGGCGGTCCTGTTTGTGCATGGTGGGGCATGGCGCAGCGGGCGCAAATCGAATTTCTATGCCATCGCCAATCTTCTGGCGCAGCGTGGCTATGTGGTGCTGATCCCCGATTACCGCCTCGCACCGGAAGCGGGCTATCCCGCAGGGCTGATCGATCTCAATGACGCGATCGTCTGGGCAAAGTCGCAAGCCAAGGAATTTGGTTTCGCGCCGGATAAGATTGCCATCAGTGGCGGTTCCTCTGGCGGCCAGATGGCGGCCTTGCTCGCCTATTCCGCCGATAAGGGCCTCTTCAAGAGCGCGCCGGGCCAAGATACGCGGGTCAATGCGCTCATCAATCTTGATGGGCTGTTCGATTTCACCACGCCCCTTGCTCTGAAGAACGAAAACGCGGCAGGGGCGAAATCGCCCGCTGCGCTATGGCTTGGCGGCGCCTATGAAACGGCAGGCGAAAAATGGCGTGAAGCCAGCGCGTCCAATTATGTCGATGTGCAATCCCCGCCGACGCTGATCATCGGTAGCGGCATGGCGCGTTTCACCGCCGGGCGCGAAGCGGTGATGGCCGATCTGGATCGCCTTCACATCCGCAATACCTATCTGGAATTGACGCATGTGCCGCACACCTTCTGGCTGTTCGATCCTTATCTCAATCAGATCGTTCAGGCGATGGACAGCTTCCTCTCTCCTCGCGACTCCAGCGCAAAGAAGAAACACGGCAAATGATCTCTCGTTCGCTCTTTCTCGCCTTGGTGATTTTCTGCGGCACGGCAGAGGCTGCCCCCTCCTATGCCTATCGCGTGGAGAAATCCTGCACCGGGGTGGAGCACTGCTACGCTTCCGTTCAAGCAGCACTCAACGCGGCGGGCACCGAGACTGGCTGGGTCACGATCAAGCTTGGCGCTGGGGATTTCTATGAGAAGGTCAATATCACCCGTCCCAAAACCACGCTGAAAGGTGAGGGCGTCGGCCGCACGCGGCTTTATTTCGACGCGGTGGCGCAGACTGCGGGCAAGTATCACCGCGCCAATTGGGGCACGCCGGGCTCCGCCACGCTCACCATTGATGCGGATGAGGTGAAGGTCGAGGCGCTCACCGTGGAAAACACCTTCGATTATCTTTCCAATGATGCCTTGCCCGATAACGATCCCAAGAAGATCGGGAATTCCCAAGCCGCCGCGTTGCTGCTCGACATTCACAGTGATCGCGTCAGCATCCGTGATGCGGCTTTGCTCGGTTATCAGGACACCCTCTTTGCCAATGGCGCCCGCGCTTTTATCGACAAGAGTCTGATCGCGGGCAATGTCGATTTCATCTTCGGCAACGGCCAGCTTCTGATTCAGGATAGCGAGCTGCGCACCCGCAAGCGCGGCGCCAAGATGGCCGCAGGCGAAACCCAGTCCTTCCTTCTCGCGCCCTCAACCCAGCTCTCGCAAGCCATCGGTATTGTGGTCTATCGCTCGCGGTTGACGCGGGATGACGGTGTTCCAGATAACACCATTGCCTTGGCGCGGCCCTGGCATCCCACCTCGCATTTTCCCGATGGGCGCTATGCCGATCCCAATGCGGTGGGCTACGCCTCCTTCATCGATTGCTTCATGGATGCGCACATCAAATCCCAGCATTGGGATGTGATGGCGGGCACGGCACGGGATGGCACCAAAACGGCAATCTTCCGCCCCGAGGATTCGCGCTTTGCGGAATCCGGATCAACCGGCCCGGGTGCGCGCCATACCGATCAAGCCATTCGCTGGAAATCGCCGCTCTCAATCCAAGAGGTGCGGGCACTGCTCTTTAAAGATTGGCCCCAGCCATAAAGGTCTGCTTCAGCCGGAACGCGTCGTCGACAGCCACGAAATCGGCGCGGGCGCCCGGCGCGATCACGCCGCGATCCTTATAGCCTAAGAAGGCCGCCGCGTTGCCGCTGGAGAGTTTCGCCGCTTTCACCGCGTCGGTCTCGCCGAACATCGCCATGGCTTTCTCCACCACCGTCGCCATATCGGTGGCGCTTCCGGCGAGTGTTCCATCCGGCCCGAGGCAGAGGCCATTTTCCGCACGGATCAAGCGGCCTTGCAACATGAAGCTGTTCTCGTCGCTGCCCACGGGCGGCATGGCGTCGGTCACCAGCATCAGCTTTTCGGCGCCGCGGCAGGCATAGGCCACGCGTGCCGTCGCCGGATGGACATGATGGCCATCGGTGATGATCCCGCACCAGGCGCTTCGGTCGTCCAGCGCCGCGCCGACCACACCCGGCTCGCGCGTCGTCAGCGGGGCCATGGCGTTGAAGAGGTGGGTGAAGCCGCGTGCGCCCGCTTTCAGCACGGCAACAGTCTGATCATAGCTGGCGTCGGAATGGCCGATGCACACGATCACGCCCGCCGCCACCAGCTTTTCCACCGCCGCAACCGGCACTGCATCCGGTGCCAAAGTCACCATGGTTTTGCCGCGCTTCAAGGAAGAAAGCACCGCCACCGCTTCGTCGTTGAGTTCGGGAAAGGCGGGCGGGTTATGAATGCCGCGCCGCTTGGGGCTTAAGAACGGGCCTTCGATGTGAATGCCCAGAATGCCCGGCAGGCCTTTCGCGATGGCCGCATCCACGGCTGCAATAGCATTGGCGAGGGTGGCAAGATCGGAGGAAATGATGGTGGGCATCAGCCCGGTGGTGCCGAATTTTGCATGGGCCTCGGCGATGGCTTCAAGTCCTTCCACGTTGGGCGCGGTATTGAACAGCACGCCACCGCCGCCATTGACCTGCACATCGAGATAGCCCGGCAGCAAAATCCCGCCCGCAAGATCAACCCGTTTTGCGTCCTGCGGCACAGCTTCATCCGCGACCAGCGCCGTGATCACGCCATTTTCGCAAAGGACGCTTTGCCCCGTAAGCAGGCGATCCCCGGCAACAATGCGCCCGTTCGAAAATGCGGTGATCATAGCGTCTCAGTGACCTTGTTCAGCAGCGGCGGCGAATCGGGGTTCAGCCCCTTGGCGCGCGAAAGCGCTTCGGCGAGGCGATAAAAGCTTTGCAGGAAAAGAATGGGCTGCAACACAGGATGCGCCTCCAGCGATGGCAGAACCGTTGCGCGCGGATCGGCAAAGCCGGACAGAAGAATCTCCGCGCCGCTTTGGGATAGCGCCTCCATCAATTCTAGCATACCGGCGCGGGTTTCGTCATTTTGTGACAGCACCAGCGCCGGAAAGCCGTCTTTTGCCAGCGCCATCGGTCCATGGCGCACTTCCGCCGAACTGAAGGCCTCTGCATGGATGGCGCAGGTTTCCTTGAATTTCAGCGCCGCTTCCTGCGCGCCGCCGAAACCGACACCGCGCCCAATCACATAGAGATTCTTCGCCGGCAGCAGCTTTTCCACCGCCGCGCTCCAATCCAAACCCCAGGCTTTCGCGAGCAAATCCGGCAAGCCATCCAGCGCCGTGGCCAGCGCGTGATCTTCGCTCCAAGCCGCCACCAGCCGCGCGATACCGGCCACCGTCGCCAAATACGACTTTGTCGCCGCCACGCTTTTTTCCGGGCCCGCACAAAGCGGCAGGGCGATATCGGCGCTTTGGGCCAAAGGTGAGTCGATCACGTTCACCAGCGCGATGGTGAAGGCGCCCGCTTCTTTCGCGGCTTGCAACGCCGTCACAATGTCGGGGCTTTTGCCGGATTGCGAGGTCGCGATCAGCACCGTCTCTTTCAAATCCGCCTTGGCGCTATAGACCGAGGAAATCGACGGCGCAGCGGAAGAGGTGAGAATGCCGAGCCGCGTCTCGATCAGATATTTCGCAAAAGTCGCCGCATTATCCGAGCTGCCACGCGCCAGCGTGATCACCGCGCGCGGCTTCATCGCTTTCAGCTTGGCGGCCAATGCGGAAACCTCGCCCGCCGTATCGGAAAACTGCTTTGCCACCACAGATGCGGCCTCGGCGGCTTCACGGAACATCAAGGTCTGCACGCGTTACTCCGAAGTGGTCAGTTCGGCGACGAAGTCATAGGTGTCGCCGCAATAATAGGATTGCGAGAATTCGACCGTGCGCCCGTCCTGCAGAAAGCCGCGGCGTTCCACCAGAAGCCCGGCATCGCCTTCTTTTCCATGCAGAAGCTCGGTCTGAGGCGCCGTGAGCAGCACGGCGCGCAAACGCTGCAAGGCGCGCCGCGGCCGATTTCCAGCCTTTTCCAGCGCGTCATAGAGTGACGACTGCACCGCCTCTAACGACGGCAGCGCAAAGGCCGGCACGGTGCAAAATTCCAGCGCCATCGGCGTGTCGTCGGCATAGCGCAAGCGATTGAAGCGATAGACCGGCGTACCCGGCGCAAAGCCGGTGGACATGGCTTCTTCCGGCGAGACCACGCCTTGGGATTTCCTCAGCCACACCGAACGCGGCGTCTTACCGCGTGAGGTCATATCTTCGGTGAAGCTCGAAAGCTTGGAAAAACTCTTCTCCACCCGGCTCGCGACGAAGGTGCCTGAGCCTTGGCGGCGCATCAAAAGCCCTTCGCTGACGAGGCCATCGAGTGCCTTGCGCACGGTGATGCGCGAGACATTGAACTCCTCAGCGAGATCGCGTTCCGGCGGCAGCGCGTCTTCCGGATTGAGCAATTTCATCTCGATGGCACGCCGAAGCCCTCGCTGAAGTTGCTGATAGAGCGGCAGGTTTTGCTCCTCATTGAGGCGCCCGATGATCGCCGAAAGAGACGGCACTGATCCCTCCGTGAATTGGTCTGTGCTGGCGGGTTTATCCGGGAGCAAACTTAGTACCAATGCAGTACCATAAAGTGGCGGTCCTAAGTCAACCCAAAAATGATGCAGGAAAACAGGCATGTCTGACGAATTTTAGTGCACATTTTTGCCGCACTTTCGCCTTGACAGGGCGGCCCAATTTAAGAATGGTATTGTATTGGATATGAACCGGTGATTTCGGACAGGGGCTGGAACCGGTTTTGTGAGGGGCGGGCGGAGGGCAGTTCGGCGCGTCCTGTCGACCAAAGAGAGAGGATTTTAGCCATGAAGTTACGGGCAGTATTTGCGGGTTCGGCGAGCGTTCTGGCGCTTGCGAGCCTTGTGGCTCCGGCGCTTGCCCAGGAAGCCATGGAAACCGTGGTTGTAACCGGCATGCGCGCCTCGCTGCAGCGCGCCATGGACATCAAGCGGGATACCACCGCCATTGTGGATGCGGTTTCAGCCGAAGATATCGGCAAATTCCCCGATAAGAACGTCGCCGATGCTTTGCAGCGCGTGCCGGGCGTGAACACGGTATCTGCGGCCTCGGGCGAGGGCGGTTTTGACGAAAATGACCGCGTTTCGATTCGCGGCACCAGCCCCAGCCTCACCCAGACCTTGGTGAACGGCCATGCGGTCTCCACCGGCGACTGGTTCATTCTTGATCAGTATCAGGATATCGGCCGCTCGGTGTCTTATTCGCTCTTCCCGGCGGAAATCGTCTCCAGCGTGAAGGTCTATAAGAGTCAGCAGGCCGATCTGGTGGAAGGTGGTGTCGCTGGCGCGGTGGACATCATCACCCGCAAGCCGCTCGATTTCGATAAGACCTTCACTGTGGAAGTCAGTGCGGAAGCCGCCTACACCACGCTGCGCGGCGATACCACGCCGCAATTCAACGGCCTGCTTGCCTGGAAGAACGATACCAATTCTTTCGGCGTAATGCTGCAGGGTTTCTATGAACAGCGCAACATCCGCCGCGACGGTCAGGAATTCCTTGGCTATGCGAAATTCGATCCTACAGATGCGGCGGCGGTGAGCCATCCCGATCTCGCCGGTGTTTATTATCCCACCTTGATCGGTTCGGCTTATTTCGAACAGGAACGCATCCGCCAGGGCGGCTCCTTCGCAGCACAGTTCCGCCCCAGCAATGCCCTCGAAATCACCTTCGACGCCTTCTATTCCCATATGGGCGCGTCGAATAAGAACAACAACTACATGTTCTGGGGCTCCAAAGAGTTTGGCGGCGCCACCGCCAATGTGCCTAGCAGCTATAAGGTCGTGAACAACACGCTGGTCTCCGCCAGCCTGCCGCAAATGGCTGGCATCTCGCCCATCGTGGCGGACTTCATCATGCGCCCGCATTCGATGAGCGATGCCTATTACTTCAATGGCGACGTCACCTATAACCCGACCGATGATCTCACCATCAAGGTGAAGGCGGGCTACACCCGTGGTGCTGGCACCACACCGGAGCAAGCAGCCTGGGAAGGCATGACGGCACCCGCGCCGGCCTCTTATGACTTCTCCAGCGGTGTTGCGGCGGTGTCGGTGACGGGGCTTGATCTTTCCAAGCCTGGCACGCTCACTAATGACTGGGCCTGGGGCGCGGTCTCCAAAGCCTATGACCGCGAGTATTATTTCGAGTTCGATGCCGAGCAGAAGCTGGATGCAGGTCCGATCCAATCGGTGAAGGCGGGTTTCCGCTATGCTGACCATCACCACAAATCCGATATCTGGGATGGCGGCGTCTCTTACGGACCTGGCCCGGGCTACACCGGCGATGCGGTCTCGACCAGCAATTACCCCTCGGATTTCGCCGATGCCTTCAAGATCGCCGGCATGCTGACCAATGTGCCGCAAGGCGATGTTGCCAAGATCGTGGATGTGCTGAGCACGCAGAAAAGCTGGCGCAGCTATACACAATCGGCCGCCGACATTAACGGCCGCGCCTCGCGCTATATGTGGTCGGGTGCCACCGATGTGGGCGAGCAGGACGTGGCTGGCTACGTGATGGCCAATCTCGGCGGCGATCGCTGGAAGGGCAATATCGGCGTGCGCATCGTCAATACGCAGGAGACGATCTATCAGCCGGTCAATGGCACGGCGGCGGTGGGCTCTACCTGCCCTGTGACCGGCGATATCTACAGCGATTTCGGCTGTTACCACCTCAACAAGATCGATAAGGAATATTGGGACGTTCTGCCCAGCGCCAATATTTCGATCAATGTCACTGAGGATCAGGTGCTGCGTTTCGCAGCGGCTGAAACCATGGCGCGGCCCGATTATTCCGCGCTTGGCGGGGCGGTCAATCTCACCGATCTCACCCATGTAGGTTCGGGCGGTAATCCCAATCTGAAGCCCGTCAAGTCGGCCAATTACGATGTTTCGTGGGAATGGTATTACGGCCCGCAATCGATGATCTCGGTCAGCGTCTTCTATATGGACCTGTCGTCTTATGTGACCAAGGGCATCACCAAGGGCACTTATCTCGACATGTTGAAGACGGGCCAGGGCGCGCCAGTCTACTCGGTCTATGACATCACCGCGCCGTTCAACACTTCGGGTCATGACGAAGGCTATGAAATCGCCTGGACCCAGCCGATCTGGGGCGGCTTCGGCATCATCGCCAATTATGCCTATACCAGCGGTGCGGAGACGGGCGGCGGTTCTTTGGTCGGCAACACCAAAAACACCGTCAACGCCTCGGCCTATTTCGAAAACGAATGGCTCTCGGCGCGCCTCGCTTACGGCTATGTTTCATCCTCGCTGGTGGGCATGGATCGCTCGGCGGCGGAATATCAGAACGCCTATGGCAAGCTTGATGCCTCAGTGAACGTCACGGTGACCGATAACCTCACCTTGACCTTCAACGGCCTCAACCTCACCAACCAGACGCTGAAATACTACGCCAACAACGCCACGATGCCGCGCGCGCTCTATTCCAACGGCAGCCAGCTCTATGCCGGTGTGCGCTTCAAATATTGATCCCTTCTTCGACCCGGCTGGGCGTCGTGCCTAGCCGGGCCCTTAAAGCACATGCACACTTGCCCTCGAACCAACTTAGAAGCGCAGAGTGGAGCTTTCCGCTCTGCCTCTTTTTTTAAGTCAGGACAGCGCCGCGATCAGCGGGGCAAGGAAGGGCTCGTAAGCACGCCAGCGTCCGATAGAATCCGAGAAAAGTGGGCGGCGCACCTGGAATTCGGAAAGCGTACGCACCGCGCGCTTGGTCTCGTAAAAGCGCAGGCAGGCAGGATCGAATTCAAGACCGCAGAATGCTACCAGCCGCCGCGCCTCGGCTTCGAAGTTCTCGACCAGGGTCTCGTATTCGATTTCAAGCAGGCATTCCGGCGGCAGCACGTGGCGCCAATGCGCCATCAAATCCTCATAGCGCCGGTAATAGCGGCCAAGCTCGCCCAGGTCGTAAGCGAAGTTCAGCCCGCTGCGGAAAAGTTTGGAATAGCAGGAAAAGCAGGTGTCGCGCGGATCGCGGCGAAGATAAATGATGCGCGCCTGCGGCAGGGCTCTATGAATAAGCCCCAAATGGCGAAAATTGGCGGGCAGCTTGTCGGTGATCCGCTTCGCATGGGGAGACAGCGCGCGCAGCTTTTCTTCATAGCGACGCCCCAGCTCTTGCGCCGCCGCGGCCGTCACACCGGCAGGATACCCCGGCAGGATTTCGCGCGCCAAGCTGGCGATCCATTGCCGCTCGCCCGCGCCATATATGTCGGGGTGACTGGCGAGAATCTGTTCCACCAGGCTGGTGCCCGAGCGCGGCATGCCGACGATAAACACCGCAAGCTCCGAATCGTTGCGGCTCACATCCCGAACAGCATCCGCATCAAAGCTGCGCTTCATCGCATCGAAAAACGCGAACACCACCGCTTCGTCATAGGGCAGGCTTGCCCGGTACAAGCGATTGCCGGCCTCCAGCTGCGCGAAGGCTTCGTCGTGCCGCCTAAGATCGTCATAGGCTTTGAACAGGGCGAAATGGAGTTCCACCTTTTGCGTGGCGGGCAGCTCCCGCCCCAAAAGAGCTTCCAATGGCTGAAGGCGCGGATCATCGGCCCCATAGCGCCGCGTCTCGCCCAAGGCGCGATGGAAGGCGGCAGTATCGGGCGCCAGTTCCGTGGCGCGCTGAAAACTCTCTGCGGCCATGTCGAACCGGCCAAGCTGTTTCAGCACCGTGCCACGCGCCAAATGCGCGGGGGCATAGCCGGGATCAACCGCCAAAGCGCGTTCGGCGCAGGTCAGCGCTTCTTCCTGCCGGCCCAAGCTGCCCAAGGCTTCACACAGCCCAAGCTGTGCGGTAATCGCCCGCGGCGCAAGGCGCAGCGCCTGCTCGAATGCCTCTCGCGCCGCATCATAGGCGTCCAACGCCAGTCGCGTTTGCCCAATCGTCTTCCACGCCTCTGCATCGTTCGGCGCCAGCATCACGGCGCGCTGCAAGGCGGCAAGCGCATTCTCCGGCTGGTTTTGTGCGAGCAACGCCGCACCCAGCGTGCTCCAAGCCGCAGCGAAATCGGGTTTGAGCGCCACCGCGTCTTCGGCTTCGCGCACCGCTTCTGCCGTATGGCCGAGCCGGTGCAGCAAGAGCGCAAAATGTTGGCGCAGCTGCGCATCCTGCGGCGTATCGCCAACCGCCCTTTGCAATTCCTTCAGTGCCTCGGCCAGGCGCCCCGTCTGGATCAACAGCAGCCCAAGCCGGTGACGCGCGGGGGCATGGTGTGGCGCGCGCTGCAACAGAGCGCGGTATTGCCCTTCAGCTTGGGCAAGGCGTCCCGCGCCATGCAGCTTCAGGGCTGTCTCGAATATCGCCTCGGTCATTACGCATCCCAGAACCGTTCCGGCCACTATACCGCGTTTACGCGTGCTTTTCGCTTCCCGCGGAGGCCCGCACCGCATAGATTTTTTCCGCCACCTTCATAGGCACGCAACATGGCATCCATCTTCCGCACGTCTGCCGCTCTGGCCTTTCTTTTTCTCTGTTTGGGTGCAAATTCAGAGGCCATGATTCCGCTTGCGGCCGATATCCAAAAGAGCGACGGCACCTTCGCGCTCTCCCGCGCCACGGCGATAAGCTGCGCCGATGCGGCAGGTTGCGCCGCGACCAAGGCTTATCTTTCGGGACTTCTACAAAAGACCTCGCTGCCGGATACAGGCGGCGAGGGTGCAGTGATGCTGCGTCATGTCGAGGGTCTCGCGCCGGAAGCCTATCGCTTGCAAATTACGCCCAAAGGGGTGGAGATCGCCGCAACAGGTGAGGCGGGCCTTTTCTACGGCACGATTACGCTCTGGCAGCTCGCTTCCGAAAATTCCACCATCCCGGCGCAAAACATCACCGATGCGCCGCGGTTTTCCTGGCGCGGCGTGCTCTTGGATTCCGTGCGCCATTTTCAGACGGTGGACGAGGTCAAGCGCTTCATTGATGCGATGGCGATCCATAAGCTCAATGTGTTGCAATGGCATTTGACCGATGACCAGGGCTGGCGCATCGAGATCAAGAAATATCCGCTCCTCACCAAGATAGCCGCCTGGCGCAAGAACAGCCGCGAAGGCCGTCATGGTGGTTTCTATACCCAGGATCAGGTGCGTGACGTGGTTGCTTATGCTGCCGCGCGCCACATCACCGTGGTGCCGGAAATCGAGATGCCGGGCCATGCCTCTGCCGCCCTGGCGGCTTATCCGAAACTTGCGTCCATCAAGCATCCGTCGCGCAAGGTTTCCGGCGATTGGGGCATCTTCCCCAACCTTTATAATGTCGATGATGCGACCTTCGCATTCCTGGAAGACGTGCTTTCGGAAGTGATGACGCTTTTCCCGAGCCCTTATATTCATGTTGGCGGCGATGAAGCCCCCAAGGGCCAATGGGATGCTTCGCCCAAAATCCAAGCGCAGATGAAAGCCTTGGGCGTGCCGAATACGAAAGAACTGCAAGGCTATTTCACCGCCCGCATCGGCAAATATCTGGACGCGCATGGGCGGCGGCTGATCGGCTGGGACGAGATTCTGGAAGGCGGTCCGCCCGCCAATGCCGCGATCACCAGCTGGCGCACGCCCGAGAGTGCCATCGAAGCGGCCGAGAAAGGCCATGATGTGGTGTTCTCGCCCGCGCCGCAACTCTATCTCGACTACTGCCAGATCGCGCGCGAGGGAGAGCCGACTTGCCGCGGCGTGCAGTCGACATTGAAGGATGTCTATGCCTTCGATCCCGAGCCCAAAGGCGCGCTGGCAAAACATCTCATCGGCATGCAGGCCAATATCTGGACCGAGCATCTGCCGACGATGAATGCGGTGTTCTATGCCGGTTTCCCGCGCCTTGCCGCTGTTGCCGAAATCGCCTGGACGCCGCGCGAAAAGCATAATTGGCCGGATTTTCTTTCCCGCCTGCCGGATCAGATGCGCCGCTATCAGGCGCTCGGCATCCGCTATTCCGACGCCGCTTTTTCGGTGAATGTCGCGGCGAAGCCCGCGCAAAGTGGCGCCAGCGTGACGCTCTCCAACCAATCCGGCTACGGCGTGATCCATTACACGCTGGACGGTTCCGCACCCACACCGCAATCCCCCCTCTATAGCGCGCCTTTCGACACCAAGCTGCCCGCCACTATCACCGCGACGACCTTTGCAGAGGGCAAGCCCATTGCCCCGCCCCGGAGTGAGAGCCTCACTGCACAATCTATCCTGCGCCGTAATTCCTACACGCTGGAGCTTTGCGGTAACGGCATTCCTCTGGCGCAGAAGGGCCATAGCGGTGCGGTGGTGATGGTCGATGTGATGAACCCCTGCTGGTTTTATAAGGGGATCGATCTTTCGTCTGTGCGCGGCTTCGACATTGCCGTCACCCATCTGCCCTTCAATTTCCAGATCGGCGATGACATCAAGCATATCCCGCTCGATGCCAAAGCCGCACCCCATGGCCAGCTCGAAATCCGCTTAGGCGATTGCAAAGGCGAAAAGCTGGCAGTTGTGCCGCTGAAGGCCAATACCTCTCATCTTTCTGTGAAGATCACGCCGCAAAAAGGCGCGCAGGATCTTTGTTTTGTTTTCGCGCGGCGCAAGGTCGATCCCGTTTGGGCAATCGATTGGGTGCAGCCGCTGGTGCAGGAGTAACCATGGCCCTCACGATTGTTGCACCTTGTTCGGGCTGGGTTGCGCCGCTGGAGGAAGTGCCCGATGCGGTCTTCGCCGAACGCATCTTGGGCGATGGTGTCGCGATTGACCCGAGTGAGGGCCGCGTTTGCGCGCCTTGTGATGGCGAGGTCATCGGGCTTGCCAAACACGCCGTCACACTTCGCGCGGAAAACGGCGCAGAGATCATCATTCATGTCGGCCTTGAAACCGTGGCGCTCAAAGGCGAGGGCTTCACACCGCTCACCGAACAGGGTGCCAAGGTGAAGGCAGGTGATCCGCTGCTCGCCTTCGATCTCGATCTTCTCGCGCAGAAAGCCAAAAGCCTGATCACGCCCATCATCCTTGCTAATGGCGAAGGCTTCACGCTCACATCTCTGATGACTGGCCGCGAAATCGCGGCAGGCGAAGCGCTCTTTTCCGTTGAACCCCGCGTGCAAGCTACCGCGCAAAACGCCAAAGGCGAAACCGCCACGCGCCGCGTGATCATCGCGTCTGAGCATGGTTTGCATGCCCGTCCCGCCGCGGTGCTGGCCGCAGCGGCGAAAGCTTTCGCAGGCGAGGTGTCCATCACCTGTCAGGGCCGCAGCGCCAATGCCAAAAGCGCCATCGCTGTGATGGCTTTGGGCATTCGCTACCTGGATGAGGTCCTTCTCAGAGCGACAGGCGAACACGCCGAAGAGACCCTCGCCAAACTCGCCGCGCTGCTCGATCAACCGCATAAAGAAGAAAAACCTTCCGCCCCCGCCATTGTTGCATCGAAGCGCGCCAATGCGGGCAGCAAGATATTTGGCGTCACCGCTGCGCCGGGGCGTGTTGTGGGCATCGCGGCCCCTTTGGGCCTCGCCGAAATCGCGGTGCCGGAAGAGGGCTGCGGACTCGCCACTGAAACAGCTGCCTTGCAGGAGGCGCTCTCTGGCTTGCGGGCCGACATCGCGCAGGCGGCAGGGCGCGCGAAGGGTGCGCAACGCGAAATCCTCGCGGCGCATATGGAATTATTGTCGGACCTCGAACTGCATGCGGCCGCCTCTGCCCTCATTGCAGAAAACAAAAGTGCCGCTTTCGCCTGGAAAGCCGCGACCCGCCGCTTTGCGAAGGTGTTTCGCAGTCTTCAGGACCCGCGTCTGCGCGAACGCGCCGCCGATCTTCTCGATCTCGAACATCAGATGCTCGCGCGGCTTATTGGGGTTGAGGTCCGCACCACCTATCCGCCCAATGCCATCCTGATCGCGGATGAAATCCTACCCTCGCATCTTTCTGACGCATCTTCCATCGCAGGTATTCTATCCGCGCGCGGCGGGCCGACCTCGCATGTCGCCATTCTCGCCGCCGCGATGAACATTCCGGCTTTGGTGGGCGCGGGCGAAGAAGTGCTTGGCATTGCCGAAGGCAGCGAAATCCTGCTCGATGCTTCGGGTGGCTTTGTCGATGCCGCGCCGGATGCCGCCACCATCTCACAGGCCAAAGAAGATGCCGCGCTTTCGGCGGCCCGCGCCTCCCGTGAAAAAGCCGAAGCACAGGAGATCACCTACACTACTGACGGTGCGCGCATCGAGGTCTTCGCCAATCTCGGCAAGGGTGCAGAAGAAGCCGCTTCGGCTGTCGCTTTCGGCGCCGAAGGCTGTGGCCTCTTGCGCACCGAATTTCTTTTCATGGAGCGCGAGACCCCACCCAGCGAAGACGAACAGCGCGCCGCCTATCAAGCCATTGCCGAGGCGCTGCAGCATCGCCCCTTCATCCTACGAACCTTCGATATCGGTGCAGATAAGCCGGTCGCTTATCTTTCCTTCCCGCCGGAGGATAATCCCCAGCTGGGCTTGCGCGGCATTCGTGCGGGGCTTGAGTGGCCGCAGCTTCTGACCACGCAATTGAAAGCCGCTGCCTCCGTCACGCCTTTTGGCTGCTGCCGCATTCTTCTGCCCATGATCACCGCGCTGCCGGAACTGCGCGCGATCCGTGCGCTGCTCAGCCAGATCTGTGCCGATGCCAATCTACCCATCCCGCCGCTGGGTGTGATGATCGAAACCCCGTCCTCGGCGCTCTTGGCTGATCAATTGATTGCGGAAGCCGATTTTCTCTCCATCGGCACCAATGATCTCACGCAATACACCCTCGCCATCGACCGCACCCATGCGACGCTTTCCAAACAGCTCGATGCGCTGCATCCCGCCGTGCTGCGCTTGATCGCCAAAACGGCGGAAGCCGCTAATGCGGCCGGAAAGATCGCAGCGATTTGTGGCGGACTAGCCGCTGATCCTGCTGCCGTGCCGGTGCTGATAGGGCTTGGCGTCAAAGAGCTTTCCATGCCCGCACCGGCCATTCCGCGGGTGAAGGCCTTGATCCGCGCCCTGCACATCGAAACCTGCCGCGCGCTCGCCGCCGAGGCACTTGCCTGCGACAGCGCCGAAGCCGTCCGCGCCCTCCTTCAAAAGGAGCACCTCTCGTGAAATTCGAAAACATCCAGCAATTGGGTCGCGCCTTGATGCTGCCCATCGCGGTGCTCCCGGCGGCTGGCATACTTTTGCGCATCGGCCAGCCTGATCTGCTGAATATCGCCTTCATCGCCTCGGCGGGCGCGGCCATTTTCCAAAATCTCGGTCTGCTCTTCGCGCTCGGCATCGCGGTCGGCCTTGCCAAGGAAAATCATGGCGCGGCGGCATTGGCTGGGGCCGTGTTTTTCCTCGTCGCCACCACCGGCGCCAAAGCCTTGATGCTGGTGCCGCCCTCGGAACTCACGGGGCTTTCGGGTACGGCACTATCGCTGGCTGCAGAGCATTTCAAAGATAGCCAGCTTGCCAAGCTCGGCGTGCCCACCGGAATCTTGTCAGGCTTTGTCGCAGGCTGGCTCTATAACCGCTTTCACACCATCCGCTTGCCGGAATATCTCGCTTTCTTCGCGGGGCGCCGCTTTGTGCCGATTGCAGCGGGGTTTCTCGCGCTCATCCCGGCCTTCATTATCGGCACCCTCTGGCCTTCAATTTCGCAAGCCATGGATAGCGCCAGCCATGCGGTGCTAAGCCTTGGCAGTGTCGGGCTGTTCATCTATGGCACTCTGAACCGGTTATTGATCGTCACCGGCCTGCACCACATCCTCAACAACCTCGCCTGGTTCAATCTCGGCAGTTATCACGGTGTCACCGGCGATCTGAATCGTTTCTTTGCTGGCGATCCCTCGGCGGGCGCTTTCATGAGCGGTTTTTTCCCGGTGATGATGTTTGGTCTGCCCGCGGCGTGCCTTGCCATGTATCACACCGCGCGGCCCGAGCGTCGCAAGGAGGTTGGCGGCATGCTGGCGTCGATGGCACTGACCGCCTTTCTCACCGGCGTCACGGAACCCATCGAATTCAGCTTCATGTTCCTTGCCCCCCCGCTTTATGTGCTGCATGCGTTGCTGACCGGCTTCTCCATGGTGCTGATGAATATTTTGGGCGTGCATCTCGGCTTCGGCTTTTCGGCGGGTTTGTTCGACTACGTCATCAATTACACCAAGGCACAGAAGGCTTGGCTGCTGCTGCCGGTTGGGCTTGTGTATTTCGCGCTCTATTACAGCGTCTTTCGTTTCGCTATTCAGCGCTTCAATCTGAAAACGCTGGGCCGGGACGATGCCCCCGCAACCACGCTACAGGCTGCCGCCACGGATCGCGGTGCGGCCTATCTCACCGCGCTGGGTGGCGCGGACAATCTTACCGCGGTGGATGCTTGCACCACGCGTCTGCGCCTCTCCGTGAAGTCTAATACGGGTATTGATGAAGCCTCTTTGCGTGCGCTGGGGGCTAAGGGCTTCGTGCGGCCGTCGCCCACCGCCTTGCAGGTGGTGATTGGCCCTGAAGCCGATCAGATCGCCTCAGAGATCAAAGCCGCTATCGGCAAGCCGCTCGCATCCATCCCGCTTGAGAAACCATCGCCTAGTGTTGTTTCCACAAGCTTACCGGTCGGCGCGGTTCTCGCCGGGCTCGGCGGGGCAGGCAATGTGAAGGCGCTGACGCTTTGTGCCAGCCGCATTGTTGTGGAGCTCGCCGATAGCCGTCTCAGCGATGCGGGTGTTCTGCGCCGGGCGGGAATCCGCAGCTTGGCCAGGGGCGCGCAAAGCCTGCATCTGATTATCGGCCCTGAAGCGGAGGGGGTGTTCGCCGCCCTGAAGGCAGGCCGGGTATAACGCTCCCTCGCCATCCAAGCTGAATCGGCCTAGCTTCCCGGCGTCTGCGTCGGCGGAGTCGTATAACGGTTGTCCGCAATTGACAGGGCTGTGCGGTCCCTTAGGAATGGAGCCCCTGAGAATGGGGTCCCCAAAGTGGGGATAGCGAGCGGATCGAGATTAGTTTGGTACAAGAACGGCCATGAACCTGCCGCTTCAACTGGACCGCACTGCGCCGGTGCCGCTGCAGGACCAATTATTCGAACAGCTTCGCGAGCTCATCCTCTCGGGCAAGCTGAAACCGAACACGCGCGTCATCGCCACCCGCTTTCTTGCTGAACAAGTCGGGGTTTCTCGCCGTACGGTATTATTCGCCTATGAGCGGTTGATCGCGGAAGGCTATCTTGAAACCCGCCCCGCAATAGGGACATTCGTCTCGCCCACGCCGCCGCGCCAGCATAAGCCGGTGACCTCCAGCACAGCGCCGCTCGATACGCCACGCCAAGGCGTGCTTTATCCGCCAAGCCTGCGCTACGCGGCAAAGCCTGCTGCTGCGCCCGCCGATGGCGGAATCGATTTTTCGCCCACCGTGCTCGATCCCAGCATGCAGCTGCCACAAAAGGTCTGGCTGCGCTGGATGCGCGAAGTGCTGCTCGCTGATGCTGCGATTTTCGGAAAGCCCGGGCCTGCGGCAGGTGTGGAAACCTTGCGCTACGTCATTGCCAATTATCTCGCGGCCACGCGGGGCATACTCGCCTCGCCGGAACAGATCATTGTGGTCTCCGGGCGGCGTCATGCCTGCAGTCTGGTGGCGCATCTTTTCCAACGCCACAGTGATCGTGTTGTCCTGGAAGCGCCCGGCGATGACGACATCACCACCTTCTTCCGCACCCGCGGGGCGCAGGTCTATGGCGTGCCGGTGGATGAGACCGGTCTCGTCACCGAAGCCCTGCCGGATGGCCCGGCCTCTCTGGCCTATGTCACGCCAGCGCGGCAGAACCCGGTGGGCGGATCGCTGCCGCAAGCCCGCCGCGCCGAGCTGATCGAATGGGCCCGCAGTTCTGGCGCCTATATCATCGAAGACGATAGTGACAGCGATCTGCGCTATCAGGGCGTGGCCCAGCCGCCGCTCGCCACCATCGATCCTTATGGGCTGGTGTTCTACATCGGCTCCTTCACCAAGAGCTTGGGCGCGGGGCTTTGCCTGGGTTATCTTCTGGTGCCGCCCGAATTTGCCGAAGGCATTGTCGCCATCAAATCCATGGGCACCGAGGGCGGCCAATCTTTCGAGCAGATGGTCATCGCTAATCTTCTGGCGAGCGGCGAATATGATCACCACCTGCGCCGGTTGCGCAAACTCTGCCTTGATCAGCGCGATAGTTTGATTGGCACGTTGCGAGGGCATTTTGGCGAGGTGAAACTTTTAGGGACTGAATCGGGCACACAGCTCACCTGGCTCCTGCCCGAGCATTTTCCGCAAGCTTCTGCGATCATCACGGCGGCGCGCGAACGGGGTGTGCGCATCACCGGCGTTACCGATCCTGGCGCGCAGGACTGCAAATTTTACGAGCGCGCGCTGATCTTCGGCTATGGCGGCTTGAACCTGCCGCGCATGCGCGAAGGCATTGCGCTCCTCTCTGAGGCGCTGGGCGGGTTGAGGGTGTGAAACTCCAACGCCGTCATGGCCGGGCTTGACCCGGCCACCCAGACGAACGTGAAACTTGGCAACTTTGAAAGATATCTGCGGCGATGGCATGGATGGCCGGGTCGGAGCCCGGCCATGACGAATGCGGGGTGATTACTCCGCCTTTTTCTCTTCGTCTTCTTCCTCAACCTCTTCATAGCCCGTGATCATCGCGTGGATGTGCTCGCCCGGGGTGCGGCCGAGCGTGGCGAGATAGGCATGGAAGGGGATGTAGCAGGCGATGATGGTGAAGATGATCACATGCACCGTGTCAACCACGCGCACGCCGCCCAGGAAATCGACGATCTTGGAGAAACGCGTCACGTCCCACAGCATCAGTCCGGTAAGGATCTGTAAGGGCACAAAGACGAACATCACGATCTGATAGGTCAGGCCCTGCAGCGGGTTGAACTTCTTGTACTTGGCGATGTGGAAGGGATTCTTCCAGCCCTGGAACATGCCATAGCCGTAATAGACGAGCTGGTTGAGGCAGCCCTTGAACATCTTCACCGGGTTGAGCTCGGCGTGATAGTTGCGCGATTCCGCTGTGATGAGGTGGAAGGCGAGCCAAACGAAGAAATTCGCGATGACCACAAAGCCGGTGTAGTTGTGGATCATCACCGCGTTCTTGTAGCTGACGATATTGATCAGATCGACATAGCGGATCTGAATGCCGGTCAGCGCCAAGAGGATCATGCCAAGCGCGTTGGTCCAGTGCCAAATGCGCAGCGGAAGGGGATGAATTAAGACCTTGCGCAACATGTCTTACTTCTCCTTCGGCGTCTGGTTTTGCTTGTCGCCCGGGCGGGCGGCGAGGAAGCGGATGATAAGATGCAGCGCGGGCAGGCCAAAGCCGACCATCAGCATCAGGACCAGCAAGGCATCGAGCAGGGTGACGCGCGTGCCGCCAATGGCATAGAAGCCGCCGATGGAATTGAGCGACAGCACCGAACGCAGCGCGTCTTTGCTCACATCATAATGTTCCGGGATGCCGCCAGGGCCCGCCACCGAGATGGAGACGCTCTGGAAGGCTTCCGCGCCAGCCTTATGGCAGGTGGCGCAATTGGAGATCGCCTGATCGGCAGTGGTGAGCTGATGGGCTTCCACGCCGCTTGCAACCGTCAGTCGGCCACGAATGGCGGTCTTGTGCTCCACACCGGGCTTATTCAGCGAGGCGAGCACATTGAACAGCGTCATGGCGTCGAGGCCAGCGGGGCCGGTCTTCGTCGAATCATGGCTGCCTTCGAATGCCGGCACGCCTAAGGGGCGGCTGGTGCCATCCTTATCGTTGCCCTGATAGAGCACGAGATCGACTTTGCGATGGGCCTTGGGCGAGTGGCAGGCCACGCAGGCTACCACTTTGAAGTGGAGCTGCGAGTTTGGCAGCCAGGTAGCGTGCTTTGCTTCCGCATCCTTATGGCAACCGAAGCAGGTGTTCTTCAGGCCAGCGCCTTCGGTCGGCACCTTCACGTCATGGGCGCCATGGCAGGAGAAGCAGAGCGGCGCCTGGGTGAGGCCAGCACCGCGCAAGACGCCGTGCACGCTCTTGGAATAGGCGTCGAAAATTTCGCTGTGGCAGGTCTTGCACGGCACCGTGTCCATGGCCTGGGCGGCGCCCTTGGTCACTTCATGCGGTTTGTGACAGCTGGTGCAGACCGGCGCGATAGGATTGCCCGCCTTGACGAGCGCCGCGTGCACGCCATGGCTCCATTGGGTGGCCTGATCGGTATGGCAGGTGGCGCAGACCTTGGAGCGCTCCACCGAGAAAGCGCGCTTGCTTTCGATCGGCATCACCGCGCTCGGATGCTTGCTCGCATCGATATCGCTGTGACAGGCCGCGCAGCCGAACATGGCGTGGACCGAGCTGCCGAATTTCTGGTCGTGAATCTGAAGCGAAAGCGTCTCGCCATTGGCGAGCGGCTTTTCCATCGCGTTCTTATGGCAGGCGAGGCACTTCTCGTCATCCGGCCCCATGCCGAAAGACGGGGCCGCGAACAGCATCAGGGCCGCGACGGCTCCAAGGATCACGCTGCCCGGAAAATGCCGCTGGAGGCGGTCTTTGGAAAAGAATGAGGCCATGATGGTGCGCCCGTCGTTAAATCCCGCCCGCTTTAGCCTTGGGCTTTTTGCTCACGCTTCGCCTTCAGATGCTGGTTCAAGAGCATGATCCCGATGAAGGGGAAGAGGGCGAGATAGGCCAATGCAATGGCCGGTGCCGCGAAGAACAGCACGACATCTTTCAGCCAGGTGAAGAAATTGCGTTTGGCTGTCATGGTTCTGCCTCCGCCGGTCAGAAAGGGTGCGCTTGCGATGCACGGCGCCGAATATACGGCCAAACCCCTTCGAACCTTATGCAAATGACTTTCGCAGACGAACTACGGAGCGGCAAGGTGCGCGTCAAGGCTAATGCTTGGTGTTTTATACGTATAAACTACCAATCCACCGCGGCCGCCCCTCTCGCGGCATAGTGTAGCGCGGAAACGAGGCATCGCAGGGTGTAGACTATACCCAAGCGATCGGGTGGCCGGAGTCGGCACGGCCTCCGTGCATACGACAATGCCGAACCGGGGAAACACCATGCGTAAGATCATGCTCGTCGCGGCTTTGGCCGCGCTGACGGGAACGGCCGCGAACGCGACCACCTGGGTTGCCACCTGCACAGACGGCAAGAACGTTCAGTATGTCCAGACCGTCAAAGGCGCGGGCTATCTCTACCTTCGGACCGCCAAGGATTATTTCCAGGCCGCCCGCCTGACTCAAACCTCCGACTCGGAGACGGTGGTGTGCGGAACGGTGGTTGGCAATGCCGAGGCGGGCCAGCCGCCGGTGAGCGAGCTCTGCATCGACAAATCCCGGCAGGAAATTTCGCTTAAATATAGAAAGCCGGGCGCTTCGGCGCTGGAGGATGTCGGCGTGTACTGCGCCGCCGTGGTCACTCTGCGCGCCACCAATCTGAAAGAACACTAAGGCTGTTCTGGAATGGGCTGCTCTTAGCTTCCCCTTGGGCGGAGCAGCCGCCTGGTGAAAGCCGTTTGGCGTCAAGGCATTGCGTGTTAGAATCGCCCGCATCAAACACGGGAGGATGTCAGGTGAAGACTGTCCGGTTCGCCGCCGCGGCCTCTATGGCTCTTGGTCTGATCTCCTCGCTGGCCTGCGCCCAGCAATTGGATCCGAAATTCATTGCGGGCTGCCAGAAATGCCATGGCCAAGGGGGCGATAGCGTTTCGCCGATGTTTCCCCGCCTCAATGGCCAGCAGGCTGAATATATGAGCGCACAGCTCAAGAATTTCCGCGATCACAAGCGCGATGACACCCATGCCCGCGGTTATATGTGGGGTAACGCCCGGGTTTTGGACGATAAGACCATCGCGCAGATCGCCCAGTATTTCGCCCAGCAAAAGCCGACTGGCGCGCAGACCGGCGGGGCGCTCGCCGCCGAAGGGGCGCAGCTTTATCAGAGCGGCGATCCTTCCAAGGGCATCAACCCCTG
Organism: Rhizomicrobium palustre; assembly: GCF_011761565.1. Classification (NCBI taxonomy): domain Bacteria; kingdom Pseudomonadati; phylum Pseudomonadota; class Alphaproteobacteria; order Micropepsales; family Micropepsaceae; genus Rhizomicrobium; species Rhizomicrobium palustre. The sequence continues at coordinate 853,774 of NZ_JAASRM010000001.1, read as the reverse complement.
CCAGCAATGCCATGGCAAGGCGGGCGAGGGCGCAGGGGTGATGCCGCGCATCGCCGGTCAGCACTCGGCCTATTTCCGCATGGTGATGGGCGCTTTCCGCTCCGGGCAACGCAAAAGTGATGTCATGAGCGTGGTCGCCAAAAACCTCTCCGACCGCCAGATCGAGGCTTTATCTTCGTATCTGTCGAACGATTGACCTCTGACTGCGTGAAAATCCGTCAAGTCCTTTCTACTGCGACAAATTTTGGCTTGTCCGGGGGCGCTGAAAGGCGCCAAGAAATGCGCCCAGGCGGCCGCAAAGCCGCGTTCTCAGCCTAACTGAAAGGGCCGCGCCCGTGAGCGCTTTCATCGACGCCCGCACTGTCCCCGAAGGCACGGTCTTAACCCCTGATCTTGTGATCATCGGCGGTGGTCCGGCTGGCATTTCCATCGCGCTGGCGCTGGCAAATACCAACCTCAAGGTTGTGCTCCTGGAAAGCGGCGGCATGTCTTTCGAGGCGCCGACCCAAGACCTCTATAACGGCAAGAAAGAGGGCGTCACCTATCTTGGCCTCCAAGCCTCGCGCATGCGCTTTCTCGGTGGCGGCACCAATATCTGGGGTGGCTGGAGCCGTCCGATGGACCCCATCGAGTTCGAAGAACGCGCCTGGATGCCCCATTCCGGCTGGCCCTTCGGCCTTGAGGCGATCAAGCCCTATTACCCGCGCGCCCAAGTGCTCTGCGAGGCCGGGGAATGGCTTTATGAGAAGGCCGAAAACTGGTCCCAGAGCGAAATGCCGACCCTGACATTAGGGGAAGGCGGCGTCGCCAATCGCTGGTTCGAGTTCTCGCGTATGCGCGGCAGCGTTCTGCCCACCCATTTCGGCGAACGCTATGCCGAAGACCTCAAAAAGGTCCGCAATCTCACCACCTATCTGCACGCTAACGTCACCCGGCTGGGGCTCGCCTCCAATGGCGCCAAGATCGACGAGATCGATGTCGCCACCCTCACGGGCCGCCATTTCAAGGTGAAGCCGAAAGCAGCGGTGCTGGCGACGGGCGCCATCGAAACCGCGCGCCTGATGCTCGCCTCCAACGATGTGAACAAGGCCGGCGTCGGCAACGAGAATGACGTTGTGGGACGCTATTTCGCCGATCACCCAATCCCGCGCGATATCGCGACCATGGTGCTCTTCGACGGCAAGCTCGCGCCCTATTATTTGAACCCGCAGGAGATGCATGGCGCCATTCTGCGCACCGGGCTTTTCCCGAGCGAAAAATACCGGCGCAGCGCCGGACGCCTGGATTCCTCCATCACCGTGGAAACCCCGACCAAGCTCGATGATCTCGGCAAGGCCGCGGTGGCGCAGACTGCCAAGGCGCTGGGGGTTGAGTCCTCTCACGCCATGGCCTTCACGCTGGGCGGCGGCTGCGAGGTGACGCCGGATCCTGACTGCCGCATCACCCTCGATACGGCGCGCGATCCCTTGGGCATGCCGCGCATCAAGCTGTCGATGAAGCTTTCTGATTCCGACCTCAACCACTTCCGCGAAACGCTGAAAGAGCTCGGGCGTCAGCTCCTGGTCTCGCGCGTCGGCATGGTCCGCCTCAATATGAAAGAGCGCAGCCAGTGGCTGAACGGCATCGATTGGGGCAATCACCATATGGGCACAGCTCGCGCGCATGTCGATCCCAAGAAGGGCGTTGTGGACGCCGATCTTAAGGTGCATGGCATCGCCAATCTCTTCCTGGCGGGCAGCTCGGTCTACACGACCTACGGCGCCGTCAATCCGACCCTCAGCATCGTCGCCATGGCCCTGCGTCTGGCCGATCATCTCAAGGGGAAGCTGAAATGAAGCCCCTCGTTTCCCGCCGCAATCTGATCGTGGGCGCCGGTGGCGTCGTGGTGCTGGGCGCTGCTGGCGTGGGTGCCAGCAAATTCCTGCGCAAGCGCTATGCGCCGAGCCCCTATGACGATCTTCTCGTGGCTTTGAACGATCGCGATGGTGCAGCCCAGATCGGTGAGGCTGTGCTTGCGGTGAAGCCCGATTTCGAGGCTACAGCCGTCGCCGCCGCGCTTCGGACCAAGCTGCAGCACAGCACTTTCGCAGACCTCGCCGCTAAAGATGCCGCCAGCGGCAAGCTCGTGGAAGCGCGCGGCTGGGTCCTGCCGGAAAGTTTCGGCCTTCTCTGCGCCCTCGCGGCGAAAGCCGCAGCATAAAAAATAAGGCGAAAGCTGCGGCGTAGATTTAGGCTCTATCTTGTTTCGTCATGGTCGGGCGCCGACCCGGCCATCGATTTTTGTGCCGCACGTCATTTGGGTTTGCGCCCTGTCGACATTGGTCTGGATGGCCGGGTCGGCGCCCGGCCTTGACAGTGAAATGAATGAATTGATCCTCGCCGCTGCTGACTAGTGCGGAAGGTCGGGGCTCGTTACCATCGTCCAGTGATTTGCCGCGCGGATGCCCATGCACCTTTATTATGTCTCTCATGACGGCCAGGCCCGCAAAATCGCGGAGCGCATCGCGGCGCGTCTGGGCGAGAAGGGCATCCAAGTCATCGCGCGCGATTCGTCTGTCGCTTTACCCGCGCCGGGAGAATTGACCGGGCTAGTCGTGCTTGTCGCCGCCGTGCGCTACGGCAAGCATCTTCCGCTGACCGACAAATTTCTCTCTATATATGATGTGTCGGAGCCAAAGCCGCCGCTGGTTCTGCTCTCAGTGAATCTCACCGCGCGCAAGCCGGAGAAGAAGTCCGCCGAAGGCAGCACATATTTAAAGAAGACGATCGCCAAGCATGCGCTCAAGCCGGTTCTGGCGCGTGCTATAGCAGGTATGCTCGATTATCCCCGCTACCGCTGGTTCGACAAACAGATGATTCGGTTCATCATGTTTTTGACCAAAGGCCCCACTGATCCAAGCCTGACGGTAGAGTTCACCGATTGGAATGAAGTGGACGCGCTGGCGGCGCGTATTGGCGAACTTCAAAGTGCGCCCCCACACGCCTGATTCGCGCGCGAAAGCAACGCATCACAAGCAAGTGCGGGGAACTACTTAGATTAATCCGGGCAACTACTTAGGCGGGTTGAGCCAAAGTAGTACCATGACTGCGACATATGCAGCAAAATCGGACTGGTACCATCAAATCTCCGGCGACTGGTACTGTTCTATACAGATTACGTCGGGTTCATTCAGCCTCGCAAACAACTCGCTATCTCGAGAATTTTCATGCGGGGTCAAAGAATGTCGGCAAACCGGATCATCAGCTACGCTTTCGCGCTCCTTATCTGCGCGATGGGGATCGGCTTTGGGTCGTCGGCTTTTGCTGCGGCTGCTCCGGCCGCTGGCGATGGGCTTTATTCGGAAAAGGGCACCGCGACTTGCGTCCAGTGCCATAACGAGGCGCCCGCCACGGATATCTTGAAGACACCGCACGCCATGAAGGGCGATGCGCATGCCCCCGGCGGCCAGAAGGGCTGCGAAAGCTGCCATGGTCCGTCCAACTCGCATGCTGCCGGCTTTGCCGCTGGTAAGCCCGCGCTTCCCGCGGTGGTGTTCAATGGCCCGAATGCTTCGCCCATCGAAGTGCGCAACGGCGCCTGCCTTACCTGCCACCAGGATGCCAAGCGCATGAACTGGCATGACAGCCAGCATAAGAATGCGAACCTTGCTTGCGTGAGCTGCCACACCCTGCATGCGGCCAAGGACCCGGTGATGGTCCGCACAACGCAAGCGGCCAAGTGCTTCACCTGCCACGCCCAGCAGCGCGCCGAGAGCTTCCAGTTCTCGCACCATCCGATGCGCGAAGGCAAAGTGATCTGCGCCGACTGCCACAACCCGCATGGTTCGGCTGGTCCCAAGCTGCTCAAGGAATTCACGGTCAACCAGACCTGCTACACCTGCCATGCCGACAAGCGCGGCCCCATGCTGTGGGAACATCAGCCGGTTCGCGAGAACTGCCTGAACTGCCACACGCCGCACGGCTCCAATGAAGCGCGCCTGATGAAAGAACGCATGAACTTCATGTGCTCGACCTGCCACAGCGCGACTGGCAACAACTCGGGCGGTGCCTTCGGCGGTGCGCATGCACTGGTCGGCAACCTGCAGGGTTCTGCCACCTTCTCGTCGGCGCTCGCGAACAACCGCACCTGCTTGAACTGCCACTCGCAGGTCCACGGTTCGAATAACCCTGGCGGCACCTTCTTCTTCCGCTGATGACGGTCGCAAGGATCAAGGGGATAGTTATGAAGAACAAGCTCACCATCGCGGCCCTCGCCCTTTCGACGACGGCTCTCGTCGCCCCGGCCGCGCTCGCGCAAGACATTCCGGCTGAACTGAACAAGCCGATCGTGATCAACGAGATCACCCTCGGGGTGCAGTATCAGGGCGGTCACAACACCGGGCAGTATGGCCGCTATAACGGCTTGACCACCTCGGGCATCAATGTCGATCTGGGCTTCACTCAGATCCGCCGGCCCGCCTGGAATTCGGGCGACACCTACTATTACGAGTTTTCCGGCTCAAATCTCACCTTCCAGCCCGGCAATAAGACCGCCAAGGGCTTCCGCGACGGCGCCTATAACAGCGACACCACCATTCATTTCGGCCCCGAGGCCGATATCAACCTCGCTTTTGGGCGCCAGGGCGAATGGGGCGTGACCGCGAGCTACAGCGCGCTCACCTATACCGGCAACATCATTTCTTCGCTGTGGACCGTGAATGGCGATCAGGGCACGCTGAATAACGGATTGAAGCCGTTTGGCGGGGCTTCGAATGTCCCGCTGACCAAGGGCACGGTTCTCAACACGAACTTTAACCCCACGACGCTGACGCCCTATTTCAATCAGGTTCAGACCGGCACTCGCCGCGATAAGGTTGAACTCGGCGGCAAGCTCGAACTCGACACCTGGGTTCTGGCGACCAACATCAGCCACGAACACAAGCAGGGCAGCCTGGAAGAATCCATCCGCCAGACTTGGGGCGGCATGGCCTTCACCCTGCCGGTGGACTACGACACCGATCGCTTCGATATTTCGGCGAGCTATGTCGATCCCGATTATCAGGCGGTGATTCAGTACAGCTACTCGCGCTTCACCGACAATATGACCGGCGTGCGTCTGCCTTATGCGGTTTCCCAAACTTCGCTTTCGGCCACGTCTGGTCCCTATGCGCAGCAGTCGCTCTATTCGACCCCGCCGAGCAACTCGGCCCATTATCTGACCGTAATGCTGTCGGATAAGCTCGCGCCCAAGACCCGCGTGGTCTTCAACGGTCGCGTCGGCTTGGAATTGCAGGACGATACTTTCGCGGCCAACAGCGCCAACCCTGGCCTGACCCCGACGATGGGCAACCCGACCTATAATTGGTTCGGCAACCTCAATTCGTCCAATCAGGGCACCCGCGGCACCTCGCTCGATGCGCAGGCCTATGTCTATCAGGCCAATGTCACCTTCTCGACCGAGCTCGCCGAACATCTCGAAGGCAAGATCAACTATTCGCTGGATGGGCGTGACGTCCGAGTCAGCGAATTCAAGGTCTGGAACTCTGGTAACCCCGATCAGAACAATAACCGCGCCGATTATGTCGTGCCGCAGAACTGGGTGAAGCAGACCGGCACGGCCGAGCTCTCCTATCTCATCCTGCCGGAATCAAGCACCCGCGTGACCGCGAGCTATGCGTTCAACAACACCAACCGCACCAATGCGCAGGTGGAGCATAGCGAGACCAACAGCTTCGACCTCAACATCTCCTCGATGCTGGGCAAGGATATCCTGACCCGTCTCTCTTACGGCCATTCCAACCGTGCTGGCTCGATGCATTACGGCACCGCCTGGGGTAATCTCGAAACCGGTGCTCCGGAAGAGGAGGGCACGCCCTCCGGCGCCTATTACCAGGCTCCGATGGTCTCCGATTCGGTCACTTTGCGTGCGGATTACGCCCCGATTGGCGATCTCTCCGGCGGCGTGTTCATTCGCTATGCCGACAATCGCTTCCATTACCCGGAAGTCGAAGCGGTGGCGATCGCCAATCCCAGCAATGCGGGTAATTGGAGCCTCGCCGGCCAAGGTCAGGGCATCACCAATTCTACCACCGTTACCATGGGCCCGGACATCAACTACCGCCCGACCGAAAGCCTGACGCTGCACGGCTATTACAGCTATCAGCGCATCTATTTCGACAACCGCGGTAACGGCGCCTGCTCGGAAAGCAACGCGGCGGCGACCTGCGCGGGCACGGTCGGCTACTTCGTCAACAAGTACACCACCCACATGCATTCGGCGGGCTTTAGCGGCGATTGGAAGATCAGCGAAAAGCTGAAACTTTCCTCCGAATACAACCTGTCGGTTGGCTCGGTGCTGTTCGGCCAGTTCAATGGCGTCTCGGTGGCGAACGTCACGGGAACTTACCAGAACGTGACCAACTATCCTGATATCGATTCGCGGATGGACGATATCCGGGTCACCGCGGCCTACCAGTTCACCGACAATATCGAAGGGGCGCTGCTCTATCGCTATTCGATGTTCAACAACAACGATTGGCAGAACGTTCCGTTGCCGGTTATTCCTACGACCAACGGTGGTAGTGCGATCAGCATCGTCAACGCCGGCTATGGTGCGCCGAATTACAATGTTTCGACGGTCGGTATGACGCTGCGGGTGAAACTCTAAGGCTAAGCTGCTAAGCTTAGGTCTTGGACGCGGTGCCAAAAGACCAATTTGGGAGAGCACAATGAAACTGTCGGTTTACGGATTCCTTCTGGCCGGTGCGGTTATTATGTCGGGCAGCGCAGCGCTTGCTGACGGCAAGGCCGTCTACGACGCCAATTGCGCCGCCTGCCACAAGATGATGAAGCCGAAGACGGGCGATAAGGCCGCCTGGGCGCCGCTGATCAAGGACGGCATCGATTCCCTCACGGCTAACACCATTAAAGGCAAGGGCATGATGCCCCCGAAGGGCGGCCACGCCAATCTGTCGGATGCCGATGTCAAGGCGGCCGTCCAGTACATGGTCGACCAGAGCAAATAACCTTCAGCGGGCGTAATGCTCACTAAGGCGTGATTGGACCGGGCGTCGGCACTGCTGGCGCCCGGTTCTTTGTTGTTGACGCGCTTCTTTGTTGAATACTGGTGTTTGCGTATAAATGCCTATCAGGGGGGCCTCGACAAATCGCCCCCGGGGACCGAAAACTCCGGCCCAGACAACAAGATATGGCGGACATTCAAGAATGATTGCCGAACTCGGGCTTTTTGCGTTGATCCTGGCGCTGTTCGTCGCTGCGGTTCAGGCGGTCATTCCGCAAATTGGCGCCGCCCGCGGCGACACGGCCTGGATGGCGGTGGATAGGCCCGCGGCCTTTGCCCAGTTTGCACTGGTCGCCTTCTCCTTTGGCTGCCTTGTCTATCTCCACGTCACGAGCGACTTCACCGTGCTCAATGTGGTGCAGTCGAGCCATACCGATAAGCCGCTGCTCTATAAAATCACCGGCGTCTGGGGCAATCACGAAGGCTCCATGATGCTGTGGACGCTGATCCTGGTGCTCTATGGCCTCGCGGTGTCGATCTTCGGCCGCAACCTGCCGCCTGGTCTGCGCGCCCGCGCCCTGTCCATTCAGGGCATGATCGGCTTTGCCTTCCTGCTGTTCATTTTGTTGACCTCCAATCCTTTCCTGCGTGCCGATCCCGCGCCCTTGAACGGTGAGGGGCTTAATCCGCTGCTGCAGGACCCCGGTCTCGCCTTCCATCCCCCCTTCCTTTATCTCGGCTATGTCGGCTTCTCGATGGCCTTCTCTTTTGCCATCGCCGCGCTGATCGAAGGCCGCGTCGACGCTGCTTGGGCGCGCTGGGTACGCCCCTGGACGCTGGTCGCCTGGTGCTCGCTGACGCTCGGTGTCGCGATGGGTTCCTGGTGGTCCTATTACACCCTCGGCTGGGGTGGCTATTGGGCTTGGGACCCGGTGGAAAACGCCTCGCTGATGCCCTGGCTCGCAGGCACCGCGCTGCTCCATTCGGCGATTGTGGCCGAGAAGCGCGACACGCTGAAATCCTGGACCATCTTCCTTGCGATCCTGGCTTTCTCCTTCTCGCTGCTCGGCACCTTCATCGTGCGTTCGGGCGTGCTGACCAGCGTGCATGCCTTTGCCAACGATCCGGCACGCGGCCGGTTCATCCTGGCGCTGCTCGCCATCGTGATCGGCGGCTCGCTTTTCCTCTATGCCTTGCGCGCCCCGGCCCTGAAGGGCGGCGGTCTGTTCGCCCCAGTCTCGCGTGAAGGCGGCTTGCTCTTCAACAACGTCGTGCTCTCCACAGCGGCAGGCACGGTGCTGCTCGGCACGCTTTATCCGCTGTTCATGGAATCCCTGAATCTCGGCAAGGTCTCCGTCGGTCCGCCTTACTACAACATCGTCATGGTGCCGTTGATGACGCCGATGATCCTGTTGATGGCGATCGGGCCGTTCCTGGCCTGGAAGCGCGGTGATCTTGGCGGCGCCATGAAGCGCCTGCGCTTCACCCTGGCGGCGACGGGCGTGACCATCGTGGCGACTTTGCTCGCCGCAGGCATCTCGCAGCGCTCCATCCTGGCCGCGCTCGGCTTTGGCCTTGCGATCTGGCTCCTCTTCGGCAGCCTTTCGGAATGGGCCGCGCGCGTGCGCCTGTTCCAGGGCTCGGTTTCCGATAAGCTGCGCCGCATGAAGCATCTGCCGCGTTCGGCCTATGGCATGACGCTCGGCCATCTGGGGCTTGCCTTCATCCTGATCGGCATTTCCGGCTCGCAGGCTTTCAAGAGCGAATATCTTGAGATCATGCGCCCGGGCGACACCGCCAATATCGCGGGCTATCAGGTCAAGTTCCTTGGCGCTGAAGACAATGTGCAGGGCCCGAACTACACCGCCACGCGCGGCAATTTCATCGCCATCAAAAATGGCCGCCTCATCGCCGATCTGCATCCCGAACGGCGCATGTACAACAATCCGCAGCAGCCGCTGTCGACTGTGTCGATCCACACCAACTTCATCAACGACCTTTATGCGGTGTTGGGTGATGATGCGGGCCATGGCGCCTCGGTGGTGCACATCTTCTTCAACCCGCTGGTGCCGTGGATCTTCTTTGGCGCCATCATCATGGTCTTGGGCGGCGTGGTTTCGCTCACCGACCGTCATCATCGTGTCGGCGCACCGCTGCGCCGCGTGAAGCCGCTTGCCGTGCCGCAAGCCGCCGCGCCGGTTGCTGCGGCGCCTGTTGCCGCCGCCACGGCACAGCCCGCCAAGCCTGCCGCCACAGCGCGTCTTGTTTCGCTCATCCCGCTGGCGGGCTTCATTGTGCTGGGCGGCTTCTTCGCCTGGCGCCTGCATCTGGTGGAAGAGGGCATCACGCCCAATCTCATCCCCTCGGTGATGGTCAACAAGCCTGCGCCGGAATTCGACCTGCCGCCGCTGATGGATGGTCAGGCCAATGTCGCTTCCGCCGATTTCAAGGGCAAAGTCACGCTGGTCAGCTTCTTCGCCTCCTGGTGCATTCCCTGCCGCGAAGAGCATCCCTATCTGCCGCTGGTGACCCAGGCTGGCATCCGCTTGATGGGTATTTCGTATAAGGACCGCCCGGCCGATGCGCGCAGCTGGCTGGCCGAGCTCGGCAATCCCTACACCGTGATCGGCGCGGATGTGTATGGCCGCACCGGCATTGATTTCGGCGTCTATGGCGTGCCGGAATCCTATCTGATCGACAAGAACGGCGTCATCCGCTTCAAGCAGACCGGCCCGCTCACCCCGGATGTTATCCGGGACAAGATCATTCCCTTGGCGCAGAAACTGTCCAAGGAAGGATCGCAGAAATGACGAAACCCTTCGCCAAATTCTTCACCGGAACGCTTCTTGCGGCTTCGCTCTTTGCGAGCACGGCCTATGCCATCCGCCCTGAAGAGCTGCTCGCCGATCCCAAGCTCGAGGCGCGCGCCCGCGCGATCTCGAAAGAGCTGCGCTGCGTCGTCTGTCAGAATGAATCGATCGACGATTCCAACGCCGACATCGCCCATGATTTGCGCGTGATCGTGCGCCAACGCATCATGGCGGGCGATACGGACGAGCAGGTCAAAGCCTATCTCGTGGCGCGTTATGGCAATTACGTGCTCTTGAAGCCGCCTTTCGATCCGGAAACCTATCTGCTCTGGTTCGGCCCGTTCTTTTTGCTCTTATGCGCGGGCGGCATTGCCGTCCTCTATATCCGCGGCGTGAACAAATCCGTTCCGGCAGCCCCGCTCTCCACTGATGAAGCCCAACGTCTCGCCGCTCTCTTGGACGACGGCAAGCGCAAGGAAGACTAACGATGCTCTGGGCCCTCTTTGCACTTCTTTGTCTGGCCGTTTTGGCGATCCTGATTGTGCCCGTGTTGAAGGGCAATATGGATGCCCGCCCGCGCGTCGAATACGACATCGTGGTTTATCGTAACCAGCTCGCCGAGATCGACAGCGAAGTCGAAGAAGGTCTGCTCTCTGCGGAACAGGCTGATGCCGCGCGCGCCGAAGTGCATCGCCGCATGCTTGCGGCCGAAGATGCAGAACTCAGCCAGCCGCTTGGCTTTTTCAGCGCCGGCAATCGTTACACCCGCATTGGTGCGGCCATCGCCATCGCCATTCTGATCCCGGCGGGCGCTTTTGCTTTCTATGCCAAGATCGGTTCGCCCAACTTGCCGGGCAAGCCTTATATGTGGCGTATCCATAACGATCCGGAATTCGCCACCGCTTCCACCGCCGACAAGCTCGCCGCCATGGTTGCGGCCACGCCCAGCGCCGATGGCTATGCCCAGCTTGGCCGCACCTATTTTGCCGCCCGCGAATATGAGCAGGCCGCCGCCGCCTATCGCAAAGCCATCGAGCTTGGCGCCAATGATGCTGTCGCCATGTCCGAATTCGGCGAGGCGGTGGTGATGGTCAATGGCGGTGCCGTGGTGCCGGAAGCCATGCTCGCTTTCGCCAAAGCCGTGTCGCTGGAGCCCAAGAGCGAGCGTTCGCGCTTCTATCTTGGTCTTGCCGAAGCGCAGATCGGCAACACGCGCGAAGCTGTCGGCATCTGGAAAGATCTTGAGAAGTCGAGCGATCCCTCCGCCCCCTGGTTGCCGATGCTGCGCGAGCATATCGCGGCGTTTGCCAAGCAGGGTGGTTTCGATCCCGCCAGCGTTCCGGCCAGCCCGCCGGATGTGAAGGCGATGGGCGCGGCCCTTTCGGCCATGAACAAGGCGATGCAGATGGCGCCAGCCACGAATGCGCCGAAGCTTGCCACCACGCCCGCCGCCCCAGCTGCTCCGGCGTCTGGTGCTGCGTCCTCTGGTGTCGCTTCCGGCATGGGCAGCCCCGCCACCTCACCTGCGCATGATCCGATGGTGATCGAGATGGTGAAGCGCCTTGCCGACCGGATGGAGAAATCGCCGTCCGACGTCGCGGGCTGGCAGCGTCTCGCCCATGCCTATGTCGTGATCGGCGAACCGGCCAAGGCAAAAGAAGCGGCCAAGCGCGCGGTGCGTTTGAAGCCCGATGATATCAGCGTGCAGCTCAGCCTCGCCGAAGCCCAGCGCGCCGCGTCGCCCAATGAAGAGCTGCCGATGGATTTCGTCGGCACCATGCGCCAGGTCTTAAAGCTCGATCCCAATAACGGCCACGCGCTCTATGTCGTCGGCCTCGCCGAAGCCAAGGCTGGCCGCAACGACCAAGCCAAAGCCCTTTGGACCAAAGCGCTTTCCACCGCCAAGCCGGGCGATCCCATGGAAGGCGAACTCAAATCCCGCCTGAAGGAGTTGGACGGGAAGAAGTAAGAACAGTCTTTCCTCCCCCGCGGTGCGCAGCTCCAGCCGCCGCACTTTGGCTGAATAGCGGGGGAGGTGATTGCGAAGCAATCGGAGGGGGGATCGTTCCAGCAGCGGAGCGGTCCCCCCCTCCGCTTCTCTCGCTACCGCTCGATCAGCACCTCCCCCGCTTTGTCGAGAATTTATCTGCCTAAGCGCTATCGCAGCGCGGGGGAGGAAAGTTGCAATCCCGCTCCGCCGCGCTAATCACACCTTCACTGCCCATGGCCGGGTCACCTCCGGCCACAGCCAAATGGCACGAACTCGCGAATGACCAAGAAGATTTAGCGAATGTGCTCAGTTGAGAAGTCTTTGGCGGCGGCCCACTGGAGGGCATCCTCTCGTTTCACCGATGTGTCGTAACTAGTTTTGACACGGTACTTTGTACCACCATAGCCAGCATCGTATTCCTGAATGTAAGGAAGTGCTCTGTTGTTGACATCCTCAAGGATCAACCGGGCAAATGCTGATCCCTCCATACTCATCGCTTGCGAGGCTGGATCCGTCTTGGCAAGAATCTTGGCAAATTCATAAATCGTAAATTTAGACCGGTATTTCCAAGGTGCCCAATTTATCGAGTGTTCCTTTGCCGCGGACGCAATATTTGCACCGTCAATAGCCTGTTGAACTGACTTCATGGCCTCATATGTTATTGCAGCAGGTGCGAGCCACAGATGCCAAATGAAAATGGTTAGAGCTACAATGAAGAGGGGCGCAAATGTAAACGCAGCCATGAAAGCGATTTCTTTAACGGTGTCGGTTTTCCCTATGAAGGTGTAGGCAAACCAAACACCTAACGCGAGCGTGGTAATGGCGAGGATCGCGTCGCGCATAGTATATCGGAAGAATAGCTTGGTATCTGAGAAGGCTTTCCCGAGGACTGAGCGTCCGAATGAAGGTGTCGTTTCGTCAACCATTTTCGATTCCTCTCACGAGTCTTGAGCCACGCCAATACCGCATTGCGTGAGAGCGATTCGCACCGGTGCTAAAATTGCTACGATAATGATCGCCATGCAGGTTGGAGCGGTTAATGGGCTGGTCAGCAACAATTCAACTGCGTGCGATTGGGTTCTATGCGCTGAGAATGAGGGCTTTGGGCACTTGTCTAAGCAAGGGCTAATGGCAATAGCCTATTCTAAAACGGACATGAGAACCCTCGCCAAAATGAGCCCCCCCCACCCCTTGAAATCCCGCTACAAGTTCCCATTTTGTTCTTATGGGTTTGCAGGGAGCAACCGCCGGGAATAGTGCGCGGCGACGGTCGCGGCTGGGCACAGGGCAAAGTCACGGAGACTCATACAGAGGTGCTGGGCTTCCTTTCCGTAAGTCCAGGCGACAATGATCGAGCCATCGCCCCAGGTCAGAGCGGGGCCGCCGATGAAGGCCAGATGCAGAATCGTTTTCGCTTCAACCTCGTGGAGGCCGGGCCAAGGTGCTGATCCATTCCCCAATGGTCTCCGCCAGCCTCTGCGATCCGGTGCGAGCGGGCATTCAGCAATGAGGGCCCGCTTTGGCGTATCCTTTTCGGGTATATGTCCTTTTTCGGGTATCCGTCATTTTCGCGTAACCCGACCGCAAAACACCCTTCCACAACTTGTTCTCTTGGCGCCGAGTGACGCAGGCTTTAAAAGCGCGAACCGGTAAGGTGCTTTACCTATGCACTTTTTTGGCGGGACTTGGTAAGCCAGCGAAGACTTGGTAAGCCGCCGATAACCAACAGGCCTCGGGGATACGCCGTGAAGTTTTCGATTTTCGAATTCGCCAATCCAAAGAAGTTCATGGATTTGAGCGGCGCGCTTCTGCCCTGGTTTATCGCCGTCGTGGTGATTTGCGCCGGCGTTGGTTTGTTCCTCGGCTTTTCCACGCCGCCCGATTATCAGCAGGGCTATACCGTCCGCATTATGTTCATCCATGTGCCCGCCGCCTGGGTGGCGATGATGGCCTATGGCTCCATGGCGGTCGCCTCCATCTTCGGTCTGGTGAACCGCCACCCGCTTGCCGACATCGCCGCGAAAACCGCAGCGCCCATCGGGGCGGCGTTTACCGCGCTCGGCCTTGTCACCGGTTCGCTTTGGGGCAAGCCCATGTGGGGCGCCTGGTGGGTGTGGGATGGCCGTCTGACCTCGTTTCTGCTGCTGCTGCTGATCTATCTCGCCTATATCGCGCTCAACGACGCCATCGAGAATGAGCAGCGCGCCGCGCGCGTCTCGGCGATCTTCGCCATTGTCGGCGCGGTCAACCTGCCGATCATCGAGTTCTCGGTGCAGTGGTGGACGACGCTGCATCAGGGCGAGAGCATCCTGCGCAAGGATGGCCCCTCGATCTCGCCGGTCTTTCTCTGGCCGCTGTTTCTGATGGCGATTGCTTATACCTTTCTCTTCTTCGTGCTCTGGATGGTGCGCATCCGCACAGAGATTTTGAACCGTCGCATGCGCAGCATGGTGGAGGCCCAATGAGCGAGTTTCTCTCCCAAGGCGGCTACGGCTTTTACATCTGGTGGTCCTACGGCCTCAGCGCGGTCACGATCGCCGCTTTGGTGTTCTGGGCCGCTACGAGCTACACTACCGCCAAAGAGCGTCTTGAAGCTCTAACCAAGGACGAAACACCGTGAACGCGCGCAAACGCCGTCGTATCGCTTTCGTTGCCGCGCTGCTTTTGGGCGGGGCGGGTGCCGCCGTGCTGGTGATCAGCGCGCTGCAGGATAACGTCCTTTATTTCTACAGCCCCTCCGATGTCGTGAATAAGCATGTCAGTGCTGGCACCGCGTTCCGCGTTGGCGGCCTGGTCGAGCCTAAGAGCGTGAAAAAGGGCTCGGGCATGATGATGAAATTCGTGGTCTCCGATGGCGCCCACACGGTTCCGGTTGAATATAGCGGCGACGTTCCCTCGCTCTTTCGCGAAGGTCAGGGCGTGGTCGCGATTGGCCGCTTGAACGAGCAGGGTGTCTTCAAAGCCGATCAGGTTTTGGCCAAGCATGATGAGAAATACATGCCGCCGGAAGTGGTCGATGCCTTGAAGCGCAGCGGGCGTTGGGGGGAAGGCGGCGGCGGCGTCTGAGCTTAGGCTTTCGCGCATCGCACCGATCAGCATGACCATCGCGCTCGACATCGATAATCTTCTTTTGCTGCGCGGCGGCCGTGCGGTGCTGAAGGGGCTTTCGCTCTCGCTCACTGGCGGGCGCGTTCTGGCGCTGGAAGGCCCCAACGGTTCCGGCAAGACCTCGCTGCTGCGCGCGATTGCGGGCCTGTTGCCACCTTTTGCGGGCCGCATCACCATCACTGAAGATGGCCGCGCCGTCAGCGATCCTGAGGACCGCTCCGATTTCATCGGCTGGCTGGGTCATCAGGATGGCATCAAGGCCCAGCTCACTGTGCGCGAGCAGGTCGCGTTTTGGGCGGCGATGTTTGGCAGCAAGGCCGAGATCATGCCCGCCTTGAAGCGTTTCGGCATCGCACATCTTGCAGAAGCGCGCGGCGCGATTTTATCGGCAGGGCAAAAGCGGCGCTTGGCGCTGGCGCGCCTGTCGCTGGTGGGCCGTCCGCTCTGGCTGCTTGATGAGCCGCTCGCCGCGCTCGATACTGCGGGCAAGGCGCTGGTCGCCGAGGCGCTGGCCGATCATGCCGCCAAGGGCGGAATGGTGATTGCCGCCACGCACGAACCTCTCGGGCTGGAGTGCGAACGTTTGGTTTTGGGGGCGGCATGAGCGCGTTTATGGCCCTCCTGAAACGGGATGTGCAGCTTGCTGTGCGCACCGGCGGTGGCGCGGCTCTGGCGCTCGGCTTCTTCGCGGCGGTGGTGACTTTGGTGCCGCTCGGCATCGGCCCGGATCTGAAACTCCTCTCGCGTGTCGGCGCTGGTATTCTGTGGGTCTCCGCTGTGCTCGCCGCGCTCCTCGCTTTGGATCGTCTCTTCCAGGCCGATTACGAAGATGGCGGGCTCGATCAGCTCGCGCTTTCCACCCTCAGCCTCGAGATGATGTCACTCGCCAAGATGATGGCGCATTGGCTGGTCACCGGCTTGCCGCTCACCTTGCTCGCCGGCGTGATGTCGATCTTCTTCGCCCTCTCGCCCGCCGCCGTGGGCGTGCTGTGCCTCTCGCTGCTGATCGGCACGCCAGCTATCAGCGCCATTGGCGGTATCGGGGCAGGGCTCACGCTATCCTTGCGCCGGGGCGGGCTGATCCTACCGCTGATCGTGCTGCCACTACTGTCGCCTGCGGTGATCTTCGGCTCCAGCGCCGTGCTCATCGTCTTGGACGGTCTTTCCAACGGCGCGCTGCCGCTTTTGTCTGCCTTTTCGGTGTTTGTCGTGGCGTTGTCGCCTTTTGCCGCCGCTGCGGCTGTACGTCTTAATCTTGCCGCCTGAGCGGTCGCATTGCGCTTGGGCAGTCCTGCTTGCTAGCTAGGCAGCGAGAAGGAAGTGCCCCGCATGCCCGAGCGTATTGTCACCGTGACCCTCAACCCTGCCATCGACATGACGGTGGGCCTCGACGCGTTCGAGCCGGGGCAGGTGCATCGTGCCCGCTCCGCTGTGACCCATGCGGGCGGCAAGGGTGTGAATGTGGCGGCGTGCCTGGCCGATTGGGGGCTGGATGTCACCGCGTCGGGCTTTCTCGGCGCCAGCAATGCCGATGCCTTCGAGGCGCTGTTCCGGGCTAAGAACGTCAATGACGGCTTTCTGCGCTTGCAGGGCGAGACCCGCACCAATGTGAAGCTGGCTGAGCCGGGCGGGCGCACCACGGATATCAACCTGCCGGGCCTCTCCTTTGATCCAGCCTTGCTGACGCGCCTCAACGATCGCCTCTTGGCGCTATCGCCCACGCTGATCGTCCTCTCCGGCAGCCTGCCTGTGGGCCTGCCTTCCACGGTCTGGGCGGATCTCGCCACCGATTGGGAAGGGCGCGGCACCCGCGTCGTGCTCGACGTATCCGGCGAGCCCCTGATGGAAGCCTTGAGCCGTCCCATTCTGCCTTTCGCCGTCAAGCCGAACCGCGATGAGCTCGCCGCCGTCATGGGCCCCATTGAGGATGATGCCGCGCTGCTGCGCCAAGCCCGTGCCTTGCACGCCAAGGGCATTCCCTTGGTGGTGGTCTCGCTCGGCAGCGAAGGGGCGGTGTTCGTTTCCTCCGAAGGCGCGCTTTACGCTGCGCCGCTGAAGGTGGGGGCGTTGTCCTCGGTCGGCGCGGGCGATGCCATGGTGGCGGGGCTTTGTGCCGCCTTGGTGGAAGAGGCTGGTCTTGAAAGACTGGCACGCCTCTCCACGGCATTTGCAGGCGGAAAGCTGCGCAAGGTGGGGCCGCATCTGCCGCCCAAGCAGGATATCGAGGCGCTGGCCTCCGCCGTCAGCATCTCTGCGGCGGAAGATTGGGCGATGTATAGCCGGCTGATCTAAACGACGGCGGCGCGCGCCAGCACGTCTTCCATCTCGGCGACGCGCTTCAAGAGCGGCTCAACGCCGGGCTCTTCGATCTTCTTGATTGCGTCAGCCACCGGCAACCAACGCAGCTTGCGTTCGCCTTTTTCGGGCCATTTCTTGGCCTGGCTCTCGGCGTGCAGCATATAGACTTCCACGCTCATCGGCGTTTGGCTGTGGTCTTCGCGGACCTTGAAATACATGTAGAAGCCGAGCGGCACATCACTATGGAAATGGCCGCGCACACCGGTCTCTTCCCAGGCTTCCTGTTCTGCTGCTTGCAGCGCCGTCTTACCCTTGCCGATATTCCCTTTGGGAATGATCCAGCGCTTGGTCTCGCGCGAGGTGATCAAGAGCACTTCCACGCGGGCGTTCTCGACCCGGTAGATGATGACCCCTGCTTGATGCGCGATCGTATTCGTGGCGGCCGCCTCATAATTACCGAAGCAGATTATGAAGCACGCCGATAAATGCTCAAGTTCGGGAAAATGCTGCCTTGTGGATTTATGTGGTTTAAATGCCCGTTTCGCTTAACAATCGTCCATCAAGCGATCTTATAAACCCTCACCCGCACGCCCTCCGGCCCCAGCACATCCACCGCGCCCGCGAAGACAGCCTTATTGAGCCAATCATGCTTGCCAATGGGTGCCTCGAAAACAGGCGTGCAGCGCAGATAAAAATCAGATTTTCCCGGTGTGCCAGTGAGGATGGCGCGGTTGTGGACGTGGATCAGCGCACCATCATCGGCTTGGATCATGTAATCTGCGTCGAGGGTCACCGCGCCATCCGGGCGGATGAGCTGCCAGTCGGCGCCGCCCGGCAGCACGGTGCCTTTGATATTCGGGCCTTCGAAAGTGCCACCCAGAATGGGGATGCGATTGCGCGTCCCAAAGGGTGTGGGCCCGGGCATTTGTGACGGCCCGATCTTCACTGTCGCTGCCAAGGCGAAGACGAGGCCGGGCGCCCCGTCTTCTGCACGCGCCGGTATACTGGCCATCGCCGCCGCCCCGGTCATAGCCGCAAAAACCGCCCGGCGGCTGGTGATTGGCGTCGTCATGGCGTGATCTTGCTTTCAAAGGGAACGGCCGGAAGGCGGCTAGAATCGTAGAGGGTGCAAACAGGCCCGTCACCCCAGCAATAGCGCAGCTTGGTCGGCGTCAAGCCCTTGGGCACAGCGATTGTAACCGTTTCGCCTTGGATATGCGCCGGGGTGAATTGGCAGGCTTTGCTATCGCAGAGCTCGAAACCGATGGGATCGGCCGCATTCACCGCCGCGAGCTTGCCATTGATACCGCTAAACCGCACCGTCACCACACCGCCTTTGCGGGTCACGCTTTGCGGTGCGGGGCCACTCTTGGCGTTGGCATCACCATAGACGACGCGCTTTGCCACTTGCGCCAAGCGGCGGCCGACTTCCTGCTTATTGGAAGGGTGCAGCCCCATATGGTCACCGATATCGATGGTAACCGCGAGCCCGGCATGACCATCTTCATTCACCGCAAGGCGCTGGGATTCGCGAAGGCGTGCCCAATCGGATTCCTCGGGCTTGAACGGCGGCAAGCCATAATCAGGTAGCTGCACGATCAGGAAGGGTAGGTTTGGTGCTTTGAATTGCTGGCGCCAATCGGCCATCCATTCCTTTAGAAGCCCGCGATAGGCTTCCGGTTCGCTGCTATTGGATTCGCCCTGATACCAAAGCACGCCCTTCAGCCCCAGATCGCCAAGCGGGGCGATCATGCCGTTATAGGCCATGGTGATGCCTGCGGTTGCACCCCAGGGAATGCGTGGCGTGGAGGCGGTAGCATCCATGAGATAGCGCCAGCTGCCGTTCAGCTTCACCGAACTGCCGTCCGCCAGGGTGATCGCGCGTGCCTCAGGGGCGCCAAACATGCCGCAGCCGCGCCAGCCGCAATAGACGTCGATCAGAATGTCATTGTCGCCTGCATGCAGCGTGTTCGCCTTGAGTTCGTA
Organism: Rhizomicrobium palustre; assembly: GCF_011761565.1. NCBI lineage: Bacteria > Pseudomonadati > Pseudomonadota > Alphaproteobacteria > Micropepsales > Micropepsaceae > Rhizomicrobium > Rhizomicrobium palustre. The sequence goes on along the minus strand of NZ_JAASRM010000001.1, from coordinate 834,582 downwards.
TTTACGCGGCTCGCCATAGCCAAAGGTGGAGGCGATGAATGCGCCATTGACCCAGGTCTGATCTTCTTCGGTGATGGTGCCGAGCGAGAGCGTCGCTGCCTGTTTGGCCTGCTCTTCCGTCAAGCTCACCGAGGTGCGGAACCACACATGCCCGGCGTAATGGGCCAGTGCTGGCACGCCCCATTCCGTCCAGATGCCGAGGTCTTTCGGTGCTACGGCCCAGGTCGCGCTCTTCTCCGGCGCTTTCCACAAGGCATAGCCGAGTTTCTTGGTCCAATAGCTTTCCGCGATCTCGCCCCAATGCTTCACGCCTTCTTTGGGATCGTGCGCATAGATCGCGAGTGCATCAAGGCGCATATCGTTTCCGCCCGCACGTTTCAGCACCTCTGCGCTCATGAAGGAGGTGATATTGGCGCCGCTCCAGGCCGACTGGATTAGCCCTAGTGGAACGTGTGCGGATTTTTGCAGCTCACGGCCGAAGAAATAACAGGCGGCGGAGAAATTCACGACCGTCTTGGGTTCGGCTGCGCCCCATGTGCCAGGCTTGGGTAGCTCGGTTTGCGGTGTAGCCTTGGTGATATTGGCAACGCTCATTAACCGGATGGCGTCATTGGCGGAGACCTGGATATCCGGTCCCGCGTCGATTGCCTCCATCGCGCGAAAAGCCATGTTGGATTGGCCGGAGCAGAGATAGACATCGCCAATCAGAAGATCACTCAGGGTTTGGCTCGTGCCATCGCTGCTGGTCAGTTTGAGCGTATAGGGCCCGCCTGCTGTCATTGCCGATAGTTCGCTGTGCCAACGGCCCTGCGCATCGGCGACCGCTTCGGCGGTGTTTGTGCCCAATGTGGCTGTGATGCGGGCGTTGGGTGAGGCGGTCCCCCAAATCCGGATCGGCTGATCGCGCTGCAGGACCGCGTGGTCCTGGAAAACGGGATTGATAAGCCCAGCCGCAGAAGCTGGCACGGCCGCAATAAGCGCGGCAACCGACAAGACACGCAATTTCACGATGAATCTCCCCGATGATCGCGCCCTTTCTTGGCGAGAGCGCGCCTCGTTTATACGCAAGAGCGCGATGGATTTCATGCGCTCCCTGTCACACCTGCGTGGGGCTATGGGGCCCTCTTTCAGGGGTTATGGATGCGGCTTGAGCAAGTCGCACAGGCGGATGAACCGCCTTGAGAGAGCTTTAACGCACGCCCCTGGCACAACATGCACTTTGTAATTCTTCTAATTAATTGTCCGAGTTTTGACTTCTGAAATCAGGCAGATGTGAGGCATCAATTCTGGGAGAGAAAATACTGTCAAACTCCATACGTAAGAATGTGATGCAAGCCAAATCAATATGTTATGCTCTATATCCTTGTAAATCACTCAATAATACCCATAACGTAATTGTGACTTTTATGCCAACATCACACCACAATTGGCATTTGTGGCGTAACGGAGGCGGGCATTTGTCAGTCAACTATGGCATTACTGATAACGTTCACATTTGGGGTGCGGGGCTGCGGGGGCCCTGACGTGACCGCAACCGGTTCATGTCGTTTCGAACCCGCCGCCCTCTTCAACTTCTGATGCGAAATGCTGGCGTCTGGATCAGTCATGACCCGGCTGGTTGGGAGGTAAGCGCGAGAAAGAACAGCGCCGTCAGTACGTAATCCGAACAAGCGTGCCGGACAAAAGGCACAGTAACAGGGAGGACTTTAATGGCATATTTTTCAAAGCGGGCCATCTTGTTGGGCGGCGCATGCGCGGCGGCCATCACATGCACCGCAGCCCAAGCACAATCCGATCAGGCGATGGAAACGGTCATCGTCACCGGTATTCGCGGGTCTCTGCAGCGCAGCTTGGACATCAAACGCGAATCGATGGGTGTCGTTGATGCGATTTCCATGGAAGACATCGGCAAGTTCCCGGATTCGAACCTCGCCGCCGCTCTGATGCGTATTCCGGGCGTGACGGTTACCCGGGCTGGGGCCCCGAACATGGGTGCGACGACCACCGGTGAAGCGACCGAAGTCACGGTTCGCGGCATGGGCCCGTCGTTCAACGAAACGCTGTTCAACGGCCGCCGCATTCCGTCGGCGACCGGCGGCCGCGCCTTCGACTTCTCGGGTCTCTCTGCCGACATGGTGTCGGCCCTTGAGGTCTATAAGTCTCCGGACGCCACCCTGTCGGCTGGCGCCATCGGCGCGACGATCAACGTCAAATACCCCAATCCTTTTGATAAGAATGGTCTGACGCTGGCCGCATCGGTCTCCACCAAGTATCAGCCGAATGACGGCCGCTTCCAGCCAAACGGCAACTTCCTGTTCAGCGACACCTTCTTTGGCGGCAAGGTCGGGCTGTTGGTTGCGGGTGCCTATACCAAGCTTTCCACCACGCAATTCATGGTTTCGAACTGGGGCTGGATTGGCCACAAAACCCTGAGGCCGTGTCAGCTCTCCGGGTATACCGGGCCCGATTGCTCGGCGATTTCGGCCGATAAGTTTCTTAAGGACGGTGTAACGCCCAATCCCAAATACGATATCAACGCGGTACCGATTAACAAGAACACCTGGTTCACCCAGGATTTAAGCTACGACTACAATCAGGTTCAGGAAGAGCGCAAGAACGCCCGCGTCTCGGTCCAATTCCAGCCGACGGAAAAGTTGCTGGTCACGTTGGATGGCAACTACTCGCGAGATTTCGTTTACCAGAACCAGTATGCCTTCGCCATCTGGAACAACAGCGACGACATGCGCAACATCAAGACGTCGTCCAACGGGACGATCGTCAGCTTCCAGCGTTACGCGCCGACCGATTTTGATACCAACGTCAGCATGGGTATCCAGCAGACCTATGACGTCGGCCTCAACGTCAAATACAACGTCAACAATAAATTCTCAGTGACGCTGGATTTCGACCAGGCGCAGTCTTCGCTTAACCCCGGCAATGATCATTGGGGTGGCTATAGCACTGACTACGGCTATGGTCCCTCGTCGCCAAACGGCACCAATGGCACGACCTTCGAAGTGGTCCAGCCCGGCGGCAAGACGCTACCCTATTATCGGAACTACGGTCCGAATGGCGACGCGTCCCGCTTTGCGGACACCTCGATCATGGGCTCGCATGTGACGACCACATCGGCCCAACGCAATCGTAACTTCGTCAATCAGCTCAAGCTCGAAGGCGATTGGAAAGAGGAAGGTCTGACGTTGAAATTCGGCGGCAACTACGTCGCTGACCATTACCACATGGACTACTGGGGTCCGTGGGAATCGAGCCGCTGGCAGTGGTGGTCGGGCTATGGTCCGGATTCCAACAACCCCACCGGCGTTCATCTGCCCTCGAGCCTTTTCCAAGGCAAAGTCAATCTGCCGACCATGCCAGGTTGGGATGCGTCCAACGCAATTCCCTATCTGCTTAAGGTCAATGCGGCCGATGTATGGTCATACCTCAACAGCTTGCCGACCACTACGCCTGGCTTCAACGGCACCGGTAAAAGCGCGCCGTATGAAGGCATAACTCCTGCGGGCATCAACACCTTCTCCGCGGGCAGCCATCAGGTGATCTTCGAAGATACCTCTGCCTTGTTCGCGAGCGTGGCGACGGAGACCAAGTTCGCCGGCATGCCGCTCAAGGTCAATGTGGGTGTTCGTTACGAATACACCCAGGTTGATACACGGGGCATCGACAGGCCTCTGACTGGGTTGAATATCACCGTGGGTGATGCGACAGCGTATGACACCACATTTGGCCCCTCCACAAATATGTCGGAGAAGAGTTCCTACCAATATCTTCTGCCGAACGTGGATTTGGTCCTGCAAGCCACCGACGACTTCCAGCTGCGCTTCGACGCGTCGCGTACTCTGACACGTCCGAACCTCGGCGATCTGAAGCCGAACAAGAGCGGTTGGGGCGGTCGTAAGGGTTCGCTCGGCGTTAGCGGCGGCAACCCGGGTGAATTGCCCTTCGTCTCCGACAACCTCGACTTCGGGGCTGAATGGTTCTATGCGCCGAATTCCTACTTGGCGGCTAGCACCTACCTGAAGAGCATCTCCAACTATGTGGTCACCGGCACGTCCACCTACATCACGGACGGCAAGGAAGGCCGGGCCAGCGTGATCGATCCGAACACGGGAACCTATGCCGTGTTCACCCTGACGCAACCTGTCAACGGACCGAAAGCCAATGTCTACGGCTTGGAAGTGGCGTGGCAGCATATGTTCGGCGACTCGGGCTTTGGCTATCAGATGAACGGCACGATCGTGCAGTCCGACAAGCCGTATAACCCGAACAACCTGACCACCGGCGCCTTTGCCATCACCGGTCTGGCGGACTCGGCGAACTTTGTTGCCTTCTATGACAAGGATGGCTTCCAGATCCGCTTCGCCGCTAACTGGCGTGACAGCTACCTCAACAACTTCGGTCAGGGCCAGAGCTCTGGCACGCAGTTCGGTTCGGAACCGGTGTTCGTCAACGGCGTGTGGACTCTCGACGCCAACACGAGCTACGACCTCACCGAAAATCTGAACCTGTACTTTGAGGCGAACAACATCATGGATGTCGGCTACTCAACGCGTGGCCGCTTCGCTGATCAAGTTCTCGACGTGGTGTCGACCGGTCGTAGCTTCACGCTCGGCCTGCACTACAAGCTGTAACCCTCCCCCTCCCTTTCGGGCCGCCGCTCATCCCGGCGGCCCTTTTTTTATCTCACAACTAGGTGAAACCGCATCGCAAGGGAGTTTTCCTTTGCGCATGGTAGCGTTATCGTCTGACAAAATTTCCGCCCGGCATTGCATAAAAAGAAGAGATGGAAATGAGGAAGCCAGTCCAACGATCCGCCCTGGTGACATCCGCGTTGACGGTTGTTTTGACTGCGTATTTTGCAGGCCAGGCGTTCGCCGAATCCCCCGTCGCACAATCGGAAGAGAAGGCGGCAAAGATCGTTTCCCAGCTCACGCTGGATGAGAAGGTCGGCCAGCTTGTCAATGTCGCGCCCGCCATCCCGCGGCTGAACATCCCCGCCTATAATTGGTGGACGGAATCCCTACATGGCGCCATCGGCGCCCTGCCTGCCACGAATTTCCCCGAGCCTATTGGGCTTGCCGCCACTTTCGATGATGCGCTGGTGCATAAAGTTGCCGCCGTCGTCAGCGAGGAAAATCGGGGCCTTCATGCCTTAGCGCGCCAAACCGGTCGCCTTGGCACCATCGGAACCGGCCTCGATACCTGGTCGCCCAATATCAATCTCTATCGCGATCCGCGCTGGGGCCGTGGCCAGGAGACCTATGGCGAGGATCCGTTTCTGACGGCGCGCATGGGCGTCGCTTTTGTGCAAGGCATGCAAGGGCCAAATCCCGATTTCCCGGACATCATCGCCACGCCGAAGCATTTCGCGGTGCATTCCGGGCCGGAATCGACTCGCCATCACGCCAATGTCTTTGTCTCCCCGCATGATCTGGAAGACACCTATCTGCCGGCCTTCCGCGCTGCGATTGTGGAAGGCAAAGCCGGCTCGATCATGTGTGCCTATAACCGCGTCGATGGTCAGCCCGCCTGCGCCAGTGATCTTCTTATGAAAGATAAGCTGCGCGACGCTTGGGGCTTCAAAGGCTATGTCGTGTCCGATTGCGATGCGGTGAAGGACATCGCGGCCAACCACAAATACGCACCCGATCAAGCTGCTGCCGTGGCGGCAGGGTTGAAAGCGGGCGTCGATAACGAATGTAATAACGATACCCTTTCGGGTGGCGGTCCTGCAGTTGCCGCACGCTATAAAGAGGCTTTGGCAAAGGGGTATATTTCACAGGCCGATATCGATCAGGCCTTGGTGCGCCTCTTTGCGGCCCGCTTCCGTAACGGCGATTTGAAAGGGCTTGAACGTCCCAATGAGCGTCCCGCCCGCATTCCGCTGATCACGCCGGAGCATACCGCGCTCGCGTTGACCGCCGCGGAAAAAAGCCTGGTGCTCCTGAAGAATGACGGCATTCTACCGCTCAAATCTGATGTGAAGATCGCGGTGGTGGGGCCGCTTGCTGATTCCACCCGTGTCTTGCGCGGCAATTACTCGGCGCAGCAAACAGGCACACCTGTTTCGGTGCTTTCGGGCTTACGTCAGGCGCTGCCGGGTGCGTCCATAACTCATGTGCCGTTCACGCCGTCTTATACCGATGGCGATTCCGTGCCGGAATCCGCGCTGCAAACGCCCGATGGCAAGCCCGGTCTTCTGGCGCAGTATTATGATGCGACCAGCAAGCCACCGGCGGGCGATCTTCCTTATCCCGAGATGATGAAGCAGATGGCCGCGATGAGTTTCGCCAAAAAGCCTTCGGTTTCGCGGATCGAGCCCAACATTGCGGCGCGCGGCAATGCGCTCGGAAAAGTTGCCCAGCATCATCGCGTGGTGTGGACCGGCTTCCTGGTTCCACCGGAAAGTGGCACCTATCGTATGGCGCTCACCGGCTTCATGGGATCGCTGAAGCTCGAGGGCAAGGAACTCGTCAAGCTTGACAAGCCCGTTTGGGGCGGCTTGCCGACTTTCGTCAATGTCACTTTGGAGAAGGGCAAGAAATACCCCATTGAGGTGATGACCGAGGCGCATGGCCTTTCCAGCATCGATATGCTCTGGCAGCGCGTCAGCGAAAACGCCGATGCAGAGTTGGCGAAAGCGGCCGCAGGCGCCGATGTGATCGTGGCGGTGGTAGGCCTTACCTCCAGCCTCGAAGGCGAGGAGATGCCGGTGCAGATCGAAGGCTTCTCGGGCGGCGATAAGACCTCACTCGATATCCCTGCCGATCAGCGCGCGTTGCTCGAAAAGGCCAAGGCGACCGGCAAGAAGGTCATTGTCGTCGCCATGAACGGCAGCCCGATCGCGCTCTCATGGGCGAAGGACAATGCCGCCGCGATTGTCGAGGCTTGGTATTCGGGTGAGAAAGGTGGCGAGGCGGTCGCCAATGTGCTTTCCGGTAAAACCAATCCCGCCGGGCGTTTGCCGCTCACCTTTTATGCCTCGGTGAGAGATCTCCCGCCCTTTGAGGATTACTCCATGAAGGGCCGCACCTATCGCTATTTTACCGGTACGCCGGTCTATAGCTTCGGCTATGGTCTCAGCTATACGAGCTTTGCTTATGCGCCGCTCGCCATTGAGGGCTCTCCCGAAAAAGGCCTCACGGTTACAACGGATGTCAGCAATACCGGCGCGCGCGAGGGCGATGAGGTGGCTGAGCTTTATCTCACCCCGCCGGCATTCGAAGGGGCGCCACGCCTTGCCTTGCGCGGCTTTAGCCGTGTCAGCCTCAAGCCCGGCGAACACAAGACAGTGCAGTTCAAGCTGAACCCGCGCGATCTGTCCTTTGTTACCGCCGATGGCGTGCGCCAGATCGTACCTGGGCAATACAAAATCGATGTCGGCTCGGCGCAGCCCGCAGCCGGCATTCCACATCAATCTGGGGCCTTCACGGCGACTACGGCGGTGAAGATACCAGACTAAAAAGGATTCGCTGACAGGGCCCACCAAGAGGACTTTGCAGCGAGGCGGCACAGCCGGGGTTGGCTTGCCGTTCAACAGGGAGGAGTGACAGTGAATACAAAAATTTCCCGGCGCCATGCGCTGGAGAGCGGACTTGCACTTGGTCTCATCTCGGCGATGCCGTTGCGGGCAGCCGATGCCCCGGTGCTTTCGGCTATCATCGATACGGCCAAGACTGGCCATCCGATCGCCGATTACATGTATGGCGGCTTCATCGAGCATATCGGCAACCTCATTAATTACAGCTTCTGGAGTGAGGTGCTCGACGATCGCAAATTCTTCGCCCCTGTCGACTCCAAGCCGCAGCCCAAGCCAGAAGGCCGCGCCATGCGTATGCCGCCGGCCAATAAGTGGGTGCCGGTCGGTCCTGATGCTGATGTGACGATGGACACCACCGCGCCTTATGTTGGCGCCCATAGCCCGGTCGTGCATTTGGCCGGAACGTCGCCGCGCGGTATTGCGCAGGCTGGTCTGGCGCTCGCCAAAAAGGGATATGTCGGTCGCGTGGTGATAGCGGCGGATCCGGGGGTGGAACTCTCGGCGACCTTAAGCTGGAAGGGCGGCAAGGAAACCATCCCGCTGACCGCGGGCAAGGAATGGACCAAAGTCCCGCTAAAATTCACGGTCAAAGCCGCGACCACCCAAGGCCGTCTTGAAATTACCGGCAAAGGCTCGGGCACCTTCAAGGTTGGTGCTGTCTCGCTGATGCCAGCCGATAATATCAAAGGCTTCCGTGCTGACACCATGGCGCTGATGAAAGAGCTCGATTGCAAGATCATCCGCATGCCTGGCGGCAACTTCATCTCCGGCTATGACTGGAAGGATACTATCGGCGATCCCGATAAGCGCCCGCCGGTCATTGATCCGCAGTGGAACTTTGCTCAGCCCAACGATGTCGGTGTCGATGAGCTGATCCAGATGTGCCAGGACATTCTGGGTGTCGAACCTTATTGGTGCATCAATACCGGCTTTGGTGAGCCACGCTCCGGCGCCGAGCTGGTGGAATATGTCAACGGTGCCGCCACCACCGAATGGGGTGCCAAGCGAGCCGCTAACGGCCATGCCGCGCCGTACAAGGTGCATTACTGGAATGTCGGCAACGAGATGTATGGCCATTGGCAGCTCGGCCATATGTCGCTGGAACACTACACCATCAAGCACAACCTTTTCGCCGATGCGATGCGTAAGGTCGATCCCACCATTTACATCGTGGTGCCGGGCGGCTTCATCGATGAAATGACGACGGGCCAAGGCATGATGATCGATTCCGGCAGCCGCCTGGTCGAATATGGCTCCGAGCGCGATTGGGCTGGCGGCATGCTGGCGAAAAGCTGGGGCAAGTTCGATGCGCTCGCCACCCATGCGTATCCGCCGGAAAACAAGCATTTCAATTTCACCACCGGCAAGAATGAAGACATCACTCAGAGCCTGGTGGAATGGGCGCAGGCACCCGCCAATCGCGTTGCCACGATGGGCGATTGCTGGGACGAATATAAAAAGCGTTTCCCCAAGCTGAATGAAGGCAAGGTCAAGGTCTTCTTCGATGAGTGGGCCTATCACTTCGGCCAGGACTACAAAGGCTGCCTCGCTATCGCGCGCACCTTCCATGAATTCTTCCGCCGCTCGGATTATATCGATATGGCGGCTTACACCATGGGCATGTCCTGGCTGGATTATAACCGTACCGACTCCGTCATTTCGGGCTCGGGCCGCGTCTTCCAGCTCTACATCAAGCATTACGGCAAGATTCCGGTGGCTGTGTCGGGTAACTCACCGGTTCCTCCGCCGAAATATCCCGCTGGCGGCGATCAGCCCAAGGTCAATACCGGCTCCGCCACCTGGCCGCTGGATGTCTCGGCTGCGCTCACCGCGGATCGCAAGACTCTGGTCGTTGCCGTGGTCAACGCCACGGAGCAGAGCCAGAAGCTCGATCTGGCGCTGGAGAATGTGAAGTCCGCCGCACAGGGCCGCGTCTATCGCCTCGTCGGCAAAAGCCTCACGGCCGCGAACAAGGTCGGCAAGGCGCCGGAAGTTACGATCGTTGAAGACAGCTTCGATGCCACCAAGAAGCGCTTCGATATCGCGCCTTTGGCCCTCGCGCTCTATCATTTCCCGCTGGTCGGCTAAGCGAAAGGATTTGATTCATGCGTTTTCTAACCATTGCGGCGCTGAGCTTTGTGCTCGGCGCCGGATTGGCCCCGCAGAGCCTGGCACAACCGGCGCAAAAGCCGCCGCTGGTGGTGCCTCCGCCAGTGCCAGGGGCTGCGCCGGTTACCGTCGAGCGCATCAAGGTGCATGGGGTGTCGCTGGAAGGAAATCTCGAAGGCAATTCACCTGACCGCGATGTCATCGTCTATCTGCCGCCGAGCTATGCCAAGAATCCGAACAAGCACTATCCTGTGCTTTACGCCTTGCATGGCTATACCCTGACCGCGGAACGCTGGACGGGCGAAATCAAGACCCCGCAAACCATTGAAGGGGCATTCGCTACCGGCACTCATGAGATGATTATCGTCATCGCCAGTGCGCATACCGTGCATAATGGTTCGATGTATTCCCAATCGGTCACCACCGGCTTCTGGGAAGACTTTATGACCAAAGATCTGGTCAGCTATATCGACGGCCATTATCGCACCATTGCCAAACGCGAAAGCCGCGGCATTGCGGGCCATTCGATGGGTGGCTATGGCACCCTCCGAATTGCCATGCGCCATCCCGATCTTTATGCGGCCTTTTATGCGATGAGCCCGTGCTGCCTTTCCATGCGCGCGGCCCCTCCGACGGAAATGGCCAAGAAGCTCGAAGCAGCTAAGGCTGCGGGCAAAACCGAGGGTCTCGATTTCATGACCCAGGCCTCTTTCGCGACGGCTGCCGCTTGGGCGCCCAATCCAAAAGACCCGCCCTTCTATCTCGATCTCCCCACCAAGGATGGCGTGCCTGTGCCTTCGGTTCTGGCGCGCATGGCGGCCAATTCTCCGCTCGCCTTGATCGATCAGAACGCCGCGAACTTGCGCAAGTACAAAGCCATGGCGATCGATGTTGGCGATCAGGACGGGCTTAAGACCGATGCGGAGGAATATCACCGCATCCTCGATAGCTATGGCATTGCCAACAGCTTCGAAATTTACAGCGGCGATCACGTCTCCAACGTGGCTGACCGGATGCAGAACCATGTTCTGCCGTTTTTCTCGAAAAACCTGAAATTCGAAGAGTAATCCTCCTCGCCTCCCGGCATCTGCCGGGAGGCACCTTTTTCACCGAGCCTTGAACCGTGGCGGGCTTGGAGTAAAACTGGCCCGTCATTTCATGATAGGCCCAGCGTGTATCCTGAACGCTTTCTTGCTTTCCTCGAAAAATCTGCCTCGCCTTACCACGCCGTTGCCGAGTGCGCGGCGCAGTTAACAGCGGCAGGCTTCACCGAACTCGCCGAGAGTGCGCGCTGGCAGCTTGAGCCGGGCAAGGGCTATTTCGTGGTGCGTGGCGGCAAGGCGATCCTGGCATGGCGTCAGGGCCTTGCCAGCGCGGCGGAAGAGGGTGTGCGCATCATTGTCGCCCATACCGATAGCCCGGTCCTAAAGGTTCGTCCCCGCCCGGATATGAAGTCGCGAAACTTGCGCTGCCTTACGACCGAGATTTATGGCGGTCCGCTGCTTTACACCTGGCTCGACCGCGATCTGAAACTCACCGGCGCGCTCTATTGCGGCGAGACCGCCATCGAACGTGTGCTGGTCGATTTGGACGAATTGCCGGTCCGTGCGGTCTCTCTCGCCATTCATCTGCGCCAGGATAAGGGCAGCGACACCTATACTTTCGAGCGCGAGAAAGATTTTGCGATTGTCGTGGGTGATGGCGAAACCGCGGGTCTTGATCTCATCCACAACGCGGTCACGCAAAAGCTGGGTCGCGATCCCGGTCCCATCCTGAGCTTCGATCTTGAACTGAACACCACCGATAAGCCCAAGCTGGTGGGCGAGAACGGTCGCCTCATCAGCGCCCAGCGCCTCGATAATCTGTTCTCCTGCTACACCGCCCTGACGGCGCTGATTGAAAACCCCGCGCCTACGTCTTGGACCAACGCCATCGCGCTCTATGATTCCGAAGAGATCGGCAGCCGAACCCATACCGGCGCGCAATCCAACACCATGGACGGTATCCTGCATCGCATCGTGGCGGCCTCCGGCACGGCGGAAGAAGACATCTGGCGCGCCAAGGCCCGCTCAGTGGTGATCAGCGCCGACATGGCCCATAGCGAGCATCCGGCGTTTGTGTCTGCCACCGATCCCGTCACCGTGCCCGAGCTGAACAAGGGCCTCGCGCTGAAGAGTGGTGCCATGGGTAATTACGCCATCGCGCCGGGTGCCGAGGCATGGTTCTCGCTCACCTGCAAAAAAGCGGGCGTGCCGCTGCAGCGCTTCCGCTATCGCTGCGATCATGGCCGCGGCAGCTCCATTGGCCCGATCATGACCACCGTGCTGGGCATCACCGGCATTGATGTCGGCTCGCCCATGCTCGCCATGCATTCGGCGCGTGAAATGGCGGGTGCGGAGGATCTGGCCTTCGCCATCCATGCTTTCGCTGCGGCCTTCACCACCGAAGAAAAGCTTCCGGTCTAACCTCGAATGGCGGGCTTAACGGCCCGCCACCCGGAACATCTCGGCCTGGAGTTTCAGCGCGTGTTTGCGGGAATCGAAATCCTTCTCGATGCGCGCCCGCGCCGCTGCGCCATGAGCCTTGCGCATTTCGGGGCTGCGGAAATACTCCAGGAACGCGCCTGCCAAGCCTGCAACATCCGCCGGTTCGCCGCTGAAGAGGCGCCCCTCCACGCCGTCATTGATCATTTCGGCGATGCCGCCCATCGCGAAGGCGGCAATGGCTTTGCCCATCGCCATGGATTCCATCACCGCGCGGGGCAGGGGATCAGGGTACACGCTCGGAACCACGGCGACATCGAGATCAGCAACATAGGCGCGGGGATCGGCACGGAAGCCGATAAAGTCGAAGAATCCGTCGAGGCCGAGCTCGGTCACCAGGGCGCGGCATTCGGAAAGATGATCGGGCCAGATATCCTGCGGGGTATCGCCAAGAACGATGAAGCGGCAGCGCGCGCGTTCTTCGTCTGAAAGCTGGTCGTGCATGATCTTGGCGGCGCGGATCATCTCCATATAGCCCTTGCGCGGCACGATGCGGCCATGGCTGCCGAAAATCACGATGTCGTCGGATAGTTTCAGCTCTTTGCGCAACGCCGGTTCCACGCCTGCACTATCGAATTCCTCTATATCGAGCGCGGTCTGGATCGCGGCCACTTTTTCGCGGCAATGATCGAATTGCGTCTCGCAAGGTTTGGAAACGCAGATGATCAACTTCACATGTTTGCTGGCGGCAAGGCGCTGATGCAAACGGCGCACCGGCTTGGGCACGTTGGGATAAAGCACATGCCAGATGGCGGGTACACCCGTTACGGCCGCAAGCGCACCGCCCAGAAATCCAGCAGAGGTGCCGTTGCAGAAAATGAGATCATATTTCTCGCGCTTGATGCGGCGCACTAAGCGGCCAAAGCCAGTAATCGCGCGTCCGACATTGCCAATCGTACGTGCAATTTTCATCGGCAGCGGTGCGTCGAAATCCTCGCGCTCCATATTGCGCGATAAGGGCTCGAAGGGATGCTCGATCAGCCCGGGCTCATGAAATACCACTTCGCCAGCGTTGTTGGCGATCAGCCGCTTGGAGACGATGCCCTCGCGCGGGATCAGGATGCTGCGATGCACGCGAGCGGGGTCGAGGAATTTGGTGATGTAAAGAATGGTGCGTCCCGGCCCGCCATTGCGCGAGGTGTCATTGATGAAGAGGACACGCAATTTTTCAGCGGTCGCGGGCGAGGAAGTCATTTCAGTCATCAAGATCACGCGGGTTGGAAAGAATGGGACGCTGGCGTCAAGTCCCGGTAAAGGGCGCCATAGCGGGAACACATAAGCTCGAGGTCAAAGCGGTTTTCCACAAAGCGCCGCGCCGCGGCACCGAATTTCGCGGCGATCTCGCGGCTTTGCGCAGCTTCACGAAAGCCAGAGGCCCAGGCCTCTGGCGTATCATCTCGCACCAGCCAGCCGGTCTCATTAGGCTGCACCACTTCCGGCATGCCGCCGCCCGCAAAACCAAGCGTCGGCCGTGTCATGGCGGCGCCTTCGAGCACTGCCAAGGGCAGGCCTTCAGCGCGTGTGGTGTTGATCAGGGCATCGCAAGCGGTGATCGCCGAGCGCGGGTCCGATAAATGGCCGAGGAAGCGTACGCGACTTTCCAGGCCCAAACTCCGCACTTGCGCTTCAAGCTTGGCACGCTCGCCACCATCTCCGGCCAGAATGAGATGAGCCTCCGGCACATGCGCCATGGCGGCGATGGCGATCTGAAGCCGCTTTACCGGATCAAGCCGTCCGATCGCTGCGAAGGTGAAGGGGCCTTGTTGCGGCGGCGGTACCGGCTGAAACCGGGCCATATCAATACCGTTGAGGACAACGCGGATTTTGTCTTTGGCTTCGGGCGCGGCTTCCGCCACGAACCCGGCCACATAGGCGCTTACCGCCGCAATCGCCGTGGTGTGCTCTATCGCCCAATGCCGGTAAATCCCGCAGGTGGGATCGCGATAATGGCGTGTGCCATGTTCGGTGCGCAGAACCGGAACCCCGCAGCGAAGTCCCGCTCGCGCTGAGAGCATATGCGAGCCATAGGTATGGCAATGGAGCACATCCGGCTTGTGCTTGGTCACAATTGCGCTCAGCCAGGCAAGGTCGGCGGGACCAAAGCTGCGCCAGAGCGTGGCTAAAGGATTTTCCCGTACCGCGCCGCGGTCAAACACTTTGATGCCTGCATCCACAAAAAGCACGCGCAGTTTTGGGTTTGGCGTCATCAACGCGATGGCGTGATCGGCCTTGGACACCTCTGGCCGCGTGGCGAGATTGACGAGGAAGCGTTCGGCGCCGCCCACAGCGCCTGCCACCACCACATGCAGGATTTTCAGGCGCGCCATGCTCAGCGTTTGTCCTTGAGCTTGCGTTCCCAAGCCAGCGCATGGGCGACGATGGCGTCGATATCGTTCCAGCGCGGCGTCCAGCCGGTGGTCGCGCGCAAATGGTCGGATGCTGCTACGGCCATGGCCGGATCGCCTGCGCGCCGTGGCGCATAGCGAACAGGAAACTTGTTCCCTGTCGCGCGCTCTACCGCAGCCAATACTTCCAGCACCGAAAACCCCCGGCCATAGCCGCAATTGGCGATCAGATTTGTTTTATTCGCACGCAGATATTCCAGCACATCGAGATGGGCTTCGACCAAATCCGAAACATGGATGTAATCGCGCACGCCTGTGCCGTCCGGTGTGTCGAAGTCTGTGCCGAAGACCTTCATTTCCTCACGCTGGCCCAGCGCGGTTTCGCAGGCCGCTTTGATGAGATGCGAAGCCTTCAACGTGGATTGGCCAACACGCCCCTGCGGATCTGCGCCCGCGACGTTGAAATAGCGCAAGGCCGCATAATGGAAATCATGCACCTTGGCGGTATCGGCCAGCATCTGCTCGGTCATGGCCTTGGAAGCGCCATAGGGTGAGAGCGGCTTTAAGGGCGCGTCTTCCGGGATGGGCACGATTTCCGGATTGCCATAAACGGCGGCGGTCGAGGAGAACACGAAAGTCTTCACGCCACCCCGCACGGCTGCCGCGATCAGCGCCTGGGATTTGACGGTGTTGTTGAGATAATAGCCAAGCGGGTCGGCCACGCTGTCGGGCACCACGCTGGAGGCCGCGAAGTGGATGATAGCCTCGATCTGATGTTCGCGGATGATCTGGTCCAGCAACGCCCCGTCGCCCACGTCGCCCTGTATAAAGGGAACCTCTGCGGGAATAGCCCAGGCAAAGCCGGTGGCGAGGTTATCGATCACAACGGTGGGAAGCCCGCGGTCGCGCAGCGCCAAAACCATGTGGCAGCCGATATAGCCGCAACCGCCCGTCACTAACGTTGCCATAAGGCACTCATAAGCATTTAGTCCTAAACCGAGTTCCGGCCCGAAAGCGCAGCCGGGTAATGGGCGAGATTACGGCCTGCGGTCAACAATGTCCTAAGGGTTGCGGCAGCTTGGCCAGGCTTTGTACGCGCGACAGCAGCGGAACACCAAGGGAACATTAAATCATCCCAGCCTGACCGATCTAACACAAGTTAGGACAATTCGGCCCCGTACTTACAAAAAGCTGCGACGGCTGGGCGGCAGTGTGCGTTTCAACACGCATCACAGGGCCTGCCCAATGGATACCACTTTAGATCTCTCCAGGATTGGCCTAAGGGGACGCGAAAGCGCGGTTGAGGCGAGTTTTGCGGCGGCGCTTTCCCCTATGGATGCGCGCGATTACGACGAGTTCGTCACTAAGGCCCGTGCGGGTCATTATTCGCAGTCGCGTGCCTGGGCCTCCGTGGCCGAGGCGGCAAAGCCAGTTTCGCCCTATTATTTTCTCCTCAGGAAGAATGGCCGGGTGATCGGGGCCGCTCTGGTGCTGCGCGCCAAGATCGCAGGTGTGCCGCTGCCGCTGGCGCAGGTCGAACGCGGGCCTGTGGTGGATCGCATCGAGGACCTGCCCGAAGTGCTTGAGGCATTGAAATCGGCCACTTTGCGCCACGGCATTGCCCGCCTGTCGGTGATGCCTTATTGGCATACGGCGCCCGCCGAGGTCGGCCAAAAACTTGCTGCGCTCGGATTTACGGATCATCAGAGTTTCGCGGGTCGCCATGCCCGTTCCTTGCGGCTCGACCTGACCAGCATCGATCCTGCCGATCCTTTCGCCGCACCGGGCCTTGCCAAGGTCCGCCAGGGCGTGAAGCGCGCCGAACGTGCTGGCGCCACGGCCCGTAAGGCTGTGCCTGCCGATTTGGCCGCTTTCCGCCGCATGCATGAGGAATTGCAGAGCCTTTCAGGCAAAGCCCTGCCGCAGCAAGGCTGGTACGACGCGCTGGCCGAGTACTTTTTCGCGTCCGACACACGCGGCGCCGCTTTTGTCAGCGAGTTCGAGGATGAGCCCATCTCGGTGATTCTCATCACCCGCCATGGCGGTATCGCGACCTATGCGCTGGGGGCGTCTACGGGCAAGAATTTCAAGTTCAACAAGATGATGCTCCCGATGGCCCATGCGATTTTGTGGGCGAAATCGGTGGGCGCCACAACCTTCGACATGGGCGGCATTCCCATGGAAGGCGACCCGGATCCAAAACGTGCCAGCATCGCGGAATTCAAGTATGCTTTCAGCCATACTGAGATTTCGCTGGTGCATGAGCATGTCCGTTGGTTCTGAACAGGTCTTTCTTTGCGTTTCTATCGATTGCGAATGTGACAAGGGGCCGGGCTGGAAAACCCAAAAACCGCTTTCCTTTGCCTCCGTCTCCGACGGCATCATCCAGCGTCTGCACCCGCTCTTTCGCCGCTATGGCGCCAAGCCGACCTATCTTCTTTCGCCTGAAGTGATGCGGGACGAGGCGTCGGTGTCGGCCTTGGCCGTGATCGAAAGCGAGTGCGAGCTTGGAACCCATCTGCATGCGGAGTTTGTCGGTCCGGACGCCCATGTGCCAGAGGTGACGGCCGCTTTTCAGTGTCATGACGCGCCTGCGCTGGAGCGCGAAAAGCTGCGCGAGCTAACAGGGCTTTTCAACGCCGCGTTTAAAAGCAATCCACGCTCCTTCCGGGCGGGGCGCTTCGGCATCGGGGCTCATTCGCTCGGCTTTCTGGCCGACCTTGGTTACAGCGTCGATTCCAGCGTAACGCCCTTCAAGGATTGGGCGGTCGCGGGCGCACCAGAGGTTAGTTTTTACGGTGCTTCCACCCAGCCTTATTGGCCGGTTTACGAACGCCCGGCAGAGGTTTCGCCGAATTCATCTCGGCTTTTGGAGGTTCCGGTCACCATCCGCCCCGGAGCTTTGGGGCGGGCTTTCTCCTGGTTGCCGGGTATTGGGCAGCGGATCGAGCCACGCTGGCTGCGTCCCACCAAAGCCAGCGTGAAGGCGCTGGAAAGCCTCGCTTTGGAGGAAATCGAGGTAAATTCGGGCAAGGGGCGTCCGATTATCCTCAACTGCATGTTCCATAATGTGGAAGTCGTGGAGGGTTTGAGCCCCTATGCCGCCACCAGAGACGAGGCGGATGCCATACTGAACCGCCTCGCCGGGCTTTTGGATTTTGCCGGGCGGCATGGCATCAAAACCATCGGCCTGGGTGACGTTCCGACGGTGTTCTGCTAAACGCCGTATCCCGCAATCCTTTCTTACAGGGCCCGGCTTCACGATATGCTTTGCGTACAGCACCTCAGGAAGTCGCTGGGCGGCCGCCGCATCATCGAAGACGTGACGCTAGAGGTGGGGCGCGGCGAGATTGTTGGTCTTTTGGGCCGCAATGGCGCTGGCAAAAGCACCAGCTTCAAGATGCTGACCGGGCTCATCATCCCGGACGCTGGCAAGATCAGCCTGGATGGAGCCGAGATTACATTTGCTCCATTTTACGAACGGGCGCGTCGCGGCATTGCCTATCTGCCGCAAGATACCTTCGTGCCTCGCACGCTCTCGGTGGAGACCAATCTAAATATCGTGCTGGAAGTGCGTGAACCTTCGGCCAAACGCCGCCGTGCTATTGCAGAAGAACTGCTCGAACTTTTTCATCTTACCGATTTGCGCCGCCAGGCGGTGGGTTCGCTTTCTGGCGGGCAGCGCCGCCGCTGCGAGATTGCCATCACGCTCGCCTGCGAGCCATCCTTCGCGCTGCTGGACGAGCCCTTCGCCCGTGTCGATCCGCAAGCGATCGAGGAAATTGCCGCCCTCATCCGCCAGCTCACCAGCCGCAACATCGGGGTCTTGATCACCGATCATAATGCGCGTGAGCTGCTGCACATGGTGAACCGTTCTTATGTGATCGAGAGTGGCCGCGTTCTTGCCCATGGCACACCCGAGGAGCTGGTCGATAATCCCGATGTGCGCCGGGTTTATCTGGGTGAGGAGTTCCGCATATGAAGGCCAGCGGTATCCTGGGCACGATTCTTTCGGCGGCGCTCTCGGTTTTGCGTTTCGTGGCGGGACCCTTTGCCCAGCTTTATGCGCGCCGCTTTTTTGGCGGTGTGGCCTTGCTGGTTTTTGTGGTGATGGTGCTGTTCGAGGCGGTGTTCCTGGCCGAGCGCTTTCCGATGGTGTTCCGCGCCGTCTATCAGCATCACGCAGACCCCACCGCGTCTTTTGTGCTCTTGATGTGGAATTCGACCCAGGTGGTCGATCTCGCGCTCGCTATTGCGGTCCTGGTCGGCGTCTATTGGACCACGCTGCGCCTGCGCGAAAATCGCGAGCTTCTGGTATTGGTGGCGGCGGGCACGGGCCCCTTTCACATCGTTAATCTGGTCTTGATGGTGGCGGTGCTGGCGCTGATCGGTTCGATTACGGTCTCAGGCGTGCTCGATCCCGCCGCGCGTTTTGCTGAACGCCAATTGCTGTTCAATGCAGAGTTCCGCGCGCTGCGCACCGGCATCAATACCGGCCAGTTCTATGAGTTTCCGGGCCGCGTCGCTTTTGCGCCTGCCCATCGTGCCGCCAAGAATGCTGGGCCAAACGCCTATCAGACGCGCGGGCTCTTTGTGTATGAGGACATCGCGCCCGGAAAATTCCGCGTCGTCACGGCCGATCACGCGCGACTTGAAGGTCCGGATGCGCAAGGCAGTATCGTCTTGAAGCTCGGTGGCTTCACCTCGCAGAGCTTCGCGGCTGCCACACCGGGTGAAAACGCGAATGCCGAGGGCGGCAAGACCTCCCATATGGGGCTTTTGTCGGGTGACGTGACCCAAGCGATGATGGCTGACCAGCTTCTCACCTTCGAACCGCGTGGCAGCCATGCCGAGGAGATGTCGATCTTCGATCAGTTCGCGCAAGGTCAGTATGTCGATAACGCCCGCCATCGCGAGGATATGCGCCTCCTGGGTGAGCGCCTGTCGCGCAGCTTCCTCTGTCTTCTGGCGCCGTTCATCGCGCTTGCCTGCGTGTGCATGACCAACCGCAAGACCAATTATTTTGCGCTGCCGCTCGCCTGCATGGCGCTGATGAGTCTGAACGTCACGTCGGTTTGGCTGGTCAAGGTGATTGTGCCACTTGATCCCTGGGGAGCCTTGCGTACACCTGCGATTGTGACTGCGGTTCTGGCCGCGTTGCTTCTGGCCGAGATTTACCGCGAGCAGGCCAAGCTCGCCCAGCCGCAATTGGCCCGCCCATGATCACAGACATGACCACAAGCCCGACGGCGAACAAAACCAAGAGCGCGCGCATCGTGCTGGCGCCCTTTGGCCGTCACACCTGGTATATGCTGAACAGCTATATCCGCAATGTGCTGACGGTCACGTCGATCCTGCTCGCCATCGGGCTGACCATCGATCTGTGGCCGCAATTCCAGCAGATCGCCGCCACCGGCTCGGATGCGTTTTCAGCAACGCTCGCCATTGCCCGTTTCGCGCTGTTGCGCACGCCGGGCATCATCTCGCCGCTGGTGCCCTTCGCGACTTTTATCGGTGTGTTGTGGGCCGAGGTCGCCCATACCCAATCGGGCGAGCGTATGCTGATCTGGAATAGCGGCCGTTCTCCTATTCAATGCCTTGCGCCGGCGCTGTTTCTGGGTCTGCTTTTGGGGGCCACCGATTTCACTATGGATGCAGCGCTCGGTCCCGCCTCGATGGGCATTCAGATGCGCGAGCGTTTGGGCCGTGATGGCGAAACGTTGGACCGTAACACGCTCTCCAAACCCGCTTGGATCGCTTTGCCGGAAGGCTTGTTGAAAGCCCAGATTCAATACGGCCCGCCGCCAGTGCTGCATGATGTGGCGCTGTTCAGGCGCGATCTCGAAGGGCGCATTCTAGAGGTCTACACCGCACCCGTAGCGCAGTATGAAAACGGTCGCTGGCATCTTCTGAACGGTCAGTTTTGGCAGGCCGGCAGCAATGGCGGACCGCGTTTTGGTATTTCCGGGCGTCAGGTGATGCAGCCATTCGATGAGCGCGTCGTCGCGCTCAATCTCGATCCGTTATGGCTCAGCTGGTACAATCTGGTGCCGCAATATATCCCGCTGCCGGTCCTGGCCAAGCTTGCGGCCTCCGATGCAGTGCCGGATGCGCATGGCCAATACGAAACACGGCTTTATGTGGTCTTGGCGGGGGCGCTATTGCCCATGGGCATGGCCTTGCTTGCGGCCTCCCTGGCGATGCTGTTCCTCGCTTATGGCACTTCGGCGCCGCAGCTCATCGGTATTGTCTTCGGTGGCTATATGGCCCATTTCGCCATCAAGGCTTGCCTGATCATGGGCCAGAACGGCTTCATCCCGCCGCTCTTTGCAGGCTTCACCGTGCCGGTGATCTTGTTCACCGCGACGGGTATTGTGCTCTATGTCTGCGAGCGCCAGCGCAAACGGATCACTGCCGGGTGATGTGCTCGTGCAAGGCCTTACCGTTTTCGCGATCGATGCCGAAAAGGTCTAGTGAGGGCACATCGGGCATCAGGCCCTTATCGACGACTTCCAGGTAGATATAGGAAATCGTCGCCCAGCGATTGCCGAATTTGGTGAACACTTCCGGCGTCCCCTTGGCATCGAGCCCGATATAGAGCGTGCGCTCGGGCATGGCGGCTACCTTGAAGCTATAGCTGCCGTTCGGCCCATCATGCTTCACCGATTTGATTCCATAGGCCATCATGCGCTCGACGAAGTTCAGCGATTTCTTGTGCCCATCGACATTGTACCAGCGCCAGAAAGCGGTGATCGGCTCATCCTTCTGAAGCTTGCCGTCCTTGTCGAGATTGGCAGCATAAATCACCGTGTTCGAGTTGGATGAGCGCTCGATGTAGAAAACCTGATTCGGCTCTGCGGGCAGGGGATATTCGGGATGCAGCCGCGGAATCTTGTCGAGTTCCTTGACCTCGCTTTTGCTGGTCGCGGCCATCGCGGGCACGGCGAGAAGAAGGGCGAGCGCAAGAGACTTAAACATGTTCCGGGGAAACATACGCATCCTCGCAAATCACGGGTTCACGCAGGCGAATAGGTTTGGTGAGCTGGCTTTCGAACAGGGCAAACAGCTTGTCGAAATGGCCATCCAAATCACCGATCCGCTCCTGGGCGGCAGTCACTGCCGCGCGCGAGAGCACAGCACGGTCTCGGATCAGAATTTTTGAAAGCGCCCGTGCGCCATCTTCGGCTTCGCCCGGCGTATAGGTTTCGGCATAGGCAGGCGCGGCAAGATCAGCAGCGCCGCCGCTATCGGGCACCACCACCGGCGTGCCGCAGCACAACCCTTCGGCCACCGCAAAACCATAGGTCTCCGCGCTGGAGCCATGCAGGATGACATCTGCGCTGGCCAGCATGCGGGCGACAAGCTCTCGATCCTTCACCCAGCCGGCCAGATGCACATTCGGTACCGTATCGGCCTTTGCTTTGATCGTGTTGTGAATGAAGCCGTCGCCGACCACGAAGAACCCGATTTTGTGGTCCTTTTGCGCCAGCTTCACGATCTCGATCAGGGTGGGAACGCGCTTCTCGGGGTGATGGCGGCCAACATTCAGCACCAGCGCGGCGTCAGGGCCAAGGCCACATTGTGCCAGCATCTCGGTGCGCAAGGCCTCATCGCGCAGGCCTGGATGAAAGCGGCTGGTCTCCACGCCAAACGGAGCCACATGCAGGTTCTTCAGGCCGTAGCGCTGGAAGCGTTTGGCGAGCCAGGAACCCGCCACCACGCAGCCATCGAAATGGCTGTTGAGATTGCGCAAATAAGCCCAATACCAGCCGAACAGCATGTCGATGTTCTTCGGGCTGAGCTTTCCGGCCAAAAGCGTTTGGGGATAGACCGCCACCGGGTCAGCATGCATGAACAGCATCTTCACCGCATTGCCGGGCCATTTGGCCGCCAGCCAGCCGCCGCGCCAGGGCGAGGAGCCTTCCAGGATGTCGGGCTTTTCCGCGTCGATGGCGGCGAACACCGCCTCCTTGCCCCAGAACATGCGGTAATTGGGATCGAGCGGAAGCTGCGGGGTCTTGATCCAGATGATCTTGCCGCCTGCGCGCGTTTCGATGCGATCTTCCGTGCCCGGAGCGATCACCGAAAGGCTATGGCCATGGCGCGAAGCTGCGGCGAATTTCTGATCGACATACTGGCGCACGCCGCCCCCGGTTGGGGAGTAGAATTCGGAGATGTCGACGATTTTCATGCCTGCCTCTCACCGGCAATCGCCTGGTAATAGCTCAGCATACGTCCCATGCAATCATCCCAGGAAAAATTCTGTGCTCTTGCGCGCGCAGCCCGTCCCATTTTTGTGCGCAGCGAAGTGTCGGCGGCAAGCCCGCCAAGCCGGTCCGCGAAACCTTCAACGTCGCGCGGCGCAACGAGATAGCCCGTTTCGCCATCAAGTACCAGCGAGCGGCTGCCGCTGGCATCGGCGCAAAGGGCAGGCAGGCCCGAGGCCATGGCTTCCAGCGTGACATTGCCAAAGGTTTCTGTCTCGCTCGGGAAAAGGAAGGCATCGCCCGCCGCATAGGCTTCCGCCAGGGCTTCGCCATGGAGCTGGCCGGTGAAGATGGCGTTCGGCAGCGCGCTTTGCATCATCTCGCGATCAGGTCCGTCGCCGACGATCAGCATCTCATGGGGGACCGCTTTTTCTTCCAGCGCCTTGGCTGTGGCGATTACGCTGTCGAGTTCCTTCTCGCGCACAAGCCGGGAGACGAAGCTGACGACGAAATCGTCAGTCCCAAAGCCATGGCGTTCACGGAAGCCGCTATTGCGCTTGTTCGGATGGAACAGGTCTGTATCGACGCCGCGCGGCCAGAGCTTGAAATTATCGCGCAAACCGTCCGCCCGCAGAATATCCACCATGGAGGGGCTGGGCACATAGACTTCCTGCGCCGAGCCATAGGCGAATTTCAGATAGGACTTCAACAGGCCTTCGATAATGCTCGAGCCGGGATAATGCTTGAGATAGGTTTCGTAGCGCGTGTGATAAGACGCGACCAAAGGAATACCGAGCTTCTTGGCTAACTTGATCGCGCTATACCCAAGGAGGTCGGGCGCCATGGCGATATGCATCAGATGCGGCTTGAAGGCGGCAATCTTCTCGCGTGCCGATTTCGGCAAGGGCGCGGCGCAGCGATATTCGGGGCGGCCAGGCGCCGGGATCGAGGGGACGGGGATCAGCGTGCCGGCATGTTTGAGAGCGGGAGTCTTGGCCACGGGGGCGAAGATCAGCACCTCCACGCCGTGACGCTCGAGATAGCTGACCAGCCGGTTCAGCGTCAGCGCCACGCCGTCGCGAATGTAATTGTAAGAGGTCGCAATGATCACCACGCGCAAAGGCCCATCGGCCGCGCGGTGGTTTGCGCTGAAGGTGAATTTCTCTAAGGCGTTCACGCGTGATATTCGATCGATGATTTCAGTTCTGGGGTCCACCCGGGCTTTACAAGAGGTCGGGGCCATGGCTTTGTCAACCACAACACGCGGAACCGTTAACCGCTTCGGGTCATGACTTTCGCTTCCATTCTCATCACGGGCGCCTCCAGCGGCATCGGTGCGGCGCTTGCCCGCCATTACGCAGCCCCCGGAAAAATCCTGAATCTCTGGGGTCGCGATGGCGATCGCCTCGCCGCTGTGGCCGAAGAATGTCGCGCGCGCGGCGCGACTGTGGTCACGCGCGCGTTTGATGTTACAGAATATTCCAAATTTGTGATCGCGCTCGAAGAGGCGGATGCGGCCCATCCTTTGGATCTTGCCATCTTCAATGCCGGTCTTGGCGGCAGCCTTCCTAAGGACCGAGTGGGCCAAGATGCGCGCCATGCCGAGCTGATGGCGGGGGTGAATTTCACTGCGCCCTGTATCGGCGCCAATGTCGTCGCCGGGCCCATGGCGGCGCGCAAAAAGGGCCACATCGTTCTCGTCGGTTCAGTAGCTGCCGCATTTCCCTTGCCCATGGCGCCGCTTTATTCAGGCTCTAAGGCGGGGCTTGAGATGTTTGCGCAAGCACTGTCACTGCGGCTTCGCCGCCACGGTGTTGCCGTAACGCTTGTTGCGCCGGGTTTTATCGATACGCCGATGAGCCAATCGCTTAATGAACCGCGTCCGTTCTTGATCAGTGCGGATCAGGCGGCAGCAATTATCGCGCGAAGATTGGCGAAAGGGCGCAGGCATATCGTCCTTCCTTGGCAATTTTCCATGATTTTGGGCTTGTCCAAGCTGGTTCCACGCGCTGTTGTGCGGGCAATCCTGTCAGTGTTCTAACGAGCCTTTGCAGGCTTGGTCTTGCCGGGGCGGACATTGTAGTGTCCCGGCGCGTCGCCTATGCGGCTACGCATTCGATTTGGCACATTCCCGCCCGGCTGATTCGGGCTTGTTGTTTCGGGGGCTCTTCTGTCCAACGCGTTCACATCCAAATTCGGCGCGCATGCGAAGTCTATGAAGGCTGCCGCCGTGGCGGCCCATGCGCGTTGGGGCAAACAGGCGCGCCGCGTTGTCAATTGGGGTGTGCCGGCGCTGCTTCTGGTGATCGTGGGGGTGTGGCTCACCAAGGTGGGCTGGGAGAACATCTATCGTTCCCGGCCGGGATCGCTGCCATTCTATTTGGTGCTGCTGGTGCCGTTTTTTGTGCAGCCTATCGCCGACCTGTTCATTTATCGCAATCTCTTGGGTGTCGGGCGGCAATTGCCCTTATGGATTTTTCTGCGCAAGCGCTGCCTTAACTCCATCATGCTCGATTATTCGGGCGAGGTGTATTTCTTCCTCTGGGCACGGAAGAATTTGAAGGTGAAGGATTCCACGCTGCTGCACGCGGTGAAGGATTCCAGTGTCTTGTCGGCTTCGGCTGGCCTCATCGTGTTATGGGTGATGCTGCTGGTTCTGCTCCTTGCGGGGGTGGTGAAAATTCCGGTGGTGTCACGCGGGACTTGGTGGATTGTCGCGGCCGGCACGCTGCCGCTGGTTTTCGCCGTGGCCCTGTTTCTCGGCCATAAGAAACTCACCCAGACCTCGCGCCGCGACATGGTGATCACCTTCGCCTTGCACTTCGTCCGTGCGCTGACGGTGATGTGGCTCGAATATGTCTGCTGGTGGCTTTCCGGCGCGTTGCCCACATCTGGTGATTGCCTGAAATTCGTGGCTTTGCGTCTGCTCGTCACCCGCCTGCCGCTGGTGCCCAACAAGGAACTGATTTTTGTCGGCGTGGGCGTTGCTGCTGCGGGCTTAATGAACATCTCCGCGCCGAAAGTGGCGGCGGTGCTGGTGATCATGACCTTGATTGATCGCCTGCAGGATATCGTAGTGGTTGGCGGGCCCTGGCTGTGGCAGCAATTGCCGCAGCGCCGCCGTGCAGTCGCGCCATGATCTCTCTTTCTAAATCCCTGCGCGTTTGGCTGCGCTCGCCGCTGTTCTGGATTCTTCTAGGCGCAGCGCTTCTGCGGGCCGCGGGTCTGTTCTGGGGGCTGCCGGGTGCCGATGGCTGGGATGATGACGGCGTGGCGCCACGCAATTTTCTGACCGGCCTGGCAGAGACCTATACCCCTGGTCACCACTTCACCTATCCCCCGTTGCATATGTTCTTGCTTGCGCTGCCGAGCCTGCCGGTCGCCATCTATGCCATCGCGCATGCTCCCAGCCTGCACCCCCAGGACGTGATCGCCACCATCACCCAGGTGCCGTACATGACCTATTTCGCGGTCGTGGCGCGGCTCTTCTCGATCGCTTTTTCCCTCGGCACCATCGTGGTGGTGGGTAAGATCGCGGAAGTTCTGGCAGGCAAGCGGGCAGGGCTCTTTGCCTCCGCGGCTTTGGCGCTGAATGCGGCGCTGGTCTATTACGGTGTCGCCACCAACCTTGATGGTCCCTCGCTGTTCTGGGCTTCGCTCAGCCTTTATTTTTTCATCCGGCTGATGGCGTTGCATGAGCTCGCGGTGGTCCGCGGCGCGGCCCTCTCGGCCATGGCGGCGGTGGCGACCAAAGACCAAACCTATGCGCTGTTTCTCTTATCCATTCCGGCTGGTTTGGCCTTGTGGTTCGCGAGCGATGCCTGGGCGCGCCGCTTTGCCCGCCCTATTCTTGCGATGCTCGCAAAATGGGGTGGGGTCGCATTATTCGCGCTTTTGTTGATTGATGGCGCGCTCACCAACCCGCACGGTTTTGCTGAACGCATTGCGTTTCTCACCGGTCCCGCCAGCCGCGATTATGAGCTCTATCAATCCGGGCCGGTTGGTTGGTTGGCGCTTTTGGGCGATGGGATGCGTTTCAGCAGCCGCTACTACCCTCTTCTCGCCACCGCCTTGGCTGTGTTTGGGCTTTTTTCTGCTGTCAGCCGCAAGGAGGGCCGCGCTGCAGCCTTGCTGCCGTTCCTCGCGATACTTTCTTTCACGCTGACATTTAATTTCGTCGCGCTGCGCAGCGAGCCTCGTTTTTTTCTGCCTCAGTCGGTTTTTCTCGCGGTCTACATCGGGCTGGGCTTAGAGATGCTATTGAAATCACGCCCAAAATGGACGCAGCACGCGGTTCAGGCTGTCGCGGGGCTGGCGGCTGGGATTGCGCTTTTCGCCTGTGCCGGGATATCGGCGGCATTTCTCGCTGATCCGCGCTATGATGCGGAGCGCTTTATGGCGGCACATTTTCGCGCCGGTGATCGGGTGGAAATCTATGGCTTGAACGCTTATTTGCCGCGCTTTCCTGCGGGGGTTCAGCTCACCCGGGTTGGGCCTAAGCCTTTGAAGTCGCGCAATCCCTTGCCGCATGTTAGAGAGATCAAAGAGGCATATGGGCTGGTGGCGGCGCGCAACCCGCGCTATTTGGTGGTTCCAGGCTTTTGGGTCGGCGATTACCTAGAATCCAATCTAACGCTTCCCCGGACGGGGCGTATTGTGCCAAAGGTTGGCCGGGCGACCCAACTTGACGTGGACGCGCGAAACTACTTTGGTGCACTGTTCTCGGGGAGGCTCCCATACCGGTTGGTTCGCAAGTCCGCTTACTCTGCGCCCTTGGGACCTGACATTAACGCTTATGAGAGTCTAACTCAGACCGTGTTCATCTTCGAAAGAGACCCTGCGAGGACATTTGAGCCAGTTGTCACAGTTCCGAAATCGGCAGAGACACGGCGCCCGGAGCCCCTTTATGGACGGCTTCGCCCGCTTTACCGGTTCGCAGAAGGAAATGGCGGTTGGCCGGGACTTGCTTTCGTTTCCTTGGGTTATCATATTGAACAGACTTGGGGTTGGGACGCGTAATGGCATCTGATTTCTCATTGGCGGGCCATATCGTCCGGCGGGCGCGGTTGGCCGGAAGTTCGGTTTTGGAGAATGGCAACCCCTTCTTCGCGCCGCTGGATCGTCTGCAAGCTGAAGCCAAGCGTGACGGTGGTCCGTTCACCAGTTTCGCGAACTACGACTATCTCGGGATTTCGGATCACGCAGCGATTCGCGACGCCGCGCATCAAGCGCTGGACCGCGTTGGCGTTGGTGCGCTGGGTTCACGTCTAGTGGGTGGTGAGCGCCTCATTCATGGCACCTTCGAAAAGGCCCTGGCGGAGTTCGTCGGCTCCGAATCCGCGCTCACTCTGGTGTCGGGTTATCTGACCAACCTCACCACGATTTCGCACCTGCTCGGCAAGCGCGACCTGATTATCTATGACGAGCTCAGCCATAACTCGATTATGGCGGGCGTCGGCTCCTGCAAGGCCACCTCGGTAGAATTCCGCCATAACGACATGGAGCATCTGCGCCACGTCTTGAGCGAGCAGCGCGCCAATCATCGCAACTGCCTGATCGTGGTGGAAAGCCTCTATTCGATGGATGGCGACATCGCCAACCTTCCGGAAATCCTGAAGCTTAAAGACGAATTCCAGTCCTGGCTTTTGGTGGACGAAGCCCATTCCATCGGCGTGCTCGGCAAGACCGGTCGCGGCATCTGCGAGCATTTCGGTGAGGATCCGAGCCGTATCGATCTGATCATCGGCACCTTGTCCAAGACCTTCGTCTCCTGCGGCGGCTTTATCTGCGCCCAGAAGCCAGTCCTGGAGTGGATGCGTTTCCTCCTGCCGGGCTTTGTCTATTCCGTGGGTCTGCCGCCTGTGATCGCTGCGGCCGCTGGTGCGGCGCTGCAGGTCATCAAGGATGAGCCTCAGCGTGTCGGCAAGCTGCGTGACAACGCGGTCCGATTCCTCACCAAGGCCAAGGAAGCCGGTCTCTCGACGGGCCCCGCCGAAGGCTATGCCATTGTGCCGATCCACTTCCCGGACATGAAGACGACCATGATGGCGTCGGATCATCTCCTCAAGAACGGCATCTATGCGCCGCCAATCGTGCAGGTGGGCGTACCCAAGGGCCTGCCGCGCATTCGCTTCTTCATCTCGGCGCGCCACAGCTTCGAAGAGATCGATCGTACGGTTGAAACGCTGCGCAGCTTCTCTGCGTCGCTCTCCAAATCGCCTGCGCCGGAACTGGCCTAATCACGATTTATAGCTGAAATACAAAAGGCCCCGGATGTCCGGGGCCTTTGGCGTTTCTGGGGTGAAGGCCTCAGAGGACCTTCTGGAAAATGCGATAGCGCTTGTTCTGCTTGCAGCCGAAGGCGGTGATCATCGCTTTGATGCGCTCGTTGGAATCCAATATCCATGAAACTTCGCCAACCTCGGCGTTGCGGACGAGTTCGCTCTTTTGGCAGTTCTCGATCATGCGCATAGAGACGAGGGCACCAACCGGCGTGCCCCAATATTTGCGCCGGATTCCCATCAGCGCCAAACGACCCGCCTTCACACCCTTGAACTTCAAACGATAGAGCATCTTGAAGATGCCGAAGGGAAAGAGCTTGCCTTTCAGGTCGTGGATGGCTTCGTTGATGTTAGGCAGCATCAGGCCGACACCAATAGCTTCGCCATTATGCTCGCCGAAGACTAACGCGTCCGGCTTGAGAAAAACCTTGAACAGGGTTGCGATCTCTTCGACCTCGGCTTCCGTCATCGGTACAAAACCCCAATTCTCGGCCCAGGCGTCATTGATGATGTCACGGATCATCGCCACGTCCTTGGGGAAATTGGCCTTGTCCATGCGAATGGGCCGGAAGACGAGATCGGCCTTGCGTTCCGTCCTTTTCAGAATGCGCTGAAGATCGGGTGCAAATGGCTCCTGCAGGGGGTATTCATAAGCCAGCACATCCTCAGCCTTCTCGTATCCGGCGTCGGCGATGCGGTGCTGATAATAGGGCAGGTGATGGCCCATCAGCACTTTGGGCGGGGTGTCGAAGCCTTCCACCAAAAGGCCGGGCTCATCCCACATCTGAAAGCTCACCGGCCCCAGCACGCGCTGCATGCCTTGCGCCTTCAGCCAGTTTTCCGCGGTGGAAAGAAGTGCACGAAACACTTCGATATCATCGATGGCTTCCAGATAGCCGAAATGCCCGGTGGCATCGTGATGCTGCTCAAGATGCAAAGAGTCGATCTGGGCCGTGATTCGCCCCACCGGCTCGCCGTTTTTCAGCGCCAGGAAAAAAGCCGCCTTGGCGTGTTTGAAGAAAGCGTTGTGGCCGGGCTTGAAATGAAACTCCCGCTCGATAAAGAGCGGCGGCACCCAATTGGGATCATCGCGGTAGAGCTTATGGGGCAAGCGATGAAAGGCGCGCCAATCGGCTTTGCTCTCGACCGGGATAACGGTCACAGCTTCAGATTGCGTCAAGGCTCTACCCCCTCCAGCGTCAGAGGGTGGCTTAGGCAATGTCTGCCATCAGCGCAACACCCTCGCGGGGTGCCTTGTCGCACAACGTAAATAACCGATCCGTACAGGCGGGCCTCTCTAGATTGTTGAGGAGAGGCACCTGGCCTTCATTCAGCAGCGATGCCATGCGGGTGGCTGTGCGTCCTCGTCGCCCAGTGAGCTTTTCGCTCAAAGCGATGACCCAGCGGCGCCAGCGTGAGCGCGTTTTAAAATCCGAGGTGAATTCGCGGTTGATCATGAACGGCTGCCAATAATCGCGATGCCGATCACGGAAGCGAGCGCATCAACTCTCGGACAGCCTGTGGAAAGCGCGTGAAAGCAAAAAACCGCTCCAAGGTTGAACCGGAAACGGCACGACCCAGTGGGAGACCTGATGGAAGTGCGAGAACGTTTGTGCCGCGAACGAATTCCGCCTTAGGCAAAGAAAAACGCGCAGCCCGTTGGTTCGAGCTGCGCGCTTTTAAGGGTGAATTTAAAGGCTTCTAGCGCTTCACGAAGGCGCGGATCGCTGCCTCTGCCGAGCCCAGAAGGGCGGCATAGGGATGGACGATAACCTTGGTCGGGATGGGGCTGACATAGCCCACGAAGCGGCCCTTTTCCTCAAAGCCACGGCGGAAGGTGCCGTTGTTGAGCTCCTTGAGGAAGCGCGGGGCGATGCCGCCGCCAAGATAGATGCCGCCACGGGCGCCAAAGGCGAGCGCCATGTCACCGGCAAAGCGACCGTAGATGCCCAGGAAAACATCGAAGGCCTTGGCCGAGAGCGGGTCGGTGCCCGACTGGGCGCGCTTGGAGACTTCCGCCGGATCAAGCGGGGCGATATCGAGGCCTTTCAGCCGCGCCAGCGCCCAATGGATGTTGGAAAGGCCCGGGCCCGACAGGACGCGTTCGGTCGACACGCGGCCATAGCGCTCCTTCAGGACGGCCAGGATGGCATATTCCGTCTCGTCGACAGGCGCGAAGGCAGTATGGCCGCCCTCGGTCACCATCACGGCGCTGGAGAAGCTGTCCCGCACCAGGGCGGCAACGCCGAGGCCGGTACCGGCTCCGACCACGCCCACGGTCTCGCGGGGGCTATTGGGGAAGGGACCTCCAATATCGGCAAGATCGTCGCCGCTCAGATGCTCCACGGCATAGCCAAGCGCCGCATAGTCGTTGATGAGAAGTGCCTCACCAAAGCCACGCTCCTTCAGAACGGCCTCGCTGATCACCCATTGGCCATTGGTGAGTTTCACCACGCCATTACTGATCGGCCCAGCAACTGCGACCACGACGCAATCAGGAACGGGGCCACCCGCGGCCTTCAGATAGCCATCCACCACCTCTTCAAAGGTGGCATGATTGGCCCGGGGCAGGCTCTGGGGGGCGGAAATCTTTGGCGCGGTGTCTGTCAGATCGGCGATGGCGAGGCGGACATTGGTTCCGCCGATGTCGCCGACGAGGCAAGTCTTCGGAGTTTTCTTCACGGACGTCTCTCTCTGGAACGCTGTAGAGGCTACGGCAGTCTAGGTCTGCGGCGGACAATAGCATTAAGACAGCGCTGTCTCCGCCCGTTTGTCAGGCGTTTAAGCGCACTATCGTCGCAACTCAAGGCCTATCTGGCCTCCCCCAAAAATTGAACCCGTTCAGTTATTCGTGCCGCAGGGCCTCGATGGGGTCGAGCCGGGCAGCCCGCCTAGCTGGGAAAAAGCCGAAAGCAACACCTACTGTGGCGGAGAACAAAACGGCAATAACCACGATTGAGGGGCTGACAATGAAAGGCAATTTCAGGGCTGCAGTGGCCGCGAAGGCCCCCGCCAGCCCCAAAGCGATTCCCATCACCCCACCCAAGGCGCTCAAAACCACCGCCTCGATCAGGAACTGCAAGAGCACGTCCCGCTCCCGTGCCCCAATGGCAAGGCGGATGCCGATCTCGCGGGTACGCTCGGTCACCGAGACCAGCATCACATTCATGATGCCGATGCCGCCGACCAGAAGGCTCACCGCCGCAATGGCCGCCAGGAACAGGGTCAGAACCCCGGTGATGGTGGAAAGCACTTTGGCGAATTCGCGCTGGTCGCGGATATCGAAATTGTTGACCTGATTGGCGGCCAGATGGCGGCGCGCCCGCATGATGGTGAAGATTTCGTCTTTGGCCTTCGCAATACCGGCCTCGTTCTGCACCGCCAGCATGATTGCCGAAGCGTCATTATTGCCGGTCAGGCGGCGCTGCACGGTGCGGATGGGCATCAGCACATAATCGTCCTGGTCCTGGCCGAAGGTATTGAAGCCCTTGGTCTCCAAAAGCCCCACCACCTCGCAGGTGATCTTATTAAGCCGGATGCGCTGGCCCACCGGATCCTGTGCCCCGAAAACCTCCTTGCGGATGGTTTCGCCGATCACGCAGACCGACTTACCGCTGCGATCCTCGCTCACATTGAAGGCGCGGCCAGAGACGATCTTCCAATTGCGGGTCTGGAAATATTCCGAGGTCGCGCCCGTCACGGTGGTCAGATGGCTCTTGTTGCCCAGGATCACCGAGGCCGAGGTCTGGGTAATCGGCACGACATGCGACAAGTTCACCACTTCACGCCGCAATATCTCGGCGTCGGCAAGCTGAAAGGCAGGCGCGGGCACCATCACCCCACCATTGCCAGGCGTGCCGGGCACGAGGAAGAGCAGATTGTTGCCGATGGAGTAGATCGAATCCGTCACCGAGGCGGTGGCGCCATTGCCGAGGGTCACCAGCGCGATCACCGCGCCCACACCGATGATGATGCCAAGCGTTGTCAGCGCCGCGCGCATCAGATTGTTGCGGATTTCGCGCAAGGCCAGAATGAGGGCGTTCCCAATCATGCCGCGCCTCCAGTGGCCGTATCGGAATGGATTTGCCCGTCGCGGAAGCGCACCTGCCGCTTGGCATAGGCGGCAATGTCCTCTTCATGGGTCACAAGCACGATGGTGATGCCGCGCTCGTCATTCAGGGTGCGCAGCAAGGTCATGATTTCATGACTCATGGAACTGTCGAGATTGCCGGTAGGTTCATCGGCGAAGACCACGGCGGGCTCGCTCACCAGCGCGCGGGCGATGGCGACACGTTGTTGCTGGCCGCCGGAAAGCTGCGCGGCGGTGTGGTTGGCACGGCCGCCAAGTCCAACCTGCTTCAAGGCAGCGAGGGCGCGCTCTTTGCGCTCCTTGCGACCGACGCCGCGATAAACCAGCGGTAATTCCAGGTTCTCCGTCGCGGTGGTGCGCTTCAAGAGATTGAAGCCCTGGAAAATAAAACCAATCTGATAGCGGCGCAGCAATGCCCGCTCATCGCGCGACAGCGCGCCCGCGTCCTTGCCTTGGAAAAGATACTGCCCGCCCGTAGGCGTATCGAGGCAGCCCAGAATATTCATCGCGGTGGATTTGCCGGAGCCCGAAGGCCCCATCACCGCAACGAATTCGTGCTCCTGGATGACGAGATCGACCCCGGCGAGCGCGGCTACCCGAGCTTCGCCTTCGCCATAGATCTTCGTCACCTGTCGCAGCTCGATCAGAGGCGCGCTCATGGCTGGCCGGGCATCTTGGCGTCGGTGACAACCTGATCGCCGGGTTTGAGGTCACCTTTCACGACTTGGGTCGCGTGGCCATCCGAACCGCCCAGCTTGATGTCATGCGGCTTGAGCTTGTTGCTTTCGAGCGTCCAGACCCGTCCCATGCCCGGGCCGCCCGGCGCTGCCGCGACGCCCTTCACTTCGCTGGCCGGCGGGACAAAGCGCAGCGCCGCGTTCGGCACCAGCACCGAGGAAGGCAGATGTCCGGTGGCGATTTCCGCAGTCGCGGTCATACCGGGGCGGAGCAGAAGCTGGCTGTTATCCACCACCATCACGCCCTTATAGGTCACGACATTCTGCACCGTCTGCGAGGCGCTGCGCACCAGGATCAGCTTGGCGTCGAATTTGCGGTCGGGATAGGCGCCCACCGTGAAGCTTGCCGTTTGTCCGCTGCGCACCGTGCCGACATCGGCTTCGTCGATATCGACGTCGAGCTCCATTTGGCGAAGATCGCTCGCCAGGGTGAAGAGCACCGGCGTGCTGAAAGAGGCGGCCACGGTCTGACCCTTGGAGACCTTCCGGTCGAGCACCACGCCGTCGATGGGCGCATAGATCGCGGCTTTGGCGAGGCTGGTCTCGTATTGCTTGACCTGGGCGGAGCCAAGATCGACGCCCGCCTTGGCGCGCAGATAGTCGGCTCTGGCGGTGTCGTAATCTTGCTGGGAAACGTTGTTGGTCTTGATCAGGCTGGAAAAGCGCTTGGCCTTAGCTTCGGCCTGAATCAAGGTCGCCTGAAGCTGGTTGAGGGTGGCGCGCGATTGATCCAGTTGAGCCTGGATTTGGTCGGTGTTGATCTGCGCCAGCTTCTGACCCTTGGTTACATGGTCATTGTAATCAACATAAAGCTCGTCGATGCGGCCGGAGACTTCAGCACCGACATCCACTTGCACCCGTGGGGCGAGTGTGCCCGTTGCGCTCACGACCATGGTCAGGCCGCCGCGCGTCACCGGCTGAAAGGTATAATTGGGGTGTGGGCGAGGCCCGAACGCCACAAATAAGATAATCGCGAGGACGATCAGCCCTGCGAGAGACCAACCCCAATGGCGCAGGACCCATGGCCTTTTCTTGGCTTGGCTGTTGCGGTTACCGGCCTGCGGACCCCCGAAGGCCCCCCCAGAAAAATCGTTCACAATCCCCCCTCCGGGCATACTCCGCTAAGGAAGATAGGTGACGCCCGCCAGAACTTTAAGGGGGTAGGGCGCGGAATCTACGTCTTCTGATAGACGTGCCGGCAAAGCCGACCCCGGGGGCAAGGGTTAAGGCCCGGTCTGGAATTTACAATTCGTTGACTCCATTCCGTACTGTTGGACGCAAATTCCCGGTTTTGACTTTCCAGAAAGACCTTCGCCCCACATTGGGTTCACAAGATTGGGGTGATTGTTATGCGTGGTGCGGCGGCCTTTCGGGAGCGCAAGGAAGTGCGCAGCTTTCATAAGCTGCGGCGGACCAATTCTGGCCGGGTTCTTAATCTCATTGCGCTGAGCGATGCGGCGACAACGCTCAATTCCGGACCCAAACCCGCGGGCGTGTCGAGGCTCTTCCATAGTAATGCCCTTAACTACGCGATCCTGACCAAGCACAACATTCGTGACAACGAGCGTGAATTATTCGCGCGCAACCTCTTGGTCGCGACCAAGATCTTCATTCCCTTTGATCCGCGGCGTTTGGAAATCGGCGGGCGCTCCTTTTTCATCGAGGAGTTTCTTTTCAAGGATCATTTACGCGATCTGCTGCACATGGATCCCACTCTTGGCGATCCGCATGTCCTGCATGACGTCAAAATTTTAGAGGCATTGAGTCGCTCGCCCACCCTGGATGCTTTCATCGTCACCGAGTTCTTGCGCTCCGAAGGGCTGAAGGTCGAGCCGACTTTTTTTTGCGAAAGCTATTCCCTGGCGGCCAAGACCTCGGCGGAGGTTTTTCAGGTCTTCAAGCCCTTGGTGCAAAAGGCGCTTGGCAAGAGTGCCTCGCCCGAAGAGATGAACCGCTTTGTCGATCAGGTCTGGAATGTCTCGGCCTCATCCACCAGCAACCTGTTTCTTGAAGCCTTGCAGATACCGCGGGCTGAATGGGGCAATGTGATCTTCGCCTGGAAGGCGCTTATTTATTACGATCTGGTCTCGCGTGGCACCGCTGACCGTTTGCAGCGGGTCTTGCAGGTGTTGCAGGGAACGGTCACCAAAAGTCGCCCGACCATGATGATGATGCAGCACATCGAGGATTTGAAACGCGAGCTGGCGCGCAATCTCTACAAGCTCCACGAAGGCTCGACCGGTTATATTCAAGGCGCGCTGAGGCGGGTCGTTGATGTGATCCTGAATGGATCGCAGGCCAGTGAACTCACGGAGTCCTTACGCAACATGGCGGAGAACATCTCCGGCGTTGGCATGAATGTGGTGCTGTTCGATCAGGTGACGAGCTATTTGCTCTATCTCTATCCGCGCCCCAGTACACATCTCGTCGATGCCGAGGAGTTCGAGGCTGAATTGCAGAATCTCTGCGATATCGTCCAGCTTCGCGATACGGCGTTCGGCTAAGACGATCGGCAGCTAAAGGTAATAGGACGAGAGCAACAGGCTCGTCTCCGAAGCCGCCACGCCATTGATCTGGCGAATGCGATGCAGCACACGGTCGAAGCTCTGCAGGTTTTCGGTTGAAAGCTCGATCACCATGTCCCAGCGGCCATTGGTGGTGTGCACCGCGCTGACTTCGGGATAGCCCTTCAGCACCGAGAGGATGTGGTCGGAGCGCTCGCCCTCCACACCAATCAGCATGACGGCGCGGATGCGGCTGGCTTCGGCCTCCGCTTCGGCCTTGATGGTGAAGCCCTGGATAGTCCCCGCCGCGATCAGCCGGTCGATTCGGTTCTGCACCGTCCCCCGCGACACGCCCAGCGCCTTGGCAAGGCTGGCCACTGGCAGGCGGGCATTGCCGCGCAGGAGAGCGACGAGGTGGCGGTCGGTATCATCCATGGTTCTGGCGATTTGCTAAAATAGACTGACGTTCTGTCAGATATTAGCACAAAATTGGGCGACTTGCTGTCTTTCTGTTAGCACCCGCCGCGGGCATCATTTCCAAGTCTTTTGCTTGGGGAATACGGGATGCCCGACTTGAAGCCGACCTTGTTCATGGTGGAGCCGACCCATTACGAGGTCTCCTATGTCATTAACCCCTGGATGCAGCCTGGGGCCTGGCATGAAGACCCGGCGCGGCATCTGCGCGAAGCCGCCGCCGCCTCCGCCACTCTGAAACAGGCGCTGACCGAGGCCGGGGCCGATGTCCTCAGCATCCCTGGCGCGCCCGGCCTGCCCGATATGGTCTTTCCGGCAAATGCGGCTGTGGTGCTCAACCGCCGCGCCATTGTCGCCCGTTTTGCCTGTGCGGAGCGCCGCGGCGAGGAAGCTCATTTTCTCAAGGCCTTCCAGGATTTCAAGGCGCGCGGGTTGATCGATGAAGTGACCCAATATCCCGAAGGCGTTTTCCAGGAAGGCGCGGGCGATGCGATCTGGGACGACACCCGTCAGCATTTCTGGGCAGGCTATGGTCAGCGCACCGTGAAGGCTTCGCTCAAGATCACCGAAAATTTCTTCGATGTGCCGCTGGTGCCGCTCGAGCTGGTTAGCCCGCGCTTCTATCACCTCGACACCTGCTTCCTCGTCCTCTCCGGTGGTGAAGTGCTCTATTACCCGCCTGCCTTCTCCGACGAGGGGCACCAGACCATCGCTGCCGTTGCTGGCCGCGAGAATGTGCTCGAAGCGCGTGATGAGGATGCCGCTGGCTTCTGCGTCAACGCAGTGAATTTCGGCCGCGAGATCATCATGGCCCGCCCGCCTCAGCGTCTGAAGGCGGAGCTGGAAGAGCGCGGTTATCGCGTCCACGCGGTCGATCTTGATCCCTTCATTCTTTCGGGCGGCGGGGCCTATTGCATGACCTTGCGGCTCAACCGGCAGAGTGCGGCCATGGCCCTTGAGGAGGCTGCGGAGTAAGTAAAAGGAGGCGTTTATGGATAGGCTGACAACGCGGCAAGCAGAAGCGACGATGAGCTTCATCGCGCGTGAGAACACCTACGGAGCCTCCAATTACAAGCCCCTCGATGTCGTCTTAAGCCGTGGCGAGGGTGTCTACGTCTGGGATGTGGAGGGACGGCGATATCTAGACTGCCTCTCTTCCTATTCGGCGGTCAATCAAGGCCATTGCCATCCGAAAATCTTCGCTGCGATGATGGAGCAGGCCCAGCGTCTCACCATCACCTCACGTGCCTTCCGCAATGATCAGCTTGGCCTCTTCTATGAAGAGCTTTGCACGCTGACCCGTTCCCACAAAGTGCTGCCAATGAATTCCGGCGCCGAGGCGGTGGAGACGGCCTTAAAGCTCGCGCGCAAATGGGGCTATGAGGCCAAGTCTATCCCTGAGAATCGCGCGGAAATCATCGTCGCGTCGGAAAACTTCCATGGCCGTACGCTCGCAATTGTCGGCTTCTCCTCTGACCCCTGCTCGCGCGATCATTTCGGCCCCTTTGCGCCAGGCTTTGTCACGGTGCCTTTTGGCAATGCTGAAGCGCTTAAAGCGGCGATCACCAAAAATACCGCCGCGGTTCTGATTGAGCCTATCCAGGGCGAGGCTGGCGTAATCATCCCGTCCGAAGGCTATCTCAAGGCCGTCCGCGCGCTGTGCACTGAGAACAACGTGCTTCTGATTCTCGATGAAATCCAGACCGGCATGGGGCGCACGGGAAAACTTCTCGCCGAAGAGCATGAGGGCGTGGAAGCCGATCTCACCCTCATTGGCAAAGCCTTATCGGGCGGCTTTTATCCCGTCTCTGCTGTGCTTTCGAATGCGGAAGTGATGTCGGTGATCAAGCCCGGCCAGCATGGCTCGACTTTCGGCGGCAATCCGCTCGCCTGTGCGGTGGCGCGCGCCGCGATCCGTGTACTGGTGGAAGAAGACATGATTGGAAACGCCGCGCGCATGGGCGTTTATCTGATGGAGCGCCTAAAAGCCATCCGTTCGGATTGGATCAAAGAAGTGCGCGGGCGTGGGCTGATGATTGCGGTAGAGCTTCACCCGGAAGCGGGTGGCGCGCGGCGGCACTGCGAAGCGTTGGCTAACCGCGGCATTCTCTGCAAAGAGACCCATAGCCATACGCTGCGCATCATGCCGCCGCTTATCGTCACCCAGGATCAAATCGACGAGGCTATGCCTCACTTCGAAGCGGTCTTGATGGGCAACTTCTGAGCCGACGCCTGTTTCTTGTCATGGCGCAGCTCGGTTTTCTGCTGCGGCGTCGGGCAATTCTCGTTGGCCGGTGGCGTGGCTGCCGCGACATGACGGCGATGATGGCGCCGCATGGCCGAGCGTTGTTTTTTCTTCATCTCCTGATCGGAGATGTATTTGTCGATCTTGTCATTGGCCTGTTGGGCGAGCGTCATGGCATCGCCAGCCTGTTTGGCCGCGCCATCGGCGGTCGATTGCGCGCGATCCGCCGCGCCGCGCGCCGCTTTGGCATCGCTGTCCGCAAGATCTGCGGTGGACTGGGCATGTTCGACGGATTCCTTCGTGGCACAGCCGCTGAGCAACGTGCCCATTGCGATCACCGCCGCCATCGAAGCCAATTTCACAAAGCGCATGGTTACTCCCTTGCTCGCTTGTTCGGGGAGCGAGGATGGCACCGCGCCTCTAGGGCCGCCCGTGACTATCCGGGGGCCTGAGTGACAAAGTTGGGGCCGAAAACTTCCGCTAAAATTTAGCTGAGGCCTGGCACAAGCGTTCCTGGTGGTGGTGCGCTTTTGGGGCGGCGTTCGCGCGTCTTGGGCGGGTCTTCAAGATGCGCCCCGGCGCGATAGGTCTCCTCGCGCAAAAATTCCATCAGTGTCTTTCGATCCTTGATCGCAGCGAGTGTTTCATACGGGATAACATCTCCCACCGCCGCGCGCACTTCGCTGCCAAGTTTGTTGTGCACTTCGTGAAAGAGCAGCGACAGGCGCAAGGTGAGCGAGATGTGGCTGACAAGCTGGAAGAGGCGCGAGTTCTGGCCCGCGAAATAAAGCGGCGCGACCGGCGCTTTGCCGGTGGCGATCAGCTTGGCGGTGAAGGTTTTCCACTCGGAGTCGACAGCGCGCGAATGCCACCATTTGGGCGTGGTCGAAACCGCGCCGGCAGGAAAAATCAAAATACAGCCACCGTCTTTCAGATGCGCCAGGGCTTCATTGCGCGATTTGAGATTGGTGCGTACCGCCTCTTCGGTCTCGTTGAAATCGATCGGCAGCAGATAGGGGCGCAGAGGCTCGGCCTTACAGATCACCGCGTTGGTGAGCACCTTGAAATCGGGCCGGGCCCGTCCAGTGATGGCGCAAGAGACAATCCCATCGAGCACGCCATAAGGATGATTGCACACCACCACCAATGGCCCCGTCTTCGGCCAGCGCGCCAGTTTTTCAGCGTCGTAAGAGACTTTCATCTCTAATAAGCGCACCGCTGCGTCCCAAAAGGTCTCGCCTTCACGCAGCGTGAAGTTCTGATAAAGCCATAAGAGGTATGGCTGGCCCGTAAGGTGCTCGATCGTGTGGATGAGGAACTTCTTGAAGGGCGGATCGTTGGGATCCGCATAGGAGAAGGCGTCGGCCCCCACCATCTCAACCATGGATCATTCCCCGCGCTTCAAAGCTCCCGCCGCCAGCATTGCCCAACCGGCCAGGAAGGCAACCCCGCCAAAGGGTGTAATAATGCCAAGCTTGTGCATGCCTGAAAGGGCAAGGGCATAAAGCGAGCCCGAAAAGAGCACGATACCGCCGAGAAACAGCCAGCGCGCTAGGCGAATGGGCTTATTCTCGGGTGTCAGCGCCGCCAAGCCCAAGGCGAGGGCATGAATGAGTTGATATTGCGCGCCAGTCTTGAAGACCTCCAGCAGGTCGCTGGAGAGGCTCTGCTTCAAGGCATGGGCGGCGAAAGCACCCGCCGCCACGCCGATAAATCCATTCGCGGCGGCGATTGCCAGCCAGCGTCTTGCGCTCAACAGCACCCGCAGCCCCCATGATGATGCTGATGCGAAACCTCCTGCACCGCCAGGCGGGAAAGTTCCGCTGAAGCCGCGAAATCCGATTTCACCCGCACCAGAAGGTGGGTATCGGCCATCATATCGAGGGCGGTGAGCGCCAGCGCCTTGGCCCCGTCGAGCACGGCCTGATCGCCCGCATCCGCTGCCGCCCAATGGGCGAAGTCTGGGTGATGGATGATCACATCCGATGGCGCCACGGCCAGCATGGGATGAATGGAGGGTACGCGATGGCTGACATTACCCATATCGGTCGAGCCCGCGAAGCCTTGCGGAATATCTTCCATCTTGAAGAACTGGCGCCCCAGCGCCTCGGCATGTTTCTGGAATTCCTCCGCCAGGGGCCAGTTGGTTTTGAGGTCGAGATAATCCGCCCCGGTCCATTTCAGTTCCAAGCGGCAGCCGGTGGCGAGCGCACCCGCTTCGAAGCAGGCGACCACGCGTTTCTTCAATACCGTCAGATCATGCACATCCGGCGCGCGGATGAAGAAGCGGCAGGCGGCGCGCTCTGGCACGATATTCGGGGCCATACCGCCATCAGTGATGATGCCGTGAATGCGCTCGCTGTTGCGGATATGCTGGCGGAGCTGCGCGATAGACGAATAGGCTGTTATCACTGCATCTAGCGCATTCAGCCCGCGAAACGGCATCGCCGAAGCATGCGCCGCTTTGCCGTGATAAATGGCTTCGACATCAGCCACGGCAATTGTTGGCATGGTCATCAAATTCATATTGGCGGGATGGATCATCATCGCCGCATCCACGCCATCGAACGCGCCATGACGCGCCATCAATTCCTTGCCGCCATGCGCTTCTTCCGCGGGCGTGCCGAGATAACGGACCTTGCCCGGCAGCCCGATCTTCGAGAGCGCCACCGCCGCGCCATAGCCAATCGCCGCAATCACATTATGGCCGCAGGCATGGCCGATACCGGGCAGGGCGTCGTATTCGGAGAGGATGGCGATGGTTGGTCCATCCGCTTTGCCAAACTCCGTGGCGAACGCGGTGGGCATGCCATAGGCCTCGCGCGTCACCGCCATGCCATGCTCGCTTGCGGCATCGGCGAGGCGCGCGCTGGCCTTGAATTCCTGCAGCGAGATTTCGGGCTCGCTATGAATGGCGTGCGAAATGCCGATCAACTCGCCTTTCAAGGCGTCGATGGCGGAAATCACATCGCGGCGCAAAGAGTCGATGGACATCGAAAGCTTAATGCTCAGGCGGACCACGCGTCTATCATAGCCGCTCTTGCCCCCTTTTGGGGAAGACTCTATTTGCTAGACCCATGACGAGCCACGCCCCCGATCAAACTGCTATCGCCCCCGATGGGGTCCATCTTGCCTGGTCCAGCGTAGGGGCGGGCGATCCGGTTGTTTTGGTGCACGGTTTTGCCTCTTCCCGCGATCAGAACTGGGGCTCAACGGGTTGGATTGATCGTCTGGTGACCGCCGGTTATCGCGTCGTCAGCTTTGACTGCCGTGGCCATGGCAAAAGCGACAAGCCGCATGATCCCGCGGCCTATGGCGAAAATCTGGTCGGCGATATCGTCGCTGTGATGGATGCCGCTGGCATCTCCAAGGCCAAGGTGATGGGCTATTCGATGGGGGCGATCCTGTCGATCCGCCTAGCCGTGCTGCACCCAGAACGCGTGGAAAAAGTCGTGGCGGCGGGGATTGGCGAGAATTATTTCGGCGAGGCCGCCGATTGGGGCCTCAAGGTTGCCAAAGGTCTTCTCACAGACGATCCACAACAGATCGAGGATGACGAAGCGCGCAAATTTCGCATTTTCGGGGGGCAAAAAGGCAAAGACCGCGTGGCGCTCGCTGCCTGCATGACAGCGAACCGGCCGCGCTCCACCCCGGACGAACTGAAAAAGATTGCGGTTCCGGTGCTGGTGGTGGCGGGCGAGACAGATACGCTCGTCAAATCACCCTTCAGCCTCGCCGCGCATTTTGCGCATGGACGGGCGGTGGTACTGCCCAACAAGGATCATATGACTGCGGTCGGTGATCCTGGCTATAAGCGCGCGGTATTGGATTTCTTTGCCGCCTGAGGTGCGCGGCGGAGGAGGTCTATTCGCACGCGTTCGGCCGCGTCTAAACCTCCCAAACCGTGACGGGGCTTAAAGCCCCCGGCCTTCGCCTTTCGGGCGGCCCAGCGCGAAGTCTCTGATTTCGTCAGAGAGGTCGAGGAAGGTATTGGCGACATCTTCCAACAGCGCCGCCATCTCGATCGGCGGCATGGCTTCGGTGTCCGCCAAGCGGCGAACAGTTTCACTTTGGATTTCCATTACTTGGTGTATATACTGGCGATACGCGTCGAGGCTCTTCGGCTCCGAACGGATAGGCGTTTCCGTAATCAGCATGATGTGCTCCCCTAGATGAGGGCAATGATGCACACGCGCGCGAGCACTCGATAGCTACAAATATTTAGAGCCGCTCTTCACCGATGTTGAGGATACCGGTATCAAAAGCCCGTTTTTCTAGGAAAACTGGCGTACCTGTCAGTCTCTCGTGTGGCTTAGTATTGCTCAGCGGACATGCTAACCAAATCGTGATGCGCGAAGTCCGTTACCAAAAGACGATCCTCGGTATCGAATTTCAGATCGCCGCGCTCGATCCAGACATGCTTGCTGCCGCCGTCCATCGCGACCCGCACAGCCTGAATGCGCCCATCGGTGCGCGCCAGACCTTCCACGTGACCGACCCGCGTGCCGCTTGAGGTTTCCACCGGCGCGCCCATCACGCTGTCGCTATCGACGAAGCTGAGTTTCTCATAGCGCTTGGGCCATTCGCCGCGCTGATACCGGGCGCGCTCCGCCGCATAGCGGTCCTTGGCGGCGAGGTAGCGTATCGCGTCCTGGTCATAGGCCGCTTGCTGCTGCTGATAATGGGCTTGCTGCTGGTTATAGCGATCCTGCGCCGCCTGATACTCGGCGTCCGCTTTGGCATTGCCCGCGGCCACGCTCCGGTTGAGCTGATCGGTTCGCGCTTCTTCTGGGGCCAAGCTCTGGGTCTCGGCATAGGCGCCGTAAAGTGCCGTGCCGCTCAGGAAAGTCAGAGCTAAAAGCAGATTTTTGCGCATTGTCTCCTCCGTCTCATGCTCCAGCAAAAAAACGGATGGAGATGTGCGGTGGTTCCGCTTCCTTTAAGTTACCCGGCCGTGCTTGCGGCGGATGGCGTAGCTTTCGCTGCGGCCGGCCTCGCGCGCGGCCTTCTGCAGGGCGCCGCGGAAGACGTCGCGCTGTTCATGGATGGCGGCAATGGCAAGCCCGGTCGGCACGCCCAGTCCCACCAGCGCCGCTTCGGAAAGCTGCAGCGAGGCTTCGATGGTTTCGGGCACCGCATCGCTCGCGCCCACCGAATAAAGATGGCTCGCATGCAGTGCGTCCTTGGCGCGGGAAACGATCAGCACGTCAGGACGCTGCGCCCGCACTTCGGCGACAATCGCATCAATGCTTTCGCGCGCATTGATGGTGATGATCACGCCGGTGGCCTTATCCAGGCCGCATAAACGCAAGTAATCGGGATCGGCGGCGTCGCCGAAATAGACCGTATCGCCGGCCCGCCGCGCGCGGGTCACCACATGGGGATCGTAATCGGTGGCGACGAAGGGAACGTCCAGTTCCTTGAACAGCGAACT
This sequence comes from Rhizomicrobium palustre, assembly GCF_011761565.1. NCBI lineage: Bacteria > Pseudomonadati > Pseudomonadota > Alphaproteobacteria > Micropepsales > Micropepsaceae > Rhizomicrobium > Rhizomicrobium palustre. Next base: position 790,058 of record NZ_JAASRM010000001.1, on the reverse strand, counting down.
CACCACCTGTCCGACGCGGCCATAGCCGACGATGATGGCATGGGCTTCATCCTCCGGCGGCTTGATGGCGAGCTTGGGGTCGGTGACGGTTTCATCGTGCAGCTTGGTTGCGATCTTTCGGCCCGCAGCCGCCAGAAGAGGGGTCAGCGCCATGGTGATCGCCACCGCCGCCAGGATGAAGCCGGTTACGCGCGGATTGATCAAATGCAGCCCTGCCGCCATGCCAAGGCCCACGAAGGCGAATTCGCCGCCGGGTCCCAAGAGAAGCCCGGTTTCGATCGCTGAATGCCAGGAGAGGCGATAAAGCCGCCCCAGCAAGGTCAAAACGATAGCTTTGGTAACGATCAGCCCGACCACGCAGGCGACGAGCAGCAGGGGCTCGCGCAGCATTTCGCGAAAATCGATCGACATGCCCACGGTGAAGAAAAAGATGCCGAGGAGCAGGCCCTTGAAGGGCTCGATGGTCGCCTCGATAGATTTGCCGTATTCGGTTTCCGCCAGCAGGATGCCTGCCACGAAAGCGCCCAGCGCCATGGAAAGCCCGGCCGCATGTGCGATCACGCCAGAGAAGACGATCACAAACAGCACCGCGGCGATGAAGATCTCCGTAGAGCGGGTGGAACCGACCAGGCGGAACAGCGGCTTTGCCGCCACCCGGCCGAGCACGATGATCACCGTGATGGCCGCCGCCGCTTGCAGAAGGGCGCGGGCAAGGGTCATCCACACCGGTCCGTCGCCGCCACCGCCCGCGATGGCGATGAACATCAGGATCGGCACCACGGCGATATCCTGGGCGAGCAGTACCGCGAAGCTTGCGCGGCCCACACTCGTTGCCATCCTGCCCGCCGAGGAGAGAAGTTCCAGCACGATGGCGGTCGAGGAGAGCGACACGCTCATGCCGATGACAAGGGCGACGGTCGAGGGAACCTCCATGGCCATGGCGATGGCCGCCACCACGATAGAGGTCAAAACCACCTGCATGCCGCCCAGGCCCAAGATGAGGCGGCGCATGGTTCTGAGACGCTGGAACGAAAGCTCCAGCCCGATCATGAAAAGCAGGAAAACGATACCGAGTTCGGCGATGCCCGAGACATGGCTCTGATCTACGACCGTGAACCAATAAAGCGCCGGAATCTGATGAATAAAGGCACCAAGCCCCAGGGGGCCCAATATCGCGCCGGCTAAAAGATACCCGAGCACCGGTGAAACGCCCGATTTTCGCACCAAAGGCACGATCACGGCGGCTGTGCCGAGCACAACAAGAGCGTCGCTATAACTGGCGATATCGGTTGATGCTGATGCCATTCTCTCTCCTCTTACGTGAAGAGAATGGGGCCTTGGTGCCGATCGCGCAACAAAAAGCGTCGGTTATTTATCTTCGTGACGTACGACCAGCCAGCTTTCGTCATCGTAGCAATTGACCGCGATATGACGAATGCCGCGTGAAAGCCGGGCAAAAAGATCATCCGGCTCGTCTTCGGCTAGCGCACGGATTTTCTCCGGCGGCATTTCACTGACATATGCGAGCTTCAAATAACTGACCACGAAAGCGCGATAATCCCAGATTAGCGCAGGCGAGACGGTCGAAATGTCATAAACGTAATTCAGGCTGCCGAAGATGGTCACCAGCTCCTCGGGCAGTTCGCCGACGTAATCAAGGTCGCTGACCTGCGCGAAGGGGTCGGCCAGGATCAGGCTTTGCAGCTTGGCGTTTCGCTGTTTCAGGAAGTGCAGATAGGCGACGAATTCTGCATTGGCGCCCTCCTGGCTTACTACCCCGCCGCTGTCGAGATCGGGCAATGTGAGGGGATCGGCGAAATCGGGCACGAACACCACCGGCTCCCAGATCGCTTCTTTACGGAAGGTGCTCGCCAGTCCGCCCGCCTCGTCGAGCTTGGCGGAGATGTAGTCCAGACCTTCGTCTTCAAGCCTTAAGGCGACCATGGGTTATTTACGTCTCATTTGGCTGTTGATGCGGCTAGCAAAGCGGCGGATCAGGGCCTTGAGCTGGCTCTCATGCACCGAGGCGATGGCGTCCGGCACCGATACCCAGCGCCGCTCGCGCGCGTCCATCTCGGCCCAATCGTGCTCTTCCAGAGCGACTTTAAGCGGAAACACTTCCACGCGGCAGGAAATCTGGTGCCCGTTGCGCATGGTCTTGGCGTAGCGGTATTGGCCGATGGCGCGGGCGCTGATCTCACCGAAAACGCCTGCCTCTTCCTGCGCCTCGCGGGCGGCGGCGTCTTGGGGCTTCAAGCCGTCCATCGGCCAGCCTTTGGGAATGATCCAACGGCGGGTGCGGCGCGAGGTGACGAGCAGGATTTGCACTTCGTCACCGCGCAGGCGCCAGGGCAGGGCGCCATATTGAATGCCAGTCGTTTTGGTGGGGGCGAGCTTAAGCTTGCCGCCCGCCATTAGAGCCATCCGTACACGTGATAGGCTATGGCACCGATCAGGGCGGCTGCGGGCATGGTGACGAACCAGGCCACCACGATGTCCTTGGCCACGTTCCAGCGCACCGCCGAGGCGCGTTTTGCTGCGCCCACGCCGATAATCGCACCGGTGATGGTGTGGGTGGTCGAGACGGGGATGCCAAGGCCGGTTGCCAGGAACAAGGTGATCGAGCCTGCCGTTTCGGCGCACACCCCTTGGAAGGGTGTCAGCCGGGTAATGCGTGAACCCATCGTTTTGACGATACGCCAGCCGCCGCAAAGTGTTCCCGCGGCCATCGCCGTCTGGCAGCTTAACACGACCCAGAGCGGCACATGAAAACCGCCCTTGAGCGCGCCGTGGGCGAAGAGCAGGGCGGTGATGATGCCCATCGTCTTCTGCGCATCATTGCCGCCATGGCCGAGCGAATACATCGAGGCCGAGAAGAACTGCACCTTACGGAACAGCCCGTCGACGCGGGTCGGATTGGAGCGGGCGAAGAACCAGGAGAAAATCGCCACCAGGATCAGCGCCAACAGAAGGCCGATCGCGGGGGAAAGGAAAATCGCGCCCACCGTTTTGGAGAGCCCCTGCCACATGATGACTTTGGTGCCAGCATGGGCGACGCCCGCGCCCAGAAGTCCGCCCACCAGCGCATGCGAGGAGGAGGAGGGGATGCCCGCCAGCCAAGTGATGATGTTCCAGCAGATCGCGCCAATCAGCGCGCCGAATACCACCTGATCAGTGATCACGCCTGGGGCCACGATGCCGGTGCCGATGGTCTTGGCCACCGAAATCCCGAACACAAGGAAGGCGACGAAGTTGAAGAAGGCCGCCCACAACACCGCCCAGCGCGGGCTTAAAACCCGGGTGGAAACGATGGTGGCGATGGAATTGGCCGCGTCATGCAACCCGTTCAAGAAATCGAACGCGAGGGCGGTGACGATCAAGCCGATAAGCAGAAAGTCGCTCATGCTTGCTCGATGGCGATGCCGCTGATGCCATTGGCGACGTCTTCGAAGCGGTCCATGACCTTTTCAAGATGGTCATAGACTTCCGCGCCGACGATGAAATCCATCGCGTTGCCTTGGCGGTGTTTCGCGAAAAGGGCTTTGAGGCCGAGGTGATTGAGTTCGTCCGCGGCATCTTCCAGCCGCATGATCGCTTCGGTCACCGCATTCACCCGTGCCGTATCCTGGCGCAGCGCCCCCAGAAGCGCGACCGCCTCGATGGTGAGCTTGGCGGCATCGACGATGAGATCGCCCATCTGCGCCATATGGGGTTCGAATTCCTTGACCTCGTAAAGCAGGATCGCGGTGCAGGTCTTCTTCATCTGGTCGATGGAATCGTCCAGCGCCGTGATCAGCGTCTTGATATCGCCGCGGTCGAAGGGGGTGATGAAGGAGCGCCGCGTCAGGTTGAGCACGTCCTGGGTGATGATATCGGCCTGGCTCTCGCGCTCGAACACCTTGGCGCAGCCTTCGGCGATATCCATGCGGTTGTTCAGCACTGCCCGCAGGGCCTCGGCGCCATCCAGGATGGTGCGCGCGTGGCGGTTGAACAGGTCGAAGAACCTGTTTTCTTGGGGCATAAGTATTTGAAACCAACCGAACATGCGCTGTGCCCTAAACATTTAGGCGCCTGCCTTGGCCGCAAGGGCTTCAGGCGGGGCGCGAAGGATCGCGAAAACCGCGCGGCCTTTGCCCGACTCACGCGGCTTTAGTTTGGCAATATGCGGCAAAGATGGTGCCGCCGTGCATTTTACCGCCCCGAAATCCGGGAAATCCCCAGTTTTTACGTGCGGGGCAGGGCTTTTCGCCGCAAGGGTGTTCCGGCCCCGGTCGCATTTACCAGTCCGATGCCATAGGCTTGTGGTCCGGTATTATTCGCCCGCTGATCGATTTTTGGGTTCTAGCGTTCCGTCCTCTCTCGCGGAGATGGCCATGAACGGCGATTTGCAGCGTTTTGTCGATGCCCAGAACCGGGTCATGGCCGAGGTGCGCAAGGAACTCACCGCCGGGCGAAAGCTGAGCCATTGGATGTGGTTTGTCTTTCCCCAGATCAAGGGTCTTGGCCACAGCGCCACCGCTCAGCGTTATGCCCTTGCCGGGTTGGAGGAAGCGCGCGCCTTTCTCGCCCATCCGGTCCTTGGGCCCCGCCTGCATGAATGCGTCCGCCTGGTGCTGGCGATCAAGGCAAGGTCGCTTGCGGAGATTTTCGGCACCCCTGACGACCTCAAATTCCGCTCGTCCATGACCCTTTTTGCCCGCGCCGCGGATGATCCTTTGTTTAGCGAGGCATTGGACCGGTTGTGCAATGGCGAGGAAGATCCGGAGACGCTGAAACGGATTTGATGTTATCCTCACCCAAATGCTCGCGCCTGCTTTTCCGTTATTGCCGGATACATTTGCCCGCTGGTTCGCCTCCCGTGGCTGGAGCCCGCGGGCGCATCAATTGGCCCTGGTGGAAGAGGCGGCGCGCGGCAATTCCGTTCTGCTCGTGGCGCCCACCGGCGGCGGCAAGACTCTCGCGGGATTCCTGCCCAGCCTCATCGCGCTGGAACAGAAACGTAAATCCAGCGCTCTGCACACGCTCTACATCTCGCCCTTGAAGGCACTGGCGGTGGATGTAGCGCGCAATCTTGAAACCCCCATCGCGGAAATGGGTTTGCCCATCAAGGTGGAAACCCGCACCGGCGATACGCCTGCAAGCCGCCGCCAGCGTCAGCGCTATTCCCCGCCTGATATTCTTCTGACTACGCCCGAACAATTGACGCTGCTCCTCGCCCATTCCGGCGCGCCGCGCCTTTTTGCGAGTCTGAAAACCGTGGTGTTGGATGAACTCCACGCTATCCACAATTCCAAGCGCGGTGATCTTCTCGCCCTCTGCCTCGCGCGGCTTTCCACGCTCGCGCCCGGTCTTCGTCGCGTTGGCCTCTCGGCGACGGTTGCTGATCCAAAACCCTTGCAGCGCTATTTGATGCCTCAGCCGGAAGGCGGCGAGGTGTTATCGGAGCTCGTGCGCGGTGGCGTTGGTGCGGTGCCCAAGATCGGCATTCTGGCCTCGGAAGAATACGTGCCCTGGGCCGGGCACCTGGCGCGTCACGCCATGCAGGATGTGATGACGGCGATCAAAAAAGCCAAGACGACACTCGTCTTCGTCAACACCCGCCGTCAGGCCGAGCTTACCTTCCAGGATCTCTGGCGCATCAACGAAGAAAATCTGCCCATCGCCTTGCATCACGGTTCGCTTGCGCCCGAGCAACGGCGCAAGGTGGAAGCGGCGATGGCGCAAGGCCGCTTGAAAGCGGTGGTCTGCACCTCCACCCTTGATCTCGGCATCGATTGGGGTGCGGTCGATAATGTCGTCTGCATCGGTGCGCCCAAGGGCGCCGCGCGTCTGGTGCAGCGTATCGGCCGCGCAAATCACCGTCTCGATGAGCCGAGCCAGGCTTTGCTCGTGCCCGCCAATCGGTTCGAGGTGCTCGAATGCGAAGCGGCGCGCGAGGCGGTGATCGCGGGCGAGCTTGACGGTGACCGCTTGAAGCGCGGCAGTCTCGACGTACTCGCTCAGCATGTTCTTGGCATGGCCTGCTCGGCGCCGTTTTCGGAAGATGAGCTTTATCGCGAGGTGGTTTCCGCCTCGCCCTATCACGGTCTGCCGCGCGAGGATTTTTCGCGGGTGGTCGATTTCGTGGCGACCGGCGGTTATGCCCTGAAACGTTATGACCGCTATGCCAAGCTGCGCAAAATGACTGACGGCCCCTCTTCGACAGAAAAGTGGCGGCTTGCTCATCCCAATCTCGCCCAGACTTATCGTCTCAACGCGGGCACGATTGTCGAAGACCCGATGATCGACATCCGTCTGCAATCCAAAGGTAAGCCCGTCGGTGTTGGCGGGCGCACGCTGGGTCAGATGGAAGAATACTTTGTCGAGCAGCTCGCGCCGGGCGATACTTTCGTTTTCGCGGGCGAAGTGCTCTCCTTCCACGGCATTCACGAAGACGCCGCTTATGTTTCACGCACCAATGATCCGGAAGCCGAAATTCCCTCCTACAACGGCGGCAAGTTTCCGCTTTCCACTTTCCTCGCACAGCGCGTGCGCGAGATGGTGTCAAATCCCAAGAGCTGGCACCTCTTGCCGGACCCGGTGCAGGAATGGCTGAAGATTCAGGAATGGCGCAGCGTCATCCCGCAGGCCGGTCAATTGCTGGTCGAGACGTTTCCGCGCGGAAACAAGTTCTATCTCGTCTGCTACCCCTTCGAAGGCCGCCTCGCGCATCAGACCTTAGGCATGCTGGTGACGCGCCGCCTAGAGCGTTTGCGCCTCCAGCCCACCGGTTTTTGTGCCAATGAATATGCGCTCGCGGTATGGGGGCGGCGCGACATGTCCGGCGTCGATCTCGGCGCGCTATTCGATGAAGACATGCTCGGCGATGATCTTGATGCTTGGCTCGCTGAATCCAATCTCTTCAAGCGCACCTTTCGCAATTGCGCGGTGATCGCTGGCCTGATTGAGCGCCGCTCGCCGGGCAAGGAAAAGACCGGGCGGCAGGTCACCTTTTCCACCGATCTCATCTATGACGTGCTGCGCGAGCATGAGCCTGATCACATTCTGCTGCAAGCCACCTATCAGGACGCGGCCACCGGGCTTCTTGATGTCGCGCGCCTCGGTGACATGCTGAAACGCGTCAAGGGCCGCATCATCAGCCGCAATCTCGAGCGTGTCTCGCCGCTTGCCGTACCCGCGCTTCTTGAAATCGCCAAGGAGATGGTGGCGGGCGAAGCGCAGGAAGAAATCTTGCGCGAAACCGAAGAGTCTCTCGTCGCCGATGCGATGCGGATGGATTAGTCTCACACCATGACTCGCGATCCCTGCCGCATCCTTGTCGCTGGTGAAGACCTCGTGCTGGAACCCTCCGGCGCGCTGTGGTGGCCGGCGGAGAAAACGCTGGTCGTCGCCGATTTGCATTTTGAGAAGGGCTCGTCCTATGCGCGCTCGGGCCAGTTCCTGCCGCCTTATGATACACGCGCAACTTTGCGCAAACTCCAAAGCGTGATCGTCCGGCTGGGCGCCGAAAGGGTGATCGCGCTGGGGGATTCCTTTCATGATGATGGCGCGGGCGCCCGGCTCGATCTTGAAGAACGCAGCGCGCTATCGTCTCTCACCAAGCTCCTCGAATTCATCTGGGTGGAAGGAAATCACGATCCCAATCCGCCCGCATGGCTCGGCGGGCGTGTGGTTGCAGAAATGGTGATCGGCGCGCTGGTCTTCCGGCATATTCCGGCTGAGGGCAATCGCATGGGCGAGATTGCAGGCCATCTTCATCCTGCCGCCACTCTTTCGCGCGGTGGGATGCGGCTGCGCAAGCGCTGTTTTGTGTCGGATGGCAGCCGCCTCATCCTGCCTGCCTTCGGTGCCTATACCGGCGGGCTGGATGTGCGCGATGAAGCCGTGTGCTGCCTTTTCCAGAACGGCTTTGGGATTTATGCGCTCGGCAAGGAAAAGGTCTATTTCATCGGCGGCACGATGGCTGCGCTCACAGGTTAGCGGCGCAGCCAAAAATTTTCACGCGGAGACGCGGAGCCGCAGAGAAAGTTTTCCTCACCCCAACACTGAGCCGGTGCCAAAGAATTATTGCGGTTCGCTCCGCGCCTCCGCGTCTCCGCGTGAACCTAGCTTCTCTTGAAGAAAAACGTCGAGCCCCAGCCGAGTAATATCCCCATCAAGACCGTCGCCACGCCGTAATAGAGCGGTTTTTGATGGGCGAATTCGAACAGCCGCCGTTCAAAGCCCGCCTGGTCGACATAGAAGGGCGTCGATTGCGCCGCGATCACATTGCCATCGCGGAAAAGATAAACTTCCACCGTATAAGACCCGCGCGGCACAGAGGCTGGCACCGGCACATGCACCCGGAAAGCCGTGCTTTGCTGTTCCACCCCGGCGGGGTTCTCGCGATAAAGCCCGCTTTTTTGTTGGGCGCGGACCAGGGCGGCCTGATAAGGGCGTGCACTGCCGTCGCTCGCCACGACCTCGGCCTGCAGATTGTTGAGCCCAAGCTCATAGCGGCGCAGGGTTTCGCCCGAGGCGATATTCGCGAGCGGCGCCGTGCTGGCGACGAAATAATAGGAAGGCAGCCACATCTTGGCGCGGGCGCGATTGATCCAGATGCCCGCCACGCGCTCTTTCTTGCGCACGGTCTGCAGCGCGTCAGGCCCACGCACCACCACCACGATCTGGCCCTTCAAACTGTCCGGTCCCACATCGCTGGAGTTTTCCAGCGCCCCGAAAACGGTAATCTCCGAGCCCTGGAAATTGGAATAGATCTGCAGGTAATCCTGCGACAGCATCGAGGTCAGACCCTGCTCGGCGAAAGCGGGGGCGAAGAACAACAAACATGCCAGCGCCAGCGTTCTCATGAGAGCCCCGACAGGCTGTAAACATCCTCAGGCCGCAGCACGAATTGCAGCGCCATGCCGATGCCCACTGCAAGCACCAGAAGCGCCATCAGGAAACGCAGCTCCTCGCCACGCAGCTTGGCGCCCCAGCGCACCCCGAACTGCACCCCGAATACGCCGCCCAGGATCAGAATCATGCCGAGTACGACATCCACGGTGAAATTGTCGACGGCGTGCAAAATGGTCGTGGAGGCGCTGACGAACAGCACCTGGAACATCGATGTTCCCACCACCACATTGGTCGGCATCCGCAGCATATAGATCATGGCGGGCACCATCAAAAACGCGCCGCCCACCCCAAGGACGGCAGACAGCACGCCCACGATAAAGCCCAAGACGACCGGCGGAATGGCGCTGATGTAGAGCCTCGACTGGCGGAAGCGCATTTTGAGCGGCAGGCCGTGAATCCAATGATGCTGGCCGGAGCTGCGCCCGTGACTGGGGCGGCCTTCCTTACGGGCGCGCCAAGTACGGATGCTTTCGTTCAGCATCATCGCGCCGACCGAGCCCAGAAGGATCACATAGCTCGCTTGCACGCCGAATTCGACTTGGCCCATGCGGCGTAACACGGCGAAAATCCACACCCCTGCCGCCGATCCCACCAGGCCCGCGATGACCATGACGAGACCCATTTTGAAGTCGACTGTGCCGCGCTTCCAATGGGTGAGTACGCCGGAAAAGGTCACGCCTGCGATCTGGCTAGCGGTAGTGGCGACGGCCACGCCGGGCGGAATGCCGTAGAAGATCAAGACAGGCGTCAGAAGAAAGCCGCCGCCAATACCGAACACGCCGGAGAGAAATCCCACCCCGAAGCCAAGCCCCAGCACAATCAGCCAGTGGACCGACATCTGGGCGATGGGCAGGTAGATTTCCATCCGGGAAAATTTCGAGTTGTTGCAAAGCCTTGGTAATTGGGCCTGAGCGACTTTGCGTCCTCATCCCTGGCGGGTCAACCGCAACAGGGCAATAACCTATCCAAGAGCTGAAACAAATCAGGGCGGCCGCGTAGAGGGCCGCCCTTTGCAATCAGCCGCGCGTCACGTCACCCACAGTGGGGGCGACGTTGGCCCTGGCGTCGAGCTGGCCGGGCCGGAAAACGTCAGCAGCATGCTGGGCTGCCGCACGCGCTTCACTGTCGAGCTGGCTGGCGATGGCGTTCAGGCGCGACTTGGATTCGCCGTCCCCCTGCGCCGCTGCGATAGCATACCATTTATAAGCATCGACCAGGTTCTGCGGCACGCCAAGGCCGCGCTCATAGAGCACGGCCAGATTGAACTGGCTGTCGGAGAGGCCGAGATTGGCTGCCTTCAGGAACCAGCGCGAAGCTTCGGTGTAGTTCTTGGATGGGCCATCGGTGAAGGCGACCGCGAGGTTATGCATCGCCTTGCGATTGCCTTGATTGGCGGCGGCTTGATACCAGCGGATCGCCTTGGCGGCATCGGCGGGAACACCGCGGCCGCGCTCGAACATGGTGCCGAGGCGGTATTGCGCCACCGGCTCTCCAGCTTCGGCCGCTTTGCCCAGCCATTTGGCGGCTTCGGCGAAGTTTTCCGGCACGCCGTCATGTTCGAGATATTTCAGCCCCACGATAAGCTGGGCTTTGGCGTTGCCGCCATTGGCCGCCTGAGTCAGCCGGTCGAGCGGCGCGCGCGCATTCAGCTGATTTTGCGGCGGCAGGGCGGCGAGCTGAGACGCGGGTTTGGAAGGTTCTGGCGCAGCAGCATTCACCTGCTTTGGATTGGCAGGCGCCGTGTTTGCCGGCGCGGTTGTCGTGGCATTGGCCGGGCCCGTATGAGCCGGGGCAGAGGCGTCCGCCCCAGGTTTAGCCTCGCCTTCTGCCGAAGCGTGCAGATCGGGCGCGGGCGTCAGGGCTTTCTGAGCCACAGGCTGCGGCGGCGCCATCAGCTTGGTGTTCTGGCGAGATAGAATGGCGCCCGCGATCACGAAAATTGCAATCAGGGCGACCAGGAACACCACTAGCGGGCGGGTTTTCTGCGTTTTTTCGGGCTTTGCCTTCGCGGTAGAGCCCCAGCGCAGATTGCCGCTTCGCTCAGCTTCCTGGGCGGCGGCAGCGCGGGCCGAACGGCGGGCGGCGGCGAGATAGGATTCCACCGTCGGCGGCACATCGCTCTGCGGCGGCACAAAGGCTTCCGCCGGAATTTCGTAATTCGGCAGCGGATCGGTGAAGGTCGGCGGCGGCGCAAGCGGAGGCTCGGCCACAGGCGGCGGGACTTCATATCCCGGCAGCGGCCCAAAAGCTGCGGCTGGCGGCGGGGTGAAGCTCGCCGTAGCCACGCTTGCAGAGGCCAGAGGCGGCGGCGTGAAGGCGGCGGTCGCCATCGGCGGCGGGGTGAAAGGCGGCGGCGCTACCGGCTCGATCTGCGGCGGCAGCTCTTCGCGGGGTTTGTCACGTTCGGCAAAGGCGCGCCATTCGCTGGCCGCATCCCGCTGGGTTTCTTCGAGGGCGTCCAGCCGGGCGACCAGCTTTTTCAGATGATCCTCAACGCCGGAAAGCGTCTGCTTGTCGTCCAAGCCGTCTTCGAGGCGATCGGTGACATCGGCGAGATTGCGTTCCAGGCCCGAGAGGCGGCGGTCGAGCGCCGGGTCCTGGTGGTTTTCTTCCAGCCGGCGCACGCTGTCTTCCAAGCGCTCGATAGCCTCCATGGGGGAGGGCAGGCGCTTTTGGGCGTCAACTGCGTCGAGGGCGCGAGACAGCGATGCCGAGGTGGCTTGGCTTGTGGTTTCCAGCGATTTGACGCGCTCATCGAGAACGGCAAGCCGCGATTCCATCGATTGGGTCAGGCTTTCGGCCATCGCCTGTGTGGCCGCAAGCGCGTCCTGGCGCGTCTGGCTCACCCGGCCGGCTACGGTCTCAAGATTATTGGCGAGGTTGGAAATCTGCTGCGCCGATTGATTGGCGGTCTCGCTGATCTGATCGGCAAGACGCGAAAGGCCTTGATGCAGAGCCTTCACGGCTTCGCGCATGCCTTCGCCGCTCTCGCGGCCTTCCACCCGCCCCAGCCTTTCGGCGAGCATGGTGAGCTGGCTGCCGAGCTGTTCGAAAGCTTGGGATTGCTCGCGGGCGGTGATGTTCATCTCCACCGCGGCTTTGGAGATCACCCGGTTGCTTTCGCTCTGGCTGCGTTCGGAGGCATCCAGCCGCCGCGCCATGGTGCGCATCTGATCTTCGATACGGCGGTAAACGTCGGCGGTCTCGGCCTCGCTTTTGGAGACCCGGTCCAGCATGGCATCGCTTTCGCGGCGCTGGCGGTCGGCATGGCTGTCAGGTTCTGCCCGGTATTCCCGGGCGGGCCATTCGGAACGGGCGTCGTTCATGGCGATATACCCCGGCTCGGTAAGGCCAGAGACGATCCGGCGGGTGAGCCATTCGCCCACAGACAAGCCTTCCCGGCGCGCTGCCGCGCGGGCTGCTTCGCGGGCCTCTGCTGAGATTCCCGCGACATTCCATGGCAAATCTGGCCGCATCTCGTCTCTCGTGACGCATCCTCCCCCACATAAAGTACCGGTGCCAAGATGTGGTGTAAAGGAACGTGCTGTATTTCAGGAGCCAAGGCTCGTGTTTCGCCCATAGTCCTAAAATTCGCCCTAAGAAATTAAGAGACCGTTATCGCAAACAAACCTTTAAGGTTTGGGGGCAGGCAACGGCCCGGTTTCCGGGCGTTTTGGGCTTGGGGTGGGGGATTATCCTACTGGGAAGGTCCCCCGCCGATGGCGCCGCGCAGCATCAGGGGGGCTTTGTTGTCGTTCGCGCCGTCTTTGGGCAAGGGCACGGTCTGAACGTCCGGGGCGTTGCCCGGCTTGTCGGTGATGCCAAGATCGCTGGTGAAGATCTGCGCCACATAAACGGTGTCGGCATTCACCGAGGCGCCCACCCCGGTGCGGTCGTATTCGGCAAAGGAGAGGTTCTCCAGATGTGGCTTGGAGGCGGTCCAGCCATCGACAAAGCGCTTGGCGAAGACCTCCACATCGATGCCGTCCTTGGCCGTGAAGCGCTGCGCGGCGACGTTCTCGCCGACAAGGCCCTGAAACTTGGCATCGGCATTCATCAGCATGGTGGCCGAGACATGGGGGTCCTCCCCGGAGGAAAAGGAATTGGTGCGCGCCATCTCATCGCTGCGCTTCTTGGCGATGACCGATAAGGCTGGGTCCACGAGCATGATACGGGCCTTGGGATCGGTCTTGGCGCGCCGTTCTGCGACGAGGGCGATAATGCGTTTTTCCAAAAGCGGCATCTGTTCGGCGGGCAGCGGTTTTTCTGGCTCGAAAATCCCGGCGCATCCAGCGAGAGCCAGCCCTGCAAGGGCCAACGCGGCGATACGCGAAATCTTCTTGCCCGCGGGCTCTTTGCTCAACGTCCGCTTGTTCAAAATCACATGAATGCAGGAGCTTTACGAATAGCCCTCTGCTCCCAATCCGAAAGAAACGATGCTCCTTTCGACATATCACATGGCGGACAATTGGAAATGGTTTTGGGGTCGTAGCTGCGGGATTTCCTTCCGTGCGCCGTTTTCAGGGCACAGTCAGCGCCTGTCATGGTGTATGCGCGGCAACCTTGTCCTCCGGCCTACATCCGCCGGTTGGGATCGCGGCGCCAATAATGGCGTGAAAGGGGGATACATAGGGCTGTCATAATGACGACGCCGCTCAACAGCACGCCATGGCCGATCAGTGGCCCGCCGGCGGCCAACGCGGCAAGGCTCGCAAGGCCCGTCGCCACACAAAGCCGTCCCGCCAACCGGTTGGTTTTATCCCATGCAAGATCGCTTTTCTTGGTCCATGGCGTGCGCACGCCGATCAAGGGATTTGGCCGCGTTTTGCCAAGGCTGTTGCCAAGCACCGTCAGAAGCAGCGCAGGCACCAGCACGCCGGTTCCGGCGATGGCCGGATGAAAACCGCGCGCGGCGAAAACCACTATACAATGGCCGACAAACACCGCTGTCACGGCCCCGAGCCAAGCCGTGATGAAAGCGCCTTGGTAGGCGGTCTGGTGGTTCGATTGGGAATGAGCGTAAAGGGCAAAGACGATGGTCAGGCCCAGGGCCAAAAGAGGTGCCCAGAAGAGTGCCACCTCGCGTCTGGCAAAGCCATTGGCTTGGCCGTGCTGGCCGAAATGAATGGCGATCAGGCCATTGGGAGAAAGATGCGGCCAAGCCCACAGGCTGATGGCGATCATGCCAAGGATCAGAGCGAGGCTCAAAATCAGCGGCGCGCGGGTTTCCATGCCTTATCTCCTTCGCCCATCAGCGACAGCATTGCCGCCAAGGCTTCTTCCATCACGCTCATATTCAAGCGGTAGAGAATGGTGGTGCCGCGCCGCTCGGTGGTGACAAGGCCCGCGGTTTTCAAGACCGTGAAATGGCCTGAAAGGGTCGGCTTGGCGAGATCGAAATGGGTAGCGATGTCACCTGCGCTCATCGCGCCTTCGCGCAAGAGTTTGAGGATTTCGCGCCGGACAGGATGGGCGAGGGCATCGAAAACGTCGCTCATTTCAGGCCTTTCACGAAATCCACCACATTCTGCACCACGCCCGGCGCGAGCGGCAGTGCGGGATCGGCATAGGTCGCGACATTGGCGGCGCGCTCGGCAGGCGCAGACTTCAAGACATGGTTTGTGCCGTCGAGCAGTACCAGCTTGGCTTTGGGGGCGCCTTGGGCGAGGCGTTCGACATTTTCCACCGGCACTTGGATGTCATTGCGCCCTTGCAGAATAAGAACCGGCGCCTTCACCGCGCCCAGCGCTTGGGCAGGATCGACGCTGATCCAGGAGGCCATATAAGGTTGGATCGAGGGGCGGAAAATTGCCGCCCAGCCATGCGGGACATCGCCGATCATCTCGCCTTTTTTCAGTGTGGCGAAATAACCCTTGGCTTGCTCCAAAGCTGCCGCGGGAAGGCCCATTCCGGCGAACTGTTTCAGCATGATTTCATCGGCGGGAAAGCCTGCACCCGCCACCGAGATCACGCCGCAGACTTTTGTCTTGGCAGCCGCGAGCGCTGCGATCAGCGCGCCTTCGGAATGACCGAACAGCACCACGCAGGTCACATGCGGCTGGCTCCTGAGCAATTCGGCAAAGCCCGCGGCGTCATCGACGTAATTTGAAAAACGCAAATCCTCTTCGCGCGTCAGCGCGGCTTTGCTCGCACCAATACCGCGCTTGTCATAGCGCAAGGAGGGGATGCCCTCTGCCGCCAGCCCTTGTGCCAGAAGCTTATAGGTTGCGGGCGTCACGCCGCCGATGGAGGAATTGCCGTCGCGGTCGGTCGGGCCGGAGCCTGCGATGATCAGCACCGCGGGGCCATCCTTGAGATGCTCCGGCGTTTCTAACGTACCTTTTAGCGGCCCCAAGCTCACCTCTTGCTCGGCGGCGCTCGCCGCCCCGCTGAGGCTCAAAAGCATCGTCAAGGCGATCGCGATTTTCATGGCCAGTCTCCATTATTCGTAATTTAGGAAATTAGCGAAATATACGCAAGCCCCTCCGCCACATCTCGTGACAAACTCCTTCCTGCGGTAACCGGTTGGAAACCATATTGGCCTCGTATGGCGGGGAGGTATTCGCGAAAGCGCTGAGCATGGCCGAGCTTCCCAAAATCGCGGTCGCCTATCCTTCCGGCGATATGGTGCATGCGGATTTCGCGCTGGCTTTGGCGGGCATGTGCCTTTCGGTGCATCCGCTCGATGTCACGATCATCAACACCAAAAGCTCGATCGTGGCCGAGGCGCGCAACATGGCGGTGGAAAACGCGCGCGAGGCGGGAGCCGATTATTTGCTCTTCCTCGATAGCGACATGATCTTTCCCCAGACCACGCTCTACCAGCTTCTGGTGCACCAAAGAGATATTGTTGGCGCGGTCTATACCAAGCGCGTAGCGCCTTATGATCTTTTAGGCACGATGTTGCCGGATGCTGCCGCGCCCACCCCCGAAGGGCTGGTCGAAATGCTGCGCCTGCCCACGGGCTGTCTTCTGATCAAGATGAGCGTGTTCGATGTTTTACCGAGGCCCTGGTTCCGCTTCCTCGTGGATGAGGAGAATGGCGGGCTCTTGGGCGAGGATTATGTCTTCTGCGATATGGCGCGCGCGGCGGGCTATCGGCTTTGGGCCGATTTCAGCTTGTCGCAACAGCTCGGCCATATCGGCCAGAAAGTCTGCCGCCTTCCCACGGTAGAGGCTTAAGCGGCGGCTTTCTGCTTCTCCGCGCGCATGCCGGCTGCGATCTGCTTATGAAAGCAGAGATAGAAGATTCCGAACAGAACGGCTTGGGCGAGCGTCGGTCCGAGCAGGGCATAAGCGGCCCAGAAATTCGGGCTGAAAAGCTTGACCACCACGACATTGGCAACGGCGAGCACGAACATCAGCGCCGCATAGGCATAACCCGCTTTGGCGATCTGGCGCTCTTCAAGATGCGCCACCACGAAAGGCGGCAGATAAGGCTCCATCCAATCTCGACGCAACATCACCACGCCAAGGGCGAACCACAACAGGCTCGGCTTGATCATGATGAAATGCGGGCGATGGAAAAGAATGGTCAGGCCACCGAAGGTCGCGATGAGGACAAGGCTCAACCAATGCAGCGCGCCGATCTTGTGCCCGCGAAAATGCATATAGAGCGTCTGCGCGACGATCAGGCTGATGCCCACCGCCGTGGCGGGGTAAACGCCCACCGTCCAGAACAAGGCGACAAACACGAACGTGGCCAAAAGGTCCCGGAGGATGGGAAGCACGGCCTTGACCAAAAGCATCTGTGTTCAGCGCCTTTTGAGAAAGAGGAGGATAGGGGCACGCCCGGTGTCGATATAGACCCCCATTTGCCATGTAAAGGTAAGTGCTGCCCCGAAGAGTACAAGGTCACCGGCGCTCGCCCAGCCGGGAGAAAGGCTGTGATTGACGCTGCACAAGGCGTCAATGCCGCAAAGAGCGGCGAAAGCACTGGCCCAAATTGCGGTAAGGAGTGTGTGGGCCCGCACCAGAAGCTCTGGTTCCTGTTCGGTCTTCAGCCAGACATATTGGCTGGTGAAGGGGCGGCGGGTGGCCATGGAATAGAGAATGGCGAGGAAAAGTCCGCCCTCAATGATGAGGCCGATCTCCGCTTGGCTACTGCCCGGGCGGATGAAGCCCTCATACAGCGCCATCGCCCCGAACAGCACCAGGCCCGCACCATCGAAAACGCGAATTTTCCCGGTGGGGCCGAAATAGCTAAGGCCCACGGCGAAAGCCGCGGCAAAGCCGAGCCACAGCGCCAGACTGACGGAGAGCGGCGCCACCACGAACAGGATCGCAGACGGCAGGAAAGCGAGCACGGGCGCTCTCAGGGTAAGAGTTGGGCAAAAAAAAGCCGGGTGCCTTTTGGAGCACCCGGCCGATAAAGACAAGTGTAAGCTTGGACAGGCTTATTTCGCCGGAGCCGGGGCAGCCGCAGCGGCGGTCTTGCCATAGCGGCGGTCGAGATAGAGGTTCCAAAGCTGGGCAGCGCGGCCAAGGGCGGCGTCGCCTGAGAATTTGGCCAGAGTCGCCTTGGCGGCGGCTTCATCGCCCTGCTTGACCTGGCTCATGGCGAGCACGAGCTGGGCTTCACCCACGCCAGCGCCACCCGCGTCGATCGCCTTCTGAGCGGCGCGCGCGGCTTCCGCATAACGCGCATAACCAAAATAGGCTTCCGCAACGTTGGCAAGATCCTTGGAGCTCTTCGCCGACTTTTCGACGGTCGCAAGAATGGGTTCGTCCTTCTTGGCATCGTCGTTGATCTGCTTCATCACCGGAGCAACCTTGGCAGCGATCAGCGCGCCCTGCTGCACGCCCATCTGCAGGAAGGTGCGGGAATCACCCCAGCTACGGATCGCGTGCGCGGAGTCTTCAGCTTCCAGGAAGTTCTGGCCGACCCAGGTCGCACCCGACTGAATGCGCAGGCGGTAGAGGTTGAGGGCGGCGATCTTCTTGTTGCCGGGCGGCAGGATTTCCATGGAGAAATCGAGCAGGTAACGCCAGTCATCAGGCTTACCATAGTCGCGGGCCATCAATTCGAAGGCCTTCACTTCGTTGGCGCGATCCTTCGCCTTGTCATAGGTGAAGGCGATGATCTGATAGAGGCCATAGGGCGGGATCTTGCCAGCGGCATTGGCGGCATCGATGCCCTTCTGCGCGAAGGTCAGGGCGTTGGCGCTGTCGTTGCTCTGGTAATAGGCCGCGGCCATCGCGTTCCAGACTTCCGGCGACTTCACATTATACTTCACCGCAAGCTGACCGAGTTCGATCACCATCGCGTTGTTGTTGGCTTCATTGGCAAGCTGAATGGCCGGCGCGATCAGGGTGTCGCGATCTTCGGGCGGCGTGGCCGGGTTCTTCACCACCGAGACGAAGGACTGACCGGCTTTGGCATGGTCATTGGTGTTGAGATAGGCCACTGCGAGGAGGCGCTGGGTCAAATACTTGTCGTAATCGGTGGCTTCGGCCACGGCTTCGGCCTGATGGCAATTGTCGAGAGCCAGCTTCCAATCCTTCGTGTCGACGCCCTTTTTGCATTCGACCAGGAATTTGCTGACGGCCTTGGAAACCTTCGGGGCCTCGGCCTTTTTTTCTTCGGCCTGGGCCGAGGTTACTGCAAGCGCCATCGCGGCGAACGGAAGGCAGGCGATCGCAGCAGCCCGCAAAACACTCTTGTTCATGGAATCCTCACCTAGCTGTCACGCGATGCACCGCGTTGGGAGCCCGCATCGCGCATCTTCGCATACTATGCAACTTTATTATGGCGAACCCCTGCGTCGAAGTCGCCAAAATGGGAAATGTTGGCTCTGGTTGCCGCAGGGTGCCCAACGACACGATTTTAACCATGCGTGGCAGCGCCGCACAGTATTTCTGCTTAGCTGCGGGCGAGTGGGTCGGGCGCCCCGAAGCCGCCAGGTAACAGTCGGGAAGAATTGGATTTTTCCCCAACGTTGTGACCTTTCTGGGCAAACTTGCACGCGCGTCCCGGGGCGCCCGCCACCCAGGATCGGCCCTTGCCCGCGTTAAGGGTGAGCGCCATGGTGAAGTTGAAGCCGAAGGGACCAGCGGATGCTCCCCTTTCTCTCCGCCTTGCGCCTTTCGGAGTCCTTGCTCGACCGGTTCCTGGCGGAAAAGCTCAGCGGTTTTCCGCTGTTCGATGGCCTCTCCATTTCCGCGCTCAGAAGGCTCGCCCCCTTTGTAGTCTGGTTCGGCCTGCCGGGCGGGTCTCGGCTTTGCCGTCAAGGTGGGGAGGAGGGGGCGCTCTTAATGGTTCTCACCGGCACGATTGGCATTTTTCGTGATGTCGGGGAGGAGAAGCGGCGCCTTGCCGCCGAGCTTTCACCAGGTGCTGTCGTAGCCGATCCCGCCTTTGACCGCAGTGTCGATCTCATCGCCTTGCGCGATAGCGAGCTGATTGAGCTGACGCCCGCTGCCTTGGAGATTTTGGCGGTGAAAAAACCGCGTTTGTTTCTCGAGGTGATGAAGGAAACCGCTGCGCGCGGTGCCGCCAAACCGGTCCGCAGCCGCCCCAAAACCTTTGCGCTGGTGCCGTTGCAGGAAGGACTTAGTGCGCATCCTATTGCCGAGCGTCTAGCGATGGCGCTGGACGATATGGGGGCGCTTACCGGGGTGGTGGATGCCTCTGCGGCGGGGCGTCAGGCCGAATGGTTCGCCAATTTCGAAAGCGCGCATGATGCGGTTTTCTATCGCGGTGATGTTCCCGATAGTGCTTGGACGCGCCTCTGCATCCGCCAGGCGGATCGTGTCCTCGTTATCGCCACGGTGGATCGGCCTTTGCCGCGCAAGCCGCTTTTAGGAGGCAAGGAGCGTGTTTGCGGCCTTCCCGAACTGATTCTGCTCCATCCCTCGGGGGTGCCGCGCGATGCGGTGATCCTCGGAGAGCGAGTCGAGACCCACCATCACATCCGGGAGAATCGCCCCGATGACATCAGGCGGCTGGCGCGCTGCATCTCCGGGCGGGCCGTGGGGCTGGTTCTGGGCGGCGGTGGGGCGCGCGGCTTTGGCCATATCGGGGTGGTCAAAGCGCTCGCCGAAGCCGGTGTGCCGTTCGATTACCTCGGTGGAGTCTCGATGGGCGCGATCATCGCTGCCGGTCTTGCAGCCGAATGGAGCATCGAGGAATTGACCGTGCGCCTGCGCGAATCCTTTGTCCGGCGCAATCCCCTATCCGATTACACCTTGCCGCTGATCTCGTTGGTGAAGGGGCGGCGCATGTCCAAGCTTCTCACCCGCCATTTCGGCCGCGTCCGTATTGAGGATTTGCCGAAGCCCTTTTTCTGCATCTCCGCTGATCTCACCACAGGTCATGTGCATGAACATCTGCAGGGGCCACTCTGGCGTGCCTTGCGCTCCAGCGCCGCGCTGCCGGGCATCGTGCCGCCTGTGACCTCGCGAGGCCATCTTCTGGTCGATGGCGGGGTGATGAATAACCTGCCGGTGGATGTAATGCGCCGCCGCCGTATCGGGCCATTGCTCGCCAGCGATGTGACGGGGGAAAATGACTTCTCCGTGCGTGATACGCGCTATGGCGAACATCATTCCTTAAAACTCATCTGGCAGCGCATGCGCGGCATGCCGTCGATTTTCGATATTCTGATGCGCACCGGTACGATGGGCTCGGAAGCGCAGCGCCGCCTGGTGCGCGATGAAGCCGATTTTCTTTTTGAGCCGCCGCTCGCCGGCATCAATCCCTTGGATTGGAAAAGCTTCGATCGCGCCATCGCCGAAGGCTATGACCACGCCCGCGCCATGATCGACCGCCATGGCCTGCCGCTTACGGATCGCTGGAGCGACGGCCCGGCGGTGGTGAAGCGCTAAATACTATTCTGCAGCATCGGATTGGGCGGGGGTGTTCCGATAAGGTAATACGTCCGCCCCTCGCGATCGGTCAGGATCATCAACGTGATCTTGGGCTCGTGTCCGCTGACATCGAGATCGGCTTTCACCTCACCCGAACCGCGCGAGCCCGCCACTTTCAGCACATAGCGCGCATTGCCGCTCCGCTTGCCCTGGTCTGTGTCGGCGGAATAATTGAAGGTGCTGAGCTCGATTTCCATCACCTTGATGTTCTCACCCAGCACTTCGGCAGCTTGGGCATCATGCGACAGGGTGGCGATCACCGTCTTGATCCGCGCGTCGCTTGAAAAGCCTTTATAGAAATACCAGGCGCTGTAACAGAACACCGCCGTCAGCACGATGGCGACCGCCGCCATGCTCCCAAGGCACCCCCACAGGCAGCTGCGATTGGGACGGCGCTGCTGTTGCTCTTCGGCATACGAATCCATCATTCCCTCTCAGCACGGCGTGCGTTGCGCGAAGCCTAAGCGCGTTGCCGCGATTGCCGCAAGGGTGCGCGCCGTCCTATGGTGGGGGCTCCGAAAACCCACGCAGTTTTTCACGCATGCAAGAGTCTTATGACGAGAATCCGCTGGATACAGCCGCCACGCTGATCGAGGAGGGGCGCGCTGCGGAAGCTGCCAGCTTGCTGACCGGGCTTGTGTCACAAACCCGTGGCGGTTTGACCGCGCGATTGCTTCTGGCACGCGCCCTGGAAGCCTCAGACCGGCTGGAGGAAGCGCTCTCAAGCGCGGATGAAACTGCAAAGCTTTATCCCGATGTGGCCGAGGCCGCGCTCGCCCATGGCGCCATGCTGCTCGCCTCTGAAAATCTTCCCGATGCGATTGGCGAATTGCAGCGCGCGCTGCGCCTTGATCCCGAAGAAGCTGAGGCGCGCTATCTTTTGGGTTGCGCTTGGCTGGAGGCGGGCGAGGCGGAAAAGGCCCTCGCCGCATTCGCATTTCTTGCACCCGAAGAGATGCCGGGTCTCTCCGAACGTATCGCGCAAGCTGAAGCCATGCAGGCGCAGCAGCGTTCTGATGCGGGCTATGTGCGCCATCTCTTCGATCAATTCTCAACCGATTACGATCAGCGCATGCTGGGTCAACTTGCCTATCAGGCGCCGCAAGCTTTGCGTGAGCTCGCGCAGCTCGTGATGCCGGGCCTCACCGATCTTGCCATTCTCGATCTTGGCTGCGGCACCGGGCTTTCGGGCGCCGCCTTCAAGGATCGCGCCTCCCATATGACCGGTCTCGATCTTTCCCCCGCCATGATCGAGAAAGCCCGCGCCCGCGGTGTTTATGACGATCTTATGGTCAGCGATATCGAAAGCGGGTTGGGTGAGGCGGCGTATGATCTCGTCCTTGCCGCCGACACACT
Organism: Rhizomicrobium palustre; assembly: GCF_011761565.1. NCBI lineage: Bacteria > Pseudomonadati > Pseudomonadota > Alphaproteobacteria > Micropepsales > Micropepsaceae > Rhizomicrobium > Rhizomicrobium palustre. The sequence goes on along the minus strand of NZ_JAASRM010000001.1, from coordinate 767,936 downwards.
TGTCTATATCGGTGACCTTGAAACCACTTTCGCGGCGGTGGCAGAGGCGCTTCGCTCCGAGGGCTATTTCCTCTTCACCACCGAAGCCAAAGAGGGCGAGGGTTTCGAGCTTGGCCCTAAGCGCCGCTGGCGTCATTCGGAAGCCTATTTGAAAGAGATGGCGGCGCGTCACGGATTTTCCGTGGCAGGCCTAATGCAATGCGTGCCGCGTCAGGAAGCACATGTTCCGGTGCCTGGTTTCGCCGTAGCCTTGGTGAGGTCCTGACCGAGAAGGTATCCCATGCGCAGTATCGGCATCCTCATTTTCGATGATGTGGAGGAACTCGATTTCGTCGGGCCATGGGAAGTCTTCACCATGGCCAATGAAGTGGCCCAGCTCCAAAGCCTGGAGCTGCCCTTCGAAGTCCGGCTGATCGCCGAGAAGGATACGCCCGTGCGATGTGCCAAAGGGATGCGGGTACTGCCCGATAAGATCTTGGCCGGGGTGGAGCATTTGGATGTCCTTCTCGTCCCCGGCGGCCAGGGCACGCGGCGCGAGGTGGATAATCCGGCGCTCACCGCCTTCATCACGAGGATTTCATCGCGGGCCGAATGGGTCACCTCGGTCTGCACCGGGGCATTGCTCCTCACCGCGGCGGGTCCAGCCCAGGGTAAACGGGTCACCACCCATTGGGCCTTTGTGGAGCAGCTGTCGGCGCGGGGCGAGGCGCGCGAGGTTGTGTCGGGCGAGCGCTATGTGCGGGACGGGAATCTGGTGACCGCCGCTGGGGTTTCGGCCGGAATCGACATGGCACTGTGGCTGGTCGCTGAAATTTGCGGCGTTGATTTCGCGCGGATTGTGAAAAAAGCCATGCAATATGACCCCGCTCCGCCGGTGTGAGCCGGGATTACACTTTTGGACCCTCTGGTAACGTGCCGCGGCTTCCCGCTTTGTGGCCTCCGAGAAACTATGCTTATCTCCCCGCCGGTTGGGCCGGAACCCGGTTGGAAATGCCCGCCTTCAAGACGATAGGGGAGTTTCAGGAACATGTTTAAACGCGTTTGTCTGATTGGCGCCGCTCTGATGGTTGCAAGCCCTGCGCTTGCCCAGAACGCCTGCGGCACGCCCCCGGTCGCCCCGGCGATCACCGGCGCCGCCGATCTTTCGGGCAAGTCAACCGATGACGCCCACAATCTGGTGCTCGCCGCCCTCAAGGGCGTGAAGGGCTATCAGGGCTCGCTCAGCACCTACCGCGAATGCCTGGTGACGCAGACCAACGCGGCCAAGGCTGCGCAGGCTGCCGCAAAGGACGACAAGGAAAAGAAGGCGGCCACCGATCAGATCGCCACGATTCAGACGGCTTACGACAAGACGGTCGACACTGAGACCCAGGTTGTCACCGATTACTCCAATCTGCACACCGCCTATTGCAAGATGGGCGACGGCCTGGCCGGTTGCGCCAAGCCGAAATAATCTTTGGCGCCTCCCCCCTGGGGCCAAAATTGGTCCCAGAGGGTAAGGGGGACGGGGCGGCTCGAATCACCTATCATGGCGGGATGAGCCGGCCTGATATGGCGTCGAAACGCAGTGAGCGGCGTGCCCGCGAATATAGCGCGACGCGCGCAGCCATTCTGGAAGCAGCCCGCCGTGTCGCCGCGCGCGATGGGGCCCGTGACCTGTCTTTGCGCGGGGTTGCTGCCGAAGCGGGTTTCGCACCTGCTGCCCTCTATTCCTATTTCTCCGGAAAAGACGAATTGCTTTTGGCGCTGGCGGCCGAGGATCTCTCGGGCGTGGCCCGTGCCATGCGCGGCGCTGCCGCCGATTGCGAAGGCCCCGGCAAACTCGCCGCCGCCGCCTCTGCCGCGCTCGATCTTTTGCGCAATACCGAAACCATCGCGGCGGGCTCGGCTGCGCTTCCTGCCAACGCAGGCACGGGCGAGGCGGAGCGCTTGTTCAATGGCCGTCTCATTGCCGCGCTGAAGGTTCTCTCCGAGGTTTCGGGGCAAACCTCCGACAGTCGCGAGTCGCAATGCGATGTCTTGCTTGTCGCCGCTACCTTGACTGGCCTCGCACTGCTCTCGCGCGCCGGGCGTCTGGAAGCTTTGGGCTTTACCACCGAAGAAATTTTAGCGCGGCTCGAAACGCGTTTTTCTTGAAACGCGCTGCGTAAGCTACCAATACCTTCGTTTAGGTTCCCTACCGTCGTGCAGAATATGCTTTGCAGCTGTCACGAAAACCCGCTGAAATCCTTTTGCCCCCGCTTTCAAGCAAAGGATTTTCGATGTCCGACCACAAGACCCGCCCCGCGCTTTCCACCCCGACCTCACTCGGCGCCAATGCCACCAAAGATGTTTCCGCCGCGCTGAACGCGCTGCTCGCCGATGTCTTCACGCTCTATCTGAAGACCAAGAATTTTCATTGGCACATGTCGGGTGCGCATTTCCGCGATTACCATCTTCTGCTCGATGAGCAGTCGGACCAGATCTTCGCCATGACCGACCCGATCGCGGAGCGCGTGCGCAAGGTGGGCGGCACCACGCTGAAATCCATTGGCCATATCGCGCGTATGCAGCGCCTTGATGATAACGATGCCGATTTCGTCACCCCGCTCGACATGCTGGCCGAGCTTGCCGATGACAATCGCCGTCTCGCCGATATCATGCGCGAGACGCACGAGCTGTGTGACGAGGCAAATGACGTGGCATCTACCAGCCTTCTCGAAAACTGGATTGACGAAACCGAACGGCGCGCCTGGTTCCTTTTCGAAACCACCCGCCATAGCGAGACCGCCTGAGTATGATTGACCTCATCATCCCCGCGCGCAGCAAAGACCTTGGCGGCGGCCTCAAAGTCGGCCGCATCCTGCCTTTTGCGAAGCGGCGGATGGTGGGGCCTTTCGTGTTTCTCGATCACATGGGGCCGGCGGATTTTTCGCCCGGCGATGGCGTCGATGTCCGCCCGCACCCCCATATCGGGCTTTCCACCATCTCCTATCTCTTCGATGGCGAGCTGCATCACCACGACAGCCTCGGCACGGTGCAGACCATTGTCCCGGGTGAGGTCAACTGGATGACCGCCGGGCACGGCATCGTGCATTCGGAGCGCACAAGGGCGGAGACCCGCGCCCATGGCTACCGCCTCGATGGCATTCAGGCTTGGGTGGCTCTGCCGAATGAGGCGGAGGAAACCGATCCGGCCTTCGCCCATATCGGTTCGGCCGATCTGCCGCGCTTTGAAGAGGGCGGGGCGTCTGGCACGGTGATCGCGGGCGAGGTCTATGGGCTTTCAGGCGTGAAGGGCCATTCGCCCTTATTCTATGTGCATCTTGAGCTTAGGCCTGGCGCCCGCTTCGCCTTGCCGACGGGGTATTCCGAGCGCGCCGCCTATGTCGCTCAGGGCGCGGTGCGCCTTGGCGATACCCGCCTTGAAACCGGCCATCTCGCGGTCCTCACCCCGGGCGGCGCTGATCTGATCGCGGAGGAGGGCCCCGCGCGGCTGATGCTTCTGGGCGGCGAACCGGTGGGAGAGCGCCATATCTGGTGGAATTTCGTCTCCTCAAGCCTCGACCGAATCGAGGCCGCCAAAGCGGATTGGAAGGCGGGTCGGCTGCCCCTGCCGCCCTCCGATAGAAGCGAATTTATCCCCTTGCCCGATGTCCCGCCGCCGCCGCCCCCGCCTGGCCCCACTGATCCGGTGTAAAATCGCGCTAAGGCTGTGAACTTGGGCGCATTTTGCGTCATTCCTCCGGTTGAAAGCGGCAAGGTCACCCAGTATGGTCCGCCCCCTCGTTGGGGCGTCGCCAAGTGGTAAGGCACCGGATTTTGATTCCGGCATTCCCAGGTTCGAATCCTGGCGCCCCAGCCAGCCGCCGCGAGCGATAGCGAGCGGAGGCTGTCCTCCGGAGCCTTGGCGAAGGCGGACTGAGCAACACAAGCTCGCTTCGGCTGGCTTACGCCCTACACCGCGTCTTCCATCCGCACCCCCTTCAGCCTTTGCGCGTCGCGCGCCGGGGGAAGGCCGAAGGCGCGGGCGTATTCGCGGCTGAACTGCGAGGGGCTTTCATAGCCCACTGCGAAAGCGGTGCGCGCCGCATCCGCATTGCTGGCCAGAAGCCGCCGCGCCTCCTGCAAGCGCAGCGCCTTTTGATATTGCAGCGGGCTCATCGCGGCGGCGGCCTTGAAATGGCGGTGGAAGCTTGCCGGGCTCATCCCTGCCATTTCGGCAAGATCGTCGATCCGCATCGGCTCGGCATAATGCTCTTTCAGCCACAGCATGGCGCGGCGCACCTGCGCGTGATGGCTGCCCGCGAAAGCGGCTTGGCGCAGCACCGCGCCTTGCGGGCCTTGCAGCAAGCGATAGAGGATTTCGCGCTCGATGAGCGGCGCCAGAACGGGAATATCCTCTGGCGTATCGAGCAGACCCAAAAGCCGTCCCCAGGCCGCAATCAGATCGTCGGTGACAGGATTCACGGCAAAGGCTGGCTGCTGACCCTCCTCTTTCACCGGCACGGCTGGCAACAAACTTGCCAAGCCTTCGAGGTCTATCGAGAGCGCCACACAGAGATAAGGCCGCTCCAGGCTCGCCCGGATCACCCGGCCCCTGCCAGCCAGCTCCATCGTCGCCACCAAATAACAGGCCTCGTCATAGTGGACGGTTTTGCCTCCGATGCTGGCTTCCTTGGCACCTTGCAGGACCATGCACATCATCGGGCGGAAGACCCCGCTCATGGGTTCCGTCGGCGCGTCATGGCGCACGACCCCGACCCTCGGCAGAGCGGTTTCGGAGGTCACGCCGCTTGGGAACCGCAGGGCAATCTGCCGTAAAGGGGCGAGGGCATCGGTTCGATCTGTCATGCCCCTAAGATTGGCCTCGCCACCCCCTCGTGCAAGCCCGTGAGAGGATTAGGCAAGAATTCGAGGCGATCAGGCGCCGGTTTTGCCCTGTTCCGACCCATTTTCCCTATGCGGCCGGAGAGACCGGCGGAACTTTGGGAGAAGAGTATGGAACAGCAATTCGGCGCCACATCGACCACCGACGAGGTCCTTTCCGGGATCGATCTTACGGCCAAGCGCGTGCTTGTCACCGGCACCTCGGCCGGGTTGGGCGTGGAAACTGCCCGCACCTTGAAGGCCCATGGCGCTCATGTTGTCGGCACGGCGCGCGATCTCGAGAAAGCAGAGCGGGCAGCCGCCCCTATCAGGGCCGAAAAGAACGGCAGCTATGAGGTGGTCCAGATGGACCTTGCCTCCTTGAAAAGCGTGCGCGCGGCGGCAGATGCGCTGGTCGCCCGCGGTGAGAAATTCGATCTCGTCATCGCCAATGCGGGCGTCATGGCCTGCCCGAAAAGCTTCACGGAGGATGGTTTTGAAACCCAATTCGGCACCAACCATCTGGGCCATTTCGTCTTCGTCAACCGCATCGCCGCCTTGTTCAATCCGGGATCGCGGCTGATCAACCTGTCTTCGGCGGGGCATCGCTATTCGGATGTGAATCTCGAAGACCCCAATTTCGAGCACAGCGAATATACCGAGTTCGGCGCTTATGGCCGCTCCAAGACCGCCAATGCCCTTTTCGCGGTGGAGTTCGACCGCCGCCATAAGGATAAGGGCATCCGTGCCGCCGCCGTGCATCCGGGCGGCATCATGACCGAGCTGTCGCGCCATATGCCGCCGGGCCGTCTAGAATCGCTGATTCAGGAGCTGAATGCCAGCCGCGCGCCGGACGAGCCGCCTTTCGTGCTCAAAACTATCCCGCAAGGCGCCGCGACCTCGGTTTGGGCCGGGGTGAAGGCGCCCGCAGATCTCGTCGGCGGCAAATATTGCGAGGATTGCCACGTCGCGCATTTCGAGAACTCGCCCGGCATTCGCTCTGGCGTACGCCCTTATGCCCTCGATGGCGAACACGCCAAAGCCCTTTGGGCCTTGAGCGAGGCCATGGTGGGCGAGGCGTTCTGAGCCGCTTTGCCGCGATAGTCCCGCGATAACGGGGCTTTCGCGCTTGAAAAGGAAGGGGCAGCCTCCCATGCGGCCCCTTTTTTGCGCATTTGGCGAAAACATCCCCAGGGTGCGCGAATTTGTAGGAAATCAGGCGCTTGCAGCCCTGAGACTCCCCCGCTATAACCCGCCCCCTTGCCGCGGCGCTACGTGCCGAAGGGCATCGGCCGGAGAGTAGCTCAGCCTGGTAGAGCACCACGTTCGGGACGTGGGGGCCGGAGGTTCGAATCCTCTCTCTCCGACCATTTTTCTTCAGAAGCACTGGTTCAGAACCCCTCGGCCGCGAAAGCGGTCGGGGTTTCTGCTTGCCCGCCTTTGCGCTTTGGCCCGATCCACGTCAATAAAGCACTCACAGATGTCAAAATCTGTCCCATCCGGGCTTGCGGCTTTAGGGTGGGCAGGGAAGCTTGCCGCTAGGCTGCTTTGGGTGCGGCACGGCTGGATCAAGCCGGGGCGAAAGCGATACGCGTGCGGGTCAATGAGCACAGAGGGGCGAAGGGAGCGGTCGCGCGGGTTTGCGCGGCTGTACTGGCGCTCGCGCTCATGGTTGAGCCCATCGCGGCGGCGTCTGCCTTTTCAGGCGAGGTAAGCCAAGCCGATCTGCAGGCCGCCTTGCGCTCGCTCGGATTTTTGACGGCGCTGGAGAAGCGCTCCGCCATTCAATTGGGCGTGGTGTATTCGTCCAACGATCCTGAAGCGAAGTCGCAAGCCCAGCGGGTGGCGGCGATGCTGGGCAAGCTTTCCGGGCCGGGCTCCGCCAGCGTGCAAGTGAGCGTCTTAAGTGTGCAAGAAGCGGCGCAATCGTCTCAGCATGTCGACGCGCTATACCTGCTGCCACTTCCTTACGACAGCGGCAAGGTAATCTCAGACGCCGTCAAGCGTCAGGGCGTGGTTTCGATTTCGCCGGACCCGGCCTGTCTCGAGATGAGTGCCTGCGTACTCTATGTGCAGACCCGACCGACAATGACCATCGTTCTCGATACTGCGCTGGCGCAGGCCGCGGGAGCGAGGTTCTCCACCGTGTTTACGATGATGGTGAAGCGCAGATGATGAAAAAGCTGACGCTGCCTTTGATGACTTTGCTCCTTGCTGGCGCCGCGCAGGCCCAGTCGATGGATTACGGCGCCATCGCGCAGCTTTTCGGGGAACCGGGCACCGCCAGCGCCACGGGCTCACCACAACGTGCCACCGATGTGCCAGCCAATATGGTGATCGTTACCGCAGATGAAATTCGCCGCTCGGGTGCGCGCGATATTCCGGGGGTGCTGCGCCATGTCGGCGGGGTGGATGTGCTGCAATGGGCGAATGACGATTACGACGTATCCGGTCGCGGGTATAATCAGGCCTATTCTGCGCGGACACTGGTTCTGGTCGATGGGCGGCAGGTCTATGCCGATTCTTTCGGCTTCACGCCGTGGAGCGCGCTGCCCGTCGAACTCAGCACGATTTCCCAGATCGAGATCGTCAAAGGCCCTAATGCGGCACTTTTCGGTTTCAATGCCGTCTCGGGGGTAATCAACATCATCACCAAAAATCCGCGCTACGGAAAATACTATTCACTCGTCGGCCGCTATGGCAGCCAAAGCCTGCGGGAAGGCTCTATTGCCACAAGCTTTGCGATTGGTGATCAGAGCTATCTGCGCCTTTCCGCGGGCCATCGCAGCGACAAGCCTTTTGGCACGGCCAACCCTTTGCCGGTGGATGGCTCGCCCAATCGAAGTAACGAGCGCACCGCCTTCAACGGCGATGCGGTATTCGCGCTGCCGCGGGATATCGAACTCGAAATCAACGCCAGCCATAGCGATGCCAAGCAGACGGAGGTCTCGGGCGGGTACAGTCTTCAGACCAGTCAATATTCCACCGCATCGCTTCTGGGGCGGATCAGCGCTGACACATCGCTCGGTCTTTTCAAGGCTACCGCTTATACCAATTGGTTCGACTGGTCGCGGGCTGTGGGGCCGGTGAATATTTCGCCGAAGCTCTCCAACACCGTCTCGGTTTTCCAGATCGAGGATCTATTCTCGCTGGCCGCCGATCACACCATTCGTCTCGCTGGTGAATATCGCCATAACGAGATCCGCACTCGTGATCGCGGCGAAGGCTGGATTGCGTTCGATGCGGGCTCGGCGTCGGCGATGTGGAATTGGCAGATTCTCTCGAATCTTTCGTCCACAGTTGCGCTGCGCTTCGACAGCATTGCCTATGATAACGTTCTCGCCAAAACGGCGCCGAGCCGGGTGGGCCCCTCGCTGCATGTCAACGAATGGAATTTCAATACCGGCCTGGTATGGAACGTGGACAATGCTGATACCGTGCGGTTTCTGGCGGCGCGCGGCGTGCAGCTTCCCAATCTCGTGCAGGTCTGGGATGCGGCGGTAGGTAAGGGGCCTGGCGGGGTCGGCAAGCCGCCCTTGGGTTTGGTGCCATCTACCGTCAATAATTTTGAGATTTTGTGGAACCACCGTTTCGAGATGCTGGATGCGCGGCTTCAGACGGCGATCTTCCATCAGGATACGTATGATGTGCTGTCGATCGGCAGCGGCACTTTCGATGCGCCCGGCACAGGCACGGCACCAGCCAATATAGGCTCCTCCCATGCCGATGGCTTGGAGATGGAATTGAATGGGAGGCTCAATGAAGCCTGGCGCTGGCAAGTCAGCTATCGCTTCGAAACCATCAAAGACAGATATGTGCGTACGCTCGGCCGCACCGATGTCGTCAGCTATCAGAACACCACGCCACAGCATGTCCTGAAGGCCGGTTTGGGATGGGATTTCGAGCGGATCAGTACCGATCTCTACATGAATTTCCAGTCGCAGTCGGGCGGGATGCGCAGAGTCGGAACCAAGCGTGTGTTGGTGCCGGTGGGCGCCTTTACCGCACTGGATGCACGGATCGCCTATCGTTTGACCGATCACATCTCTCTGGCGCTGTCAGGCCAGAACCTGTTCGATGATGTGCAGCAGCAGACCTCCGGCCCGAATGTCGAGCGGCAGTTCTTCCTCACGCTGTCTTTGCAAGGCTGAGCATGATGGGTGAGGACGATCTTTTCTGGCAGATCACGCTGGTAGAGGCCCTCCTCAACCTTGCTATCTTCGCCGCGGCGGTGATCGCTTATGGTCCGCTCAATATCGTAATGGCGATGTTGCGCGCCCGCACGCCTGTTCCTCAAGGCGCGGCCACCGGCATTCTTTTCGGCATCGCTACTGCGATCGCGCTGGTCTTGCCGATCCATCTTTCGGGCGGAGCGCCCACCGGCAGCCAGACGATTTTGATCGCGCTCGCCGGTCTTCTGGCGGGCCCCTTTGCGGCGCTGCTGGCTACCGCGATTGCCATGCTGGTCGAGCTTATGCCCCTCTTTCAAGGCGCCGGTCTCGATGGTTTCGCGGTTTCTGGCCTTTTTGCTGCCGCTGCCGCTGGCACGATCCTGCGGCTGGTGCTGAACCGCGTCTCAAAGCGCGACGATACCGCCTATTGGCATTTGCCGATCCTGGGCATGCTCTCCGCCGCGCTCGAGCTTTCGGTGCAGTATCATTTTCAAGGCCCCGCGCCAGCCTTGAGCTCGCTCGCACCCACGCTCATTGCGCATATTCTTGGCATCACCATCCTGGGCACCCTGATCTTGCATGAAACGCGCCGCCACGAGGCAGAGCAGCGCTTGCGCGCCTCCGAGCTCCGCCTTGCCAATCAGGCGCGCGAGCTTGCCCAACAAGCGCAGGAACTCGCCGCCGCGCGTGATGCCGCCGAGGCGGCCAACCGCACCAAGAGCGAGTTCCTCGCCAATATGAGTCACGAAATTCGCACGCCGATGAACGGGATTGTCGGCATGGCGGGCCTGCTGCTGGAAACCAAGCTTGATGACGAGCAGCGGCGCTATGCCGAAACCATGTGTGAATCCGGCGATGCGCTGATCGCCATCGTCAACGACATTCTCGATATCTCTAAACTCGAATCCGGCCGCTTCGAGCTCGAGAACATCGTCTTCAATCTCAGTGATGTTGCGGGCAAGGCGGCGCAGTTGCTCCTGCCCAAGGCGCGGCAGAAAGGCATCGATATGGGTGTCTTCCTGATGCCGGACGCCGAAGGCCTGTTCGAGGGCGATCCCACAAGGCTGCGCCAGATTCTGCTCAACCTCATCGGCAATGCGGTGAAGTTCACAGAGAAGGGGGCGGTGGTGCTCGACATCACGCCTTGTCAGATGGGCTTGCGCTTTTCGGTGATCGACACCGGCATCGGCATCGCCGAGGATCGCCGCCAGCGCCTGTTCCAGAAGTTCAGCCAGATCGACAGCTCCGTTACCCGCCGTTACGGCGGCACGGGGCTTGGCCTTGCCATCTGCAAACAGCTTGTGGAGTTGATGGGAGGCGCACTCGGGGTGAAGAGCGCGCCAGGCGAAGGCTCGGTGTTCTGGTTCGAGCTGCCGCTGCAGCGCTGCGCTCCGGCGCCTGCCGCGGCGTCGCTTCCCGAAGGGCTTTCTGCGCTGGTGGTCGATGAGGTGCCTTTGATGGCCGCCTGTCTGGCACGCCAGCTCCAGGCTTTTGGTCTTTCCGTCACCACCGCGCCGGATGCGCTCGCCGCCTTGTCGGCGATTGAGGTGGCGCGCAAAGCGGGGCGGGGTTTCGCCTTTGCGCTGCTCGATCATCGCATGCCGGATTTGACGGGCGATCGTTTGGCGGCGCGCATGCGTGCCGCAGGCACAGAGGCGCGGATCATTCTTCTCACCGCGTCTGGCCGCGATACGGTAGAGATGCCAGAGGCGCTCGATGCGGTTTTGGAAAAGCCGTTTTCGGGCGAGGAACTCGGTCGTGTCTTGCGGGCGCTCTTGGCTCCCGCCGCCCCCGCTCCCAAATCTCCTGCGGCCCGCCGGGCGCCATCGCATGACCCGCGTGAGGAAGGGCTCTACATCCTTCTCGCCGAGGATAATCGCGTCAATCAGGACGTCGCCCAGGCTATTCTCGCCCGCGCCGGGCATCGGGTTGATATCGTCGAGAACGGAAGGAAAGCGGTGGAGGCCGTACGCCGCAATCACTACGACGCGGTGCTGATGGATGTGCAGATGCCTGAACTCGATGGCATTGAAGCGGTGCGCCAGATCCGCGCCTTGCCGCCGCCCTTGTCCGAGGTGCCGGTGATCGCCATGACCGCCAACGCCATGGAAGGGGCGCGCGAGGAATATCTTGCCGCCGGCATGGATGACTACATCGCCAAGCCCATTCAGCCCAAGGCGCTGCTCAAGAAGCTTGAAGGTTATGGCGCGCTGCTGCCGGAAGAGGTTTCGGCCCAAGACGGCGAGCCCTTGCTCGATGAAGCCAATCTAGAAGACCTCAATGAGGCCGTCGAACTTGAAAAGACGGTAGAGTTCGTCAGCGTGTTTCTGTCCGATGCCGCGGAGCGCTTGGCCCAGATCGATACCGCGATGGGGGCTGGTGATCTTGAAACCGTCTCGCGCTGCGCCCATGCGCTGATCAGCATGGCAGGCACTTTTGGCGCGCGCGAAATGAGTGCCGCCGCCCGCCGTTTGGAAAAAGCGGCGAAAGCCGGGGATGGCGCGGCCGCACAAACCCTGTCCGCCGCGCTGACAGACATCGCCCGCAATACCGAAGCCGCCCTGAGGGATTGGATCACCCGGGCCGTTTAGGGCGTGCTTCTGGCCCAGCGCGCAGTTTAGCTGTTAACTGCGCAACATCACCATCGGGGGCCGGTCATGATCTTGCGCAAACAAAGCCTGACAGCACCTTGGTTTGTCCTGGCGCTTGTCACTTTCGCCATCCATCTTCTCGTCAATGGCGGCTATGGCATTTTCCGTGACGAGCTTTATTTCATCGTCTGTGGTCGGCGGCTAGATTGGGGCTATGTCGATCAGCCCCCGCTGGTGCCGCTGATCGCGGCTTGGTCCTATGCGTTTTCTGGCGATTGGCTGACGGGTTTTCGCTTTTTACCTGCGCTGGTGCTCGCCGCTACGGTGGCGCTCACTGCCGATTTTGCCCGTGTTCTTGGCGGCGGAAGATTTGCCCAGTCGCTTGCCGGGCTTTGTGCGCTTTGCTGTCCGTCTTTGCTGGCACAAGGCGTCTTCCTCACCACCGATCTATTCCAGCCCATCACCTGGCTTGGCCTCGGTTATGCGCTCGTGCGCCTGGATCAGACGAAGGACCAGCGCTGGTGGCTCGCGATCGCGCTGATCGCCGCGTTCAGCCTTTGGAGCAAGTACGCCATTATCTTTTTCATCGTCGGCCTGATACCCGGCCTTCTCCTGACGCCGCTGCGCAAGTCTTTCGCCAAGCCCTATATCTATCTCGCGGCCGCGCTGGCTTTGTTGCTTGTGCTGCCGAACATCCTCTGGCAGGCAAACCATCATTGGCCATTCCTGGAGCTTGGCTCCGCAGGCGTGCATGGCAAAAACCGCGTTCTCTCGTCTGCCGCCTTTTTTGGCCAGCAGCTTCTTATTATCGGCCCGCTGCTCGCGCTGGTTTGGATCGCGGGTCTGTGGCGCATGGCAAGGCATGAGTCTTGGCGCGCTTTTCCCGTGGCTTATCTAGTGCTGGCCGTGTTCTTCATCACCCAGCATGGCAAGGCTGGCTACATGATGCCCATCTATCCCATCCTCTTCGCGGGCGGGGCGCTGTTCTGGGAAGAGCTGCTGAAACCAGTTTGGGCGCGCGGGCTGGTGGCGGGGCTGGTGGCACTTTCCGGTATTCTTCTGGCGCCGCTCGCCATGCCCGTCCTGCCCGAGGAAAGCTACATCGCTTATGCTGATGCGCTCGGTATTTCGCCCAAGGCGACAGCGGGCGAGAATCTGAAACTCTCCCGTCTGCCGCAGCATTTCGCTGATATGCATGGCTGGCCTGAAATGGCGGCGAAAATCTCGGCGGCCTTCGCAAGGCTCACGCCCGAAGAGCGCAAACATGCGATTTTCTATGGCGATAATTATGGTGAAGCTGCCGCCGTGGATGTTTTGGCGAAAGGCCTTCCGCCCGCCCGCAGCGGGCACAACAATTACTGGCTCTGGGGTCCGGGCCCCGATAGTGCGCCGGTGGTGATCGAGATTGGCGGCACGCGCGAAGAGCATTTGCGCGATTTTGCCTCCGTCGAACAGGCGGGCTTTCTCGATGATCCTTACGCGATGCCCTATGAAACCAACCAGCCGATCTGGATCGAGCGCGGCTTCAAGCATGATCTGCAGAAAATCTGGCCACGCCTTAAACACTACGAGTAGACAGCAAAAAGCCCCGGAGGGAGAACCCACCGGGGCTTTTCGTATTCGCAGAGGTAAGACTATCAGCCGAACAGGTCGGAGATGTTGTAGGTCAGGTTCGCCTTGACCGTGTCATCGCAGGCATTCTTCGTGGCCATCCAGAAGGCTGTGCAGTCGGCAGACTTGATGTCGTTGCCGACATAGCGCACGTCGAGCGTCCAGGACTTATAGGTGAAGGTCGCGCCGAAATCGTAATGGGTATAGTCGGTCGGGGCCTTTTCCACCCACTGATGGCCGACCGTGCCGCTGATCGAGAGCCAATCGGTAAGCGCATAAGCCGCCGTGCCCGCGCCATACCAGCCGGTGCCGCCATTAAGGCTCCAGGTCGGCGAATAGGCGCCGGTGGCCGTCAGCGTCAGCTTATCGAAGGTGTGCGAGAGATAGCCCTGCATTTCGAAATAGGAGGCTTTGGGGCCGGTGCCGGCATTGTAGTCGGGATAGGAATAGTAATAGGCCTCGACGTTCAGATCCGTGCCGCCGAGATCGAAATGCTTGCCGCCGAAGAGGTCCAATTCATAAGAAGGGTTGTTGCCGCCCCAATTTGTTTTGGCCAGCCAAGTGCCAGCATAGAAGCCATAGGGGCCGGTCCAGTTGACCGAAGCTTCCGGGGTGACTTCCTTGCTGTTCTGGCTGATGCCGCGATAGCGATAATCGCTTTCCACCGCGACATAGGCCGAGAGTTTGCCGTAATCGACCGCATCGGCAGCCAGTGCCGGCGTCGCAGCAGCGGCCAAGGCCATAGCGGCAAAGGAAGCTTTCAGGCCAAAAGATTTCATGTCATCGCCCTCGAAATTGTTCTCACGCGCACGCTTGCCACGTGCGTGATGCCTACATGACGGAAACGGACCTACCCCTGGCAATATAAAAGGCGTAAGAAAACTGCCCAAAAACCAGCCCTGCGGATGGATTTGGCAGGTCGTTGTCCTTACGCCACAGGGGTGTGACGAGAATGTGAGCAATCGGCGCCCAATTTCGCGGCAAGCTCCCCCTGCCAAAGGGACCTGAACACACCCCAAATACGGGAATGTTTGTGCCGGAATGGGGCGGGATTCTCCTCCTGGTTCAGCTTTTCTGGGAGATTTTGACGGCGCGATGAAGTTTGCGGCGTGGTGGGGCCGCAGCAGCACTTACGGTCTTGCCTTTGTGATGGCGCTCGTTCATCACGGCATCCACGAAAGTCTTGCTGGCCGTGCGATGCAAAGGCACCCTGACATTTGCGATGATTTGTGCCGATGACGCCGCAAGGAGCCCCCATTAGCGCTAAACCTTCCGTTTTTGCGCGGGCCCGCATGCGCCTTGTCCGCCGGGTGCGCCGCCACCGCCAGCTTCTCGCGGATACAGAGGTGAAGCTGCTCCGCATTGTCTTGGTGCGCCATGGCAAGCCTGCGATCTCGACCGATCACAGAACCGGCCATCGCGGTTTCGCGCGCTATATCGATGCCTATGAGGCGGCCGGGCTGGATCCGCAAAGCGCCCCGCCGGAAGAGCTGCAGGATCTCGCCAAGGGCATCGGTGCCGTTTACACCTCGCACCGCCCGCGTTCGCAGGAGAGCGCCAAGGCGATCGCGCCCCATGCCGAGCTGTTGTCCGACACGCTGTTCGAGGAAGCCCCGCTGGCGAGCCCGCCTCTGCCGCTGATCAAGCTTGGCGTCCCGGCCTGGGCGGTGATGAGCCGCATCCTCTGGCATGCGGGCTACCACCCCGAAATCGAGAATTACCGCCGCTCAAAATCGCGCGCCAAAAAGGCCGCCGATCTGCTCACGGCCAAGGCCAAGGAAGATGGCACCGCCGTCCTCGTCGCCCATGGTTATTTCAATGCTATTATTGGGCGGGAACTCGCGCGCCGCGGCTTCACCAAAAAAGGCAGCCACCGCGTCCGCTTCTGGAACGCGGTGGTCTACGAACTGCCTGTGACGCAATAGCGGGCTGCCGTCTTTTCGCGATCTAGGCGCCTGTCACTGTCCCCAGTTCGTAAAAAGACACCACGGCCTGTGTGCGCTAGTCTTTCCCATTGCGGCCATCTGGCCGAGTACCCATCTTCATAGGGTCAGAGCATTGGAGAAAGCCCGTGAACCAGCATCATTGGAAGCCGCGCAAGGTGGTTATCGTCGGGGCCGGCAATGTCGGCTCGACCTATGCCTTTACCCTGGCGCTGCGGGGGCTCGCCGATGAGATCGTGTTGATCGATGCCAATCGCGATTTCGCCAAGGGCCAAGCGCTAGATATGATGCATGGCCAGGCCTTCTTTCCGTCGATCCAGATCCGCGAGGGCGGCCCGGCCGATTACACCGATGCGGCCCTCATCGTGATCACCGCGGGTGCCAAGCAGCAGCCGGGCGAAACCCGTCTCAGCCTTGTCCAGCGCAACGCCATCATCATCAAATCCTGCATGGATGAGATCGTGGCCGCGAAATCCGAAGCCGTGGTGCTGATCGTGTCCAACCCGGTTGATATTCTCACCTATGTCGCGCACAAGGTTTCAGGCTGGCCGCGTGGGCGGGTGATTGGTTCGGGCACCGTGCTCGATAGTGCGCGCTTTCGGCATCTCTTGGCCCAGCGCTGCAATGTCGACGTGCACAACGTCCACGCCCATATCATGGGCGAGCATGGCGATAGCGAGTTCGCGGCCTGGTCCATCACCAATATGGCGGGCATGCCGATCGATCATTACTGCGAGACGTGCGAGAAATGCCCCGAGCCCCGCCTGGGGCGCGATGAGATCGTCGCTGAGGTGCGCAATTCCGCCTATCACGTCATCGGCTATAAGGGCGCCACATGGTTCGCAGTGGCGCTCGCGCTCGCCGATATTTCCACCTCGATTCTGCGCAACCACCACAGCGTGCTCACCGTCTCCGCCGTGCTCGATGGCGAATATGGCGAGCATGGCGTTGCGCTTGGGGTGCCCTCGCTGATGAGCTGGCGCGGCGTGGACACGGTGCTACAAGTCGACCTGCCCGAAGAAGAAGCCGCCGCCTTGCACAAATCCGCCGCCACCCTGCGTGACATCATCGCCAGCATCGATATCCCGGAGCTGAAATAGTTAAGGCTGCCCGGCGCCGCCGGACGAGCCGTAGATCTGTCCGTTGGCATAGCTGGCATCTTCGGCGGCCAACTGCACATAGATGGAGGCGAGTTCGGCTGGCTGGCCTGCGCGGCCAAGCGGGGTCTTGCTGCCGAAATTCTCCACTCGCTCCATCGGCGAGCCGCCGGAGATTTGAAGTGGTGTCCACACCGGCCCTGGCGCCACGCCATTCACGCGGATGCCTTTCTCGCCCAACATCTTGCCCAGCGATTTGACGAAATTCATCGTCGCCGCCTTGGTCTGGGCATAGGCATAAAGATCCGGGGACGGATCATAGGCCTGTTCGGAGGTGGTGGCGATAATTACCGATCCTGGCTGCAAATGGGGCAGCGCCGCTTTGATGATCCAGAAGGGCGCGTAGATATTCGTCTTCATGGTGGCGTCGAATTCTTCGGTCGAAACCTCTTCCAGCGAGGCCGCGGTCTGCTGCCGCCCGGCATTGGAGATAATGATATCAAGCCCGCCCAGCACCGACACGGCCTGATTCACCAGCGCTTTGCAAAATGCCTCGTCGCGCAGATCGCCGGGTATGCCGGCGGCCTTGCGTCCTTCATTTTGGATCAGCCCGATCACCTCGCGCGCGTCGTCTTCTTCGCTGGGGTAATAATTGATCGCCACATCAGCGCCTTCGCGGGCATAGGCGATGGCGGCGCGACCGATGCCGCTATCGCCGCCGGTGATCAGTGCCTTGCGCCCGATCAAGCGTCCCGAACCTTTGTAACTTGTTTCGCCGTGATCCGGCTTCGGCTCCATCTTGGAGGCGAGCCCAGGCCATTCCTGTGTCTGGCGCTTATAGGGCGGCTTGGGATATTTCTCGCGCGGGTCCACCAGCACCGCCGAAACCAGGGTTCCCATCTGCCTGTCCATATCGCGCCTCCATTCAGATACCGGGGCACAACGCGGGAATCGCTCAGCTGTTGCGCGGCCTGCGCGCGATTGTCTCTTGTATTGCGACCGGGCAGCGCCAACATAAAGGTATCGCGTTGCCTCTTAAGCTCCGGGATTTGCGTGCCCCTTGCCAAACTTTAAGACGACCGCGTTCAGAAATGCTCCGCCCGCGCCGCGATCCTGCGTGCTATAGCTTCTCACCCTCCATTACGGTTTCCCGCATGTCCCGACATCCCGATAAGAAAGTTCCCCCTGTCGCCCATCCGACTGAGCGTGAGGAGCCGCTGCCCTCGCAGCATCCTAAGCCCCCTGCGGAGGACCCTTTGGCGCCGCAGCGCATCAAGGCGATCCTCAACAGCGCTTCGGCCCGGCGTGCCGATCTGGATCTGGATTTCATTGCCTCGGCGCCTTTGCGGGGCCTGCGTTTGCAGCTCGATTATCTGAAACCGGAATTGTGCCTCACCGATGCGGGCATCAATAATTCCATCGTGGTGTTCGGCTCTACACGGCTCTGTGAACCTTCCGCAGCCCGCCGCACCGTGACCACTCTGAAGGCCGCTCTCGAAGACGAACCTGGCGACGAAGACCTCAAGCGCCGCCTTTCTGTGGCCGAACGCATTCTGGAAAACTCGCGCTATTACGATGTGGCGCGCGAGTTCGGACGCTTGGTCAGCGAGACCAACAAAAAGCCCGAAGGCCCGCACTGCACGGTCGTCACCGGCGGCGGCCCCGGCATCATGGAGGCGGCCAATCGCGGCGCTTTCGATGCAGGCGAAAATTCAGTCGGTCTCAACATCTCGCTGCCGCATGAGCAATATCCCAACCCTTACATCACGCCCGGCCTCTGCTTCAATTTTCACTACTTCGCCATGCGCAAGCTGCATTTCATGAAGCGTGCCCGCGCGCTGGTGGCATGCCCTGGTGGCTTCGGCACTTTCGATGAGCTTTTCGAAGCGCTGACCTTGGTGCAAACTCGCAAGATCAAGCCGATCCCGATCGTGCTGGTGGGCGAGGCCTATTGGAAAGCCGCGGTGAATATTGATTTCCTCGCCGCCGAAGGCGTCATCGCGCCGGAAGACAAGAACCTCTTCTGGTATGCTGAAACGGCGGAAGAGATCTGGAACGGCATCCTGCATTGGTACGATAAGAGCGGCAAACCCTTAAGCGCCTACTGACATGGGAGGGGCGGATGAAGCTGTCTTTTCATGGAGCAAACCGTGATGTCACGGGCTCCTGCCATATGGTGGAAGCCTCCGGCAAACGCATCCTGATCGATTGCGGCCTGTTCCAGGGCTCGCGCGAACTCGATGAAGAGAATACGGCAGATTTCGGCTTTGATCCGCGCGAGATCGACATGGTGCTGCTCACCCATGCGCATCTCGATCATTGCGGGCGCTTGCCGCTGCTGGTGAAGCGCGGCTTTTCGGGCGAGATCATCTCCACCGCCGCGACGGCAGAACTCGCCCGGTTAGTGATGGTCGATAGCGCCCATCTGCAGGAGGAAGATGCGCGTTTCGCCGCCAAAAAGCGTCGTCATCACGAGGCCCGGCCGCCGCTTTATACCATCCTCGATGCCTTGAACGCGACCTCGCTCTTCTCGCGGCCCGCGCGCTATGGTCAGCATGTCGAGCTTGCACCTGGCCTCACCGCAACCTTCAGCGATGCCGGTCATATCCTCGGCTCCGCCAGTATTTTGTTGCAGCAGAAGGGCGGGGCGTCGGTTCTCTTCTCCGGCGATCTTGGCAAGCGGGAAAATCTCTTGCTGGCGGGGCCGTCTCAGCCGCCGCGCGCCGATGCGGTGGTGATGGAAACCACCTATGGCGACCGCGATCACAGATCCCTCGATCCTTCCATTGGTGAGTTCTACGCGGCCGTGGCCTCGGCCTTTCAGCGCGGCGGCAATGTGGTGGTGCCGACCTTCGCGCTGGAGCGTGCGCAGGAACTGCTCTTTGTCATCGCCAAGGGCCTCGAACAAAATCTTCTGCCGCGCCACACACGCGTCTATCTCGATTCCCCCATGGCGATTTCCGTCACCGAGATCATGGAGCGCAACCTCGCCCTCTTGCAGCCCGATATCGCCAAGGCGATCCGCAAGGGGCACGATCCCTTCCATTTCGAAGGCCTCTCCTTCACCCGCGAGCGCAAGCACTCCCAAGCGATCAATGAGGTGAAAAGCGGTGCCATCATCATGGCGGGTTCGGGCATGGCGACCGGCGGGCGCGTGCGTCACCACCTTTTCACCAATCTCGCGCGCCCGGAATCGGCGGTGGTGTTTGTCGGCTATGCGGCTGGCGGCACGCCCGCGCGGCGCATCATCGATGGCGCCAAGGAAATCGGCATTTTCGGCGAGCGCATTCCGGTGAAAGCCTCGGTGCACACCATCAACGGTTTCTCCGCTCATGCCGGGCGCGGCGATCTTCTGGCGTGGCACGCGCACACCGGCGCCGCCCGCACCTTCCTCGTCCATGGCGAAGAGGCGAGCATGCAGTCTTTCGCGCAAGCCCTGCACGGCACAAAAATCGACATGCCCACGAAAGGCGCGGCGTATTCGCTATAACCCTTATCGTCATGGCCGGGCTCCGACCCGGCCATCCAGAGGGCGAGAGAATCTGGCAAAGCGCAGCATGGTGAAGGCATGGATGGCCGGGTCGGAGCCCGGCCATGACGGAAAATTGGGGAGTAGGAATCCTGACGCTTAGCCGAACCTGTCGAGCCCGAGCCCGCTCATATCGATCTCGGGTTCGCGGCCCGAAATCACATCGGCGAGCGCCTTGCCGGAGCCGCAGGCCATGGTCCAGCCGAGCGTGCCATGGCCGGTGTCGAGATAAAGGTTCTGGATCGGCGTCTTGCCGATGATGGGCACGGAATCGGGCGTGGTCGGCCTCAGCCCCGCCCACAGCGCCGCGTGTTCGTAATCGCCCGCGCGCGGGAACAGCGCCTTGGCACCGCGAATGATCGCTTGAGCGCGCACCTCATCCATGGCATCGCTCCAGCCCGAAAGTTCCGCCGTGCCCGCACAACGCAAGCGCTCGCCTAAGCGGCTGAAGACGAGCTTGTGCTCATCATCGGTGATGCTCACCCGCGGCGTATGCGCGGGCTCGCGCACATCCAGCGTCGCCGAATAGCCTTTGGCGGGATAGAGCGGCAGGTTCAGCCCCAGCGAGGCGGCGAGCGGTTTGCTCCAGCTTCCCATGGCGAGCACAAAGGCATCGGCCTTGATCGGCCCTTTATCAGTGATCACCGCCTCAATGCGGTCGCCCTCGCGCGCGAAACCCATCACGCTGGTGCCATAGCAAAACAGTACGCCGAGCTTTTCGGCCTTTGCCGCCAGTTCCACGGTGAATTTATGCGCATCGCCGGATTCATCATCAGGCGTGAAGATCGCGCCTTTCAGCTCCGGCGCCGCATCGCTCAACGCAGGCTCAATCGCCAAGGCTTCAGCCACGCTCTTGGTCTCGCGCTTCAGCCCCAAGGCATTCATCATCTCGGAGGTCTTCAGCGCATGCTCCAGCGCGCGTGTGTCACGATAGACATGCAGAATGCCGCGGGTCTCCGCGTCGTAAGAGACGCCGGTATATTGCCGCAAAGCCTGCAGACACGCCCGTGAATAGATCGCGACCCGCAAGGTGCGGTCGGTATTGATCTTGGTGCGCCCCGGCGTGCAGTTGATCAGAAAGCGCACCAGCCAGGCCCAAAGCGCGGGATCATAGCGCCACCATTTGAACACCAGCGGCGCATCGCGGCGGCCCAGCCATTCCAGCGCCTTGAAAGGAGTCTCGGGATTGGCCCAGGGCTCGGCATGGCAGGGTGAGACTTGCCCGCCATTGGCAAAGCTCGTCTCCAACCCCGCGCCGGGCTGGCGCTCGACCACAGTCACATCATGGCCGCTCTCGGCGAGATACCACGCGGCGGCAGTGCCAACCACGCCTGCACCCAAAACCACGATCTTCACAGGACCAAGACTTTCTCCACTACCGGTCCAGCTATACCGCCGCTTGCAGGACCCGCGTCAGTGCCGGAAATGCCGCATGCCGGTGAAAGCCATCGAAAGCCCCGCCTCATCGGCGGCTGCGATCACTTCATTGTCGCGGATCGAACCACCCGGCTGGATCACGCAAGAAGCGCCCGCTTCGGCGATCTCGATCAACCCGTCGGCAAAGGGGAAGAACGCGTCAGAGGCCGCTGCGGATCCCTTGGTCTTGGGCTCGGGCCAGCCCGCGGTCTTGGCGGCCTGCCGGGCCTTCTCGGCGGCGATGCGGGCCGAGTCGACACGGCTCATCTGGCCCGCGCCGATACCTGCGGTGGCAAGGTCCTTGGCATAAACGATGGTGTTGGATTTCACATGCTTGCCTACGGTGAAGGCAAACAGCATGTCGGCGATTTCCGCTTCGCTCGGCACCCGCTTGGTGACGAATTTCAGCTCCGCCTTGGTGACGCGGCCATTATCGCGGGTCTGCACCAGCATGCCGCCGGAAACGGACTTATAGGTCAGGCCCGGCTTCATCGGATCAGGCAGGCCGCCCGCGATCAGAAGGCGCAGGTTCTTCTTCGCCGCCAGAATTTTGCGCGCATCTTCATCGGCATCCGGCACGATGATCACTTCGGTGAAGAGGTGCGAAATCAGCTCCGCCGTTTCACCATCGAGCTTGCGGTTGAAGGCGACAATGCCGCCAAAGGCCGAAACCGGATCGCAAGCCAGCGCCTTCTCATAGGCATCCTTCAGGCTGGTGCCCAGCGCCACGCCGCAAGGATTGGCGTGCTTGATGATGGCGCAAGCGGCGCGCTCCGCCGGATCGAACTCCGCCACCAGCTCATAGGCCGCGTCGGTGTCGTTGATGTTGTTATAGGAGAGTTCCTTGCCCTGCACCTGCTCGGCATTGGCAACGCCCGGGCGCTTCTCGCCGGTGACATAGAAAGCGGCGTCCTGATGCGGGTTCTCGCCATAGCGCAGCGACTGGCGCAGCGCGCCTGCAAACGCACGGCGGCGCGGTGGCTCTTTCGTATCAAGCTGGGTCGCAAACCAATTGGAGACGGCGGCGTCATAAGCCGCGGTGCGCGCATAGGCGGTCTGGGCGAGGCGGCGGCGTAAGCTGAGCGTCGTGTCGCCTTTGTTGGCGTCCATCTCGGCCAGCACCACAGCGTAATCTTCCACATCCACCACCACGGTGACGAATTCGTGGTTTTTGGCAGCGGAGCGCGTCATCGCCGGGCCACCGATATCGATATTCTCGATCACCTCATCGAACTCGGCGCCTTTGGCAACCGTGGCTTCGAAGGGATAAAGATTGCACACCAACAAATCGATGCCCTTGATGCCGTGCTCTTTCATGGCGTCGGCATGCTTGTCGCGCAGCCCCAGAAGACCGCCATGCACGATCGGGTGCAGCGTCTTCACGCGGCCGTCCATCATCTCAGGGAAGCCAGTGATCTCGGAAACGTCCTTCACGGCAAGGCCCGCATCGCGCAGCGCCTTGGCGGTGCCGCCGGTGGAAATCAGCTCCACCCCATGTTTGGCGAGGCCTTGCGCAAACTCGACCAGGCCGGTTTTGTCGGAAACGGAAAGCAGCGCGCGGGCAATCGTCATGGCAACTCGCACAGGTTAGGGGCGTCCGCGGTTCTGATACTGCGCTTGGGCGAAGAGGGGAAGGAAAAACCCAGGAAACTCTCAGGCAACGCCGGATTTCAGCACCTTTTCCACCGCTTCGGTCAGCCGGGAAAGGTCGTTTTCGGCGATGGTGAGGGCGGGGGTCAGGTAAACCACATTGCGCAAGGGGCGAATCCACACCCCTTCGGCGACGAATCGCTGCCGCAAGCCTTCCAGATCGGCGATCTTTTCTAATTCCACTACGCCGATGGCGCCGCGTACCCGCACGTCCACCACACCGGGAAGCGACAGGCAGCGGCCCAACTCCTGGCTCATCTGTTTGCCAATTTCATTGGCGGCGAGGACGCGATTCTCTGTTTCGAACAGGTCCAGGCTGGCATTGGCGGCGGCGCAGGCCATAGCATTGCCCATGAAGGTGGGCCCATGCATCAGCGCATGAAGAGGATCATCCGACCAGAAGGCGGCGAAGACTTTTTCGCTGGCAACGGTGGCCGCGAGCGGCAGCACCCCGCCGCTCAGCGCCTTGCCGATGGTCATGATGTCGGGAACGACTTCCGCCGCTTGGCTCGCGAACATCACGCCGGTGCGCCCGAAGCCGGTGAAAATCTCATCAAAGATCAACAAGAGGTCATGCTTGTCGGCCAGTTTCCGCAAGCGCTGCAGCGTCTGCTCATCATGGAACAGCATCCCGCCCGCGCCTTGTACCAATGGCTCCACAATGATGCCCGCGATCTCGCCTGCATAATCGCCCAGGAAACGGTCCAGCGCATCTTCGCTTTCGCCATCGCGCGGCAGCTCGCAGATGAACTGTTCGGCCAGCGTGCCGGAAAAGAGGCTATGCATACCTTCTTCGGGATCGCACACCGCCATGGTGGCGAAGGTATCGCCGTGATAGCCGCCCTTGAAGGCAATGAATTTGGTGCGCTTACGAACGCCCTGATTCAGCCAGTATTGCACCGCCATTTTCATGGCGACTTCCACCGCCACCGAGCCCGATTCCGAAAAGAACACGCGGTTCAAATCGCCCGGCAACAACGCCGCCAGCCGTGTCGCCAGCTTCGCTGCCTGTTCATGCAGAAGCCCGCCCAGCATAATGTGGGGCATGGTCTTAGCCTGATGGATCAGCGCTGCTTCGATATGGGCATGGTTATAGCCATGCACCGCCGTCCACCAGCTCGCGATGCCGTCGATCAGCACGCGGCCGTCTTTCAGGAAAATGCGGCTGCCATCGGTCATGGCGACGGCCAGCGGCGGGGCAGCCGTTTTCATCTGGCGATAAGGCATCCAGATGGCGTTCATTCCTGTTTCCACCCAGTCGCTCATGCCCTGATAACGCCTTACGCCTTGTTCAGTGCCATGGGCGAGATACCGAGTTTGGCAAACAGCCCCATATCCTTTTGTGCTTCGGGATTGGGCGTCGTCAGCAGCTTCTCGCCATAGAAAATCGAATTCGCGCCGGCAAGGAAACATAACGCCTGTGCTTCCTCGCTCATATATTCGCGCCCTGCGGAAAGCCGCACGAAAGATTTCGGCATGGTGATGCGGGCCAGGGCGATGGTGCGGATGAAATCGAATACATCCAGCGGTGCACTCTCGCCGAGCTTGGTGCCTTCCACCTTCATCAGCAGATTGATCGGCACGCTCTCGGGATGTTTTTCCAGTGTCGCCAGGGTGTGGACCATGCCGATACGGTCGGATTGATCTTCGCCCATGCCGACAATGCCGCCGCAGCAGACATTGATGCCCGCCTGGCGCACTGCGCCCAGCGTATCCAGGCGATCCTGATAGGTGCGCGTGGTGATGACGTCGCCGTAATATTCCGGCGAGGTATCGATGTTGTGATTGTAATAGTCGAGGCCAGCGCTTTTCAGCTTGTCGGCCTGGCCACAGGAAAGCATGCCCAGCGTGGCGCAAGTTTCAAGGCCCAAGGCTTTGACTTCCGAAACCATCTCGCACACCGCGTCGAGATCGCGATCCTTCGGCGCGCGCCAGGCAGCGCCCATGCAAAAGCGTGTCGCGCCTGCTTCTTTTGCCTTCTTGGCTTCGGCCAAAACGGCGCAGACATCCATCAGCTTTTCGGCCTTCACGCCCGATTTGTGATAGGCGCTTTGCGAGCAATAGCCGCAATCTTCCGGGCAGCCGCCGGTCTTGATTGAGAGCAGGGTGGAAATCTGCACTTCATTGGCGGGGAAATACTTCCGGTGCACGCTTTGCGCTTCGAACAGAAGATCGGCGAAAGGCTTTGCATAGATCGCTGCCAGTTCTGCGCGCGTCCAATTGTGCCGGATCTCGGAATGTTCGCTCATAGCCTGCCTTGAACAGTTGCGATATTCAGTTGACGGCCCCCGATTATAGTGGCCATCCCTTGGATGCAACGGGAACCCGCCTTGGCGCCTTCTCGTTGACCTCGGTTAAGCAAGAGAACTTCCCAAAATGAGCGGTATTTTCATTACGGCTACCGGAACGGGTATCGGCAAAACCTTTATCACTTCGGGGCTATTGCGCTATTTGAACGCGAATGGCCGCCCAGCAGAAGGCTTCAAGCCGGTGATGAGCGGCTATGAAGGTCCTGCGGGCAGCGATGCCGCCTCGCTCCTCGAAGCTATGGGCAAAATGCCGACGGATGATGCCGTGGCCGAAATCTCGGCCTTCCGTTTCAAGGCGCCGCTTTCGCCCGATATGGCGGCGCTCGCCGAGAATCGCTGCATCGATTTTTCCGCCCTCACGCAGTTCTGCCATCAGGCGGCGTCGCGCTCCGGCACGGTGCTGATCGAGGGCGTCGGCGGTGTGATGGTGCCGCTTGATACTGAGCATACGGTGCTTGATCTGATGGCGCTCCTGCGTCTGCCGGTGGTGCTGGTGGCGGGCTCGTATCTCGGCAGCCTCAGCCACACCCTCACCGCGGCTGTCGCGCTGAAAGCGGCGGGGTTGACCACGGTGACGGTAGTGGTGAATGAGGCGGGCGCCGGGCCGGACGCGCCTGCGATTCCCTTGGCCGATACGGCGGCGAGCCTGCACCGTTTCCTGCCCGAATTTGAGGTCGTGACCCTGCCGCGTAATCCCCAAGACATGGATTTCGCCCCCGTCGCCTCCGCCATCTTCCGGGAAAGCGACAAGACCGCCGCCGCGGTCACGGATTAGCCCCATCGCCGCTCTTGCCGCAGCCAAAAAGTCGTGGCGGCAGCGGCGTCTAGCGTTGACCGGGGCGTCTTGATCAGTATAGTCCCCGGCCTCCATTCGCTTTTTTCGCAGGATGCCCCTGTGGCGGAATGGTAGACGCAGCAGACTCAAAATCTGTCGCCTTTACGGGCGTGCTGGTTCAAGTCCGGCCAGGGGCACCAAAAGCAGCGCAGTGTGCGCGCTAGGCTTAAGCGAAGCCCTCAATCCCCCCTCAGTCGCGCAACGCTTTTCGCATTTGCAACTGATCTGCATTTAATTCTTCTAAATTCGTGCTATAGATGCGGCGAGTATAAAATCTTGTTGGGGTTGTAGGTGAGCTTATCCATCCCCGCTCCGGTCGAGGCCTATCCCGGTCACGCGATAAAAGAAGGCGAGCCGGAAGTTGCGCTGGTCAAAAGCCTGCAAGCGGCCTTGCAGGCCCATGGCTATGGCCCCTTTGCCGATGGCGTTTTCGATGCGGCCATGACTGCGGTGGTGAAACTCTTCCAGTCTCAGCATGTCGATGCGAAGGCGCGGCCGCTTGATGCCGACGGCATTATCGGGCCGCTCAGCTGGGGCGCGATCTATACCCAGGCACCGCAAATCCCTTCGGCAACAGTTCCTGAGGTGATGGCGGCGGCTGTTGCCATAGCCCAAGGCGAAATCGGCACGCAGGAAAGCCCGGCCGGGGCCAATCGCGGCCCGCGCGTGGATGACTATCTCAGAAGCGTCGGCATCGACCCAACGCATGGCACGCCTAATGATCGCTTCTGGTGCATGGCCTTCGCGTATTTCTGCGTCAATACGGCGGCTACGCAGAAAGCCATGCCAAATCCGCTTCCCAAAAGCGCCAGCGTGCTCGGCCAATGGCACGCCTGCCAAAATCGCCCCGGTGTGCGCGCCATCCCCGCCGATCAGGCGAGAAGCAATCCGGCGCTGGTGCGTCCCGGCCAGCTTCTCATCCTCGATCACGGTGGCGGCCTTGGCCATACCGGCATCGTCACCGATTGCGACGGCCCGCATCTGACCGTGGTGGAAGGCAATTCCAGCGGCAAACCTAATGACCGTAACGGCGTCGGCGTTTTCGAAACCAAATTCCGCAAGCTTCAGGATAGCCAAATCGCAGGCTTCATCGAATACGGTGTGTGACGCTAGTTACGCCTGACCGCCGCCACCGTTTGGTGTGATTGTTGCTTATGTCTCTGTACGTTTACATTTGTCCAGAGAGCGTCATGACCATCAGCGCCACCATCTCAAATCCCTTTTTCCCGGCGAACCGGACTGCGGCTCCAACAAAACAGGCGGATTTTGCGGATATTTCATCGCAGCCTTCAGCGCCGGCGAGCGCTTCGAACACCACGGCAACGCCTTCGCTTGCCGGGCAAAACATTCCCAACACCTTGAGCGGGGAAACTACTGCCGCGCTCTTAGGTTTACAGGAGATCGATCCTTCTACCTCCGCGTCGCCCGTCGTGGAACCCCACATTGCGGTTCAAGGCAGGCGCGACGTGTATGGCAGCATCGTGCGGCTGAGCGACTTCAAGGCGAAGCCAATCGCCGAACTGCCAGAAGATCAGTATCAGGAAGCGATCCGCGGCATGGAGCGCGGGTTGGAAGCCTCCGCTATGAGCGAAGAGAACATGATCGCGCCCGATACGTCCTATCTCGCCAACCACCCCGCCATGAAACCCTATGCGACGGTCCAGGTGGGCGGCAAGGTGGTGGCGACCATCGATAACCAGGGCGTGATGAGCACCTCTGACGAGATCTATGAAAAGCTGAAAAACCTTGTGCCTAATGACGTGAATGGGACCAATGGCCCGGATTTGGCGAAGGCCCGTGCGGACAAAATCGCTCAGGCCTTGGGTGGCAAAGTGGTTTCATCGCTCACCGCCATCACCCAATCGCAATTCAACGCCAACCCGATTGATCAGGAAAAACTGCGGCCCCAAATCAATCTTGAAGCAATGAAGCAAGACCCGCTTTATGCGCAGATACAAGCCATCAAAGCGCAACGCGCCGCTTTCCTCAGCGCCGCCGCAACGCAGCCTTCTTGATGGCAGAGAGCGTGCGCTGACGCAGAAGGCCGCTGACGGGGCGAATGAGCAGCCAATAGGGCGTGAACCTCAGACGGGCCGAGCGGTTCGCGCAGTGCACGCGTGTTTCGGTGACAAGCCGGGTTTGTCCGTCCGGAGTGCGATGGGCCGCGAAGGCAAGCACAAGCTTGGCGCTATCCTCCGCGTCATAAGCCAGAAAATCCGTGCCATCAGCAATCGGAACCAGCCCGTAATTGGGCTTCCAGAACTGGCCAAAAGCGAAAAACCAGAATCAATCCCTTGTGGATTTTGTGATGCGCGCTCTAGGGTGGGTTCAGCCCGCATTGCGCTCAGGTCTGCCCTAAAACGGTTGCCTTTGGCGAACGTTTGTGTGCGAGAAACTACGGAGTGGAATCTGTGCGGGCGGAATGGGAACCTCATCCGGCTTTCTGGTTCACTGCGCGAAGGAAATCTGCTGTGTCACGCACTTACGTCTGGATGCCTGCACTGGCGGCAGCCTCGTTCGTCTTCGCCGCGGCGCAAGCTCAGGCGCCCTATTGCGGCGAGGATTATGGTACCGGCGTGATGGGCTCGCTCAGCCAAGAGCAACGCATGATGCATTATGCCGAGGTGCAGGACGCGGTCGCCAACCTCTCTCCCAATGATATGCGCAGCTTCCGCTCGGACCTGCGCAACCATGTAAAGGCGATGACGCCTGCCGAACGCATGCATTTTGCGCAAGATCTTACGGCAAAGTGGAAGGCGCTGGCCCCTCAGCAAAGGGCTAAAATTCAGCAGAGCTTCACCACCTACAGAAACGACGGACGCTGGGGCGCGCTCGGCATGCGGCAAGGCAAAAGCATGGGCGGCTGCTGGTGGTAGTGTAAAAGGAAACTGCCCGCCTCTAACCCGGCTTCGCCTTCGCAGGCGCACGCCAGCGGCGGACGATCTGGGAAAGTTCTTCGCGGCTGATATCGGTGCTGCGCCACGCCGCCGAAAAGCTCTTGCTGGGCGTGTGCGCGGCGCGGGCTTGGCGTAGCTCCTTGAAGCGGATGCGCATCGGCATCACCGAGCCTTGGCCGAGCACAATGGCCTCGCGGTCGCCGAG
The DNA here is from genome assembly GCF_011761565.1 of Rhizomicrobium palustre. NCBI lineage: Bacteria > Pseudomonadati > Pseudomonadota > Alphaproteobacteria > Micropepsales > Micropepsaceae > Rhizomicrobium > Rhizomicrobium palustre. Next base: position 738,833 of record NZ_JAASRM010000001.1, on the reverse strand, counting down.
CAGCGGCAGGAAATCCAGCATGTCGATGGCGCCTTCATGGGTATTGGCGCGGATCACCGCCTGATCGCGCTCGGTCGAAAGCCGCATGGCGATCACGGTCGAACATTGTGAAAGTATTGTCTGATCGAGCTCTGAGGGGCGCTGTGTAATCAGCGCCAAGGAGACACCGTATTTGCGCCCTTCCTTGGCGATGCGGGCGAGCGCTTGGCGTGTGGGCAAAAATTTGCTGCCGCCATCGGCGGGGGCATAGCGATGCGCCTCTTCGCAGACGATCAGCACCGGCAGCCGCGCCTCGCTCCAGCTTGCTAGATCGAAAGCAAGGCGGCTCATCACCGAGATCACCACATCCAGGATTTCTCCGGGCACAGTGGAAAGGTCCAGCACGGTGATCGGCTTGCCATCCACGGGCACACGGAAGAGTCGGCCCAGGACATCCGTCATGGTATCTTCGATCATCACGCTGCCGAACATGAAGCTATAGCGCGCATCGCTGACCAAGGCTTCCACACGGCTCTTCAGCCGTTTGAAGGGCAGGGTATTGAGCGTGCGATCCAATCGGCCAAGCTGCTCATCGATATAGGCGATAAGATCGGCAAGGCGGAACGGCACCGGCGTGTCCACCGTGATAACGGTGGAATCGGGACGGCGCACGCGGCCCGCATAGGCATCCGAATAGCGCCTTTTGGCCCAGACCACGGCGTCGGAAAGGATTTCGATCTGGGCGTCGCGCTGTTCATCCGGTGTGGTGAATGCGACCGACAATTCCTGGAAATTCAAGAGCCAGAAGGGCAGGTTCAAGGTGGAGGGATCGACCAGCTCGGCTTCCTTGCCGAAGGCGGCGGCATATTCTCCGTGTACGTCGAGAACCACCACGCGCGCCTGGCGGTATTCCGGCAGAATGCCTTTCAGGATGCAGATCAGCGCGGTGGATTTGCCGCTGCCGGTGGTGCCCACGATCATGAAATGCTTGCCGAAGAGGTCATCCACCAAGAGCCGCGCGGGCACGTCGGGGTGCAGATAAAGGTTGCCGATTTCGATGGTGGAGATGTCAGGGCGCGTATAGACCAGCGACAGCACCTCGCGGTCGGCAATCTGCACCGTATCGCCCAGTGTCGGCAGGCTGGTGACGCCGCGGCGGAAGACCTGCCCCTTGATCGGGTCAAGGATGATTTCTCCGGCAAGGTTCAGTTCGATGAGATGCACTTCCTCGCCCGATGTGGCATCCGGCATCGGCACGCTCAAGGCTGAGACGAGACCCACCACCAGCGCATGCGGCGTGGGAATGACCAGCGCCGCGCCAATCTCAACCCGAGACGATTGTCCGGCGCTGCGCTCCATGATGGCAACGGCCTGTGCGCCTGTTACCGAAACGATATGGCCGACGCGCAAGGCGGGCTGGGCACGCTGGCCCGGCTTATGTTCTGCTGTGGAGTTCATGGCTGACTCTCCTCGGCGGGAATCGTGAAGGCGACGGTGGTGCCGCGGCCTTCAAAACTGTCGATGTGAAGCTTGCCGCCGTGTAGCTCGATAAGCGCCTTGGCGATGGGAAGGCCGAGGCCTGTGCCTTCATGGGCGCGGGTATGACCGCCGCGTACTTGCCCGAAAGGCCGAAGCGCGAGCTGCAGCCCAGCCGCGCTCATGCCACATCCGGTGTCGCGGATAGAGACGGCAACGGTGTGCGCGTCCACGGCCACGGCGGCCAAGGTAATCGATCCGCCTTGTGGCGTGAATTTGTTGGCATTGCTGAGAAGGTTGATCAGAACCTGTTTCAGGCGCCGTGCATCGCCGATCACGCGCGGCAGCTTTTGGGGCAGCATCACCGAGAGTTTTTGGCGCTTGTCGAGCATGCGCGGTTCGACCAGCGCGGCGGCATGGATCAAAAGCTCCCGCAAATCGTGGCTGTCGCGGTCGAGTTCGAAGGTACCGCTCTCGATCTTGGCAACATCGAGAATGTCGGTGATGATTTCCAGAAGATGGCGTCCGGCGCCATTGATGAGCCCGGCATATTCCACGATCTTTTCGAGCGCCATCGGCTTTGGTCCGGTGATCAGATCGGAAAATCCGATGATGGCATTGAGCGGCGTGCGCAGCTCATGGCTCATATTGGCGAGGAACTCGTTTTTGGCGCGATTGGCCAAGGCTTGGTCCATGGCGGCAGCCTTCAGCGCCTGCTCCCCGCGCTGGCGCGAGACGCACTGCCCCATATCGAGGGTGTAGCGGGAAAGAAGCGAGGTCCGGCCGCGGGACGGCATGGCAATACGTGCGAAGGTTGCAAATCAACCTTAGCGTTAACGGCCTAAGCAAGAATTAAGGTACGCGTGTAAGCCATTTGAAATGGTCGCCTCGAGCCAAAGAAAAACGCCGCCCCTTTGATGGGACGGCGTTTCCTTTACGTTTCTAAAAAGCGATCAGGCGACCGGAAAGCCGCGATCGCGCATCAGTGCATCCACCGTGGCATCGCGGCCGCGGAAGGCGCGATAGGCATCTGCCGCTTCCACCGTATTGCCGACGCTGATGATGTCGTCATGCAGCTTCTTGCAGAGCGCCTTGTCGTAGAAGCCGCCAGGGGCTTCCTGGAAGGCTTCCGCCGCATCGGCCACCAGCACATCGGCCCACATGTAGTTGTAATAGCCCGAGGCATAGCCCTCGCCGGAGAAGATATGCCCGAAATGGGGCAGGCGATGGCGCATGACGATTTCGCTCGGCATGCCAAGGGCGGCGAGGGTCTCCTTCTCGAACACTTTGGCATCGATATCGGCATTGCCCGCCAGATGGATTTTGAAATCCACGATGGCCGAGGAGAGATATTCGACCGTGGCAAAACCCTGATTGAAGGTCTTCGCGGCTTTCAGCTTCTTCACCAGTTCTTCCGGCATGGGCTTGCCGGTTTCGACATGCAGGGCAAAGCGCGACAGCACTTCATGGGTCGGCAGCCAATGCTCGTTGAGCTGGCTCGGGAACTCCACGAAATCACGCACCACATTGGTGCCCGCGAGTGACGGGTAGGTCACGTTCGAATTCATCCCATGCAAGGCATGGCCGAATTCATGGAACATGGTCGAGGCGTCGTCCCACGAGATCAGGATCGGCTTGCCATCCGAGGTCGGGATGAAGTTGCAGTTGTTGGAGACGATCGGAGAAATGTCGCCTTTGAAGCGCTCCTGGGTGCGGTATTCGTTCATCCAGGCGCCCGAACTCTTGCCGGCGCGGGCATAGGGGTCGAAGTACCACAGCGCCAGATGCTTGCCGCCGCGGGTGACTTCGAACACGCGCACATCGGGGCGCACGGTGGGAAGGCCTTTGACTTCCTTGAATTCCAGCCCATGGACTTGGTTGGCGGCCCAGAACATGCCTTCGCGGATTTTCTCGAGCTGCAGATACGGCTTGATGGTGGATTCATCGAGGTCGTATTTCGCCTTGCGCACCTTCTCGGCATAGAAGCGATAGTCCCAGGGCGCGATTTTGACCCCGGCTTTTTCGGCATCGGCGATCTTCTGCATATCGGCCACTTCTTCGTGGACGCGCGCCACCGCCGGCTTCCACACCTTCATCAGAAGGTCCATCACCGCTTCGGGTGTCTTGGCCATCTGATAATCGGTGATCCAATGGGCAAAGGTCGGATAGCCGAGCAGTTTGGCCTTTTCGGCGCGCAGCTTCAGGATCTTGGCGATGATCTTGTTGTTGTCATGCGCGTCGTTGTTGTCGCCGCGCGAGGTCCACATGCGGAAGGCTTTTTCGCGAATGTCGCGGCGTGTGGAATAGGTGAGCAGCGGCTCCATTGCCGAGCGGGTATTGGCGAAGACGTATTTGCCGTCGAGCTTCTTTTCGGTTGCAGCGCTGGCTGCCGCCGATACCAGCCAATCCGGCAGGCCTGCGAGATCGGCTTTTTCGAGGGTGAGGAAATGATCTTCCTCGTCCGCGAGCTCGTTCTGGCTGAATTCGGTATAGAGCGAGGCGAGCTGCAGATTGACGTCCGCGAGGCGCTTCTTATCGGTCGGGGAAAGGGCCGCGCCCTGCTGGGCGAAACGGCGATAGGTCACCCAGACCAGGCGCTTCTGTTCCGGCGTCAGGTTCAGGCTGTCGCGCTTGTCGTAGACGGCCTTGATGCGCGCGAAGAGGGCGGGGTTCTGCACCACCTCGTCACCGAAGGCAGCGAAGATCGGGGTCGCTTCCTTTTCGATGGCCTGCATCTCTTTCGAGTTCATCGTCGAGGTGTAGATGTTGAAGATCGAGGCGGCGCGGCCAAGCGGGCGGCCGGCATCTTCCAGGGCGGCGATGGTGTTCTCGAAGGTCGCCGGCGCCTTGTTATTGGCGATCTTGGCGATATCGGCACGGTTCTCTTCGATACCCGCTTTGAGGGCAGGCATGAAGTCGGCCAGGTTAACCTTGGAAAAGTCGGGTACCCCGCCATAGGGGCCGGTCCAGGGGGCGAGCAGAGGATTGGTGGGGGCGGCGGCGGCCATGGGCTCAATCGTCGACAATGCGGTTACGGCTGCTGAGGCTAGCAGAAATGTACGTCTTTGCATGTGCTTCCCTGGGGATTTGCGGGGTCTGACCATCGCGCCTAGCGGGGGTGGGCTCAAGCCACAGCCCCGTGACGAACCGCGTCAGGATGTCATAGGTCAAAGGAGTAACGCAAATACTTATCCCCCCTGTCATGGAGTATCATCCACCCAGGAACCGCATGCCAAAAAAATAGCGGTCTTGGGAGAAAATGCCGTGCGACTTACTCTGCACACAGACTATGCGCTGCGCATGCTGATGCTGCTCGCGCTTGAACCAGAAGAATTACATACAATCGCCAGTGTAGCCCAGCGCTACAGGATTTCACGCAATCACCTGATGAAAGTGGCGCAGACCCTTATTCAGGCGGGCTTCGTTGCCAGTGTGCGCGGACGGCATGGCGGCTTGCGGCTGGGCATGGACCCGGCGGCGATCCGGGTGGGGGCCGTGGTGCGGGCGACGGAAGATGGTTTCCATCTCGTCGAATGCTTCGACAAGCGCCGTAACACTTGCGTGATCACACCGGCTTGCGGGCTTAGGAAGCCCCTGGACGAGGCCATGGCGGCATTTCTAGAGGTTTTGGACCGCACCAGCCTCGCCGACGTCGCGCAGACCCCGGGCAAAGCCACACGCATGCGTCGGCTTTTGACCGACGGTGTCGCGGCTGTCGCCTGACCTGGCCACAAGGCAAGCACCCAGGACTAGTCCATTGGTCGGTTTCGACAAACGCATCCGCATGGACTAAAGATGGGCAAACGTAAAGAATCGGAAGCGGGCCCGCTTTTCCGGGCCCGGTCCTAGTGCGCGGGCCCAAGCATTGGATACTAAGAAGCCTTCCTCCCGTAAGCAGCGTGGTGCGACCACCATTTTGGACGTGGCAAGACGTGCGGGCGTTTCGCCCATGACCGTCAGCCGGGTGGTGAATGGCGAAAAGAATGTCCGCCCGGCTACACGCACTGCGGTGCTGGCCGCGGTCAAGGCGTTGAATTATTCGCCCAATCCGGCGGCCCGATCGCTGGCGGGGGCCGAGGCTGCCCGTATCGGCCTGATCTATTCCAACCCCTCAGCGGCCTATCTCACCGAGTTTCTGGTCGGCGCCCTGGACGAGGCGAGCCGGACTTCGGTGCAGATCATGCTCGAGAAATGCGAGGCCACCTCGGCGGCGGAACGCGCGGCGGTGCGAAAGCTCGTGGCATCCGGGGCCGCAGGGGTCATCCTGCCGCCGCCTTTGTGCGAATCCCATGATGTGCTGGACGAGCTGCGCATCACTGGCCTGCCTACCGTCGCAGTGGCGACCGGGCATTCGGGCAAGGAAGCCTCTTGCGTCCACATCAATGATACCGCTGCCGCGCGCGAGATGACCAATTACCTTCTGGCTTTGGGGCACCGGCGCATCGGCTTCATCAAGGGTCATCCCAACCAGACCGCCAGTCAGGAGCGTGAGAAAGGCTATCTCACTGCGCTTTCCGAAGCCGGGATCAAAGCCGATCCGGCGCTGATGGTGCAGGGCTATTTCAGCTACCGCTCAGGTCTTGATGCCGCTGAAACCTTGCTCTCGGCCAAGCAATTGCCGACCGCGATTTTCGCCAGCAATGACGATATGGCCGCGGCTGCCGTTTCGGTCGCGCATCGCAAGGGTCTCGATATTCCGGGCGATTTATCCGTTGTGGGCTTCGACGATACCGCCATCGCCACCAATATCTGGCCGGAGCTGACCACCATCCGCCAGCCGGTCACCTCGATGGCCGAGATCGCCATTGATCTCATTGTCCAGGCGATCCGCACGGTGAAGCGTAATGGCGGCGAGTCAAAACCAGTCGATCATCTTGTCACCTACACCTTGATCAAGCGCGGCTCGGCGGGTGCCCCAAAGGGCATCGTGCAAAAGCCTGCCGAGTAAGCGAGCGACCATGCAAAGGCCGAAGAAACGCTTCCGCTCTCGCGATTGGTTTGATGATCCCCATCGCATGGATATGGTCGGCCTTTATCTCGAGCGCTGGATGAATTCTGGTTTCACGCCGGAAGAATTCCGCGATGGCCGCCCCATTATCGGCATTGCCCAAAGCGGCAACGAGCTCAATCCATGCAACCTCGTGCATCTGACGCTGGCCCAGCGCATCAAGGATGGCGTGCGGGATGCGGGCGGCATCGCGCTCGAATTTCCGACCCATCCCTTGTTCGAGAACTGCCGCCGCCCCACCGCCGCGCTGGATCGAAACCTTGCCTATCTTTCCTTGGTCGAGATCATGCACGGCTATCCGATCGATGCCGTGGTGCTCACCACGGGCTGCGATAAGACCACGCCGTCTTCGGTCATGGCCGCATCCACGGTCGATATTCCCGCCATCGTTCTTTCGGGCGGGCCGATGCTGGATTCCTATGCCGATGGTGAACTTGCCGGTTCCGGCACGGTGATTTGGCGCAACCGCAAACGTTTGGGCGCGGGCGAAATCACTGAAGAAGAGTTCATCGCCGCCGCGGCTAAATCGGCGCCCTCGCTCGGTCATTGCAACACCATGGGTACGGCCTCCACCATGAATGCGGTGGCTGAAGCGCTTGGTCTTTCGCTGCCTGGCTGTGCGGCAATTCCCGCGCCTTATCGCGAGCGTGGCCAGATCGCTTACGAGACCGGCAAGCGCATTGTGGCGATGGCATATGAAGAGCTGACGCCCTCGAGAATCCTCACCCGCCAAGCGTTCTTGAATGCCATTGCGGTGATCGCGGCGATCGGCGGCTCCACCAATGCCCAGCCCCATATTCACGCCATGGCGCGCCATGCCGGTGTGGAGATCACGCCGGAAGATTGGATGGCGGCGCATGATATCCCGCTTATCGTCAATATGATGCCTGCGGGCAAATATCTCGGCGAGCGCTTCCATCGTGCGGGCGGCGTGCCTGCGGTACTGTGTGAACTCCTTGGTGCTGGCCGTATCGATGGTTCGGTCATCACCTGCACCGGCAAAGCCCTCGCGGAGAATGTCAAAGGCGCCCATTCCACCGACCGCGAGATGATCACCGCTTACGACAAGCCTTTGCAGGAACATGCGGGCTTCATGGTGATGATGGGCAATCTCTTCGATTTCGCGATCATGAAAACCAGCGTGATTTCGGAAGAGTTCCGCCGCCGCTATTTGTGCGAGCCTGGTCGCGAAGGCATCTTCGAAGGCAAAGCCGTGGTCTTTGATGGCTCGGATGATTATCACGCGCGCATCAACGATCCCGCGCTCAATATCGATGAGCGTTCCATCCTCGTCATCCGCGGTTCAGGCCCCATCGGCTGGCCGGGTTCGGCGGAAGTGGTCAACATGCAGCCGCCCGATGCGCTTCTGAGGAAAGGCATCACCTCTCTGCCGACCATCGGCGATGGGCGTCAATCGGGCACGGCGGATAGTCCTTCCATTCTCAACGCGGCACCCGAAAGCGCGGTGGGCGGCGGGCTCTCCTGGCTTGTGACGGGCGATATCATCCGCATCGATCTGACGACCGGGCGTTGTGATGCCCTTGTCGATGAGGAGGAGATTGCACGGCGCAAGAAGGACAAGCCGCCAGCAGTTCCGGAAAGCCAAAGCCCCTGGCAGGAAATCTATCGTGCCGGGGTGGGGCAATTAGATTCGGGCGCGGTGATGGAGCTTGCGGTCAAGTATCGCGGCATCGCCAAGAAGACGCCCCGGCATAATCATTGACGCGTTTTGAGCGGCATCCCCATTATGCGGCCGCAAAAGGCCGCGCTAAGGTGGCCGATAAACAAGCCTTGAGCGGCTGAATTGCCGCTCGCATCTTGGTAGCGCTACCGCTAGGGTGGCCCGCCGAATGCGGCGAACAGAAGAACCCGGCAGGCCGTTAAGAGCCTGCTGGCGGGGAGAACGGGACGATAGTCCGCGAGAGGGGTAACCATGGCGAAGACCAATTACGCACTGATTACAGGATTGACGGTCGCAGCTACGTTGGGCGGCCTGTTGTTCGGGTATGACACGGCCGTCATCTCGGGGGCGACGGATGCGATCAAGGTGAATTTCGTTGATCCCCGGCATCTGGACGAAGGCACCGCCAATTTCCTGCATGGCTTCGCGGTTTCCTGCGCACTTTTGGGCTGCGTGCTTGGCGCGCTTGCCGCCGGTCCCATCTCCACCCGTATCGGCCGCAAATGGGGCCTTCTGATTGCGGGTGTTTTGTTCTTCCTCTCCAGCGTGGGCGCGGGTTACCCCGAATTCATCTGGAGCGCGTTTGGCGCGGTGGGTGAGAAAGCTCTGCCGGCCTTCATCTTCTATCGCGTAATGGGCGGGGTCGCGATCGGCATGGCCTCCATGCTGGCCCCGATGTACATCTCCGAAATGGCGCCGACCAATATTCGCGGCATGCTCCTCACCTTCGAGCAGATCGCCATCGTGGTGGGCATCAATCTCGTGTACTTCGTGAACTTCTTCATCCAATCGGGCCGCAGCCATGATTTCCTGATGCGGGAAGGCTGGCGCTTCATGCTGGCCTCTGCCGCGATCCCGGCGACGCTGTTGATCGTCTTCATGTGCTTGGTGCCGGAAACGCCGCGCTTCCTGGTGCTAAAGGATCGCCACGACGAAGCCAAAGCGCTTCTCAAGCGCCTTTTCGGCAGCGCCGAAGAAGCCGAAAAGACTCACGCCGAAATCAAGGCTACGCTGGTCGAACACACCCGCCCGCTGTTTTCCTACGGCGTGCTCATTCTGGTGGTTGGCATTCTTCTGTCGGTGTTCCAGCAGGCCGTCGGCATTAACGCGGTGCTCTATTTCGCCCCGCATATGTTCGAGAATATGGGCTCGACGCCGAACGAAGCCTATCTGCAATCGGCCTGGTTCGTGGGTGTCTCCATGACCCTCTTCACGCTGGTTGCCACCTTCACGGTCGAGAAATTCGGCCGCAAGCCGCTGCTCTTCTGGGGTGCGGTGGTGATGGCCGTCGCCATGGTTACCTTGGGCTTCCTCTTCCACCTGCACCTCGTCAGCGCCACGGGAGCCTCGGGCGCCGCGGCTGGCGGGTCCTCTGTTCTGGCGATTGCGGCGGTTGTCCTCTACATTGTGGGTTTCTCCTTCTCCTGGGGCCCGATCGTCTGGGTGCTTCTGGCTGAAATCTTCCCCAATTCGATCAAGGGGCAGGCCATGTCCATTGCGGTTGCGGCCCAGTGGATCGCCAACTTTATCGTCTCGCAGACCTTCCCGATGATGGACGGCTCGACGGTTCTCAACCAGAATTTCAACCACGGTTTCGCCTATTGGATTTATGGCGTCGCTTCGGCGCTTGCAGCCTGGTTCGTCCTGCGCTACGTGCCCGAAACCAAAGGCCGGTCCCTGGAAGAGATGGAACAGGTCTGGCATCGCAAGAAGGCTTGACGGGCATGATCACACTTGGACGCGGCGCTCTCGAGATCGACATTTCTCCCGAAATTGGGGGGGCGGTTACGCGGTTGGACTGTGGTGATGTTCCGGTCTTGCGCCATGGTGGGCTCAAGGTCCTGGACGCCTCCTGTTTCCCGCTCGTGCCGGTAGCCAACCGGATCGAGAACGGCGTGTTCAAGTTTGGGGGCAAGGAATATCGCCTTCCCCTGAATTTCGCGGACCACCCGCATGCGCTGCATGGCCATGGCTGGCAGACCGCCTGGCGGGTGGAAACGGTCTCGCGCGATAAGGTCGCCATTGCCTATGACCATGCTCGCGATGCCTGGCCCTGGGCCTATAGCGCCGAACAGGTCTTCTCGATGACCGATGATGCGGTCTCGATGGTCCTGACGCTGCGCAGCCAGGACGACAAGCCGATGCCCTATAGCCTCGGCCTGCATCCCTATTTCCCGCGCCGCCCCGGCTCCAAAGTGACCGCCAAGGTCGATGGCATGTGGCGCGCTGATTCCACCATGATCCCGACCGAGCTTGTCGCTGCGACTGATCTCATCGATCTGAACGCGGGCCAGATCGTCTCCAAGGCCCCCTTCGTCGATAATACCTTTACCGGCTGGCAGGGCCCGGCACGCATCGAACAGCCCGAGCTTGGGCTTGAGATCATGCTGAAAGCCTCGGCCAATTGCGGTTTTTTCCATGTCTTCATCCCGGAAGGTGAGGACTATTTCTGTGCTGAACCGACCACGGCCATGCCCAATGCGCTCAATCGCCCCGAATCAGCGGGTGAGACGGGTGCAGGCGTGCTCGAGCCGGGCCAGACCGTCTCCATGGAAATGCATATTTCCGTGCGCAAACTTTAGGGCTTGGCATATCGCCTGCTCTAACGGCTAAACTGCCCCGACCATTCTGCGAAGAGGCTGTCGCATGAAAGCGATTCCCGTAACTCCGGCGAAGCGCAATGCGCTTGTTCTCAGTGTCTGCGCTTTCGCACTGATGGGCTGTTCGACGGATTTGGGGATCGGCGATATCGGTGACCTCTTTTCGAGTGATCAGCCGAGCGCGCAGAAGCCGGTCGATTCCGCCCCCACCCCGGTAGCCCCCACCCCGGCAGCTCCCGCCGCGCCCGCTTCGGCGCCGGCTGTTGATCTTGCGACCTCCACCGTCATTCATCCAGAGCTCTGGCCGCTGACCCCGCCGCCGGCGAAGAATTCCGCCATCGAGGCCGAGGTGCAGCGCCTTCTTTCGCAGATGACGTTGGAAGAGAAGATCGGGCAGATGATGCAGCCCGACATCAAGGCGATCACGCCCGCCGATATCAGCCAGTATCATTTGGGCTCGATCCTGAATGGCGGCAGCGCGGGTCCGCATGGAGATCTGCGCGCCCCCGCCCAGGATTGGCTCGCCGCCGCTGATCTCTATTACAACGCTTCCGTCGCGGTGGCGCCGGGCCGCCCGGTGATCCCCACCATGTGGGGCATCGATGCCGTGCATGGCCACGGCCATATCATCGGCGCGACCTTGTTCCCGCATAACATCGCCCTTGGTGCGATGCGCGATCCCGATCTCGTCCGCCGCATTGGCGAGATCACGGCTCAGGAAATCCGTGTCACCGGGCAGGAATGGACCTTCGCCCCGACCGTCGCGGTGGTGCGCGACGACCGCTGGGGCCGCACCTACGAGGGCTATTCGGAAGATCCGGGTCTGGTTGCCAAAAACGCTGCTGCGATGGTGGAAGGGCTTCAAGGCAAACCCGGCACGCCGGATTATCTGCGCAATGGCCATGTGCTCGCTTCGGTGAAGCATTTCATTGGCGATGGCGCCACCGATCACGGCATCAATGAAGGCAACACCACCTATAGCGAGACCGCGCTGCGCGATATTTTTGCGCCGCCCTACGCCGCCGCGATCAAGGCCGGCGCGCAAAACATCATGATCTCCTATTCGGGCTGGCGCGGCCTCAAGATGCATGTGCAGAAGGAGCTTGTCTCCGATGTGCTAGTTGGGCGCATGGGCTTTCCGGGCTTTGTGATCAGCGATTATCAGGCGATTGATCGCGTCGCGGGCTGCACCGTCTCCGATTGTCCGCAAGCCGCCAATGCCGGCATCGACATGTTCATGACCGCCAATGACTGGAAAGGTCTCTACAACAACCTTTTGAAGGAAGTGCGCGACGGCACCATCCCTCAGGCCCGGATCGATGAAGCGGTGTCGCGCATCCTGCGTGTGAAGCTTCAGATGGGCTTGATGAGTGCGGGTAAGCCGTCCTCGCGTCCCTTCGCAGGCCGTTATGACCTCTTAGGCTCGCACGAGCATCGCGATATCGCGCGCCGCGCCGTGCGCGAGTCTCTTGTGCTCTTGAAGAATGATGGTGGGCTCTTGCCCCTGTCGCCGCGCAGCCATGTTCTGGTCGCGGGCGATGGCGCCAATAACATGTCCAAGCAGACCGGCGGCTGGACTATCACGTGGCAGGGCACAGCCACCAGCCGTGCCGATTTCCCCCATGCCTCTACGATCTATGACGGCATCAAAGCCAATGTCGAGGCCTCGGGTGGCACCGCCCAGCTCAGCGAGGATGGATCGTTCCGCGAGCGTCCCGATGTCGCCATCGTGGTTTTTGGCGAAGACGCCTATGCCGAGGGTAAGGGCGATATCCAGACCCTCGAATATTCCCCCAATGACAAGCGCGATCTGAAGCTTCTGCAGAAGCTGCAGGCTCAGGGCATTCCGGTGGTGGCGGTGTTCCTGTCGGGCCGTCCGCTCTATGTCACGCCCGAGATAAATGCTTCCAACGCCTTTGTCGCCGCCTGGCAGCCGGGTTCGGAAGGCGAGGGCGTCTCCGACATGCTGTTCGCCAACGCCGATGGTTCGGTGGCCTTCGATTTCCGCGGCCGTCTAAGCTTCTCCTGGCCGCGTTCGCCCGACCAGTATGATCTCAACATCGGCCAGGAGCCCTATTTCCCGCTCTTCGCTTTTGGCTATGGCCTCACCTATGGCGCGCCGCAGAATATCGGGCGTCTGGCGGAAGCCTCTGCTGTTCGTCCGCTGGTACGCGCGGCGGCGACCACGGTTGCCACCGCGCCATCCACGCCCGCTTCGGCGCCGCTAGGTCCGGTGCTGGACCGCCGCCCCTTGTTCGAAAACGGGGATGTGACGAGCGGCTGGACGGTGACGGCGGGTGGCCAGCGTGTCGCCGTTAAATCTTCGGTGCAGGGTCTCACCGCCCAGCGTTCCGAGAACGGTCTTTCCGCCAATTGGGCGAGCCATGTTCCGGTCAGCCTCACGGTTACCGGCGCCCCCATCGATCTTACCCGTGAAGCGGATCGTGGCATGAGCCTGTCATTCTCGATCGATGTCGATAAAGCCCCCACCGCGCCGGTCGTGCTCGCCATGGGCTGTGGTCCCTTATGCGGCGGTAAGCTCGATGTTTCCGCCCTCATGAAAGACGCTGCAGGCCGCCCTGCGGCGACGATCAATGTCCCGCTCGCCTGCCTTAAATCGGCTGGTGCTGATCTTACGAACGTCACCACGCCTTTCGCGCTTACCACCTCCGGGAACTTCTCCGTGCGTGTCTCCCAGGTGCGGATTTCGCGCGAAAGTGAGGCTTTGACGTGTGCCTCCGTCCCGCCTGTGACCGCCGCCGCGGCCGTTCCGGCGGGCAGCCGCCGCGATTTCTATGTCGGCTCGGCCCATAGCGGGAAGAAGAAGTCTGGCGAGACGCATGTACGCAAGAAGCGTAGCGCTAACAGTTCGTCTGCGGATAATAAGACGTCTAAGAAGAGCCGCCGCAAACACCATTAAAGCCCTCGCTCTTAAGCTGGCGATGAAGCCAGTGGTCACGGGGTTGTGATAGGGGCCTTCTGGGCCTGCTCTACCGCGCGTGCAGGGCAAAGGAGCATGATATCTCCACGGGGCGATTTCTGATAAGATCGCCGTCTACGGTCGCCATATAAAAAGAACGGCCGTCATCCCGGGAGGCGTACATGCTGAGGGATTTGCTTTCTCGCCGTGGTCTCATCACCGCTGGCGGCGCGGCGCTCGCTCTTTCGCCGAGCACTTTCGCACAGTCCATTGCGCCAGCTCCTCCCGGCGCCCCCCCTGATGATGCAGCGCGTATCGCTGCCGAAGACGATGGCGCCGAGCACCTGACCATTCCGGTGATGCTCGGCAATAAGGGGCCGTTCCGCTTTGTCGTCGATACCGGAGCGGACCGTTCGGTGATCGCCGATGATCTCGCCGTCGCGCTTGGGCTCATTCGCGGCAATAACGTCACCGTGCAGGGGGTGGTGCGCAGCTACAATTCGCGCTTCGTCGCCGTGGCCGATCTGCATTTTGGAACCGTGGAGCGGCGTAATCTCTCGCTACCGGTTTTGCCGCGAAACTATCTTAGGGCGGATGGCTATCTCGGTCTCGACGCGGTGGATGGCACCCGGGTGGTTCTCGATTTCAAGGATCACCTTTTGCAGATCGAGCGTTCGCGCGCATCCTTTTACACGGCGAGAAATCGTTGGCAGCAAATTGCCATTCCTGTACGTGGCTCGATGGGGCATCTGCGCGCCATGAACAGCAGCGTGGAGAATGTCTCCACTACCTGCTTTATCGATACGGGCGCGCAGGTTTCCTGCGGGAATGTGCATCTCTTGCGCGCGCTGGCGGCGCAAAACACCGATATCGCCCTGATCGGCGCTATTCCTATCACCGGTGTTACAGGTGGGATGATCATGGCCAAGGTGATCCGTGTCGGTCGCATTCAGTTGCACGGTATTTCCTTCACTGATGCGGTGATCGCGATCGCGGATATGGACATCTTCAATGTCTGGGGTCTGGCGAACGAGCCCGCCATGCTGATCGGCATGAACTTCTTGCGCCAGTTCGCGCGGGTGTCGATTGATTACGGCGTGAAGGAAATCCGCTTCGATCTCGCCGCGCTGATGATGGCGCGTAATGGTGCCTGAGCTTACCAGAAGTACCAGTAAAGCCCGATCAGGATCATGGCGATAAGGGCGGAGGCGAGGTTGTAGCGTCGCGCCGTGGTGAAATCGACGCCCTTCAAATCCAGCCGCTTTTCCGGGGCGGGCCTGGTCAAAAGCGATCCTGCGGCCGCTACCACCATGCAGATCAGGAAAATGTCTGCCATGCGCGTCAGGAACGGGACGCCGGGCCAGATGAGTGCGTAAAAGGCTGAGCCGAAAACCGATGTGCCTGCCGCCAAAAGGGCGCCGGTTTCATTGGCGCGGGGCCAGAACAGGCCCATCATGAAGATCACCACCACGCCGGGGGAAACAAAGCCGGTGAATTCCTGGATGTATTGGAAAGCCTGATCGCTGCGGTCCAGCAGGGGCGTGGCGACCGCCATCGCGATCATCAGCGCCGCGATTGCGGTAAAGGGGCCAAGGATCACCGACAGCCGCTTGCTCGCTTGCGGATAGACGACTTGCACCACATCACTGGTGAAGATCTTGGCGATGGAACTCAAGGTCGAGCCGGTGGAGGAAATGATCGCCGCCATCAGCGCCACGAAGACAAAGCCTAAAAGCCCCGAAGGCAGCATGGTCATCAGAAGCGGATAGGCTTCGTCGGCGCGGGTTGGCATGCCTTCGATGAGATACGCTGCGGCGAGGCCCGGAAGCACCACGATCAGCGGCATCAAGAGTTTCAGGAACGCGGCGAGCACGATGCCCTTTTGCACTTCGCGCACATTGGTGGCGGCGAGCGCGCGTTGCACGATGCCTTGGTTGAAGCCCCAATAGGAAAAATGCAGCACCCACATGGCAAGCCCCACAGAGGCAAGGCCGGGCAGGTATTTGTAATAGGGATCGTCAGGTTTCAGGATCATATGGAAATGATCCGGCATGCTCGCCTGCAGCGTCACGAAGCCTGCCCACAGCCCTTTGCCGGTGCCGATGCTCTCCAGCGCATAGATGCTCATGACAAGTCCGCCCAGCACCAGCGCGCTTACCTGCACCACATCGGTGAAATGCGTCGCCTTGAGCCCGACATAGAGTGCATAATTTCCCGCGACGAGGCCCAGAAGAACCACGCTCATGGTCAGCGAAAGTCCGGTGATGGTGTGCACCGCATTGGCGCCAAGCCACATGATCGCGGTCAAGCTGACAAAGGTGTAGAGCAGGATCCAGAACACCGCCATGGTCACCTGCGTCTTGGCGCCATAGCGCAGGCGCAGGAATTGCGGCATGGTGGTGATGCGATGTTTCAGGAACACCGGCAGGAAGTATTTTCCCGCCACCAGCATGGCAACGGCAGCCAGCCATTCATAGCCTGCGATGCCAAGCCCCAGGGCGAAAGCCGAAGCCGACATGCCGATGATCTGTTCGGCGGAGATATTGGCTGCAATCAGCGATGTGCCGATTGCCCACCAGGGCAGCGGGCGCTGCGCCGGGGCGCGATCCTCGAAATCATCTTGATCCGTATGCTGACGATGAAACAGCCGCGCCACCGTCAGTACCAGGATGGCGTAGATGATGATGATCACAATGTCGAATAGGCGCAGATGCATGTTCTAGAGCCCCCGGCTGACATGCTCGCGATTCGCGGTCCCGGATCATAACGCCCCCGCTTCGACCCGCAATTGAGCGCGGGCTGTATCTCACAGTAATGGTTGTCAACAGGTTAGGCGTTGCCGTGGCTACCCTGTGCTTGATAAGACGCAGTGATGAATTACCGCCACGCCTTCCACGCCGGAAACTTTGCTGATGTTGCCAAGCATCTCGCTTTACTGACTGCGCTTATACATCTGCAAAAGAAGCCTAGCGCTTTGGCGGTGATCGACACCCATGCCGGGCGCGGCGGCTATGATTTATCTGATGATACAGCGCGCCGTACGGGCGAAGCTGAAGCTGGTATTGGCAGGCTCAAAACTCTTGCGGGTAAAAATCTGCCCGGGGCCTTGCAGGCGTATCTATCGCACGCCTTATCCGGCCCGCTCTATCCCGGCTCACCACTTTTTGCGGCGCGTCTCTTGCGCCCGCAGGATCGCCTCGTCGCGATTGAGAAACACCCTGAGGACGTGGTTGCGCTGCGCTCCATACTGGCACCCTTCCTCAAGGCGCGGGTGGAGGAGGGGGATGGCTATCGCCGCCTTGCTGCGCTCACCCCGCCGCCCGAGCGCCGCGGCCTCATCTTGATCGATCCGCCCTTCGAGGCGCCCGACGAGTTCCAGTCTGCCGCGAAGGCCTTCGCCGCCGCCTACCGGCGCTTTGCCACTGGGGTGTATTTATTGTGGTTTCCCGTCAAATCCCCGGCCGAGGCGGATCTGTTCTGTGGCGAGGTCCTGGCCTCAGGGGTGAAGAAGCTCTTGCGGCTCGACATCCGCCTCACCGCGGCGCCCGATGGCAAGCTCGCTTCGGCAGGGCTCTTGATCGTTAACCCGCCCTGGCAGTTCGAGGAGGATATGAGGGCTGCCCTGGCGCCGATCCTGCCTCTTTTGGCCGCTGAAGCCGATTTTATCCCCCTTGCGGCGGAATGAGCCGACCTTAAACGCGTTTTTCCGCAAATTAGGCCCCAAGAGTGCCGCTATGCCGCTTGCGCTCCCGGGCAGGCTTCGATATTGGAGCGCCCTTGCCGTGCGGACAGGTGGCAGAGCGGTTGAATGCACCGCACTCGAAATGCGGCATACGGGTAACCGTATCGGGAGTTCGAATCTCCCCCTGTCCGCCACTTCCCTTTCTCCTAAAACAAAAGGCCGGACTTTCGCCCGGCCTCTCGCAGGTTTCGATAGCGCACGCCTCAGTGATAGGCGGACGGCATGCCGTCATTGACATGCAGGTAACGGTCGCGCAGTTCGAAGCCGCGTGAGCCTTGGGGCTGTTCCACGCCGGCGATAATGACCGTCACCGGCCATGTGGTGGTCTCCAAGGGATCTCCATTCCACAGCACCACATCGGCTTCCTTGCCCGGCGCCAGCGTGCCGAGCTTTGCCTCCAGCCCCCAGATGCGCGCCGGGTTGACCGTCACTGCCTTTATGGCCGCCGCATAGGAAAGCCCATTGGCAACGGCTGTGCCCGCATTGAAGCGCGCCTGGCGCAGTTCGTTGAAGCTGCGGCTGCCCGAGATGGCAAAGAGCACGCCCGCCTTCTCCAGCCGCGCGGCATTGTCGAGCCGCGCCCCCAGGCTTTCGAATTGCTGCGGCAGGTCCTGTTCGGTGTCGATGATCACCGGCGTTTTCGTTGCCGCCAAAGCATCGGCCACCAGCCAAGCCTCTTCGGCGCCTTCCAGCACCAGCTTGATGTGCTGTTCCTTGGCAAGCTTTAAAAGCTGGCGGATGTCACCGGCGCTATGCACGCGCGCGAGCAAGGGCGCTTTTCCGGCGAGCACCGGCTGTAAGGCTTCCAGCTCCTCGTGGCTCAGGGAATAGGCGCGGGTCTGGCCATTCTCATAAGCCGCCCGCCGCTTGCCGTAAGAGCGCGCGTCCTCGAGGGCGGTTTTCAAAAGCTGCAGCGCCGCGCCATGCGAGCCCGCCACCCGTGCGCCCGCATCGCCCAGATCAACTGCCACAGCTGCTTTGGGTGCGAAGACCGGATCGGTATCGCCTGCCTTCAGCACCACGCCTGCCGCCCGTCCGCCGAACAGGCTGGAGGCGGCGACGCCTTCGCTATCGGTGCCCGCGGTGAACTCCTCACCGACATTCTCGTCCTGATCGCCGCCAAAGCCGCGCGGCGAAACCGGCGTCACCATCACGCGGGTCAGCCCCGTCTGGCGCGCCAGCGGCACCAGGGTGGAGGCAGGGTTGATGCCGTACTGCACATCGAAGGCTGCGCCCAGCTTGGCGCTTTCTTCATGCGTGCTGCGCACCCCGCCCACTTCCACAGCGGTGAGATCGGTCGAGGCCGCGAACAGGCCTGGTGTCACCACGCCGCCTTTGGCGTCGATCACGCGCGCGCCCGAAGGCACGGCTACATGCGCGCCGACAGCAGCGATCTTGCCGTCCTTGATCACCAGCGTGCCATCTTCGATGGTTCCCGCCGCGCTCGCGGTTTCGATCTTGGCATGGGTGATAGCGATGGTCTCGGCATTGGCACTCAGTGCGAAAGCCGAAGCCGCCAGCAAAAGAGAAGCGATACGGCTCATTGGAATTCTCCTGCGCCCGGCTGGCCGAGTTCGAAATCGGATTTGGCTTTTTTGGCGGGATCGAAGCGGTCGTAGACGAGGGCGCCGTCGATGAACACCTTGTCCGCCTTGGCATAGACCGAGAAGGGATCGGTGCTCCATACCACCAAATCGCCTGCCTTGCCGGTCTCTAACGTGCCGGTCTTGTCGAGAATGCCGATGGCCTTGGCCGGATTGGCGGTGATCCAGGAAATGGCGTCGGCCTTGGAGATGTTGAGCCCGATACGGTTGCCCGCCGTCATGGCGATGGCCGCTTCCTGGTTCAGATGCTGAGTGATGGTCTCGTCATCGGAATGGATCACCACGCAGACGCCCTTCTTATGGGCGATGGCGGCATTGGCTTCGATGCCGTCGAGAGATTCCATCTTGAAGTTGGCCCAATCGGCCCAGGTGGCGATGCAGACGTTTTCCTTGGCGAGAATATCGGCTGCCTTATAGGCCTCGCTGGCATGGTGGAACATGGCGACATGGAAGCCGAATTCATGGCTGATATCGATCATGGTCGCCATTTCGTCGGCGCGATAGCAGTGGTTCTGCACCAGGATCTCGCCGCGGATCACGCCCGCCAGCGTGTCGAGCTGCAGATCGCGCTTGGGCGGATCGGCTTTCTCACCGCGCCCGACCTTGGCGTGATACTCGTCCCATTTGCGCATGTATTCGGCGGCATCGATCCAGGCTTTGCGGTAGCCCGCAACATTACCCATGGCGGTGGAAGGCGAACGGCCCTTGCTGCCATAGACGCGCTTGGGATTCTCACCGCAGGCCATTTTCAGGCCATAAGGCGCGCCGGGAAACTTCATACCTTGATAGGTGACCGAAGGTACGTTCTTGACGATGGCCGCGCGTCCGCCGAACAAATTCGCCGAGCCGGGCAGGATTTCCAGCGTGGTCACGCCGCCCGCGCGGGCGCGATTGAAGCCGGGGTCTTGCGGCCAGATCGAATGTTCCGCCCAGACCTGCGCGGTATTGGGATCGGTCGCTTCATTGCCATCGGAATGGGCTTGCACCGCCGGGGTGGGATAAACACCCAAATGGCTATGGGCATCGATCACGCCGGGTGTCACCCATTTGCCTTTGCCGTCGATGATTTCGGCGCCTTGCGGTACCGCGGTGCCTGCCGCGCCCACGGCGGTGATCTTGCCGCCCTCCAGCACCACCACGCCGCCATCAATCTCCTTGCCGGTCGCGGTCAGGATGTTGGCGCCCACAATGGCGACGGTCTTGCCCGGCAGGGGCTTATAGGTGGAGGGGAAAGGATCAGGATTGGCCGAGGCATCAAGCCCTTTGGGCAATGCCTTCGCAGCCACGGGTTTTGCCCCGTCGCCGCCCATTGCGGCACACCCCGATAGCAGCAGGAGGGTCACCCCCGCCATGCACAACCGATCTACCCTTCGCACCGACTGCCCCCTTTTCGGACTCGTGAACGGCTGGGACGATAGCGAGGTGAAACCGCCTCGGAAAGATGCAGGTCTAAAATTTAGGCGATCACACTTCTGTTACGCGGAAGCTTTGGCCAAGGCTTTGGAACGCGCGATATCGGCGTCTCCGCCCGGCTTATCGCCCAGCCGCCGCTTGATGAGCCCGCGCTGATACCAGGCTTCGCCCAGGCCATCGTCACGCTTAATCGCGGCATCGAAATCGGCGAGCGCCAGCTTGTCCTCTCCGGCCCGCGCATGAACTTTGCCGCGCCAGTAAAAGGGCAGGGCGTTCTGGGAATCGAGTTTCTCGGCCTCGGCGCAATCGGCGAGTACCTTCTTGTCCTGCTTCAGGGCGAAGAAGGCTTCCGCCCGGCCGGACAGCGCGATGGATTTATCTTCGCCTAAGCTGCGCGCCACGGCGGCATTGAAATCCTTCAGCGCCGTCTCGGTCTCGCCCGCGTTATTGAGCAGCACCCCGCGATTGTAGTAGGCGACCCAATTATCGGGATCGAGTTTCAGCGCCCGCCCGTAATCGGCGGCTGCCGCTTCTGAACGGTGCAGATCGGCATAGACATCGCCCCGGCGGCGATAGCGGTCGGAGCTTGGCGCTTTTTCCAGCGCGGCGGAAATGTCCTTCAGCGCGGCCTCCGGCTTGCCGCTGGCTTGCAAGGCGTCGGCGCGATTGGTCAGCAGCACTTCGTTGCCGGGCAAAAGTTTGAGAGCCGCCGCATAATCGGCGATGGCCAGATCATATTGCCCATTGCGGTTATAGATATTTCCACGCCGGTTGAGGCTCGCATAATCCTCCGGCGTCTGTTTCAGGATGCGTGCATACTCTTTCAGCGCCTTGTCGTTCTGGTCGAGCGCCGCCAGCGCCTCCGCATGGTGGCGCAGCATGTCGAGGTTTTTCGGATCAAGGCTGATCGCCTTGCTGAAATCACTGAGCGCACCTTTGGCATCGTCTTTCTTTTGGCGCATCAGGCCGCGATTATCATAGGCGATGGCGAATTTCGGCGCGTATTTGATGGCGTTATCGAAAGCCTTGATCGCCGCCGCGGTATCTTCCTTGCGGTCCATCATGCAGCCAAGCCCATTCCAGGCCAGCGCGTCTTGGGCGTTGTGCTTTAAGGCAGCACGGTAATCGGCAATCGCTTTATCGGTTTCATCGGTGTCCGCGAAAGTATCGGCGCGGTCGCGATAAGCGCGCGTATAGCCGGGAAAAATGGCGATGGCCTGGCTGTAATCGGCGGTGGCTTTGTCGGCCTGATCGAGTTTGCGCCAGAGATTGCCGCGGTTCTCGTAATAGAGCGCGATGCCCGGCATCAAGGAAATCGCTGTATTGTAATCGGCCATGGCCTTGTCGAGCTTGCCAAGGCGCACATAGGCCCAGCCGCGATTGTTATAGGCGCGGTCGTCATCTTCCTTCAGCGCCAAGGCGCGGGCGTAATCGCGCAGCGCGCCCGTATCGTCATCGGCATTGTCACGCGCGTCGGCGCGGGCGAGCCAGGCTTCTTCATCGCCTGGAGCGATTTTCACCGCCTCGCTCAGATCGTTGATCGCGGTGGCATAATCGCCTTCGCCCGAATAGGCGGCGGCACGGCGGGTCAGCATCACGGCGCGTTTTTTCGCCGAAAGGCTCGGATCCAGGATGAGGTCAGAGCAGGCGGCGACTTGCTGGTAAAACGCGATGCCTTCGCCGCCGCGGCAGACAGCCATAGAAAGGCCCTGCACCGGCGGCGCGGGTACAATCCACATCCCGGCGGCGATAACGGCTATAGCCGTCACAGCCCACCACGCATAGGCCCGCATTACCCACCCCTATTATAGGGGGAAGGCTAGCACAGGGCTTTTGCTCCGCCGCAACGGAATTGTGGTTGTGACCCGCGCTTTAGAGGCGGTTTTTCGCTAGTGATGCGCCCGGTCCACGACGTTGAGATGGCGCACCGTCAGGGAGTCGATTTCCGCCGATTTCAGGTGCAAATGACCGACCCCGATGCGCCCGATAGCGAGCCGCGCGATAGCGAGCGCGCCAATGGAAATCGCCCCCAGCATCCCGGCCCCTAAAAGGGCCAGGCCCACCGGCGAGATTCCGATAGGCAATGCCGCGACGGCACCGATTTTCTTGGCGGGTTTGGGTTCGGTTGTGCTCATGGCAGCGGTTTTACTCCGTTATGTTCCACCAGGACGCCATAGGTGGAGAGTTTTCCGCCCGCATCCGTCACCGCAAAAAGCGATACAGCCTTGCCTGGTTCCAGCCAGCTCGTATCGCCAAGCACCCAACGTGTGATCATGGTTTTGGGTCCGACCACGATTTCGTTGTCGCTAGCGCAAGGCCCTTGGCCGGGGGCAGGGGCATGGCCGCTGCACATGCCGTTAGGGCCGGGAATGGAGCCGTGGAAGGTCAGTTTCAAACTCCCGCCTTTGCCTTTGGCGGCGGGGGTAATGGTGGAAACCGTGGCGTTGATCAGGCTTTTCTGATCACTGGAGGGGTATTGACCTTCACCCAGCCCCCGAAGCGGTTCAGGAAAGAGGCGCAGCTCGCTCGCCAGAAGCCGCCCGTCCTTTCCGGCCGAAGAGGTGGAGGCGATGAAATCCCCAGGTTTCAGCGCGGCGAAATCGGCTTTCTCCGTCGCGATCACCCTTGCATTGGGCGCAAGGCTAAGGGCGATAGTCTCGCCCTTGGTGGTCTTCACCGTCAGGGTCGGGGCGGCGAAGCCCACGATGCTGCCTTTGATACGCTGCGGCGCCGTGCTGGATGCCGTTGCCGGGGCGGTTTGGGCGAGCGCAGGCATAAGCGAAAGCACCGCCGTCACAATCCAAACCGCCGCGCGCATGATCCTACTCCGTCGTCTGTCGCCGGAAGGCCTATTTGGCCTTCAGGGGCTTTCTGAACTTATAGACGAATTGGTCGGTTTTACCGCGGATGGAGGGATCGAAAACGTTGGCGGTCTTGGGGTCCTTGGTATTGCGCAGAACCTTGGACTCGCCTGCAAATTCGAACCCGGCCGCAGTTATTTCCTGTTTCACCGCCGCTTCGTCGATGCGATGCAGCGTATTGGTATCCCGGAGGCCCGAGCCCTTTTCCGCGGCATGATCGATCACGATATAAAGCCCGCCTGGTTTCAAAGCCTTAAACACCGCTTTGTTGACCTTGTCGGTGTCCGCCGGCTTGAAAAAATCGTCCTTCATGTCGTGGTAGTTCTGGGCTGTGAAAACCACATCGAGGGCTTCGGGCGCGCTGAGATCGTTAATAGGGGCATGGATGACGCTGACGTTCGGGTATTCCTTGGCCACCGCCAGGATCTTGGGCGATTTGCCCTTCGAGAAGCTGTCGAGTTCGCTCGGCTGGTAGGCATAGACCCAGCCCTCCGGCCCTACGGCCTTGGCGAAGATTCTGGTGAAATAGCCGCCGCCCGGAACCAGATCCATCACCTTGGCGCCCGGCTTGATTTTGGAAAATTCCAGCATCTCGGCGGGCTTGCGGTCGCCATCGCGTTTCACATCGTCTGCGGGACGCGCAGTGTCGCTAAGCGCGGTGGTGATCGCGGCAGGCTTGGCCGCCAGCGCCGCCATCGACAAAACCGCGCCGGATAAAAGGACGGCCGAAAGCATTTTTTTCATGTCGTCTCCCCAAATCTTCCTTTTGCGGCGCGGACTATGGCACGGGCTTTTTGGCAAAGCATCCACCGTAAAGCCTGATGCGCTCGCGCTCCGCTCATGGCATGATGGCTTTCAGCTCGCTTTAGGCTCACCCCATGTGCTTGACCGCGCTCGAACCGTCCCTTCGCGTTATGGGTTTGCTGGCGCCTGGGGAAAGCTTTACCGCCGAGCCGCTCGCGGGCGGCATCTCCTGTGATGTCTATCTCGTCACCGTAAGGGGCCGTTCTTATTGCGTGAAAGCGGCTTTGCCGAAGCTGCGCGTCGCCGCCGATTGGCGCGCTCCGGCTGACCGCAGCCATGCCGAAGTCGCCTGGATGAAGCTCGTTGGCGGCATCGATCCGGATTGGGTGCCGATGGTGCTAGGCGAGGACCGCGCTCATCACATTTTTGCGATGGAGTACTTACCACCCGAGACGCATAGGAATTGGAAGGCCGAACTCGCCGCGGGCCATGCCGATCCAGCCTTTGCGGCGGAGCTGGGCGATCGCCTCGCGCGCATTCATAGCGAGACGGCGGGCCGCGAGGATATCGCGCGCGATTTTCGCAATGGGGTTCATTTCCACGCCTTGCGGGTGGATGCCTATCTCCTCCATACCGCCGCCAAACATGCAGATGTCGCGCCCATAATAAAGGGGATGGCGCGCAACCTTTCCGCTGCGCATATCGCGCTGATGCATGGCGATATCAGCCCCAAGAATATTCTGATGGGGCCGCAAGGGCCGGTCTTTCTCGATGCCGAAACCTGCTCCTATGGCGATCCCGCTTTCGATCTGGCCTTCTGTCTCAATCATCTTTTGCTGAAAAGCGTTTGGCATCCCGCGCATGCCGCAGCTTACGCCGCCACGTTTACAAGCCTTGCACGGGCGTATTTCAAGGGTGCGAGCTGGGAACACCGCGCGGGGTTGGAACGGCGCGTAAGTGGGCTTTTATCCGTGCTGCTTTTGGCGCGGATCGACGGCAAATCGCCGGTCGAATATCTGACCGCCCCCTCCGATCAGATTTTCGTGCGAGAACAAGCCAAAGCCTTTCTCAAAGATGGCATTGGCCATCTCGATGCTCTTCTGGAGCGCTGGACAGAGGCCCTTAACGCTCGTCAAATAGAGGCCGACTCAAAGGGGCGGGAAGAATGCGCAATTTCGCAGCGGTCTTCAGGCGGCTGAAACCCATCGAAAGCGTGCACGATAATCCCGGCACCGAAAAACTTGTTCCCACCCTTTCCTGGCATCATCTCGTCGCCCTTGGCGTGGGCGGCATTGTCGGCACCGGCATCTATACCCTGATCGGGCAGGCGGCGGGGCTTGCCGGTCCCGGCATGATCGTCTCTTTCATCATCGCTGGCCTCGTCAGCGCCTGTGCCGCGCTCGCTTATGCTGAGATGGCGACCATGATGCCCGCCGCCGGCAGTGCCTATACCTATAGCTATGTCGTGATGGGCGAGCCGATTGCCTGGCTGGTCGGCTGGAGTCTGATCCTTGAATATACCGTGGTCTGTGCCGCGGTTGCTGTGGGCTGGTCTGCTTATGCGGCCGGTTTCATGGCTTGGCTCAATCTGCCCATCGTCCCGGAATTGCTGAAGGGGCCGAGTGCGGGCGGGATCATCAATCTTCCTGCCGTGGGTATTTGTCTGGCGGTGGCGGGATTGCTCGCAGCCGGCACACGCGAAAGCGCCACCGTGAATTTCGTGCTGGTGATCCTCAAGCTCGCCGCTTTGGCCGCTTTCGTGGCGCTGGCCTTGCCCGCCTTCAACAGCGCCCATTTCACACCCTTCCTGCCTTATGGCTGGTCCTCGATGACCGCGGCAGGTGTGAAGCTCGGCGTGTTGCCCGCAGCCTCGCTGATCTTCTTTGCCTTTTATGGCTTCGATACGATTTCTACCGCCGCCGAAGAGGCCAAGCGTCCGGGCCGCGATCTTTCCGTCGGCATTGTTGGCTCGATGCTGCTCTGTACGGTGATTTATATCGCGGTGGCGCTGGCGGCGATTGGCGCGGTGCCCGTGGCGGTTTTCGCGCCCAGCGCCGAACCTTTGGCGCTGATCCTGCGCACCATTCATCAGGAAAATTGGTCCGCCATGATCGGCCTTGCTGCGATCATCGCTTTTCCGACGGTGATCATGGTCTTCATGTATGGCCAGAGCCGCATCTTTTTCGTCATGGCGCGCGACCGGCTCTTGCCCGGCAGTCTTGCCAAGGTGAATTCGCGCACGGGCACGCCCATCGCAGTCACGATCTTCACGGGTGTTGTCTCGGCGGTGATTTCGGGCCTCGCGCCCCTCAGCGAGATCGCCCAGCTTGCCAATTCCGGCACGCTCTGCGCCTTCATCGCGGTGGCCCTGTCGATGATGATCTTTCGCGTCAGGGACCCGGCGCGCAAACGCGTGTTCAAAACCCCGCTTTGGGGGCTGGTGGGAACGGGTGCGATTGTTGGCTGTCTCTATCTTTTCGCCAGCCTGCCGCTCGATACCCAGATCCGCTTCGTGATTTGGAACGCGATCGGCCTTGTTGTTTATCTGGCCTATAGCGTCCGCAAATCACGTCTGGCGAAGTAAATTGCTTACAGCTTGCTTTCGATCGGCACGCCCGGCGCATTCTTCGAGGCGTGGATGGAAAGGGCTGTCTTGACGCTCGCGACATTCTTCTCGGCGGTCAGAACTTCGGTGATGAAGCTCTGGAAGCTCGAAAGGTCCTTGGCGACGATTTTCAGGATGAAGTCGACTTCACCTGAAAGCATGTAGCATTCGCGCACATTCGGCCAGGATCGCACATGCTCCTCAAAGCTTTTCAGATCTTGGTCGTGCTGGCTGGCAAGGCCGACAAAGGCAAAGCCCGTCACTTCGAAGCCGAGCGATTTGGCGTCAAGAACGGCGTGATAGCCCTGAATGAACCCGGCTTTTTCCAGCGCCCGCATGCGGCGCAGGCAGGGCGGGGCGGTGATTTTCGCCCGGCGGGAGAGTTCGACATTGGTGATGCGTCCGTCCGCCTGCAGTTCGGCGAGGATCTTCACGTCGATAGAATCGAGCTTATGGTGCTCCAAGGGTGTTCCCCGAAATAATCTTTCGGGTCACTTTTTACCCTGGAGGGGAATTAAGCGCAATTATATTTCGATAAACACCCGGTCGCAGGGCGGAGTGCGTCCGGGGCTGCAAATGCCCCCAAGGTGCAGCCCAATCCATGGTTTTCTTGCCCGAACCGGGCCAAGCTGGGCCCATGCCTGTCGCCAAGACTGTTGATGGGGAACCTCTCTGGCTTGACCTTTTGGGTCCGGCTCCCGATATCAGCCCCGCACCCGCCCTAACGAAAGTGTACGCCCGTGTCCGACTCCACCAATGACCCCATCCATTCCAAGGTCATCATCCTGGGCAGCGGCCCTGCGGGTTGCACCGCGGCGATTTACGCCGCCCGCGCCATGCTGGAGCCGATCCTGATTTCCGGGATGCAGCCGGGCGGGCAGCTCACCATCACCACCGAGATTGAGAATTTCCCGGGTTTTGCTGAGGCGATTCAAGGCCCTTGGCTGATGCAACAGATGGAAGAGCAGGCCAAGAATCTGGGCACCCGCTTCGTCACCGACCTGATCGCTTCGGTCGATTTCGCCCGCCGCCCTTTCACCCTGATCGGGGATTCGGGCCAGCGCTACACCGCCGACACGGTGGTGATCGCCACCGGCGCCCAGGCCAATTGGCTGGGGCTGGATTCTGAGAATCACTTCCAGGGCTCGGGCGTTTCGGCCTGCGCCACCTGCGATGGGTTCTTCTATCGCGGAAAAAAGGTCGCGGTGGTCGGTGGCGGCAACACCGCGGCGGAGGAAGCACTGTTCCTGACCAACTTCGCCGAGAAGGTCACGCTCATCCATCGCCGCGATAAACTGCGCTGCGATGCGACCAATATGAAGCGTTTGGAGGCCAATCCGAAGATCGAAGTCCTCTATGACCACGAGGTTGCCGAGGTTTTGGGCAGCGAGGCGCCTAAAGGAGTGACAGGTGTGGCTCTGCGCAACTGCATCACCGGCACCGTCACCGAAATCGACGTGGACGGACTTTTCATTGCCATCGGCCACTCTCCCGCAACCTCTTTGTTCAAGGGGCAGGTGGAGATGGACGAATTCGGTTATATCAAGACTGCACCCGATTCCACGCATACCAGTGTGGCCGGTGTCTTCGCGGCGGGCGACGTCAAAGATCGCGTCTTCCGTCAGGCCGTCACCGCGGCGGGGATGGGGTGCATGGCGGCGCTAGAGGCCGAGCGCTTCCTGGCGGGGGCGCATTTTGAGCCCTCCTGGTAGGGCCTAATATTTGTCGGTTTGGACCGGCGCTGATGAAGGTGGATTGAGGGGATCGCATGGACTGGGACAAGCTGCGTATTTTTCACGCCGTGGCGTCCGCAGGAAGCTTCACCCATGCCGGGCAGATGCTGACCCTCAGCCAGTCCGCAGTCAGCCGTCAGATCAGCGCGCTGGAAGAAGAGATCAACACACCGCTCTTTCAGCGCTATGCCCGTGGCCTCACCCTCACCGATGAAGGCGAGATGCTGTATGCGGCGGTGAGCGATGTGCTGGCTCGTCTCGCCCAGGCCGAAGAAGCGCTCAAGAATGTGCACGACGCGCCGCGCGGCTCGTTAAAGGTCACCTCCACCCATGGCATAGGCACCTATTGGCTGGTACCACGCCTGTCGGGGCTTTTGACCGAATGCCCGGAGCTGGAAATCCATCTCGTGATGGAGGATCGCGAGCTCGATCTTTCCCAGCGCGAGGCTGACGTCGCCATCCGCATGCGCGCGCCGGTGCAGGCCGATCTCATTCAGAGAAAGCTCTTCACCGTTCATTATCACGTCTACGCGACCCAGGCCTATCTCGATGCCCATGGCACGCCGTTGAAGGCCGAGGATCTGCCCGACCACACCGTGATCGGTTATGGCGAAACCGCGCCGCCGGAAGTGCGTGAGGTCAATTGGCTCTGCGATCTGTTCAAGCGTTGTCATGCACCCAATCCGCGCGGGCGCATCGTGCGCATCAATAACGTGACGGGCGTACTGAACGCCTGTCTGACCGGTCTTGGCATTGCCTCTGTGCCCGATTACGTCGCGGCGCAGCATCCCGAACTGATCCGCGTCATGCCTGATGTGCCGGGCCCCAGCTTCGATGTGCATCTGGTCTATGCTGATGCTTTGCGCCAGTCCAAACGCGTTGCCGCTTTCCGTGATTTCCTGGTGCGCGAATCCAAGGATTGGCGTTACTAAGAAGTAATGCCGGATGCGGCGAAAACGCGAAAAGCCGCCGCTTTCGCATCCTTGAAAAGCGGAAAATGCCTCTTATCTAGAATGGTACGGCGGCATCGTCCCCCCACGACCCCGCCGGCGGCTGCCCCCAGCCGCGTGAGCCTTGGGCGGCGATGATCCGCCGCCCCGGCTCTGCCCTGCGCCCCAACCGCGCGGGAGATCCCAAGCTGATTGCCGGAGCGCACCCCCGCTCCGGCAATTTTTTCATTTTATGGGAGCCCCATCTTTCCTAAGGTCACTGACACGGGGCTTTTGGGAGAACATTCGATGTCGTTTTGGAAAAATCTTGGCCGCATCGCCGCGGTGGCGGTTCTGGGTGCAACCCTCGCCGGCTGCGGGGTTAACCAGATTCCGAAGCAGGACGAAGAGGTGAAAGCCGCTTGGGCCGAAGTGCAGAACCAATATCAGCGCCGCGCCGATCTCGTGCCGAACCTGGTTGCGACTGTGAAAGGCTATGCCAAGCAGGAATCCTCGGTTCTGACTGCGGTCACCGAAGCGCGCGCCAAAGCCACGCAGACCGTGCTGCCGGAAAAGATCGCGACCGATCCGGAGGCCTTCAAGCAATATGAGCAGAGCCAGGCCCGTCTCTCCGGCGCGCTCGGCCGTCTTCTCGCGGTCTCGGAGAATTACCCCGAGCTGAAATCCAATCAGAACTTCATCGCGCTTCAGGCCCAGCTTGAGGGCACGGAAAACCGCATCACGGTGGCCCGCCGCGATTACATCGGCAAGGTTCAGGAATTCAACACCACCCTGCGCACCATTCCGACGCGCTGGACCGCGTCCTGGTTTTATCCGGAGCTGAAGCCCTATCCGGCCTTCACGACCACCGAGAAGAACCAGAACGCTCCGTCGGTGCAATTCTAATTGTCCATCCCTTATCGTCATGGCTGCCACCTCGGCGGCCATGACGGCTAAGGAGGGTTCATCTCATGCCCTCTCTTCTTAAGCGCGCTCGGCTTCCGCTGCTGGCGTTTTTTGCTGCCTTGTTTGTTCTGTTCACCGTTATTCCCGCTGAGGCTGCGCTGCAGTTTCCCGCGCTCACAGGCCGGGTGGTGGACGAGGCGGGCATCCTCTCGCCCGAGGCCAAGGAAAAACTCACCGCCTATCTTGCCGAACATGAGCAGCAGACCGGCAATCAGGTCGTGGTCGTCACTCTGAAAGACCTTGGCGGCACCGATATCGCCGATTACGGCTATCAGCTCGGCCGCGCCTGGGGCATCGGGCAAAAGGGCAAGGATAACGGCGTTCTCATCGAGATCGCGCCGAACCAGCGCCAGACCCGTATCGATGTCGGCTATAAGCTGGAAGGCGATCTCACCGATGCCCAGTCCAAGCTGATCATCGAAAACTCCATGCTGCCGCATTTTCGCAAAGGCGATTACGACGGCGGCGTGATGGCTGGCACGGTCAATGTGCTGCGCACATTAGGCGGCAATCCCACCGGTGCCGAGGGTATTCCCGAGCCGCGCAAGCATAAGGGCGGCGGCAATCCCCTCGGCGGTATTCCCTTCCTCATCTTGCTCGTGATCTTCTGGGCCGTGTTCGGGCGTCATCTCTGGCCGCTGTTCTTGCTCGGTGGTTTGGGCGGCGGTGGACGCGGCGGCTGGGGCGATGGTGGCGGCGGTGGCTGGGGTTCCGGCGGCGGCGGCTTTTCGGGCGGTGGCGGCTCCTTCGGGGGCGGCGGTGCATCGGGGAATTGGTAAGATGCAGAAACTCTCGGATGACCAGCGCAAGGCCTTGCGCGCGGCGCAGGATGAGGCGGCCAAACGCACCTCGGCCCGCATCGCTGTCCTCACCGTGCCGGTAAGCGATCACTATAAGCTCTATCCGCTCATCTATACCGGCGTCACGGCGATGCTGGTTTTCACCGTGCTCGCGGCCTTGGTGCCCCATATGCATCTGCGCGAGGCGTTCCTGTTCACCGCGGCGGCGGCGGCCGTTGTCGCGCTGGCGAGCGAATTTCTTCCCCTGCGGTTGGCCTTGATCCCGCGCCATGCCAAGAACTGGGAAGCCTGGGAACTCGCACATCGCGCCTTTGCCTCGCGCATCCTGGCGCAGAATGAGCGCAAGACCGGCATCCTCTTCTTCGTCTCCTTTGGCGAGCACTATGTGGAAGTGGTGACCGACCGCGATGTCGATCTGCACATTCCGCAAGGCACCTGGGATGCGATCATCAAGGAATTCCTTGCCGAGGCCAAAGCGGGCCGGGCAGGCGAGGCTTTACCCAAGGCGATTACCGCCTGTGCCAAAGTGCTGGAGCCGTATTATCCTCCAGCCTGAGCGTGTGAATGGGGGCTAGGCGACGCGCCCCCTTCCGCCAGCGCGCTAGTTTGAATCGCCATTGGCCTCGCATAGCGGCTATGCGAATTGGCATTCTTGCCGCTAATAGGTGGGTCTTCGCACTTTCCGCGTGATGACGGGAGAGCCGCGTGCGCAACCCAAGCCTAATCTTGTTTCTCTGTGGAACGCTGTTGGCGGGTTGTTCCAGCACACCCCAGCCTGATGTTACGCAACTCGCGCCATGGACACGGGAGCTGCGCGACCGGCAGCCTGAAGAGGCTTTCGCGGCTGTCTATCGCTGGCGAGGGCATAGTTTGGTCTTCGTGGGCGCGAGCCATTCAACCCGCTCCGATAGCCCAACATTCAAGCTCATCGCGGATGTCTATGCGCGCAAAAGATTTGATACCCTGATTGCCGAAGGCTTCTCATACGCGGCAGGCCCAGACGCCCCCCGTACTTTGCAATGGCTTCAATCTCAAACCGAAACCGACGGCTTTGTGATGGGCGGCGAAAGCGTTCCAGCTCTACGCGGCGCGGTTCAACAGCATGCGCATATCTGGGGCGGCGAGCCCGGCGATAGCGTTATTCGCGATCGCCTTCTCGCCGAGGGCATTTCGGACGTCGATCTGTTGGGGTTCTATACGCTCCGATCCGTTCCTCAATGGATCAGAGAGAAGAGAATAGCCGATGGCGGAGATCCTCGCGTTAAGGATCTGGTTGAAAGCGAGTTGATCCGCAATAGAAGCCGGCTTGGGCTCAAGGAGGCTCTGCTTCCGGACTACACGGCGTGGGCGCAGTGGTACGAACGGACGAATGGTCAAGCCTTTGGCTCCAAATTCCAGCTTGAGGAAGTTGGCCCGCTGGTGGACGGCGACTTCAGCACCAACAAATTGGCAGCGGCCGTTGGGCGTGCGCGAGATGCTTTTCTCCTCGGGACCATCGCCGATCATTTGGGCGAGGGCGAAAACCTTCTGGTCGTGTTCGGTGCGAGCCATCTCATGATCCTGCGTCCCGCGCTTGATCGCATGTTAGGCGCACCTTGCTATGTCGGCGGGAATATGGGCACGGCCCCCGCATCCTGTTTTGAGTAGAGTGGCCGTGAACGCCCCCGTACAGCGTCGATAGTGCCGGTTTGCCTTTACGTGAGGCACGTATTCTGACCCATCCGCAGCCTCCAAAATGGCGCGGCGCTGACCCACGCTAGTTTGAATTGCCATCAGCCCCGCATAGCGGCTATGCGAATTGACATTCTTGCCGCCAATAGTAGGGACTCCCCACTTTCCCCGTTATGAGAGGCAATATCCTTGCAAACCGGGGGGAAGTTTTACCTATGAAGAGTTGTGGAGCGGCAGTTTTGGCAGCAGCCCTGTTAAGCGGGTCTGCTCTGGCCGCGGATGATCAGGGTAGCGTACTGCAATATCCGATCAGCTTTTTTGCCGATGCCCGCCCCTCCACCGCCTATGACATGATCACCCGCTTACCGGGCTTTGTTTTCGATGACGGCCAATCGGCGCGTGGCTTTGCAGGCACCGCGGGCAACGTTCTGATCGACGGCCAGCGCCCCACCGCCAAGACCAACGATCTGCAATCGATCTTGAACCGGATTCCAGCGAACGACGTCGATCATATCGAGCTTATTCGTGGCGGCGCCCAAGGCATAGATATGCATGGCCAGGCGGTGGTCGCAAACATCGTGCGCAAGACTGTCGAATCCACCCAGCTCGTGGCTGACATTTCCAACGACATCTGGACCGATGGCCATATGGTGCCCTCGGCCTCGTTGCAGCTCACGCGCCGCGTCGGCCAGTCCACCTATGAATTCGCGCTCGAAACCTCGACCAGCTACGACGATTCCGTCGGCCATGGCTTTTATAACATCAAGGATTTGACGAACGGGACCACCCGCAATTACGGCCTGCGCTATAAGAGCTGGGGTATCGGCTGGATGACGACTGGCGCGGCCACGGTGCCGCTGTGGGGCGGGCAGTTCAAAGCCAATTTCACCTATCAAGACAGCCCGCAAAGCTCGACCGAGGCGTTTACGGGCGCCAATGACAGCTTCTCGAATATCGATAGCTGGGCACAGAAGCGCGGCGAGATCGGGCTTCACTGGGTGGGACCGGTCGGCGATACCGAACTTGAAACCCTCGCGCTGCAGCGTTTCGGCCGCGATACCGACAATCAGATCCAGGATGCGATTGGCGATATTGAAACCTTTGCCCAGCGCACGCGCACGGTGGAGAGCATTCTGCGCGCCACGCTGCGCTATCGCCCCAATGCCGATCTGACCCTCGAAGGCGGTGCAGAGGGCGCCTATAACGAGCTTGATGGCGGCTCGGTCTATACCATCAATGGCACCATCGTGCCGCTGCCAAACGCGAACGCGCGGGTGGAAGAACGCCGCGGCGAAGTCTTTGCACAAGCCATGTGGAGTTTTTCGCCGAAATGGAAGCTAGAGGCCGGGTCGCGCTTCGAATATTCGGTGATTGCCGAGCAGGGCGGGATTTCGCGCGAGTTCTTTTATCCCAAACCGCGCGTGCTCCTCTCCTACACGCCAGAACCCAATACGCAGATTCGTATGAAGGCCGAGCGCGTTTTGGGCCAGCTCGATTTCACCAACTTCATTGCTTCGGCCAGTCTCACCTCTACGGGTGTCAGCGCGGGCAATGCCCATCTTGCCCCCGACCGGCATTGGCAATACCAGATCGCTTTCGAACGCCATTTCTGGGAGCGCGGCGCGGTTTCGCTGTCTCTCACCCATGAAGATATTTCGGGTGTGCTCGATTACATTCCGGTGCCGAGTGGGTCGGGCTTTTTCAATGCGCCCGGCAATATCGGCGGCGGCCATAAGAACCTTGTCGACATTTCCAGCATGCTGCCGCTGGATTTTCTCGGCTTACCGAACGGGCGTTTAAAAACCACCATCGCGTGGAAGCTCACCGGCGTGCGCGATCCGGCTACGGGTGAGACCCGCGCCATCTCCGGTGTCCGCCCGCGCAGCTACAAATTCACTTTCAGCCAGGATATCGACAGCCTGAAATCCACCTGGAGCGCCTTTTTCTACACGGGCTGGCACGAGAACAGCTACCGCCCGGACCGGTTCCGCGATCGCAACCTGCCGCCGCTCTATGTCGAGCTGGAATGGGACTACAAGCCGACGCCGCAATGGATGATCGCGGTTGCGGCCAAGAATGTGGGCCAGTTCAACTACGATGATCAGAACACCTTCTATTCGGGCTTGCGCGGCTCCTCGCCTGCGGTGCAATGGACGGATTACCAAGTGCACTCCCAGGCCCGCCTCTATGTCGAGGTTCGAAGGACTTTCTAAGGACTCTGCATGAAGATCTGGTGAGGTAGAGAAAAACCGCGTGCACATTTTCAGGCCTGCCCCTAATTTCCCTCGCGAAGGTGAAAGGGCACGTCCATGACCACGCTGTATGA
The DNA here is from genome assembly GCF_011761565.1 of Rhizomicrobium palustre. Taxonomy (NCBI): domain Bacteria; kingdom Pseudomonadati; phylum Pseudomonadota; class Alphaproteobacteria; order Micropepsales; family Micropepsaceae; genus Rhizomicrobium; species Rhizomicrobium palustre. The sequence goes on along the minus strand of NZ_JAASRM010000001.1, from coordinate 703,775 downwards.
TTTTCAAGCCACCAAGCTCAGCGGAGAAGAGGTGTCCTTGTCGGCCTATCAGGGGCGTGTTGTGCTGGTGGTTAATACGGCCAGCAAATGCGGCTTCACCCCGCAATATGAAGGGCTTGAGGCGGTCTATAAGGCTTATCAGTTCCACGGCTTCACCGTGCTCGGCTTTCCTTGCAACCAGTTCGGCGCCCAGGAGCCGGGGAACGCCTATGAGATCGCCTCCTTCTGTCAGGCCAATTACGGCGTCTCGTTTCCGATGTTCGCCAAGGTTGAGGTGAACGGTCCCGGCGCCCACCCGCTGTTTCAGTTCTTGAAGAAAGCCAAGCCCGGTCTGTTCGGCTCGTCCATCCGCTGGAATTTCACGAAATTTCTCATCGGCCGCGATGGTGTGCCCTTGCGCCGCTTCGCCCCCACCAAGACGCCCGTGAAAATCGCTCTGGCGATTGAAAAGGCGCTGGGTTAGGCCCGCAAAAGAAACGGTGCGAAGAGGGACCTCTTCGCACCGCCATGAAACACCCATTATGTGAAGGTTATCCCGCCTTGGCCTCCTCCTTGGCGGCTTTGCGCGCGGCTACCACTTGGTCTGCGATCTTGCCGGAAAGCTCGGCGAGGTGATCGAATTCCATCTCGAAGGTCGCCACGCCTTGGGTCAGCGAGCGCAGATCGACGATAAGATTGCCGATTTCGCTTTGCGGCATTTCGGCTTCCACCGTATCCCAGTTGTTCCAGCCTTCGCGGGCATCATAACCGAGCAGCGAACCGCGCCGTCCCGACACCACCGCATTGATCTTGGAGGTGGATTCGTTCGGTACGTGGATTTTCACTTTCATGATCGGTTCCAGCAGTACCGGCGCGCATTGCGGCATGCCATCCTGCATGCCGATACGGGCGGCGGTCTGGAAGGCGGCATCGGAGGAATCCACGGTGTGATACGAGCCATCGCAAAGCGTGACGGAGATATCCACCACCGGGAAACCCAGGGGGCCTTCCTTCAAATATTCGATCACGCCTTTTTCGACCGAGGGAATCCACTGGCGCGGCACCACCCCGCCGACGATCTGATCGACGAAGAGGAAGCCCGCGCCGCGTTCCTGCGGACGGATGACGAGTTCGACATCGCCGAATTGTCCGTGCCCGCCTGATTGCCGTTTATGGCGCCCGCGCTGGCTGACCGATTTGCGGATGGTCTCCTTGTAAGGAACGCTGGCCGGCTTGGTCAGAAGCTTCAGCCCGTATTTGCTGATCAGCTTTTCGGTGGCGACTCTGAGATGAATTTCGCCCTGGCCGGAGAGCGTCATCTCATGCAGCTCGCCATCCTGCTCGAACTTCAACGAAGGGTCTTCCTCGATCAGCTTGGCCAGTGCCGCGGTAAGCTTCACTTCATCCTTGCGGTCGGCTGCTTGGACCGCGAGTTTAAATACCGGCGTCAAAAGCTCGATCGCTTTTTTCGGTGGTGCGGCTTTGCCGCTGGTCAGCGTTGCACCTGTTGGTACGCCTTCCAGCCGCGCCAGCGCCACGGTCTGCCCGGGGCCTGCTTCGGTGAGTTTGGTCTGGGTTTGGCCGACCAGCGAGAAGATGCCGCTCACCCGTGCTTCTGTCCCATCGGCGGTTTTGAGCACCGCGCCGTCCTTCAACACCCCTTGCATCACCCGGGCGATGGAAACCTTGCCGCCGTGATTGGTGTAGCTGGTCTTCAAGACTTGCGCATAGACATCGCTCGAAACCGGAATGGAAAGCCGCGCCGCGGCCAAATTCACATCGGGGCATTCATGGCGCAGCGCCTTCATCAGTCGCGTGATGCCCTGGCCGCGTTCGGCTGAACCGATCAGCACGGGCACCACCAGCCCTTCGGCGAATTCACGCCTAAGATCGCCAAACACTTCCTCACGCGCGGGCTCCTGATCGGAAAGCAATTCTTCCATCAGCCGTTCGTCGTAATCGGCAAGCCGTTCCAGCATCTGATAGCGGGCCTGCTTTTCACGATCGACATCGTTGATGGCGATGGCTTCGGAATGCTGGCCGTCGCGATAGGCAAAAGCGCGTTCCAATGCTAGATCGACAAAGCCCGTTACCTGCTCATTGTCCCAGATCGGAATCTGGCGAAGTAATAACGGCGTCGTGCTTGCCGCCTGCAAGGTTGAGAGAATGGCGCGCAAGGACCCGCTCGCCTTTTCGATCTTATTGACGAACAGGATGTGCGGAATCTGCAAATCCTCGAGCCGCTTCAGATAGGGGCGCAGCATCTGCACCTTGGAGGGTTCGGGCTCGATCACCACCACCGCCGCGTCAATGCCGTGCAGGGTGAAAATCGTGTCTTGCAGAAATTCGATGGAACCGGGGCAATCTAGGAAGGTGAAAGACTGATCGAGATAATTCGTGGTGGCGCAATTTACTTCAACGCTCATCTGGCGGGCGCGGGCTTCGGGCACCGCATCGCCGACCGTATTGTTCTGGGCCACAGAGCCTTTGCGCAGGATGGTACCGTTGGAGAACAGCACGGCTTCAAGCAAGCTCGTCTTGCCCGAACCATAGGGTCCTACCAAGGCCACGGTGCGTGGCCCTTTTCCTCCATTTACAGGATTGGCATTGCCGGACATCGTTTGCCTCCTTCGGGCCCCGTTGTGTCGGGGTCCGGGGGCGCGGCGGGCGGCGGTCCCGGTTCATCGGGCCGCGTCACGCGCCCCTCTTTTGGTGGTCAAAGCCTCGCGCCGAATGCGTCCGCTGGCAAGAGGTCTCGCCTCTGAATTGCTTTGCTGCACCCGCGAAAGGTCGTAAGTTCCGCCCGTCATTTTCCCCGGGGATTGCGTTTGTCCACTGCGTCGAAGACCCATCCGGTCTGGTTTCTCGTCATGTTCATCCCTATGGGGATCTCCAACGGTTATGTGGTGGTGACCCTGGCCTATCTCCTGGCCACGGCCGGGGTAGGGGCAGTTGGGGTGGCGGCGCTGGGGGCCTGGAGCCTCTTGCCGCAGACCTGGAAGGTTCTGGGCGGCCCCTTGGTCGATACTACCCTCTCCAACAAGACGTGGTTTGTCGGCTCGGCGATTGCGACGGGCATTTTGATGATCGCGGCCTCGCTGATCGCGCCTTCCGCCGCCAATTACAATCTGATCGCCGTCCTGGCATTTTTGTTTTCCACCGCCGCTGCTTTCAACGCCTTGGCGGCGGATTCGATCATGGCCTATGCCACCGTGCCCGAGGAAAAGGGCCGCGCGGGCGGCTGGAGCCAGGCGGGTAATCTTGGCGGTTCAGGGCTCGGCGGCGGTTTGGGTCTTTGGCTTTCCCAGAACGCGACGCCTTCGGGCACGGCGGGGGTTGGCGATTGGCTTACCGCGCACACCGGTCTTCACGCTTTCGCTGATCTCGGCCTTTGGTTCGGTCAGCATGTCAGCGCCGGGGCTTTCGCGGGCATCGCGGTCGGGCTCGTCTGCCTTCTCTCCTGTCTCGGTCTTTTCTTTGTGCATGAGCCCGAAGGCCATCACCGCGCCGAAAGCTTTGGCGAGAGCATCATCAATGTCGGCAAGGATGCTTGGGCGCTGGTTTGCTCGCGCAAGGGCTTGCTCGCCGTGGTGGTTTTCGCGCTGCCGGTCGGCGTTGGCGCAATGACCCAGCTCTGGTCGGGCGTGGCTGCCGATTGGCATGCTTCGGCCAATTGGGTGGCGCTGGTCAACGGCGCGCTCGGCGGGGTTCTTTCCATGGTTGGCTGCATCGCGGGTGGCTGGCTCTGCGATAAGATGGACCGCATGACGGCGCTGAACCTTTTCAGCATCGCCACAGCCGCATGTGCCCTCGTTATGGCGCTTGCGGCCAAGACCGAGACCAACTTCATCATATTCGTCTGTCTGTATATGATCCTGACTGGCTTCTGCTATGCCGCCTTTGGCGCGGTGGTTCTGGAAGCGATCGGGCAGGGCGCCGCGGCGACGAAGTACAATCTTCTCGCCAGCCTCGCCAATGTGCCGATCATTTACCTCTCGATCCTGGATGGCAAGGCGCATGACCATTGGGGCGCCAAAGGCATGCTGCTCGCAGACGCCCTGATCCCGGTCGCGGGAACCGTGCTGTTTGTGCTCTTCGCAATCGCAACACGGCGCTTCTATAAGCAGAAGTCCTTAGACGCGTCATAATCGCGCGTTTAGGACGTGAAGCATATTATCCCGGCGCAACCTTTAGGGCTGGGATACCTATGAAGCATAATTGCTGTAATCATATCGGTCGCCGCACCGTGTTGAGCGGCGCCGTGTTTGTGGCTGGCGGGATCGCGCTTTTGCCTGGCACGGCTTTCGCGGGGCATGCCGAAGCGCTGGTCCTCACCTGCATCGATTATCGTCTTGTCGATGACGCGGTGCATTTCTTCGACAGCCACCATCTTACAAATGAATATGATCAGGTGAGTCTTGCAGGCGCCTCGCTGGCGGCGGTGTCGCCTAAGTTTCCGTCCTCAAATGCGGCGCTTTGGGATCATGTCGATATCGCCAAGAAGCTGCACGCCATCAAAAAGGTGATCGTGGTCGATCATCGCGACTGCGGCGCCTATAAAGTGGCGTATGGCGAGAAATTCGTCGGTGAAAGGGCAGGCGAGACGGCGCAGCACAAAGAGGTGATGGCCGAATTCAAGAAAACCCTCGCCAAGAAGCACCCCGATCTCGGTGTCGAGTTCTACCTCATGGACCTCGACGGCAAAGCCGAAGCGGTCACTGTGTAGGACACACTCAGCTCACGTAATCGCAAGGCTCGGGCTCGGTGCAGCGGCGGCGCAGAAGGCGTTCCGCCAAAACTTCGAGCTCGATGGCGGTGAGCAGCATGATGTGGTTGTAGCGCGCATCGCCGGTCTTGGTGACGCGGTCACGGAAGCTTTGTGCGAGTTGCAGCACGTTATCGGCGCGAACAGTGTGGACTTCCATGGCGGCTCTCCCATCCGGTTATCCGGTGAGGAGAGCCTACCATTCGGAGAGCCGGCTTCTATCCGTGTGCGCCCGTATACGCAGGCATGCGTATCACTAAGGGTAATTTCTCTTAAGCATCATTGAGCAGCGCGCCGAATAAATGCGGCAGCCGCACGTCATTTTTCTCGGCAACCTCTGAAAGCGATTGTTGCGAGGTTTCCACCGTAAGGCCGCGCGTTTTCAGTTTCTCGATGACTTGATCCGCGCTCATGCCCAAGGCGGGTGCGGAGGTTGCGATGGGAACATCGGCCACGCGGCGCGCCACCAGCCAGGGGCCGCCCGCATGTCCGCGCGCTTCTCCATTCGGCAGTTGTGCGATGATCAGCACCGCCATGGCCGCGCCGAGCACGCCGACAATCGCTTTGCTGCTCCAGGAACGCATCATGCCGAGAACACCGCGCCAATTGCGCACGATATGCATCAACAAGGCTGCGACAAAGGCCCAGCCGAGCCATTCATGCACCTCGCCGATTTCTCCGCGAATGCCGAAAAACATCATAATTCCAGTGATCGCCAGGGAGAGCCCAGTAACAAGGCTCAGCGGCGTGGCATAGCGGCGAAGGAATTCCTGCATGGCGTCGTCTCCTCTTTGAGGGACCAACGCGCGCATTTGGGGAATTCCGTCGAGGCAGCATGTTCACAGCGGCGTGACCGATGAACATGCTGCTCGAGGGCAGTGATTATTTCAGCGCGGCGGCAAAGCGCTGGATACGCGTGCAGGCGGCTTCAAGCGCCTGGTTCGAAGTCGCATAAGAAACGCGGAAGAAGGGCGAAAGACCGAATGCGGCGCCATGCACCACAGCCACGCCTTCGAATTCCAGAAGTTCGCTGGCGAAGTCTTCGTCGGTCTTGATCACCTTGCCCGAAGGCGCGGTCTTACCAATCAGTCCACGGATCGACGGATAGACGTAGAACGCGCCGTCCGGCTTGGGGCATTCGATGCCGGTCGCCTGATTGAGCATGGAGACGACGAGATCGCGGCGTTCTTCGAAGATCTTCTTGCGCTCGGGGATGAAATGCTGCGTGCCGTTCAAGGCTTCCACGCTCGCCCATTGCGAGATCGAGGTGGCGTGGCTCACCGATTGGCTCTGCAGTTTCGCCATCGCTTTGACTAGCGGCTCGGGGCAGCCGCAGAAGCCGATACGCCAGCCGGTCATGGCATAAGCCTTGGAAACACCATTCATCGTCATGGTGCGCTCATAAAGCTTGGGCTCAACAGCGGCGATGGTGGCGAATTTGAAATCGCCATAGACGAGGTGCTCATAAATGTCGTCGCTCAGCACCCAGACATGGGGGTGGCGCACCAGGACATCGGCCAGAGCCTTCAATTGGTCGGCGGTGTAGCAGGCGCCGGTCGGGTTGGAGGGCTGGTTCAGGATCACCCATTTGGTCTTGGGCGTAATCGCCGCGTCGAGCTGTTCCGGCGTCAGGCGGAAGCCGTTTTCGAACTTGGCTTCGACAACCACCGGGGTGGCTCCGGCCAGCGCCACGATATCGGGATAGGAAACCCAATAAGGGGCAACGCAGACCACTTCGTCGCCGGGGTTCAGTGTGGCGAGCAGCGCGTTATAGATCACGGCCTTGCCGCCCGCGCCGACGAAGATCTGCGAGGTGGCATAGTCGAGCCCGTTCTCGCGCTTGAACTTGGCGGCGATGGCTTTGCGGAGCTCCGGGATGCCTTCGACATTGGTGTATTTGGTCTCGCCTCGGCGGATGGCGGCGATGGCCGCTTCCTTCACATTGTCGGGCGTGTCGAAATCGGGCTCACCCGCACCCAGGCCAATGACGTCGCGCCCCGCCGCTTTCAGTTCGCGGGCCTTTTGCGTTACCGCGATGGTCTGCGAAGGTTGAATCCGTCCGAGCGATTCGCTCAAAAATCCTGGGGGCAGCGCGGCCATAGCGTCCTCTTGAGTGTTTGGGGGCGGCACCCTGCCGCCCAGAGTTCCTCCCCGCAAGAGAGCGGGTGAGAATGATTACCCTGAATTACTGTTTTTCAAGATTCTCGCCTTTATAGTCCAACCTATGGAGGAATGGCTGTCATGCGTCGGTTTGCCATCCTGATCCTTGCCGGCCTGCTGCTCGCAGGCTGTTCTCAGCGCCACACCCCGCCGGTGGGGCGTTGGATAGGCCATTACGAATCGTCATCCGTTATGGTTGTGGCCTGGCTTGAGATTCTTCCATCAGGCGATATCCGCGTCAGCGCCCCCGATTTTCTCGATGTGGGCGATCCCACCGACGAGCAGCGTCGCGAGATGCATAAGCGTCTGGCCTATGACCTTTCCGAGGGCTGGAGCGAGGTAAAGCTGCGGCAATACGATTTTGACGGCCACGTCTTCCGCAAACAGGGTGGGGTGGCGCCGCAGATGGAATGGGACGCCTCCAAGCAGGAAATGAAGGTTGTGTTCTATTTTGGGATGTCGCACGCCATCCGCATCCCGATGACGCCGGTGAAGAACTTCGGCGAAGATCCCTGGCTGCCGTAAGGCCCCCTCAGAACTCGTGAAACGCGAAAAACGCCGCCAGACCCAGGAGGGCGAAGGCGACAAGGTGATTCCATTTCAGCGCCTCACCCAGATAGAGCGTCGAGAACACCGCGAAGACCGCCAGGGTAATCACTTCCTGCATGGTCTTGAGCTGGGCCGCCGAATAGACCGTGTAGCCGATCCGGTTCGCTGGGACGGCGAGGCAATATTCGAAAAAGGCGATGCCCCAGCTAATAGGAATGACTAGCCATAAGGACGTGCCAGGAAATTTGAGCTGGCCGTACCAAGCAAAGGTCATGAACACGTTTGAGCAGAGCAGCAAAATGATGGGGGCCAACGCCGGCCAAGTCATGAGACCCTCATTAAGTTTTCGATGAACACATGGCTTTTCCCGCGAAGTGGTCGCCAGAGAATGCGGGGCGGGCGCGATGCGACACCTGGTTACAAATCTGATTATATTGCACTTTCGCACGAAGCCGCGAAGTTTCACAGTCGTTCTAAGCTGCTTTGCGAAGCAGCCATAAACGTTGCCGGATCTCGTTTTTGGACAGGGTTTGGCATCGCGGCTGTGCTCCTCCGGCGCTCCACCACCGTGGCACAGTCACTGGGCGGCTGGGCTTTTGGGTGCCCCCAAGACCTTGAAGGTCCGGCCGTCCACCCCATATCCGCACACCCTCGATCATTTTGCTGTATATTCGCCGGAAATGATGGATATGTCCGTTAAAAGGAAATCTGTCCTCTTCGGTATTCCAGTCAGAGAAACATGTTGTCGAATGACGCCTGATACCCATATTGGCGTTCGGCGGCCCATGTTCCCCGGCCTCGAGCGAGCGAACTCATGAAGATTCTATTCAACAGCGTATCCGTTGTCGTGCTGGCCTTTGCCCTTACTGCCTGCGCCACGACCCCTCCCGAGCCAATTAAGGCCGAGGACATGCCGAAAGCCTATGAGGCCCCCGTTCCGGTGGCTGATCAGGAAGTGACCGCCGAATGGTGGAAAAGCCTGTCCACGCCCGAGCTGACGGCCCTGATCGAGGAAGCCCATACTGGCAATCTGGATTTGGCGACGGCGGCAGCGCGTGTCGAGCAGGCCCAGGCGCAGGCCGGCACGGCCACAGCCACCTTGTTCCCGTCCCTGAACGCGACCTATTCGGCCAAGCGTCAGGGCGTCGACAAGACGAGCCCCTTAAATCCCGCAAAGGCGTCCAACAGCTTCGGCCTGACCGGGGCTGCGAGCTACGAGCTCGACATCTTCGGCGGTAACGTCAATTCCGTCCGTGCCGCCCGCGATTCCTCGCGCGCCGCGATCTATTATCACGAATCGGTGCGCCTCTCGACGGATGCGAGCGTCGCCAATTCCTACTTCGCGGTTCTGGCGCTGCGCGAGCGTATCGACATCGCCCGCCGCAACGTGGAAGCCGCTAAGCGCATTCTGGCCATCACCCAAGCCAAGGTTCAGAACGGCGTCCTCTCTAATCTGGAGCTGGCGCAGCAGACCTCCACGGTTTTGGGCGTGGAAGCCAATATCCCGCGCTTGGAAGAGCTGGAACGTGAGCAGCGCAATGCGCTGGCCATTCTCGTCGGCCGCATGCCCGGCGCTTTGAAGGTGGAAGCGGCGAGTGTCGAAGGCCTCACCGTTCCGGCCGTTAAGTCCGGTATCCCGGCGACCTTGCTGACCCGCCGCCCGGACGTGGCGCAGGCTGAAGCGAGCCTTCTGTCCGCCCATGCCAATCTTGATGCGGCCCGCGCGGCCTTCCTGCCGGGCGTCAGCCTGTCGGCGGGTGGTGGCTGGTCCAACACGGTGATGAACGGCCTGATCTCGCCGCAGAACCTCGCCTGGAATATCGGGGCGAGCGTGGTGCAGTCGATCTTTGACGGTGGCCGCCTGACCTCGCAGCGCGATTACTATAAGGGCCGCGAGAACGAGCTTGTCGCCAGTTACAAGGCGGCGGTGCTCAGTGCTTTGAACGACACCGAAACCCAACTCGGTTCGGTCACCTCTTATAGCGAGCAGGAGCGCCTCACCACCGAGCAGGTGAAGAACGCGCAGGAAGCCTTCCGCATCTCCGAACTGCAATATCGCGAAGGCGTGGTCGATCTGTTGACCGTGCTGCAGGCCCAGCAGACTCTGTTCTCGGCGCAAGACACGCTGATCCAGATCAAGCTGGCGCGTTTGCAGGCTGGCGTCGGTCTCTATCGCGCGCTTGGCGGTGGCTGGGACGTGAAGCAGGATGAGGATAAGCCGCTGCGCAACACCTTCATCCCGGTTCCCGATTTCACCGATTTGCCGATCGGACTTCCCTTCTAAGCTTGGTCGCTTACAAATTAGGCGTTCAATAACGCCTTGCTGAACGGGCTCGCTGGAAACAGCGAGCCCTTTTTGCATTTACGCGCAACATTCCGCGGGAAATGGACGTTCCCGTCACCGGCGGCCTAGTCGGGCCGGATTTGGCCCGGTAATGTCCATGGGGATGGGCGATAAGATGGATGCAGCGAGCCCCTGGTTTGAAGCAAACCGCGATGGGGACAAGTTACGGATTTCAGCAGGCGGTCCATGGACAGTCTTTGGGGCTGGCGCGGTCGATGCGGGCTTGCGTGCCCTTGCGCGCGAGAACGCGCGCGTTGCGGAAATCGATGCGACCGGAATCGAAAGCCTAGATACCACCGGCGCCTGGCTCTTGCTGCGCACCAAGATTCAGCTGAAACAGGCCGGGCTGAAAGTCGCCCGCTTTGATGTACCCGAGCATTATCGCCCGCTGCTGGCGGTAATCGATACCGAGTCGCTTGATTGCCCCAAGGTAGAGACACGCGAGACCCTGGTCGGGTTTCTCGATCGGGTAGGGCGGTCCGCTTATGAGGTGGCTGGCAACGCGGCTGGCATATTGGGCTATCTCGGTCGCATCACTGTCGATTGGTTCAGACTGGTCGTGGCTCCGCAGCGCCATGTGCGCATTACCGCGCTCACCCATCAGATTGAAGAAGTCGGCATCAATGCGCTGCCCATCGTCGGGCTATTGATGTTCCTGGTCGGGATCGTGCTTGCCTATCAGGGCGCCGATCAGCTTTCGCGCTTCGGGCTCGATATCTTCACCGTCAATGCGCTCGGCGTCGGCGTCTTGCGCGAGCTGGGCGTGCTCATCACGGCGATCATCATCGCGGGCCGTTCGGGCTCGGCCTTCACCGCCCAGATCGGCACCATGAAGGTGAATGAGGAAATCGATGCGATGCAGACGATGGGCCTCAATATCGATGACGTCTTGATCCTGCCGCGCGTCGCCGGCCTTATCATCGCGCTGCCGTTTCTCACCTTCTATGGCGATATCGTGGCCCTGATCGGCGGCGCCATCATGTGTTACTTTCAGCTTGGCATCACGGTGCCGATGTTCGTGCGCCAATTGCATGAGGCGGTGAACATCAACACCTTCCTCGTCGGCATGATCAAGGCACCGGTCTTTGCTTACGTCATCGGCATGGTGGGCTGTTACGAAGGCCTCAATGTGGAACGCAACGCCGCTTCGGTGGGCCGCTTGACGACACGCTCGGTGGTGGAGTCGGTCTTTCTCGTCATCGTGCTCGATGCCGGTTTCTCCGTCATCTTCTCGGTTTTGGGGGTATGATGGAGCCGGCGAATGATACCATCATCAGCGTGCGCGGGCTTGTTACCCAGCTTGGCGGGCGGCTGATCCATGATCATGTCGATCTCGATGTCCGCCGCGGCGAAGTGATTGCCATTGTCGGCGGTTCCGGCTCGGGAAAATCGGTTCTGCTGCGCACCATCATTGGCCTTTTGACGCCCCATGACGGGCATATCGAGGTCTTCGGTGAGAATGCGGCGGGGCTGGATTCCGGCGGGCTGCGCCGCCTGCAACGGCGCTGGGGTGTGCTGTTCCAGGATGGCGCGCTCTATTCCTCTCAGACCGTGGCCGAAAATATCCAGGTACCTTTGCGTGAATACGCCAAGCTGCCGCAACAACTGATGGACGAGATCGCGGGCGTCAAACTCCATATGGTCGGTCTTTCTGAAGACGCGGGCAGCAAATATCCCTCCGAGCTTTCCGGTGGCATGCGAAAGCGTGCGGGCCTCGCCCGTGCGCTCGTGCTCGATCCCGAAATCGTCTTTCTTGATGAGCCGACGGCGGGGCTGGATCCCATCGCCGCCAATGCGTTCGACATGCTGATCCGCAATCTGCAGCAGAGCTTGGGCCTCACCGTTTTCATGGTGACGCATGACCTCGATACCTTGCGCTCCATCGCCGACCGGGTGGCGGTCTTGGTCAATAAGACGCTCAAAGTCGGCACCATCGAAGAGGTGATGCGCGATAACGATCCCTGGATTCAGGAATATTTCTCCGGCCCGCGTGGCCGTGCGGCAATGAAGGTGAGCGATGGAAACCAAAGCTAATTACGTCGCCGTCGGGGCTTTCGTGATGGCCTGCCTCGTGGCCTTGGTCATCACCGTCTTGTGGCTGGCCGGGTTCCAGTACAGCCATGAATATGTCTATTACCGGACCTATTTCCACGGCCCTGTCACCGGCCTCGGCAAGGGTACGGCGGTGCGCTACAATGGCATTGATGTCGGCCGTGTCGATAATCTGCAATTCGATCCCAATGATCCGCAGATCGTGGTCGCGACCCTGCAAGTGCAGCCCGGCCTCAATATCCGCACCGACTCCACCACTTCGATTGAGCCGCAAGGCCTCACCGGTGGCTCTTATGTCGAAATTTCCGGTGGCACCAAGAACGCGGCCCTTTTGCAGCCCCCGCCGGGTGAAAGCGTGGCCGAGATCAAATCCTCGCCTTCGGCCTTGCAGAAGCTCACCCAAGGTGCGCCGGAACTGCTCGCCAAGCTGAATAACATTGCGGATCGCTTGATGGCGGTGGTCTCGGACGAGAACCAGAAACACCTCACCAACACCCTGGCGAGCCTGGACAAGACCACCTCTGCCTTGGCCGCGCGTTCGGGCGATATCGACACCACGCTCGCCAACCTCGCCGCGGCCTCCAAAGAGCTTCCCGGCACCATCGCCACCGCCAATCAAAGCCTGAAAAAAGTCGGCAAGCTCGCCGATGACGCCGATGACTTTGTGAAGGGCGATGGTTTGGCCGAATTGTCCGGCCTTATCGCAGACACACGGCGCGCGGTCTCAAGCCTCAACCGTCTCACCGACGAGCTCGACCGTCAGCCGACCAAACTGATCTTCGGAGATCGCCGTAAGGGGTATACACCGCAATGATCCTGGATCGCCGCGCCCTCATTCTGTCGTCGCTCGCCACGGCGGGCCTTGCCGGCTGCGCTGATATTGTCGGCCCGCCAGAGCCGCCCAAGCTCTACCGCCTCTCGCCGCGCTTTGCTGCCGTGCCTGGGCCCTCCGTGCCTTGGGCGCTTTCGGTGCTGCGCCCGGAAACCGCTGGCTCTTTCGAGACCGAGCGCCTCGTGCTCACGCGCCCGCCCTCCGGCCTTGATTTTTATGCCAACACCGCCTGGTCGGATCGCACGCCGAACCTCATCCAGACGGCGCTGGTGGAAGCTTTCGAAGCTTCCGGCCGCATCGCGCAGGTGGCGCGCGACAGCGACGGCATTCGCGCCGATTACCTCCTCAACACCGATCTTCGCGATTTCGAGGCGCGTTATGATCAAGGCGAGGGCGCGCCGCTCGCGGTGATCAGGCTGGCCGTCCGCCTGATGGAAACAAGGGGGCGCCGTATTGTCGGCACCGCGGTTTTCGCGAAGGAAGTGCGCGCCTCAGCCAATACGGTCGATGCCGTCGTCGCCGCCCATACCGAAGCTTTTTCGGGGCTCGCCGCCGATCTCGTGCCCTGGGTGTTGAAAGCGCCGATGCCGAAATAGTTTTCCATCGTCATGGCCGGGCTTGACCCGGCCATCCAGACGTTACACCGCCTCCTCATGCCGCGCGGCCAGAACGGGCGAGGTTTGCGGCACCAGCGCCTTGAAAGCGTTGGGCACAAAGCGCACTTCGGTGGTGCGGGGCAGGGTCACGCGCTCGCCATCGAGCAAGGCCGGAATGGGCCGTCGCGCCGTCAAGAGAAGCTCGCGCGTCGCTACCGCCCTCACCTGTGCCGCCAGCCGCCAATCGGCGAAGAGTCCCGACAGCGCCAGTGAAAACGCTTCGCCAAGATCGCGAGTGGTGAGCGCCGCGGCTTCCAGCGCGGGCGCATCCGAAGGCATCACCTTGGAGATCAAGGGGCAGATCACCGACACGGCGGTGGCCTTATGCAATTTGCCCAGGCTGAAACTATAGCGGATGCGTCCTGAAAAACTGCGCCGCCAGGCATTGATGGCGCGCCGGAAGGCTTCCGATACGCGGCTCTCCCGCAAGGCTTCTCGCGCTTCGGCCCAATGGGCGGGCGGCCCGAAAATTCCAGCGCAGAAAAAGCGGTGACCTTCCACCTCGCCGGCCCCGATATGGGCAATAGCAGGCGCCGCCACGGTTTCGCGCAAGGCATCCGGCCAGCTTTGCTCGCCGTAAAGCGCGCGTGGCAACATATTCATGGTGCCGCCAGGCAATGCGATGAAGCCCATCCCGGATTTGGAACATTTTTCCGCCGCGGTGCGGATGGTGCCGTCCCCGCCCAGCACGATCAGCACGTCGAGATCGCTCGCCGCCAACTTGGTCAGCGCCGCATCGACCTCGCTGCCATGCACGGCTTCCATGGCGGCGGGCTTGATCCCGGCCTCGTCCAAAATCGCCAGCATGGTGGCTCCAGCGGCCATATCCGCGCTGCCGGAGGAGCGGTTGACCACGGCGCCGATTTTGGCGGCTTTCAAATCTATGCGTTCAGGAACCATGTGCCCTCAGCGAAGTCTTGCTACTATTCCTTCTGCACAACGCGCGAGGAAGCCTTCGCGCTGAACTTTTCCTAAGGGGGCGTTTTGCCGACCCGTATCGCGCATCTTTCCGATCTGCATTGCCCGGCCAAAACACCAGGGCAGGCCGAGGCTTTGGCTGCCAGCGTGAACGCGGCCAAACCCGATCTTCTCATTGTTACGGGGGATCTGACCAGAAGGGGGCGCAACCGCGAATATCGCGCCGCCTTGGAGCTTCTCTCGGCCATGCCCGCGCGGCGCTTGGTGGTGCCGGGCAATCACGATGTGCCGGTGGCCGATACCTTCGCGCGCCCCTTTGCCCGTTTCGCCGAGTACCTTGCCGGTCAGCCGCTCTTTATCGAGACGGAGGATGTGCTGGTGGTGGGGCTCAACACCGTGGCGGCTTTCCGCTTCGGCGATTGGTCCCTTGGCACCGCGCCGCGCGCGCGCCTCGAACCGGTGGAAGCCTTATTAAAGCAGAAACCCGCGGGAAAGCTCGGCATCGTCGCCGCCCATCATCCCCTGCGCCCGCATGCGCTGGACCCGCAGCGCTCCGCCACCAGCCATGGCCCGGAAGCCTTCAAGAGTCTTGCGGCCGCAGGTATGAGCCTGCTTCTGCATGGCCATCTGCATCGCACCTCTAAAACCTGTCTCGCGGCGGCGGGATCATCTGTGTGCGAATTATGCGCCAACACCGCGCTCTCCGATCGCGAGCGCGCCGGCGCTGCCGGTTATAACCTGATCGATGTCACCGGCCCCGCCTTCACCGTCACCCCGATGAGCTGGACGGGAACAGCTTATGAGGCGGGGCAGGTATTATAGGCCTATTCCACCGTCGGCACGCTGAAGCGGAAGATGGTGCCGCCGCCGGGATTGGGCTCCGCTGTCAGCTCGCCGCCATGGGCTTCGATGATCGATTTGGAGATCGCGAGCCCAATGCCCATGCCATGTTCCTTGGTGGTGACAAAAGGCTTGAAAAGCTGCCGCGCGATGTCGTCGGCGATGCCGTGCCCGCTGTCCTTGACCGTGACTTCCACCCGCCCATTGGCAAGCCGCGTCACCGCCAGCGTCAGCTCGCGTTTCTCGCTCTGGCTCATCGCTTCCACGGCATTGCGCAAAAGGTTCACTAGCACCTGCTGGATTTGCACCCGGTCCACCATCACCGGCGGCAGGGCTGGCTCGGCTTTGAAATGCGCTGTTACGTTGGCGGCGCGCGCCCCTATCAGCCCCAGCGCCATGGCGTCTTCGGCGATCACCACCACGTCTTCGAAGCCACGCGTGGCAGCGCGCTTTTCCAGGAAGTCGCGCATCCGCCGGACGATCTGGCCAGCGCGCTCGGCTTGCTCGGCGACTTTGGTGAGCACGCCGTGGACCTTCTCCATGTCCTCAGGCTTGCCAGCGGCGGCAAAGCGCTTGGCGGCATTGGCATAGTTCAGCATCGCGGCGAGCGGCTGGTTAAGCTCATGGGCGATGCCTGCGGAGACCTGTCCAAGCTCGCTGACGCGGGCCACGTGCACCAGCTCCTCGCGCAAGGAGAGCAGGCGCGCCTCATAGGCCTCGCGCTCGCCATAAAGCGCGGAAAGATCGTGCACGATGCCGACAAAGACGCGCTTGCCATAGAGCAGGCCTTCGCCGACGGAGAGATACATCGGAAACACGCTGCCATCGCGGCGCTGGCCGGAAACCTCGCGCCCTATCCCCAGGATGCGCGCCTGTCCGGTACGTTTGTAATTGCTGATATAGCTGTCGTGCTGCTTGCGATAGGGCTCGGGCATCAGCATACGGACGTTATGCCCCAAAACCTCATTCTCGTTATACTGGAAGAGGCGCACGCAGGCTGCGTTATAGGCTTGGATCAGACCGGTCTCGTCGATCACCATGATGCCGTCGACGGCGGTGCGCATCAGGGCCCCGAACAGGCTGTCGGGGGAAAGTTCCTGTTCTGGCCAGGGAGGGCTGTAATTCATGTCCATTCACAAAGTCCGGCAGCAAAACCGCCCGAAAACAACAAACCGAATGCCCATCCTGGCACGCGTTCCCCCCACCGCCACGTCATTTTTTGGAACAATAATAGATATTAGGAACCAATGCCACCCAGCGCAGGCCAGTTTGCCGCACTGGGCTGTGAAAAGCGGTGGGAGTGTGTGGTTTTGCAACCCGCCATGCTCTTCGGCCGTCCCGAGGTGGACAATCTGAAGTAGTGCGTTGGGGCCCGGCCCTGTCTGGATGATATCCTTGCCTTCTATCGCCGGGCCGAGGGTTTCGTGCAGTTCGCAGCAGCTGCTTTGCTCTTGTCGCTTGTGCCTGCCCTGGCGGGTGAGCCCGCGCCTGGCGCAGAGCTTGAGCACGTCTCTGTCGATGCCCGAAACGTGCTGCCCGGCATCTGGCGGTTTCCCCCGTATGAGCGCCTTGTCCAAATCCGCCGCCAGAGCGGCACGCTCGAAATGACCTATCACGCGATCGGGCCGCAAAAATCGGCTGGCAGAAACCGCTGCAAACGCCCGTCTATAGCGATCAGCATTCCAGCATTTACGCCGTCGAATTCCAGCGTGGCGAACGCCTCTGCGCCCTCCACCGCCGCCCCGACGGCATGCTGGATCAGTTTCAGTGTGTGAGGGGATGAAATGGCGCAAAAGGGCGCTGAACTATATTACGGCTCCCAGTTCGGCGGCGTTCCGATCTGTTCGCGCAAAGCTGTCATGAAGGCGCTGAGCTTGGCGGAGGGTTTGGCGAGGGCGCGCAAGAGGTAAATCCCGGCGGGCCGCCTGTTCCAAATCTCGCCGCCAAGGCCAAGGCGGATCAGCGCGCCGCTGCGCACATCTGGTCCCACCACCCAATCCGGCAACAGGCCAATACCCATGCCCGCGAGCACAGCTAAGCGCATGGCCTCAAAATCATCGGAGCGAAAAGCAACCTTGTCCTGTGCGTCGTTTCCCGCGGGGCGGCCCAGCACATCGCTCCAGCCAAGAAGATCGGCGCCATGCAGTTTGTCGATGAGCGCGTGCTTTGAGAGCGCGGGCCCGTCCGCAGGCGTGCCTTTGCTATCCAGATAGGAAGGGCTGGCGACCAATAAGCGTTTCTGGTCGGCAAGCTTGGTGGCGATCAAGCTACTGTCGGATAACTCGCCGATGCGGATCACGGCATCGAAACGGTCCGCAACCGGATCGGCGAGTTTTTCGGTAAGGTCGATCTCCGCCGTGAGGCCGGGGTGTTTTGCCATCAACCCGCCCAGCGCCGGAATGACATAGCGTTTGCCAAAGGTGGGAAAGCAGGCTGTTCGCACCACCCCTGCTACCGTGCCGTCAAAGGCGGCGATTTCGGCGCGCGTATCGGCCAGCGCGTCGAGAAGATGCTGCGCCCGCTCGAACAGCCTTTGACCGGCATCGGTCAGGGCTAAGGCGCGGGTGGAGCGGATCAGAAGCGGCACGCCCAAGCTTTCCTCCATAGCTCCGATCTGGCGCATGATGGCGGATGGTGTCACCGCCCGGCGCCGTGCTGCGCTGGAAAAGCTGCCGCCGCGGACGACATCAACAAAAATGGCCATCTGCTCGGCGAAACGGGGATCGGTCATTTGTGCGTCCAGCGCAAAACGGTTTGAAAGACGACGGACATTATCATCGGCGCACCAGCATCGCATGTTTTCTCGCGTCGGGCGGGTCGTTTCGGCCTCCCCAAAGCCGAAGGAGAAACACATGGTTGTCGTTCTTAAAGACCGTATCCTGTCGCAATCCGCCTATAGTGCCGAGATCGATGTCCCGCTGGAAAAGATCGATATTGCCGATTGGCTGTTCACCCTGCCGGAAGCCGAATACCAGCGCTGCTGCATGCCCGATCATATCGCAGCCGGGGTTACCACCACCGATGATGGCCGCCGCATGTCCATCAATGTCGAGCAAATCGGTTCTGGCTTGGTCGTCCAGCATTATGTCGCCGAGGTCGCCGAGAAGACCTATTGCCGGATGAATTCGATTTCCGATGTCTTCACCGCCAATGGCCGCACGCAGGTCAATGTGGTGTGGGAGCTGATCGCCGAAGCCATCGAGGGCGGGCGTACCCGCTACACCAATCGCGTCACCGCCCATCCCACCGATGTGTTCATGGCGTTCCTCGATGAACACGGCCTTTCCTATGAGGATGCCGCCAAGGCGCGCCAGGATGCGGGTGGCGATCATAACCGCCGCGAAACGCCTATGTTTGCCGCCAGCATCGCCCGGCGCGCGCTTGCCAACCGCTATTGAGGTCAGCCATGCGCGCCATCGTCTATGAAGAATTCGGTCCGGCAGAGGTTCTGCATCTGGCCGAGGTTCCTGTTCCGCAAATCCGGCCCAGCGATCTCTTAGTCAAGGTTGGTGCTGCGGGTGTCAATCGCGCCGATCTGTTGCAGCGCAACGGCTTCTATGGTGCGCAGCAGTTCGGCGAGAGCCCGCTGCTCGGTCTGGAAGTGGCGGGCGAGGTGATCGCCATCGGGGATGCGGTGACAGACATAGAGGTTGGCGCGCGGGTGATGGCGATTGTGGGCGGTGGCGGTTATGGCGCTTTTGCCCGGGTGGATCGCGCCATGGCCGTGCCCATTCCGGATAGCATGAGCTTTCACCAAGCCGCCGCGGTGATGGAGTCCTTTGTCACCGCCGTCGAAGCGGTCTCGCATTTGGCTGGGGTCAAGGCCGGTCAGTCCGTGCTGATCCATAGCGCGGCAGGCGGCATCGGCTCGGCGGCGGTGCAGCTCGCGCACAGCTTGGGCGCGGTGGTTTACGCCACCGCCTCTGCGGCCCGCCACGAAGATGTTCTCGGTCTTGGCGCCGACGCGGTCATCGATTACCGGACCAGTGATTTTGAAGCCGAGATTGCCGCGCTGACTAACGGTGCCGGTGTGGATGCGATCGTCGATTTTGTCGGTGGCGATTATCTCGCCCGTAACTTGCGCAGCCTGAAGCCGGGCGGTGTTCTGGTGCAGGTGGGCATCCTGAGCGGTGAAAATGACGCCGTCATTCCGCTCAATCTGGTGCTGCACAACCACCTGCGCCTCGTCGGCACGGTGATGAAGTCGCGTACGCCTCAAGAGAAGCGGGCCATGGTGCAGCGTTTCGCGGAGCGCGCCTTACCGCTCTTTGCGGCGGGAAAGCTGCGCCCGCTCCTCGATCACGCCTTCCCGCTGGCCCAAGCCGCAGAGGCGCATCGCCGGATGGAAAAGGGTGGCGGCTTCGGCAAGATCGTACTGACGCTCTAAGCGCCACCGAAGGCTTACCGCGCAATCTGGAGGGGGAGTGCTGGCGGACAGGGAGGGATTCGAACCCTCGAAACGCTATTAACGTTTACACACTTTCCAGGCGTGCGCCTTCAACCGCTCGGCCACCTGTCCGTCTTCGGCATAGGTCGGGGCAGGGGTACCGCCACGTCCAGTCCGGGGGCAGGGGTTTATCGCATTTGCCCGATAAAGCAAGACGCCCAAAGGCAATTTCCCCACTCTCGGGGCTGGCACGAGGGCGCAGCCCCTGATCCGGGCGTCTTGGGGGCCACAAGGCGGGCTGAATTTCCCGCCTTCTGGCGCGGCTAGGGCTCCGTTTCCGGCGAAATCGCCGTCCGGCTAATTGCCGGCGAAATCAATCGAGCGGCGCAGGGTGCGGGCGTTGATCAGCACGGCCACGATGGAGGCCGACAGGCTGATAAAGGTTTGCACCAGGAAGTCCGATTTGGCGAACATGCCGAAATACACAACCCCGGCCGCGCCCAGCACGAACAGCACGAGCTGCAGCACCCCCATCCCCACCATGGTGAGGGCTTCGAGTGTATTGTCGATGCCCGGATTGGAGACCTTGAGCTGCTCGGCCAGCGCCATCACGGCCGAGAGGATCAGCAGGATTTCGCCCCAAGTCACGGTATAGCCGCCCTGGCCGTAAACCTTCTTCAGATCGATCCCCACCGTCTCCAAAAGGACGTAAAGAATCAGAATCGGCAGGAAGTAGGGCAGGAACTGCAGCATGCTGCGCTTACGGCCTACTTGCAGATTCACATCAGTGTGTTGGTGTTCGGACATGACCGTCTCCCCGCGAGGTCCCCAGGGGCGCGAGTGTCTGCACGAGCGTTAACATTGTCAATCGCGAAGCCGCGACAGCCTTTACAGGAAGCGCCGGTTTACGCCGCTGGCGGGATTTCCGCTTTCGCCCGGGCCTTTTCCTTAAAGATCAGCATCAGATTGCGCACATAAACGACAAGGCCGCCCACTTGCCCCATCAAAAAGGGCAGGCCCGAATGGCCCAGATGCAAGGCATAGATGGTGGTGATCAGCCCGCCGCCCAGGCTGAAATACCAAAAGGCGATCGGCATCACGCTCTTGCCGGCGCGCTCGCTATAGAAAAGCTGCACAAAGAAGCGCGAGGCGAACAGGAATTGCCCGCCGAAGCCGATGGTCAGCCAGAGGACATCCGCGCCTGAATGGAGCCCGAAGAATTGGGCAAACTGATCCAGCATTAGAGTTCCTTCGCTTCGGTCTTTTTGCGCATGCGCCGCTGCAGCCAGCGCACACCCATCAAATCGTCGATGCCCACCAGCATGCGGTGGAAATTGGTGTATTTGGATTGGCCATGCAGGCGGGGGCGATGGTTCACATCGACAAAGCCCACCGTAAAGCCCTCGCGGATCATCATGGTGATGAGAAAGCGGTGCAGGTGATCGAAATAGGGCAGGGCAAGGAAAGCCTCGCGCTTAAAGGCTTTCAGGCCGCAGCCTGAATCCTTGGCGCCATCGTTCAGCAGCGCATCGCGGATTTTGTTGGCAAGGCGAGAGGCGAGGCGGCGCGAGGCGGTGTCCTTGCGTTTGGCGCGCACGCCCCCGACCAGACCCAGGCTCTCGTCCCCGCGCGCTTTGGCGGCGGTGAATTCGGCGAGGAGCTTGGGGATGTCGGCGGGGTCGTTCTGCCCGTCGCCATCGAGCGTGACGATGATCTCGCCCTTGGCGGCGCGCACGCCAGTGCGCACCCCCCGGCTCTGGCCCAGATTGGTGGCATGGCGGATGACGCGCAGGGTGCGGATTTCGCCCTTCAGGGCCAAAAGCTCATCGGGCGTGGAATCGGTCGAGCCGTCATCCACGAAAATCATCTCGTAATCGCCAAGTCCCGCCATCGCCGCGGCGATCTCACGGGCCAGGGGGGCGATATTGCCCGCCTCATCCTTGACCGGCACCACCACGGAATATCTTAACGCCATTGCCTGCTCTAACCTTGTCTGGCCGCGGGATTTCGGGCTGCGGCGGGGGCCTTATACAGGGCTAATCCGCCCCGATATAGGGCTGTGCCGGAACCCTCGTGCCGCGCCTTCCAATAACACCTGCCACAGCCGGAAAAATGCGCTAAGCCGGAGGGGTGGAACAGGGGGAATCCCGATGACGGCAGAGCGGATTTTGGCGGCGTTGAAACTGCGCCCGCGGCTGTTTCTGACCCTGTTCTGCCTGCTTCTCTGGGCGCCGGGCGTGTTCAGCCTGCCCCCGCTCGACCGGGACGAGAGCCGCTTCGCCCAGGCCTCCAAACAAATGCTGGAGACGGGCGACCTGATCGACATCCGCTTCGGGGCGGTGCCGCGCTACAAGAAGCCGGTGGGGATTTATTGGATGCAATCGGCCTCCACAGCCATTGCGGGGCTGGGTGAACGCACCCATATCTGGACCTACCGCCTGCCCTCGCTCTTTGGCGCGCTGATCGCGGTCTTCCTCACCTTCTGGTGCGCCCGCGCCTTTGCCGGGGTGGAAACCGCCATGCTGGCGGCGGGCTTCTTGGGCTCCACCCTGCTTTTGACCGCAGAGGCGACGATTGCCACCACCGATGCAGTGCTGCTCGCCGCCACTTTGGGTTCTGTGGCAGTGCTGATGCGGGTCTATCTGGCATCGAAAGGTGAGGCAGTGATGCCGTCCCGCTGGATCATCCTGGCGGGCTGGTTCAGCCTCGGCGTCATCATCCTGGTCAAAGGCCCGCCGGTTTTTGTGCCGCTCGCCATCGCCGCAGGCCTCAGCCTCTGGGACAAAAACGGGCGCTGGCTGAAGGCGACCAATCCCCTCAGCGGCATCGCTTTGGTGCTGGTGATGGTGCTGCCCTGGCTTCTGGCGATCACCTTCAAAAGCCACGGCGCCTTTTTCCAGCAATCCCTCGGGCAGGACTTCGCCACCAAGCTGCAAGGCGGGCAGGAGAGTCATGGCGCCCCTCCCGGCTATTTCCTTATCGCCCTCACGCCCAGCTTCTGGCCCGCGATCCTGTTCCTTCTGCCCGGTTTCGTGATGGCGATCCGCTATCATCGCCAGCCGGTGATGCGCTTCCTCCTCGCTTGGACCGCCACCTGGATCGCCTTTGAACTGGTGCCGACCAAGCTGCCCCATTACGTCCTGCCGACCTATCCCGCGCTCGCCATCATGGCCGCGCTGTGGGCCGAGGCGCCGCGGGCAGAGGGCGGCATCTGGGGCCGCATCGCCATCTATGCCGCGCCGGTGCAGTTTGCGCTTGGCGCCATCGCGCTGGCTATCGGTCTTGTGTATCTCCCCATCAAATACGGCACCGGGCCGATCTATTGGCTGGTTCTGCCCGCGCTTTTGTTTGCGGCTATAACAATCGGCGCATTGATTCAGTATTTCCGCGAGAACACCCGTAACGCCGCGCTTCTGGCTTTGGCCGCGCCGCTTCTACTCTATCCCACGCTGACGGGCTTCGCGGGCCCGAACCTTTCGCAGCTTTGGGTGAGCCCGCGCGCCGCCGCTGAAGTCGCCCGCCTCTCGCGCCCCGGCGATTCCCCGCCCAAGCTGGCGGGCTATCTGGAACCCAGCCTGGTCTTCTTCCTCGGGACCAAAACGCGTCAGACAGATGGGCGCGGCGCAGCCGAAGCGGGCGCGGCGGAAGGTGGCCTCGCTTTGGTGGAAGACCACGAAGGGGCGGCGTTCAAAGCCCGTCTGGGAGAGCTTGAAGCGACCGCCGCTGAAGTCGGCGCGCTGGATGGCTTCAATTATTCGCGCGGCCGCAAGGTGCATATCCGCATCTATCGGTTGGAACCTGTCTCCGAGATACCTCCCCCACCTGCTGAATAGGTGGGGACAGAAAAGCGATGTGATCTCTGTCCATCTTGGTGTGTGAGCGCGAGATGTTCGCGCTTTCACTTGACGGCTCGCGCAATCGCCCTAATCATCGCGAGGTTCGTTGAGCCTGGTGATGGGATGCCACTGGGGCTTTCGCGTGGGCTTAACGGTTAGCGTCGTGGGACGTCGATGAGTCTCCCAGCTTTGCGGGGGCATGCGTTAAAGCCTCCCTTGCAACCCGTTCAGCCGAAACCTTCCGCTGAAAAGAAACCCGCCCGGGTTTTTCTTCGCTTTCCCGTCAACGCCGACACCAAAGCCTTTTACCGCCGCTTTTTTCCCGGCACCTCCACCGCGGAGTGGAACGATTGGCGCTGGCAGATGCGCGCCCGCATCCGCTCTCTTGGCGAACTCTCACGTATCTTCAAACTCTCCGAAGACGAACGCTCCGCGGTGGAGCGCCACCAAGGTCCGCTGCCAGTCGGCATCACGCCTTATTACGCCAGCCTGATGGGGCTGGAAGACCCAGCCGAGCCCTTGCGCCGCACCCATGTCATGAGCTCGGGTGAATTCGTAGTAAGCTATGGCGAGAATGACGATCCCTTGGGCGAGGATCACGACACCAAAGTTCCCGGCATCGTGCATCGCTATCCCGATCGCGTGCTGTTTCTCACCACCGGCACCTGCTCGACCTATTGCCGCTATTGCACGCGGGCCCGTGTGGTCGGAAATCCCGGTGGCGAATATCAGTTCTCCACCAGCCAATGGGAAAAGGCGCTTGCCTATCTCGAAGTCCATACCGAGGTGCGCGATGTGCTGCTCTCGGGCGGCGATCCTCTCACCATCGGGGATGATAAGCTCGATTGGCTGCTCACCCGGCTTCGCGCCCTCAAGCACATCGAATTCATCCGCATCGGCACGAAAATCCCGCTGGTTCTGCCCCAGCGCATCACCAAGGATTTCGCCAAGATGCTGAAAAAACATCACCCGCTCTTTATGTCCCTGCATGTCACCCATCCCAAGGAACTGACCGAGGAGGTGATGGAATCCACCTCCCGCCTTGCCGATGCGGGCATTCCTTTGGGCTCGCAGACCGTCGTGTTGAAAGGCGTCAATGACGATCCCGCCTTGATGGTCCATCTGATGCAGGGCCTTTTGCGCCATCGCGTGAAGCCTTATTACCTCTTCATGTGCGATCCCATTCGCGGCACCGCCCATTTCCGCACCAATGTCGAGAAGGGGCTTCAGATCATCGAAGCCTTGCGCGGCCACACTTCGGGCTATTGCACGCCGGTCTTTTCCATCGATGCGCCCGATGGCGGCGGCAAAATCCAGCTTGCTCCCGATTGCATTGTCGGGCGCGATGGCGACGATCTTCTCTTGCGCAATTTCGAAGGCAAGGTCTATCGCTACCCCGATCCCGGCGGCAGCGTCGGCGCAGAGAAGAAAATATAAAGCATCATGCGCATCGCCATCGCTTATGACCTGAAGGATGATTACCTCGCCCAAGGCTGGAGCGCGGAGGAGGCGGCGGAATTCGATTCCATGGTCACTATCGATGCCATCGCCCATGCGCTCGCGGCCCTAAATCTCGAACCCGTCCGCGTCGGCAATGTGAAGGCTCTGGCCGCGCGCCTTGTGGCGGGCGAGCGTTTCGATGCGGTGTTCAATTTCTGCGAAGGCGTGAAAGGTCTTGGCCGAGAGGCGCAGGTTCCGGCGCTCCTCGAAACCTATGACATTCCCTTCGTCTTCTCCGACACCCTCACCATGGCGCTCAGCCTCGACAAAGCAATGTGCAAGCGCGTCGTGCGCGATGGCGGGGTGCCGACGCCCGATTTTGCCGTGCTCGAAAGCCTCGCCGATGCCGATGCTATCACCTTGCCCTATCCGTTGTTCGTGAAACCGGTGGCGGAGGGCTCCGGCAAAGGTGTCGGTGCCAAATCCAAAGTCGAAAATCTCGCCCAATTGAAAGAGGCCGCCGCCGAGCTTCTCACCCGTTTCCGCCAGCCCGTGCTGGTGGAGCGTTTCCTGCCGGGGCGCGAATTCACGGTTGGTATTACGGGCACCGGCGCCGAGGCCGAAGTTCTGGGTGTCAGCGAGATCGTGCCGCTCTCCGGTTTTGTCGGCGCGGGTTATGGCTATGCCAATAAATCCGAAGGCTGGGAGGAGCGAGTCACCATCGAGCCTGCGCCCAAGGATGAAGCCGCCAAAGCCGGCGCCGTCGCGCTGGCCGCCTGGAAAATCCTGCGCTGCCGCGACGGAGGCCGCGTCGACATTCGTTGTAATGCCATGGGGGATGCGCATTTCATCGAGGTCAATCCGTTGGCGGGCTTGCGGCCTGAGCATTCCGATCTCTGCCTCATCGCTGGCTTTGCCGGGATCACCTATAACGATCTGATCGCGCGCATCATGGCCTCTTTCTTCCGCCGCCACCCCGAATTGAGGCCCGCGCGATGAAAATTCTGGTGCTCCATTCCGATGTGCCGCCTGGTGCCCCGCCGGATGAAATGGACACCCTCATCGCCGCCGATGCCGTCGCTTCCGCACTTACATCGCGCGGCTATGAAACCGTGCAGGCGCCGTTTTTCGCCGTCCGCTTGCGCGCGCTTCTGGAAACCGAAAAGCCCGATCTTGTGTTCAATCTGGTGGAAGGGATCAACGGCAAGGGCCATCTCGCCCATATCGCGCCGCGGCTTCTGGAACAGATCGGCATGGCTTACACCGGCATGAGGCCGGACGGCTTGATCCTCACCTCCGATAAGCCGCGCTCCAAGCAGCTCTTGCGCGATGCGGGGCTTCCGACGCCCGATTGGTGCGAGCCGCCGCATTGGCATGGGCTCGAGCCGGGGCGCTGGATCGTCAAATGCGCCGAGGAAGATGCCTCGCTCGGTCTTGATGACGATGCCGTGGTCGAGGCGCCTGAGGTTTCCGCCCGCGCCGATCTGTGTGCGGAACGTTTTGGCGGGCGCTGGTTTGCCGAGCGTTTCGTGGACGGGCGCGAATTCAACATCACCATCCTGGAACGGGATGGTAAACCGCACATCCTGCCGCTGGCCGAAATGGTGTTCGAATCCTGGCCCGTCGAACGCCCGCGCATTGTCGGTTATGACGCCAAATGGGATGAAGCCTCGCCTGCGGGCCAGCTCATGCTCCGCCGTTTCGGCCTTGAAGAAGAAGACCCAGCACTAGCCGGTCATCTCACGCTGTTATGCGAAGATGCCTGGCATCTTTTCCAGTGCCGGGGTGCCGCCCGCATCGATTTTCGCGTCGGCGCAGATGGCGTGCCGCAAATCCTGGAGATCAATCCCAATCCCGGCATCGCTCCCGATTCCGGCCTCGTCGCCGCCGCCCATCACGCGGGTCTTTCCTACGCCGATCTGGTGGAAGGGCTGGTGCGGGAAGCGATGCGGTAGCTTTCCCATTCCGGCACAGCGCCGCGTTAACGTCTTCCTAACGCTAACGCTTCGTTCACCCTGGTGCTGCGAAAGCGTGGCAGATCGCGTCCCGTTCCCGCACACTTCATCCTGCGGGGGCAGGCACGAAATGAATTTCTACGCGACAGACACCTTTCTCAACGCTGCGGCGGAGGCCTTCTTCCCGGGCCGCGCTGCGCGTATAGAGAACGTCGCCTTCGGTGAAGAGGTGCTGCGCCTGCTTGTCATCGATGGCAAACCGATCACACGCTTGCCATTCCTTGATGTGCATCAACCGCTCGCGTCCCACGAAATCTCAGGCACACCGCAAAAAGGTGGCTTCGCGCGTCAGGTCGTGCGCGAGATTCTGCCGCTCCAATCCGAATATCCAGCCGATCCCAATATCATGCTGGCGCCTTTCGTGGATTGGTCGCTGTTTTCCTCTTTCGCCGCTTATAAAGATTGGCAGCTCAATCGTCATCGCAGCCGCATGCGCGATCTGGAACGCCGCGGGCGCAGCCTTGCGTCACAGCAGGGCGAAATCACCTTCACCCGCGATGATACGGCGGAAGATGTGCTGCCCTTCGCGCAGCATTGGAAAAGCCAGCAGCTCATCGCCACCGGCCATGACAATTACTTCGCCCGTCCCGAAACACTCGCCTTCTTCCAAGCCTTGCGCCGCCAAGGCGCGCTCACCGTTTCCACTTTACGCGCGGGCGGAAAACTCGCCTCCGTCTGGATAGGCTTCATCCATGATCGCGTCTGGTCCGGCTGGGTCTTCACCTATGATCCGGCCTATAAGAAATATGCTGCGGGACATCAGCTTGTCGGCCGCATGCTGGAAGAGAGCTACGCCCTTGGCCATCGCGAGTTCGATTTCTCCGAAGGCAATGAAGACTACAAGCTCCTATACGCCAGCCATGCCCGCCTTCTGGGCGATATCGGGCGTGCGCCCTTGAAACGCCGCCTGGTGCGTTTCGCCAAGGAAAATATCTACGCCCTCAGCCCCGCGCTGCTCCAAAAAATCAAAGGCCTGAAGGCAGCGCTGCGCCAGCGCCGCGCTCTTGCAGAGGTGAGGTCGTAATGGCCGATACCGCCCTCTTCGATACCGCGCCGCCGCCCGTGCCGTTGAAGCAGCGCCTGAAACACGTCGCCATTGTCAAAACTTCGGCGCTCTTAATGCCGCTGATCAAGAAAGCTGCCGCCCCTTATGCCGGGGGCGAAACCATCACCGATGCGCTCGCGGTTGCCACGCGCCTCGCTCATGAAGGCCATGCCACTACGCTTGGTTTTTGGGACGCGGGCGAAGAAGCCGACATTCTCGCGCCCTATCGCGCCGCTATCACCGCGCTTCGCGATGTGCCGTTCGAAAGCTACATCTCGCTGAAGCCGCCAGCCTTGCGCTTCTCGCCTGAGCTTGCCCACACCCTCGCGCGCGAGGTCGCTCCTGCCGGTTTGCGCCTTCACAGCGACTCCCATGGCGTCGAAGTGGCCGATCGCTCCAACGCCTTCACCGAAGCCTTACTGGGTGTTCTGCCGCCCGAAAATGTCAGCACAACCTTGCCGGGGCGCTGGCAGCGCTCGCTTGGCGATGCCGATTGGGCGATGTCAAAGAATTTGGCCGTGCGTGTGGTCAAAGGCCAATGGCCCGATCCCGCCGATCCCCATCGCGATATCGCGTCGGGGTATCTTGCTGTGATCGATCGCCTTGCCCAAGGCGCGCGCCATGTCGCTGTTGCCACCCATGATCTGGAATTGGCCCGCGCCTCGATCAAGCGGCTGAAAGCTGCGCGCGTTTCTTGCGAAATCGAAATCCTGCTCGGTATGCCCGCGAAACCTTTACTCGCCTGGGCCAAGGCGGGAGGCGTTCCCGTGCGGGTCTATGTGCCGTATGGCCCTGGCTTCGTGCCCAATGCCATCGGCGTCTTGCGACGCAATCCGCGTATTCTCCTCGCCGTTGCCAAAGAGCGGGCGCGCGCTATCGCCGGACTGTTTGGCGCAGCCGCTTGAACATCCGCTCTGTCGCCCCCATCTAAAGTTGTTAGCTGAATGGAGGCGAAAAATTTTTTCAAAATACTGGCGCTGTTCATGCTCGTGGAGCCGCTGCGCCTAGCAAGGCGAAAATTCCGCCTCGCCAAAAGCTTACGGGAAAAATGCCGGGTTTGTTTTCACGTTTTTTGTTTTGCGCTGAGGCCGTGAAATCGAGCCCTCTGTAAGCTCAGTGATAGTAAGCGGAAATGTTTTAGCTAGATACCGGCAAGGTTCAGCTCACCGTCTCGCGCGGCACTTCGATGCGATGGCGATGTTCGCGCCAAGCGATGAAGAGACCGGAGACGATCACCACGCCTGCGCCCCACAGCACCAGGTTCTCGGGCATTTCCCCGAACAGGAACCAGCCCAGGATCATCGCCCAGACCATGGAGACGTAATCGAAGGGCGCTAGCAGCGATGGTTCGCCATAGCGATAGGAGTAGGTCATCAGCGTTTGGCCCACGCCGCCGAAGAGGCCGCACAGAACGAGCCACAGGCAGGTGTGGAAGGTGAAGACATTGTGCTGGAAGGCCATGGTGATGATGCCGATCACCGCGCAAGCGCTCATGAAATAGAAGACGATGGCTTCGCTTCTTTCCGTCGTGCTCATCTGGCGGATCCACACCACCACCACGGCGGAGAGGAACGAGAAGAGCAGGGCATAGACCACGCCAGCGGAAAGCTGCAATTGCAGCACCGCCATGAGCCCGCCATGGGGCTCGATCATCATCAGTACACCGATGAAGCCCGCCGCCACCGCGCCCCAGCGCCAAGGCCCGACAATCTCCTTCAGGAACAGCGCCGCCAGGATCACGGCGAAGATCGGCTGCATGAAGGAAAAGGCGGTCACGGTGGCGAGCGGCAGAAGCGCCAGGGCGGCGAAGTTCAGGAACATGGCGGCAACGCCCACCGTGCCGCGCACCACATGATAAAGCGGGCGCTGCGTCTTGATCGCCGCGCGCGGGCCCACCGTATAGAAGGTCCAGGCAAGCAGCGGCACCAGTGCGAAGAAGCCGCGAAAGAACACGACCTCGCCTAAAGGCGCGGGGCCGGCAAGCTTGATCGAGGCATACATGAGCGAAAAGAACAGCGTCTGCGCCAGTTTCAGCGCAATCGCCAGAGGAGGGTTTTTCAAAGCCAGCCTTTACGCTTGAACCAGATATAGGGGACGATGGCCGACACGATCATGACGATCCAGGCGATGGGATAGCCGAAATGGGAATGCAGCTCCGGCATTTCCTGGAAGTTCATGCCCCAGATCGAGGCGAAGAGGGTCGGCGGCAGGAACACCATCGCCGCCACCGACATGATTTTGATGATGTTATTCTGGTCGATGTTGATCAGGCCCAGCGTCGCGTCCAACAGGTAAGAAAGGCGGCTGGTGAGATAGTTGAGATGATCCTGCAACGAGTTCACGTCGCGGGTCAGCGTCTTCACATGCGGAAGAACGTCCTTGTTGTCCTTGTTGTCCATCGCCTGCTGCAGGAAGGCGAGCATGCGGGCCAGCGTCAGAAGGCTCTCGCGGATTTTCCCGGCGAGATCATGCTTGCGGCCCAGCGCCCGCAGCACTTCCTGGAATTCGTGGCTGCTGATGGGATGGGCGGAATTGTCGGGATCGAAGATATCGCGGCTGATGCGTTCGATCTCGGCCGAGGCCCGCTCTTGAATATCGGCGAGGCGGTCGATGATGACGTCGAGAAGATCGAGGAGAACATTCTCCGCCTTGCTCGCAGGCACGGTGCCGCGGCGGCAGCGCGCCTCGAAGGTGCGGAAGGGCTGCGGCTCGGTATAGCGGATGGTGATCAGCGTGTTGCGGACCAGGGCGAAGGTCACCACACCCGCGACGGGATTTTCCGTGCCCGAATTGGCCAGCACCAGCGCGGTCATATAGATGGCGCCGTTCTCGGCATAAAGCCGCGAAGAGACCTCGATCTCTTCCATGTCGGCGCGGGTCGGAAGGTCCACGCCCAGCGCATTGTTCACCGCCTGGCGTTCCTCTGGCGAGGGATCGAACAGGTCAATCCACAGCGACTCCGGCGGTACCGCCGTGCTGTCAGCATCGGGAACAATTCTGAGGCCGCCATGCAGCGGCATATAGGTCTTCAGCATTGGGCGGAACGGGATGGCTAGAGACGGCAGGACCGGCGCGTCAGAACCAATACCCTTGCCTTGTGGTCAAGGCTAACGGTTTTTGCTGAGGCAGGAACTGAGCGAGGCGGCGAGCTGGCGCATCAGGCTCGGGTAGAGGGTTGGGCCTGGGGTAAGCTCCGCGCCCAGGGGGTCGAGGACGCCAATCTTGGCCTTGGTGCCAGCGTCCAGGGTGTCGATCAGCTTGGGGGGAAATTGGGGCTCGCGGAAAATGCAGACCGCCTTGCCGCCCGCCACCATGGCGCGCAAATCCGAAAGCCGCCGCGCGCCCACCGGACGATCCGGGGCGACCGTAATGGCGCCCGCTGGGGAAAGCCCATACCGCGCCTCGAAATAGTGATAAGCGTCGTGGAAGACGAGATAGGGCACCGCTTTCAAGGGCGAGAGCTGCGCCCGAATCTCCTGGTCCAGCCGTGTCAGTTCGGCGACTCGTTTATCGGCATTGGCGCGGTAAAGCCCGGCATGGGCGGGGTCGGCCTTGGCGAGCGCTCCGGCAATGGTGCGGGTCATGGCGATGGCGTTTTGCGGATCGAGCCAGAGATGGGGATCGGCCAGCTCGCTGTGTCCTCCCATATGACCGGCATGACGGTCCTCATCCTCGCCCCAAAGCCCGCCTTTACGTGCCGCAAGAAGCTTCACGCCCGGAGCCTTCTCTAAGACGACCAGCCTGCTGCCTGCCCCGCTCAGCGCCCCGGAAAGATAGGTCTCCATATCCGGCCCGATCTCGAACACGAGATCAGCCTCGGCGATCTTGCGGGCGTCAGAGGGCTTTAAGGCATAGGAATGCTCCGACAGCGCCCCGCCAACCAGAAGCTCCGGCGTACCCGCGCCCGCCATCACGCCCGCCACCAGAGAATGCACCGGCTTCAAGGTCGCCAACACCTTGGGCGCGGCCTCGGCTGGGCAGAGAAAATGGGCGATGGCGAAAAGGCTTAGGGAAAGGGCGCGGGCGCGCATGTGCTGATCTCGGGAGGGGACAGGAAAGAATACCATAGCTGTCAACACCCCGGCTGGGGCATAGCCCTGCTTCAGATTAACGACATTTGTGCGAAATTTGCCTCGATTTCGCCATTCATCTTCCCAATCTGAACAAAGTTCGATACGCTCAATCGTAAATAAAACCTTAATGTCTGGGCGTGGTGGGGATTATGGACAACGGGGTCGTAAGCGGCACGAGCCGTGGGCTGAAGATTTTTGTCAGCGCGGTTTTCATGTTTTCGCTGGTGGGGTGCGGCGGCTTAGGTCTTCTTCCGCATGAATCTAAGGTATCTTCGAACAGCTTCCAAAGCTACGAGCAGGTCCAGGCGGCTTATGCCGATGTCACGCCGGGCAACACCCGATTGACCGATCTGCCCAAGCTGGGCTTCGACACCGCGACCACCCCGAATGTGGAAATCCTCAGCTATCTCGGGGTGATCGAGCGGTTCATGCCGCGCAATACTATGTCTTATGACCGTCTGGCGCCGCAGGTGCAGGCCTGCATCGAGGCGCAGGACCGCTGCTCGGCTTTCGTGTTCCATCCCCAGCATGTCGAGACAAGGCGGACGGGCAACTTCTTCCTCGACCTTCTGGGCTTTGAGCGGCGCACGGTCGATAGCGGCTGGGCGGCGGAAGTGGTGCTGCTGATGCAGGATGGCCGCGTGGCCTATAAGCTGATGAGCGGGCGTCCGCGCATTGACGAAATGCACGATCAGATCAGCCCGCTCGGCCCGCTGCAGGATATCGGCAATTCGGTGACCAAAACGGCGTCGCGATTCTTCTAGTTGGGGGCTGTCTTCAAGGGGGCAGAAAAGCAAAACCCTCGAGCTCGGCTCGAGGGTTTTGTCGTCTTGAAAGCTTGGGTGAGCTTAGCGCGGCGCCAAGACCATCATCATCTGACGGCCTTCCAGTTTCGGCCACTGTTCCATCTTTGCGAAGGTTTCAGTGTCCTTCTGGATGCGGTTCATCAGCTCCATGCCGAGGTTCTGGTGAGCCATTTCACGGCCGCGGAAGCGCAGCGTGACCTTCACCTTATCGCCGTCATCGAAGAAGCGGCGCATCGCCTTCATCTTCACGTCGTAATCGTGATCGTCGATGGTGGGGCGCATCTTGATCTCTTTGATCTCGATGACCTTCTGCTTCTTACGGGCTTCGGCGGCCTTCTTCTGCTGTTCGTATTTGAACTTGCCGTAGTCCATCAGCTTGACCACGGGAGGGGCGTTATCCGGGGAGACTTCCACCAGATCCAGGCCTTTTTCTTCGGCGATGGCGCGCGCCTCGTCGGTGCCGATCTCGCCATACTTATGGCCATCGTCGCCGATCAGCAGCATGGTCCGCGCGAAAATCTCTTCGTTGATGCGGGGACCGTCTTTGGCAGGAGCACGATCCTGCGGTGAAAACCGTCTTGGGGGGGCTATGACTCTCTCTCCTTCATTACGCCGCGCGCCGCTTTCGCTTGGTGAGGGTTTGCCTGCCTCGCCAAACGTTGTTTCGTCTTATGCGCGCAAGGGTTTCCTCCGAAAGTCGGCCGTTGAGCCGCTTTACGGGGCACAGAATAGGAATGCCAAACCGTTTCGCAAGGGTTAAGCCGCAATTTCGCGATGTTGTCGCGGGATAGACACGCGCGGCGGCGCCGATTTAAGGGGATTTTCTGGGGATGGGAGAGGCGCTCCCGGTCTGCGAGAGCGCCCTACCTTCAGCAATTATTCCGCAAAATCCTTGCGGGTCTCGGCTTCAGTCTTGATCCGGTTGACGAATTCCTCGATCGGCATGGCGCCCAGATCCTTGCCGGAACGCAGGCGGACGGCGACCTTGCCTTCCGCGGCTTCGCGCTCGCCAACCACCAGCATGTAGGGAATTTTCTGGAGCTGGGCGTCACGAATCTTCTTTTGCATGCGTTCGGCCGCGAAATCGACATCCACACGCAAATCGGCCGTGCCGTTGCTGACCACGGTCCCTTTGATCTTCTTCTGCACCTCGAGGGCGTAGTCGGTGACCTTATCGCTGATCGGAATGATGCGGGCCTGAACCGGGGCCAGCCAGGTCGGGAATTTACCGGCGTAATGCTCGATCAGAATGCCGATGAAGCGTTCCAGCGAGCCCAGAATCGCGCGGTGCAGCATGACCGGGGTTTTACGGCTGCCGTCCTCGGCGACATAGCTCGCGCCGAGCCGGGCGGTCATGTTGAAGTCGACCTGCAAGGTGCCGCATTGCCAATCGCGGCCGATGCAGTCGCGCAGCACGAATTCCAGCTTCGGGCCGTAGAACGCTCCTTCGCCGGGATTGATGGTGTATTCCAGCTCGGCCGCCTTCATGGCATCAGCCAGAGCATTTTCCGCCTTATCCCACAGCTCGTCGGAGCCGATGCGGGCCTCCGGCCTTGTGGAGAGTTTCACCCGCACATCGGTGAAGCCGAGATCGCTATACATCTCCAGAAGCAGCTTGCAGAAGGAAGCGGATTCGCTGGTGATCTGGTCTTCTGTGCAGAAGATATGGGCGTCGTCCTGCACGAAGGCGCGCACGCGCATGATGCCATGCAAGGCGCCCGAGGGCTCATAGCGATGGCAGGAACCGAATTCGGCCATGCGCAGCGGCAGCTCGCGATAGGATTTGAGCCCGTCCTTGAAGATCTGGATATGCGCCGGGCAGTTCATCGGCTTGACGGCGAGGATTTTGTCTTCGTCCTCGACCTCGGCGATGAACATATTGGCGCGATAGTTTTCCCAATGGCCGGAGGCTTCCCACAGCTTGCGGTCGATCAGCTGCGGAGTCTTCACCTCGATATAACCAGCCGCGGAAATCTTGCGGCGGACGAAGTTTTCCAGCGTGCGCCACAGGGTGTAGCCGCGGTCATGCCAGAAGACTTGGCCGGTGGCTTCTTCCTGCTGATGGAACAGATCCATCTCGCGGCCGAGGCGGCGATGGTCGCGCTTTTCGGCTTCTTCCAGACGGTGGAAATACTCGGCCATTTCCTTCTGGTCGCGCCAGGCGGTGCCATAGATGCGCTGCAACTGCGCGTTCTTGGCGTCGCCGCGCCAATAGGCGCCCGCGATCTTGGTCAGCTTGAAGGCATCGCCGATCTTGCCGGTGGAGGCAAAGTGCGGGCCGCGGCAGAGGTCATGCCAATCGCCATGCCAATAGAGCGAAACGTCTTCGCCCGCCGGAATGCTCTCGATCAGCTCGGCCTTGTAGGTCTCGCCGATGTCCTTGAAGTGCTGGATGGCCTTATCACGCGGCCAGACCTCGCGGCGGGTCGGCAGATCGGCCTTCACAATTTCGTGCATCTTGGCTTCAATTTTCGCCAGATCCTCGGGGGTGAAGGGGGTATCTCTGGCGAAATCGTAATAGAAGCCGTCCTCGATGGCCGGGCCAATGGTGACCTGGGTACCCGGAAAAAGTTCCTGCACCGCCATGGCGAGCACATGCGAGGCGTCGTGGCGGATTAATTCGAGGGATTCCGGGTCTTTTTTAGTGATGATGCGGATATGAGCGTCCTGCTCGATGGGCCGGAAGAGATCATATTCCTTGCCGTCGACGGTCAGGATTAAGGCCGCCTTAGCCAGCCCCGGGCCAATAGATGCCGCGATCTCCGTTCCCGTCACACCCTTGGGGTAGGACAGCGTCTTGCCATCCGGCAGGGTAATGACGATATGATCGGAGGAAGCTGGCGCGGACACGGGGTATGCTCCTTAAAAAGAAGGGGGACCATCCGTCACCGGGCTGGCGGAAGTCAAGTTTTTGCCGGGCGACAAGATATTGTCAGGCACGAAGAGAAGGTGTTGGAAGGTATAGTGCGTAGGTTGAGTACACCGCGGCGTCTTGCCGCCCTGGCATACCTCCTCAGCGCTTCTGCAGCGTTTGGGCAGGATCCCGTGGCGCAGCAGACCGTCGATCCAGCGACGCTGGATTTGACCGCCCTCCAGGCGGCTGCAGCCGCAGAGCAGCCCGCGCCCGACCTGACTATTGCGCCGCCCTCGACGGTAGTAACGCCGGACCCGCAGCCGAAGAAAAAGGCCAAGGCCAAGCCCAAGACGGCGCAGCGCGACAGCTCGAATGACGGCCCCATCACTTTAAAGCAGGGGGCGGTGGCTCTGGATTTGTCCACGCCCCAGCCCACCAGTGATCTCTCGTCCAAGGCGAGCCTCAATCTCAGCCTGCCTGCAGGTGCGGTGAAAGCCGAGGCCAAGGCCGCGGTGGGTAAGGATGATGGTAATTGGAACGCCTTCTGGCATCGCGACAGCGCCCAAGTCCGCGCCGATATCGCCGGCCCCAAGGGAGCTGCGCTCTCGGTCACGGGCGAAAACGCCCTCTCGCTCAATTACCGCGCTGCTGAAAGCATCGGTTCAGCCGATTCCGGGGTGCATGTGGTGCGCTCGGAAAACCGCACCGGCCGAATCGATCTCACCATTCCGCTCAATCCGGTGAAGGTGGGGCTTGGCGGCGAAAGTGTCGGCGCCAATACCGAAGATACCTCGCGCGATAAGACGACGACGAATTCGGCTTCCGTGCGCACCGCCGATCATAAGCTCTATGCCCGCGCCGAGTGGTCACCCCTTCCGGGTGTTGATGTCGAAGGCGGCGCAAGCGCGCGCGTGGCGAATATTTCCTGGCAGGATAAGTCGGCGCATACCGCCACCTTCCAGTCGGTTGATCCGCATGTCAGCCTGAGCATGTCGCCTTTCCGCGATACGCAGATCAGCGCCAAGGTGGAACATGTCGTCTCGCCTTATGACGCAGGTGCTTTTGCCACCTATAGCCAGGCCGATGGCAAGGCGGATGCCTCCTCTTTCCAGCCTGATCATGCTTGGCAAATGGAAGCCCGGCTGCAGCAGACCATTGGTCCCGCCAATCTCTCGGCGACGTACACCGCCGCGAGCAAAGGTACGGTAACGGAATTTGCTGTGGTGGGCGGTGTGCAAGCGCCCGCGACCACCCCGCTGGTCGATCGCAAAAGCCTCGCGGTAGCGGTGTCCATGCCGCTGGCCGAGGTCGGCCTGCCGCATACGAACCTTTCCTCCGAAGCCCGCTGGAATACATCGCGGGTGATCGATCCTGTGACGCAGCAGTCGCGCTCCGCGTCTGGTGAGACGCCGCAAACCGTCTCGCTGAAGCTCTCTCATAATCTTCCCGCTCAGAAGCTCAGCTTCGGTTTGACCGGCCAATTTACAGGCAGCTCGACCGCTTATCAGGTGAGCGAATTATCGACGACGGGTGAAAGCGGAACGCTCGGCGCCTTCGTCGCGTATAAGCCCGGGTCTTACGAAATTGACCTTAATCTGCAAGGCCTGGCAGGCGGTGCCACGCGCGATGCTTTCTATAAAGGCCTGCGTGGCGAATCCGATGTGGCGCGTACCAGTGTGCAGGATAAAAGCGGCCCGATGCTGCAGCTCTCGCTGAAGAAACCGCTCTGATCCCGTATGCTGGCCCCCAGCTATCCTTCAAAAATTTCCTCGATGCTGCGTTTGAATAGGCGGGCGATGGTGAAGGCGAGCGGCAGGCTCGGATCGTATCGCCCGGTTTCAATGGCATTCACGGTCTGCCGCGAGACGTTGAGCTTTTCCGCCAGCTCTGCCTGGCTCCAGCCCTGTTCGCTGCGCAATTGGCGGATGATGTTCAGCATGTGCCGGATTTCGAAAAGACGGCCGATCCTATCCGCACAATCAGAAGCGCAATGGCGATCAATGCGAGTTCCCAGAACGGTGTCGCAAATCCGGCGGCGATGCCTATGCCGGCAAAGCTTGCGGTGCCGCCTACAACCACCGCCAGGGTTGTCAGCGACCGCCTAATGGCTTTATGCGCGCCGTCAATGGCCTTGTCTTTGAAGCCGATCACAAGAGCCGCGCCAGCCCAGCTTACAGCGATCACGATCCAGGCGCTCATAAGGCCCAGCTTGGGTGCGCCAATATCTTCCAGAAAGCCCCAGCTCGCGACGAAGACGGCGGTCACGCCGGCGCTCATCGCTAAGGCCTCCAGCAATTGGCGCTTATGATATTCGTCCATGCGGCAGTAGAAGCGGTACACGACAAGCGCTGTAAGGATGACGGGCAGAACGGGCGAGGCGACAATCAGGTCCCGCAGAATTGAATTGTCGATATTTTGCACTACGTATTTTCTGCCGATCACGGTAGCGGCATAGAGAACCATCACCGCATTGAATTCGATGAAATAGCGTTTGGGTGCTTCTGCGACGGGGGGCATGCTCACTGCTCCTGTAAAGCATGCTTTACATAAGACTTGGCATTTGTGATGTCAAGGTTGCTTTACATGTGGGGCCAAAAAAGAGCCCCGGATTTGGCCAGGGCTCTTTCGTCAAAACACAGATCAGCGCTTGGCTAGGATTTCAATGCTCACGCGATAGCCGTTGGTGGCGCGGCAGCGCAGATAGACTTTGCTAATGTCGCGATCATAGCCGGGCAGGTCATAGACCGTCGGTCGGCCGCGTTCGAGCGTACGCCCATCGGCGAGTTTGACTTTGCGCCCGCCATCATAGGTCACCACGATGCTCATGCACTGCGCATCGGCTTCGAGGGCTCGCAGCGCGATGCGGTCCACATGGCGTCCCTTCCAATCCGTGAAGGTGCTTTCCTTATCATTGCGCCCTTCGAAGGATTGAACGCCCAGCACGATCCAATCGCGATCGCGATCCCGATCCCAGCGGCCCGGCCCGCCCATCCGGTCCGGGCCACCCATGCGGTCTGGTCCACCCATCGGTCCGCCCATGCGATCCGGTCCACCCATGCGGTCGGGCCCGCCGCCGAACAGCGGCGCCCAGCTACGATCCCAATCGCGGTCGCGGCGCCACTCGTCGCGATAACGCCCGACTTCGCCTTCCACAAAAATGCGTCCGCCGCGGAATTCGTCGGAGCGGCAGTTGAAGCGGATCGTGTCGACCCGGCGTGCCCGACCGCGCAGATCCACCTCCACCGGCTGGCGTTCATCGAGCCTTCCAGAGAATACGTTCTGCGTATCGCCGTTTTCGAATTGCACCACCACCGAACGGCAGAAAATATCGCTGCGCCCAGCGATCAGGCGAAGGCTCTCCAGGCGCCCCCCAAACCGCGAATAGACGGTGTCGCTATCGTTGCGAAAGCCCACATCAACACCGCCCAGCCGCACATAATCGGCTGCGGCTGGCACGGCAAACGCCACGGCCATGACAACGGCTCCAAGCGCCGACGCCACAATTCTCATGCTCTCCTCCGGAATTTCCCCAAGACGGCACAGAACGCGCCGCTTCGTTCATTTTCGGCGAGGCACGCCACAATGGCAAGTTGCGATAGGGCCGAAAAGCTCCGCAGACGGTCAAGGCGCAAAAGATGCTCATGAGCAGCCCGCAAAACCTGTAGCCAAGCATGGGGCTCGGCGATAAACCCAACCGACGTCCTTGCGGGAGAAGCGGTCATGACTGCCAGATTTTCACGTATTGCCATTGTGACGGGGGCGACCTCGGGCATTGGCGAGGCGAC
Organism: Rhizomicrobium palustre; assembly: GCF_011761565.1. Taxonomy (NCBI): domain Bacteria; kingdom Pseudomonadati; phylum Pseudomonadota; class Alphaproteobacteria; order Micropepsales; family Micropepsaceae; genus Rhizomicrobium; species Rhizomicrobium palustre. Next base: position 664,439 of record NZ_JAASRM010000001.1, on the reverse strand, counting down.
CGTTCGCCGTTTTGCAGCCGAAGGCATCGCGGTGGTCGGCAATGGCCGCACCAAGGAAAAGCTGGTGGCGCTTGAAAAAGATCTCTGGCCGATGTTTCGCGGTGTCGAAGGCGATGCCGGTCAAGAAAGCGTGATCGAGGAAATGTTCGCCTCTGCCGAAGCCGCGTTTGGTCCTGCCGATATTGTGGTGGTAAACGCCGGGCGTGGTCTTGGCGGCAGTGTGACGGCGGGGGACACCTCCCGGCTTGCCGAAATCTTCCAGCTCAACGTGCTCGGCGCTTTGGCGCTGATGCGGGCGGCTGCCACGCGCATGGTCCCGCGCCAGGAGCAGAATTATCCCAAGACCGCGCAAGACATCATCGTGATCGGCTCCGTGGTGGGGCGTAACATCTCGCCCTTCAGCGCGCTTTATGGCTCGACCAAGCATGCGGTGCATTCGCTCACCGAAGCCCTGCGCCGTGAGATCGGGCCCAAGGGCGTACGTGTCACGCTGGTCGAGCCGGGCTTTGTCCTCAGCGGCTTTCAGGATGGCGCGGGCTATAGCGAGGAGATGGTGGAAGGTTTCAAGACCCGCCTTGGCCCGCTCCTGGTGGGCGAGGACGTGGCCGATGCACTCCACTACATCGTCACCCGCCCGGCGCATGTCCATGTCGGCGATATCGTGATCCGCCCGACGCGCCAGGATTATCCCTGACTTAGCTTGCCGGGTGGGCGGGATTTTCTGCCCCCGGCTTTGCGCTCCCCCGAGGAATAGCCTATCACCCCGCGCTGGAGTTATTTTCAGAGCTTGCCATGACCAGCCTTCCCGACCGTCTGAGCGCCAACCCCAAGAGCCCGTTTTATAACGAGGAATTGCTCGAAGCTGGGGTCGGCATCCGCTTCAATGGCCAGGAAAAGACCAATGTCGAGGAGTACTGCGTCAGCGAGGGCTGGGTGCGCGTGGTCGCCGGCAAGAGCGTGGACCGCCATGGCAACCCCATGACCATCAAGCTCAAGGGTGCAGTTGAACCCTATTTGCGCAGCCCTGAAGCCCCCGCGGCGGACGCACCGACGTCCGAGTAATTTCGGCATTTCCCCATCGTCGGTGATTGACCGCGGCTGGGTAACTCAGCGAAATTCCCGTCCTCCGCGATACCATCCATCGCGGCGGGGTGGGGGATCGGATGCTCGTCGGACATCTTGGGGCTGGGCTTCTGGCCAAGGCGATTGAGCCGCGCATGAAGCTCGGCACGTTGGTCGCCGCTGCCTTTGCCGCCGACATCCTGTTCTGGTTCCTGGTACTTTTCGGCCTGGAACAGGTGCGCTTGCCGAATGCTCCGCGCGGGCTGGTCAGCTTCGATTTTCCCTACTCCCACAGTCTTATCAGCATTTTGCTGCTAGCGGTGATCGTCTCGACCGTCTGGGCGGTGTGGGGTGGACGGCGAGCGCGGCGCAGCGGCGTTTATTGGGACGGCATCGCGCTGATCGCCGCGACGGTCTTATCGCATTGGCTTCTCGATGTGCTGGTGCATCAAAGCGATATGCCGGTGATGCCTGGCGGCGCGATGCTTGGCTTCGGCCTTTGGGCGCTTCAGCCCGCCGCGATCATCCTGGAGCTCGCCCTCGCGGCCCTGGCCTATGCAGCTTACGCGGCGCGCTGTTCGGTTCGCTTGGGCCGAAAGCTCGTGGTCGGTGCATTGCTTCTTCTGGCTGGTGCATTCACCTTCGAAGGCGCCTTCGGCGCACCGCCCGTGGCTGCAAGCGACGGTGTTGCCCTATTTTCGCTTGTGCTGATCGGCCTTTGTATCACGGTGGTGGCATGGGCTGATCGCGCAAGATAAGGTGAAGCTCTCACATATTGATACAATTCGCTCAATATGAGCCAATAGGTAGCAACACCGATAGCAAATCGTCTCACCCCCTGCCGGAAATGGACCTCATTGAGGTATATTTTTACGTAGTCGGCGTATTGTGCCGGCTTTGATACCGGTATCTATGGTGGAGTTGAGTTCTATGCATCGTTCTATGATCGCGGCAGGTCTGGCCTTGGCCGCTTTGGCCGGGACTGCTTTCGCGGCAGGCACCAGCGTTGAAGTGAGCGGCCTCACGCCCACCCTCGGTGGGGATAAAGTGAAGAAGCTCGTGGTTGTGAAATATGATGATCTCAATCCGAACGACAAGCAGGGCGCGCAGGCTCTTTTCACCCGCCTCAACCTCGTGGCCACGGCCTTGTGCTCGTCCAATCCGGGCGGCAAGGGCTCGCTGCTCGCCGAAAAGGTGGAGAAGTGCCGTTCTGAAACAGTTGTCCAAGCCGCGAAAGATATCGGCGCCGCCGAATTGATCGCTATCTCGAAATAAGGGTGCTCGCGCCGCTGCGGCCGATTGCCAAAAACGTGGCGCGCAACACCTTGTTAAAGCCTTCATCGGCACAAGTTCAGATAAACGACGCGGTATCGGCCCCCGCTTCGATCCATAACACGGGCCGGCTTAGTCTGGAGGATTTCCCATGTCACGTATCACCCGCCACAGTGCCTTCCTTCTTTGCGCCGCAGCCCTTGCGGCGACGCCTGCCTTCGCGGCGGGTTCGGTGGAAGTCACCGGTTTCACCCCGACCTTGGGCGGCGCGGCCGTGCAGAAGAAGGTCGTGGTGCGTTTCGACGATCTCGACGCCACTGATCCGCAAGGCGCCGCCAACCTTTATCAGCGCCTCAACTTGGTCGCAGGCAAGCTCTGCGCCTCCAATGACGGCGGCAACTCCGCGCTGCTCACCACCCGCGTTGAAGAATGCCGCGTGAAGGCTTTGGCCGAAGCCGTCAAGTCCGTCGGCACGCCCGCGCTCGCTGCGGTCGCCAAGAAATAAGTTCGCCTGCTTCACCGCAATTGAAGAAACCCGGTCCTGATGGGCCGGGTTTTTTTTGAAGGAAGTGCTTCAGTGCGGCAGCAGACGGGCGGCAATAAGGTGGCGCCGGACTCCGGGGCGCATGTTGAGCGGCACGCAGAGACGACCCAGCGGGGCGAAGAAATTCACCGCTTTGCCCAACAGGATGCTGTGCAGCAATTTGGCATCGGGATCGCGCCAATGGCGGCGGGCCTGGTGCCGGTTCAGCGCTATTTCCAAAAGAGACAAGCGTGCAATATTTGCCAGCCGCACCGGTTTATAGGCGGTGGCTTGCGCATCTGCGGCAGGTGCGAGCACGCGCCTTTCCTTGTACCACGCGGCAATGCGCTCGGCGGCGTCTTCGCCCAAATAGCGCGAATGATCCGCCCAGACATTGGGCCGTAAATCGACTTCGAAATATTGAAAATCAGAGCCGTCGGCTGGTGCGATCGCGGTGATGTTCGTCAGGCCGTGAATGCCCAAAGCGCGACCGATAGTGGAAAGAGTCTGAAATACATGCCGCGGCGCCGCGTTGGAGGGCAGGAAGCTGCGCACCGAGGAAGGGCCGAAGGTCGAGATTCTCTTTTCAAAACGCGAATACGAGAAATGCACAAGGTCACCCTGCAAAAAGATCGCGGAGAGATCGATCTCATCGCCGGTGATATATTTCTGGACTAGCAGCGTTTCGGTGAAACGGGCGCGATTTCGCAGTACATCCTCGTCGTTGCGACATAAGAAAGTGCCGCGCCCTCCCTCCGAACAGTCTTTCTTCAAAAGCACAGGGTAGCCGAGGCGCCGTGCGGCGCGCTGGGCGCCCTCCCAATCTTGCGCAAGCGCGAAGGGCGGTGTTGGCACGCCGGCATCCGTCAGCGCATGAGAGAGACCGATCTTGGAGTGGATAACGCGCCGATCCGCGCCCGGGACCAGTGGCAGGCAGTGAGAGACACGGCCGCGGTGCCGTTCCCATTCGGCAATGCGCCACAGAGTAAAATCTTCGCTCGCCACCGTGAGGTCATAGGGTTTGCCGCGAGTACGGATCAATTGATCTGCTTGGTCGGGCAGACGCGTGCCGCTGGTGATATGGACGTTGCGGACAAAGCGGCTGTTCTGGATGGCTGGCGTGGTCATCAGCGCGTCCACGGCAAATCCGGCCCGGGCGAGCAGCGCGGGAATCGGCCAAGCCGTATCTTCCCCAATGATCAGCGCTTCCACATTCCCTCCACACCCGCTTGCGGTAGGGTCTCATACGCTGCTCGAAATATGAAGTCAGTTAACGCATCCGGATGATAGTGCAAATGTGATCTTTGCGAGAGACATTCGGCCATCATTGACCTTGGCGCTTTTCGGATCTGAACGCCGTACTTCGTAGAGGCCAGTCAACGCCGTGCGGTGAAACCGCGATGTTGTATAGGGTGTGTTGAACCGCCACGGCAGGGGGCCAAACAAAAAGCCCCGGAGTTTCCTCCGGGGCTTTCCGCATTCCGTATGAACGGATGGATTAGAAATCCATATCGCCCATGCCGCCCATGCCGCCACCGCCGGGCATCGACGGGGCTGCGTCTTTCTTCGGACGGTCGGTGATCATGGCTTCCGTCGTGATCATCAGCGAGGCAACCGAAGCGGCGTTCTGCAGAGCAACGCGCACGACCTTCGTCGGGTCGACGATGCCGGCTTCGATCAGGTCGACATACTGTTCGGCCTGGGCGTTGTAGCCATAGGTCGAGGACTTCTGCTCAAGCAGCTTGCCGACGACGATGGAGGCTTCCACGCCGGTGTTCTCGACGATCTGACGGATCGGGGCCTGGATCGCCTTCTTGATGATGGCAACGCCGACATTCTGGTCTTCGTTGTCGCCGGTCACGTTGGCAAGGGCCTTCGTCGCATAAAGGAGGGCAGTGCCGCCGCCGGGGACGATGCCTTCTTCAACCGCGGCCTTGGTCGCGTTGAGGGCGTCATCGACGCGGTCCTTCTTCTCCTTCACTTCCACTTCGGTGGCGCCACCGATGCGGATCACGGCCACGCCGCCCGCGAGCTTCGCCAGACGTTCCTGGAGCTTCTCACGGTCGTAGTCGGAGGAGGTCTCTTCGATCTGCGCCTTGATCTGGGCAACACGCGCGGTGATGTCCTTCTTCTGGCCCGAACCGTCGATGATGGTGGTGTCGTCCTTCGTAATGCGAACCTTCTTGGCGGTGCCGAGCATGTTCAGCTTCACGTTTTCCAGCTTGATGCCGAGGTCTTCGGAGATGACCTGGCCGCCGGTGACGATGGCGATGTCTTCCAGCATGGCCTTGCGGCGGTCGCCGAAGCCCGGAGCCTTCACGGCAGCAACCTTGAGGCCGCCACGCAGCTTGTTGACGACGAGGGTGGCGAGGGCTTCGCCTTCGACTTCCTCGGCAATGATGAGGAGCGGACGGCCCGACTGCACGATGGATTCGAGGATCGGCAGCAGGTCCTTCAAGGAGCCCAGCTTCTTCTCGTGGATGAGGATGTAGGGCTCATCCAGCTCGGCCACCATCTTATCGGCATTGGTGACGAAGTAGGGGGAGATGTAGCCGCGGTCGAACTGCATGCCTTCGACGACTTCGAGCTCGGTGTCCTGGCTCTTGGCTTCTTCGACGGTGATCACGCCTTCGTTGCCAACCTTGGCCATCGCTTCGGCGATCATCTTGCCGACGGTTTCGTCGCCATTGGCAGAGATCGTGCCAACCTGGGCGATTTCGTCGTTCGACTTGACCTTCTTGGAGCGCTTCTTGAGGTCGGCGACGATGGCTTCAACAGCCTTGTCGATACCGCGCTTCAGGTCCATCGGGTTCAGGCCGGCGGCAACCGACTTGGCGCCTTCACGCACGATGGCGCGGGCCAGAACCGTGGCGGTCGTGGTGCCGTCGCCGGCGGCGTCGTTGGTCTTGGAGGCGACTTCACGGACGAGCTGGGCGCCCATGTTTTCGAACTTGTCGGCCAGTTCGATTTCCTTGGCGACCGACACGCCGTCCTTGGTGGTGCGCGGAGCGCCGAAGGACTTGTCGATCACGACGTTGCGGCCCTTGGGGCCCAGGGTCACCTGAACGGCATCGGCCAGAATGTCCACGCCGCGCAGCATCTTCTCGCGCGCATCGGCGCCGAACTTTACGTCTTTAGCAGCCATAGTGCTTAACTCCTGAATTCTGTTGCTTAACGGCTAGGCTTATTTCTTCGCCTTGCGGCCTTCGACGATGCCCATGATGTCCGACTCCTTCATGATGAGGAGCTCGTCACCGTCGATCTTCACTTCCGTGCCGCTCCACTTGCCGAAGAGCACGAAGTCGCCGACCTTCACTTCGGGGGCGACGCGCTTGCCGCTGTCGTCGAGGGCGCCAGGGCCAACGGCGATGACTTCGCCTTCCTGCGGCTTTTCCTGAGCGGTTTCGGGGATGATGATGCCGCCAGCGGTCTTCTGATCTTCCTTAACGCGGCGAACGACCACGCGGTCACCTAACGGACGGAATGCCATTGGGAACTGCCTCCTAATAAAGTGAATGATATCAGTTGCTTACTTTAACTTTGGCCGGGCTGGCCAAAAATGGCAGCACTCTCATGGTTTGAGTGCTAACCGTCGCGGGGGATATAGGCCCGAGTCCCGAAAAGGTCAAGGAAAAGGACGGAATGCCGCACCCTGCCGCGCCCCGAAAAGGTGCTCGCAGGCAGGGTTTAGCGCCGCGCCAGAATGCTAGCCGTATCGAGCTGGAAAGAGCCGTCCGGCTCCAGGCCGAGGCGGGCACGCACGCTATCCTGTGCGGTCGCCTGCAAGGCTGTGATGGCGGTGGAGAGAACGGCTGGGGTCTGCATGCGGGCGATCCAGCTTTTAAACTCTAGCCGCAGCCGGGCGCGAACAGGGGGCTCCGGCGTGAAGCCAGCCTCTCGCAGCATCGCTTCCCACTCGCGGACGGAATAGTCCCGCACATGGCTGGGGTCGCGCAGCATCTCGATGGTTTGCAGAAAGGTGTCGCTCGCGGGATCTTCGGGGGCCACGCCATCCATCACCATCAGCGCACCGCCCGGCTTCAAGACGCGATGGACCTCATGCAAAGCGGCGGGGACATCCAGCCAGTGATGGGCCGAATAGCGCGTCGCGACGAAATCGAAACTGGCATTGGCGAAGGGCAGGGTTTCAGCTGCGCCTTGCACCGTCGAGATGTTCGTAAGGCCTCTGCTCTGCGCTTCCTGTGCCACGACCGCAAGCATGGCTTGCGACAGATCATAGGCCACCACAGCGCCTGCATGCGGCGCCATGGTGAAGCTGACATGCCCGCCGCCGCAGCCAAGATCAAGCACGCGCGCGAAGCCCTGCGCGGTCACGAAGCTTTTCAGCGCCTCAAGATCGGCGCCCGCAGCGTGGACGGCACTTGAGACATAGGCGGCAGCGCGCGGGCTGAACTGGCGGGAGGCTAGATCGCTCATGAAGAAAGCCTAGCACGCGCACGGGGCGGAAATACCCCTCGCCGCTGCAGAGCAGCTATTCGCGAATTCTCGTCAGAGTTCCAGAAATCCGCGCAATTGCTGCAATATCTCGAGCGCCTCGTTGCGCGAGCGGGTGGATATATACACGTTGCGCGATTTGATGTGGCGCAGTACCAGCCGATAGCTGGCTTCTTCGCGCGTGTTCTCGCGCTTGCCGATGATGACTTCTTCGATTTCGGAGAAGGCCATTTTGGCGTAGCGAAGGGGATTGGAGACGCCGAACGTCCAGATGCGGGCTTCCCGTTTCGCCCTGTCGAAGGTCGCAAAGACACTTCGGCGGCCAAGGCTGCGAATACGCAGCCGGTCGGGTGTACGAGACAGCACGGCCAAGGGAAACGCTCCGGAGATGCAGCGTCAACTTTAATGCGAGGGGGAGATGTTTGCGCGACCGAAGTTTGACGTCTGGACGATATACTGTAGTAAAAAACTGTGTCAGCCGACAAACCTTGCACACATCTTCAGCAATACTGCCTTTTCCACAATGTGGAATTACTACTGCTGCTTTTCCGTCTGTGATGCATCCCTACTTCAGGTTCACGCAGCTTCGGTTCAAAGGCGCAGTGCGCGCGGCACGAATTTGGCGACCTCGTCGTTGATTCCCAGCGCTTTCAGGATGTCGCTTTTGCCGCCTTCAGCATCGCCCGCCCTGCTTTTCGCCGCGCCGAGTTCGTAAATGTAGCGTGCGTTGCGCGGTTTTAATTTCACGGCCTGCTCGAAATCACCGACCGCATCGGCATATTTGCCTTGTTTGAAAAGGGCGATGCCACGCGCTTCCAAAACTTCGGTATTGCCGCCCGAAAGCTTTATGGCGCGCGAGCACAGATCGCTTGCCTCGCTGGCGTGCTCGGTGCGTGACAAGGCTTTGCACCAATAAGGCAACACCGACGCATCAGCGACGCCCGAACGGCTCGCTTTTTCGAAGGCGGTGGCGGCTTCAACCCATTCCCCGCCATCGAGATGTTTGAGGCCTTTGCTCACCGCGGCAAGATCGGGTGTTGCGGCGGCGAGCTGAGTGATGGGTGCGGAAGGCGCCGCTTGCGGTGCGGGCTCCGTCTTCGAAATCGTTACAGCGCTGGCCGGAAGGGTGCGGATATTGGTGTCATAGCTTGCGGCGATCTTCTTCATCGCCTCGGCCACTTCCTTGCGCACCGCGCCGCTGCAAAGCGCGGTGTCGATATGACTCGCGAAACTCCGATGCACGCTGATGCGGTTGCCTGCTTTGGTCCAATGCGCGGCATATTTCAGATGCGGCGTCACGACATCGCTGTTAGGCGGCACAAAGGGGAAGACAAAGCCTTGCGGCACTTCCAGGCTGACGTCCTCTTCGGCGCTCGCGCTGAAGCAAGCGGTTGGTTCGGCCTCGGTCTCTTCGGTGTTGTACATCGGGCCCATGATCTCGTCGCCCGTCGCCGGCAAAACGCGCAAGCCCCCGGGCATGATCGTGCCCATGCCTTTCAGCACGTCTTCCCAGCCTTTGACCGTGAATTCGCCGTTGATTTTGTAGCTATTGGAGAGCGCCAGCGGCGGATCTTCGTTGAGCTTGCCTTTGCCATCCTTGAAACCACGTGCGGCAAGCTGGATTTGCGCAGCTTTTTCAGAGCCGACCGCCTGTATCACAAAACCCACCAGCCGCAGCGATAAGGCATAAGCGCCTGTTGCTGTGGAGGTGGTGGTGCCGCTGATGGTGCCGTCGGTCCCGAGCTTTTGCACGGTCACAGTGCGCATCGAGGAAAGCCCGAAGGGCATAACCGGCATAGTGCCCGCGCCTGCGGTTTTCAGCGTCGCGCGCACCATCGGCTTGCCGTATTCGGTCAGCGGGAGCACGCCGAACTGTGCCACCGGCACCGAGGCGTCGAGATAGATGGAAAGTTCCGGCACATGTGTGATGACATGGTCGAGTTGGGCGAAGGTCGGTGCCTCCGTCAGCGTATAGGCATTGGAGGCATTGATCAGAATGCTCTCGGACTCGATGCCCTTGGCTTTCAAGAGGACCTGCAGCAGCAGATCATGATCCTTGCAGTCGCCATAGCCTTTGGTGAGGATGTCATCCACATCATGGGGCACGAATGAGCCCTGGCCAAGCTCAATGGCGACATAGCGGATATTGTGCACCACCCATTCATAGAGTTTCTGCGCCTGTTCCTTATGGCTGCCGCTTGCCGCGATCTTGTCGGCGAGGGCCTGCGCCTTGGCGGTGACGATTTTCTTCGGCGCCGAGAGTTCGGCATAGGCTTTGCCGAGCGCCGTGTAATCCTTGAAGGTGGACACGAAGAAGCGCGGCTCGTGATCCAGCGGTGAAACAAAGACCGGCCCCGTTTTGCGCGGCACTGGCTGCGCATAATGCCAGCGATAGATCAGGTTCTCGCCATCTTCGCTTTTGGAAAACTCAATGTCGTGGCTCTCGACCTTGAGCTCCATGGCTTTTGGCGCGGTAATGGATTGGCGCACGTCTTTATAGGCGATGGCGCGCGGGAAGGCCTGGCCAAGAAAGAACTCGCCGGGAAAGAGCGGATGCGGCGAGGCGATTTTGATGGTGTAGACCGCTTTGTCGCCTGCGGAAAATTGCGGAAAGAAGATCACCTTGATGCGCTGATCGGTGATCATGCCCGATTGCGCGGCTTGCTGGGGAAGCTGTTCGAAGACCGTTGAAAGATCGACCGGCACCTTTCGCCCATCGCTTTTTTCGGTATAGGCCTCTACGACCTCGATGGTTTGCAGCCCCGCGCTGAAGGGCATATTGACCCGCGAGATTTGCATCGCGCCCGCTTCATTGGCGGCTTTCAGCTCGACATGCAGGGTTTGCACATACGCGCCATCACGGGTGACTTTGATGTCGGAGTTCAGCGCCTCGATGCTGGCGGCAGGCCGCTGCTTCTGTTCTTGCGCTTTTGCGATGGGCGCTCCGGCAAGCACCATCCCACACACAGCCGCGCCCAAGGCGCACCTGATCAACCCCTGCATAGTACCCCCTAACGCCTTTCTGGCGCTGTCCCCGCAAGGATTGTAGTGGGTTGAGGGCTGGCCGTAAATCGCCGCCAGCGGGCAGAATGCAAGATGCGGTAACCGTGTTTCCCGCGGTTTTCCTCAAGCGTTGTGGAAGCCTTCCAGCACATTCACCGCCAATTGGCCGAGCGCGCCAAAGCAATACCCGCCTTCGAACATGAAGAGCACGGGCTTGCCGAGGCTGGCGATACGCTGGCCCATTTTGAGGTAGTCATCACATTTCAGGCGGAAGCCCGCGATGGGGTCTTCGATATAGGTGTCGAGCCCCATGGAGAGGATGAGCACATCCGGCCCCATATGCTTGATGGCGCCCATTGCGAATTTCATGGACTCGTCATAGCGCTCCCAATCGGTGCCGTTGGGCAGCGGCATGTTGAGGTTATAGCCTTCGCCATCGCCTTCGCCGCGCTCATCGGCAAAGCCCAGGAAATGGGGATAGGCGAAGTTCGGGTCAGCATGGATGGAGCAGAAGAACACATCCGAGCGCTGATAGAAGATCGATTGCGTGCCGTTACCATGATGATAATCGACATCCAGCACGGCGGGCCTGATCCCGGCCTTTATGAGATACTGCGCGGCAATGGCCGCATTGTTGAGATAGCAGAAGCCGCCAAAGACATCGCTCGCGGCGTGATGGCCGGGCGGGCGGGTCAGCGCGAAGGCGGATTTCTCGCCCTGGCGGATCACTTCGGCCGCCGAGAGCGCAACATTGACCGCCTCGCGCGCCGCGGGCCAGGTGCCGCCCATGATGGGGGCATCGGCACTGAAGGCATAGGTGCCGAGGCGGGCTTCGATATCGCCTTTGCGTTTTTCCGGAAGGCCTTTGGCGGGCCAGGCGGAAGGGATGGCGACCGGGGCGTTCTTGCCGTACCGCTCGGTCCAATCATGCCAGGCCACGCCCAGGAAACTCACCAGCCCCGCATCATGCACGGCCAGAATGTGTTCATCGGAAAAAGGTGTAGGCGGCAGGATCGGCCCGAGCTTGTGCTCTTCGATGGCCACACGCACGGTTTCGGCACGCATCGGAACTTCCACGGCAGGCAAGAGCTGACCGGCTTCGAACTGCACCTGGGGATCGTGCTCCAGATGGGCCGGGGAATAGAAGGTTTTCATTCCGCCTCAAATCCTTTCAGCGGCATGCTACCGTGGCTGCCGTAAGGTGCTGGCATAGCGCGCGAAGACCCGCATCAGCAAGTCTGCACTGGGACGCGGTCGCTCTCCTTTTGCGATTATGGAAAAACCGAGGCTTTTGCTTTTCTGATGTGACCGTTCATGTACGGTTCAGCCGCTGAAGACCAGTGTTCAGGCCAACGGTTCGGTTAAGGGCCTGCGTTTATAGGCGTCTCATTGGAGAGATCAGCCATGAAAGTCTTCGGTAAAGCGGTCTTTGCGGCGATGTTGCTGATGGGCACTGCGGGTCTGACCGCGGCGCCGGCCAAGGCCGAATTCGCGATCGGGTTTTCGTTTGGATATGATGGCGGGTACTTCTCTGACCCTTGCGATTACTACGACTACTATGACGTCGCGCCGCCCTGGGGCCTGCCGCCGGATTATTGCGAATATCCGGTCTATTCTGAGCCGGTCTATTTCGGCGGCTCCTGGTATCGCGGTCCGATCTATTATCGCTGGTATGGCGGCGACCGGCTTTACTGGCTGAATGGCGGCTGGCGGCGGGATGAATGGCGTGGCGCGCGTCCCTCCATCCGCTGGACGGATCGTGGCGGCTGGCATGCCCGTCGCGACTGGAATAATCGTGGCTGGGGTGACTTCCGTCACGATGACCGGGGAAGCTGGGGCCGAGGCAATTGGGATCGCGGTGATTGGAATCGCGGCGGCGATCGCAATGCCTGGAACCGTGGTGATTGGAACCGCGGGGGCGATTGGAATCGAGAACGCGGCAACTGGGATCGCGGCGCTGACCGTGGTGACTGGAATCGCGGTAATTGGAATCGTGGCGCCCAGCCCAATGGTGGACAAGGCGGTTGGGGTGGTCGTGCCCAATTTAGTGGAGGCCAGCCTGGCGGTAGCTGGGGTGGTCGCGGTGGTGGCCAGTCCGGCGGCGGCTGGGGTGGACGTGGTCCTGGCGGTGGAGGTCCTGGCGGTGGAGGCCGGGGCGGCGATCATCACGGCCACTGAACGCAACTTGTAAACGGATAAAGCCGAAAGGGGCTAAGGCAATGAGGAAAGTCTGGAAGGCGGCTGTTACCGCTGTGGCGATGGCGACCGCCATGCTGGCGGTGCCCGCGAAAGCCGATTCATTCGGCTTCAGTTTCAACAGCGATGGCGGTGTCGGCTTCTCCTATGAGAGCGGCGGTTATTGTGATCGCTTCGGCTGCCCGGATGGCTATTGGGATATGCCGATCTATGACTGCCCGGTCTATTGGGGCGGGTCGTGGTATCGCGGGCCCGTCTATTACCGGCGCTATCATGGGCGCGTGTGGTACTGGCTGCATGGCGATTGGCGCTTGGATGAATGGCGCGGCGCGCGCCCCGGCGGCTATTGTGTGGAACGCTACCGCCCCGCGCTCGGCTTCGATTTCTATGAGCGCAATGGCTTCCGTATTCGCGATGATTGGCGCCGGCGCTGGTATCGCGAGCATGGCCGCGATTGGCGTGATCATGATTGGCGCGGCGGCGGCTGGAATGGTGGCGGCTGGGATCGCCGCGATGATCGCTGGGACCGCCGTGATGACAGGCGCGACGACCGTTGGGATCGCCGTGACGATCGCCGTGATAACCGTTGGGATCGCCGCGACGACCGTCGTGATGATCGGGGCAATAACTGGCAGGGCGGCAATAACGGCCAAGGCGGCCGTCCGGGCTGGCAGGGCAATACCAACAACCCGCAGCCAAGCCCGGCACCTACTCCCCCGCAGGGTAACCGTCCGGGCTGGCAGGGTAATCAAGGCGCTTTGCCGGGCATGCAGCCTCCGCAAGGCCAGCCTAATCAGCCTGGCCGCCGCTGGGAGCCCAGCCCCGCACCGGTCCCGTCGCAGCAAAGCGGCCCCCAAAATGCCCAGCCTCCGGGTCCGCAGCGCGGTGCACCAAACAATTTCGATGGTCGCAGGGAGCGCGCCGCGGAGCCGATGCGGCCGCAACAAAAACAGGACTAAGCTGCACAACGCTTAAGCAACCAAGGGTCCGGCAAAAAGAAGTCGGGCCCTTTTCTTTTTCAGATATAATCAGTCTTGCGTCGCATGCTTTTCGCAAGGCTCGTGCGGCACCCGCAAAAGGCGCGAAGCTGCGATGCGCAAAGCCTATGTTGACCGCTTGTTGCGCGCTGTTAGCTTCTGCGCCGTCATTTGCTCCAAGAGGCCTTCATGCGCATCGGTGTTCCAAAGGAAATCAAGAATCACGAATACCGTGTAGGCATGACGCCTGCCGCCGTCCGCGAGTTGACCGCCCGCGGGCACGAGGTCTTCGTGGAGACCAAGGCTGGTGACGGCATCGACCTCACCGATGAGCTTTACGCCAAGGCTGGCGCCAAGATCCTTCCCACCGCGGAAGAAGTCTTTGGTGTCGCCGATATGATCGTGAAGGTGAAGGAGCCGCAGCCGGTTGAAATCGCGCGCCTGAAAAAAGGCCAGACGCTTTTCACCTATCTGCATCTGGCGCCCGATCCGGAACAGACAAAGGGCCTGCTCGCTTCCGGTGCGGTTTGCATTGCCTATGAAACCGTCACCGACAATCGCGGCGGGCTGCCTCTTCTTGCGCCGATGAGCGAAGTGGCGGGCCGTATGTCGATCCAGGCTGGCGCCCATTGCCTGGAAAAGGCGCAGGGCGGTCGTGGTGTGCTGCTCGGCGGCGTGCCGGGTGTTCCGGCGGCGAAGGTGGTCGTTCTGGGCGGCGGTGTGGTCGGCACCAATGCGGCGCGCATGGCGATGGGGCTCGAAGCCCATGTCATCGTGCTGGACGTCTCGCTCAATCGCTTGAAGGAGCTGGATGAGCAGTTCGGCTCGCGCCTGCACACGCTTTATTCCACTATGGATGCCATCGAAGAACAGGTGGCGAGCGCGGATCTCGTCATTGGCGGTGTGCTGCTTCCGGGGGCGGCGGCGCCCAAGCTGATCACCGAAGCCATGGTGCGCCAGATGAAGAAAGGCTCGGTCATCGTCGACGTCGCCATCGATCAGGGCGGCTGCGCCGAAACCAGCCATGCCACCACCCATGCCGATCCGACCTATCGCGTGCACGATGTCGTGCATTACGCGGTGGCGAACATGCCGGGCGGCGTCGCGCGCACCTCGACCTTCGCGCTCAACAACGCGACGCTGCCCTTTACCATCGCGCTCGCCGAACAGGGCGCAGAGGCGGCGATGAAGGCCAATGCGCATCTGCGCCATGGCCTCAACGTCTATCGCGGCACGCTGACCTATGGCGCGGTCGCGGCAGCCCAGAAGCTCGCCTTCGAACCGGCGGAAAAGGTTCTGGGGCTCTAAATAAAAAAGGGCGGGAGGTTGAAGCTTCCCGCCCTTTCTTCGTTTTACGGCTTACTTGCCGGTATAATGCAGGTCCTGGATATCTTTCAGCGCCTGATCGGGATCAATCACGCTCGGCGTGATGCGACCAACCAAAAGCCCCATGCTGATGTCGGTACGGACATAGCGGGTTTCACCTGCGCCAAGCTTGAGTGTGGTTTCTTCGGTCACCTCGGTCGAGGTGGCGATCTTCAGTGCGCCCGGCGCGTGATCCACATAGAAGAAGCCGTTAGGCACCGAGCGGCCAACCTCCACGCCATCAATGCGGACCAGCGGCTGCACCGCCGAACCCGCGCCCAGGAATGCGGTGGGACGATAGAAGAAAATGCGTCCGGCATCGGCGGCGACGGCCGGCAATTTGGATTGCATTTCCTTGAAGGTAGGTCCGCTTGAGGCGCAAGCGGTAAGAGATAGCATGACGGCGCATGCAAGCGCTGGTTGCGCCAGTGTTTTCAATCCGAGCATTTCAAAACCCCCAGTCTATCCCGCGGGTAGTCCCCGCGTGGCTGCCGCTGGCGAAATGCCGTGACGGCAGCATCACTGTAAAATGCGCGGTGCGGGACGAGAAGATAGGGCGGGCTGCGGCATGGAAACGCGCTGTCTACGGATAATTTGAAGCAATTACAGAAATGCGGGGTAGCGCAATTTCTACTTTCGCTTTTTTTGAGTCTTGCGGTGAAGCTTCGACATCTTCGTGATGTGCTATTGAGGCTTGTTGCAGGAAAAGTCGCCTTCCGCGCAGTCGCGCTGGGCGGTCAGCTCTGTGATACGGGCTTTGGTTTTTGCCGTAATGCATTGGGCATAGGCCATGGGGTGGATCGAGCCGTCCTCGGTCGCTGCGGTCTCAAACCGGCATTCGGCATCTCGATACGCAATCCAGCGCCGTTCGGCGTCTTTCAGCAGGACCTGGTATTTCGGCTCGTAGCGGCGCAAGAGCTCGCCATAAAGCGTGTTCAGCGCCTTATCCGTCGCGCGTGAGTCTTTATCGGCGCAGATAAGCATCTCACTTTGGGTTTGGGCCTTGCTGCAATCTTCGGCCATGGCCATACCCGAAAAAATCAGCGTGGCCGCCAAGAGTTGGCTCGGTTTCATTGCGTCCCCCGGTTTGTTATCACTTTAGGCGCGTTGGCCCTCTGCGTCGAGTTCGTTGCGGAAGGGTACAGATGAGGTGCGCGATGAAACGGGTTAGGACGGCTTTATTGTTGGCGGGACCTGTTTTGCTTTTGAGTGCCTGCGAACCCAGGCCCAATGTGATGCCCTCCATGGAGCCGCCCGGCCCTGCGCCAAGCCAGCCCTTGCCGCAGCAGCACCCCAAACCGCCTATGCCGCCCGTTGTGTCAGCGGGGCCGCTCACCCAGGCGGGGGTGGAAGTTTACATGGATGCCCAGGAAGCCGATTTGCGCAGCTATTTGCGCGGGCAGGGCGTGCCGGTGGCGCGGCGTGGCAATGAGATTGTGCTGACCGTTCTGACCGACCGCTTGTTTGCCGGGCAAGCCTTGAGCGATTGGGGCGATTCCTTCGCCCGCGCGGTGGCGCAGGTCACGGCCCATTTCGACCGCACCGCGCTCGACATCGCTTGCTATACCGATGCCAAGGGCGCGGAAGCCGATAATCTCGCCCTCAGCCAGAAGCGGGCCAAGAGTCTGGCGGATGCGTTCCGCGGCTATGGTATCGCGGGCTCCCGGCTGAAGGCGGAAGGGCTTGGTGCCACAAATCCGCGCGGCACCGATCCCAATGCGGCGCGGAACCGGCGCATCGAAATCCGGATTTCGCCCCGGCCATCTAATTAAGTCGTTGTAAGTTCTGCAAACAATTGGCTTGGTTGTAAAAGGCGAAACGTCGCGCTTGTCATAGTTCTTTGCTCTGTGCATTCTCCGCTTATGGGGAAGACTAAGCTCTTTTGCGCGATAGGTGCGGTGCTGCTGCTGGCGGCTCCCGCGCGAGCGACTGCCATCGCTTCTGTTCGGGAAGCCTTTTGGCAGGCGAACTTCTCATATTATCTGGATGGGCAGGGCCGCCACGCCAGTCTGCCCGCCGGTGTTTCGCTGATGTGTACCGGCAGTGCCGTTGCGAATGGGCTCGGTTGCGCGGATCGCCAAAGCGCATCGGTGATGAGCGATGATGGCACCCTGCACCGTGCAGAGATTGATGCGCTGTCCAGCCTTGTGCTGGTGAATAACGGTCCGCGCAATTTTGACGGTCGGTTTGTTTTCGCGACCAGCTACAGCGCCTTCAATCCCGGTGGGCCGAATGTGGGCGCCTCGGTTGATCATGGTGGGCGCGAATACGCCTCGTTTTTCAGTGTGGTGCGCGGGCCCGCACTGTTCGATCTGCAAGGCTGCAATATGTCGAGCGGCATTCCCACTCCTACCGTGCGCCAGCGCATGTCTTGTGGCGTCTCATCTCCCGATGCCAGCGAGAGCGAATTTTCGCTCGGCCCGCTCGCCGCGAATGCTGAGGCCGCTGCGGATTTCCAGATTTACATCAGCCTGGATGCGCAAGGTGAAAAACAAAATGGGGACCCCGTTCCCGAGGCCCCCACGCTTGCAGTCTTTCTTGTTGGCTTAGCCGCGCTCAGGCGGCGTCAGGGCGTGAAGGCGTAAGGCCCGATCACTGTGCCGACAAAGCCGCCTGCCTTGTGGGTGGAGAGGATGGTGGCATCACCGTCCTTCACCAGGGCGGTAAGCTGATCGGCGGAAGGGCCATAGAGGAAATCCGCCTTGCCGCCGCTGATGGCGATCTTCAAGACCACTTTGCCGTCTTTCGCGGGCGCACAGGCGAGTGTGGTGCCATGGGCACTGTCGCTCTTTTCGGATTTGGCGCTGACGCAGACTGAAAGCGCGCCTTTATCCCGCACCAGCCCGAAGAAATAGAAGAAGTTGCTGTTCTGGAAGGCGACTAATCCAGCACGTTCGCCATCGATTTTCGGCGCGAAGGACAGCGTCGTTGTCACACTGGCATCGCTATGGCGCTGGCGCAGCGCCATGAAGCTCGGATTGCTCTTGCCGCCAATGGCGGCGGTGCGCGCCTTCAAAGTCAGTGCGCCGCCACCAACGCTATACCAGTCTTCGGAGGGCGTGCGGATCATCACCCATTCCTGGCTGAGCTTCGGTCCATCGAAGGCGATATCGCGCGTGATATTGCCGGTTTGGATGGTGCCTTCGCCCTCCGGCAGTTTGGCGCGCGTCACCGCGAAGGGCACATGCTCGCCTTTCTTCAGAATGATCGGCCAGCCGTTTTTCCAGGTCACCGGCAGCATGAAGGTTTCGCGGCCGATATTGTAGAGATCGCCAGAATAGGGGCGGGTGCCCAGGAACACCGCGAACCATTCGCCCTTATCGGTTTGAACCAAATCCGCATGGCCGGTAGAGGTCACGGGGAATTCGCGGCCCGGATAAAGATCGCGCTGGGTGAGAATGGGATTGGCCTTATAGGGCACGAAGGGGCCCCACAGCGTCTTGGAGCGGAAGATCACTTCGGAATGCTGTTCCGCCGTGCCGCCTTCCGCGCACATCAGATAGTACCAGCCCTTGATGTGATAGAGATGCGGGCCTTCGATCCAAACGGGCTTCTTGGAAATATCGACGCCGCCATTCACCACCACCTTGCGCGGGCCGACCATCTTCTGCGTGGCAAGGTCGTATTCCTGCATCCAGATGGCGCGATGGCCATTGTAGAGCGGCTCGCCTTCGGGCGCGCCATTGTTGACGATATAGGCCTTGCCATCCTCGGTGAAGGTGATGGACGGATCGATGCCTTCAAAGGGCAGCCAGATGGGATCGGACCACGGGCCCTTGGGATCTTTCGCGGTGATGATGAAATTGCCGCCGCAATCGACACAGGTGTTCACGATATAGAACGTGCCGTCGTGATAGTTGATGGCGGGCGCATAAAGCCCGCGCGAATTCTCCAGCCCCTCGAACTTCACTTGGGAGGTGCGGTCCACCGCATTGGCGATCTGCGTCCAATGGGTGAGATCGGTCGAATGCCAGATCGGCAGGCCGGGGAAATGGGTGAAGCTCGAATTGACGAGGTAATAATCTTTGCCCACGCGCAGGATCGAGGGGTCGGGGTAATAGCCCGGCTGGATCGGGTTCAGATATTGCTTCGGCCCCGCCTTCAATTGGTCATAGACCGCGTCATGGCCCTCATAGCGGAAATTGGAAAACTGAGCGGTCGCTGGCGCGGGCTTCTCCACAGGTGGCGGCGGCGGGGCCGGCGGTGGTGTCGTGCAAGCGGCAAGAAGGAGCGCAGCTCCGGCCAGCAATGGATGGCGCATGATTATTTCCCCTGGAGGGCCGGTGCTCCGGCCAAGTCCTTATTTGCCTGACATAATCGCTGAGGATAGGGGCGCCGTCCACCGCGCGCCGGTCACGTTCGGGTGCGGCATGGTCCGCCCTTTTGCCGTCACGTGACGCTGTTCTGGAAAAGCTCTGACCTTTCCCCTATACCCGATCCCCTTGAAGGAGATTGTTGTGGTCTGGTCCCCGTCGTCCTGGCGCGAAAAGCCGATTGTCCAAGTCCCCGCCTACCCGGATACGGCGGCGCTTGCGGCTGTAGAAAAACGTCTGCAAACCCACCCGCCGCTGGTTTTTGCGGGCGAGGCGCGCAATCTTATGTCGTCGCTGGGCCAGGTGGCCGAGGGCAAGGCTTTCCTGCTCCAAGGCGGCGATTGCGCCGAGAGCTTTGCCGAATTCCACCCCAACAACATCCGCGACACGCTGCGCGTGTTGTTGCAGATGGCGATTGTGCTGACCTTTGCCGCGGGCGTTCCGGTGGTAAAGGTGGGCCGTATCGCGGGCCAGTTCGCCAAGCCCCGCTCGGATGATTTCGAGACCCGCGATGGCGTCTCCCTGCCGTCCTATCGTGGCGACAATATCAACGGTATCGATTTCACCCCGCAGGCGCGCATCCCTGATCCGCAGCGCCTGTTGGAGGGCTATGCCCAGTCGGCGGCGACGCTGAACCTGCTGCGCGCCTTCACCAATGGCGGGTATGCCGATCTGCACAATGTCCATCAATGGATGTTGGGCTTCATCGCGGGGTCGCCGGCCGGCGAACAATTCAGAAGCCTCGCGCAACGTGTGACCGAAACGCTGGACTTCATGCGCGCTTGCGGCATCACGCCGGAAACCGTGCCCCAGCTTCGCACCACCGATTTCTACACCAGCCACGAGGCGCTTTTCCTCGGCTTCGAGCAATCGCTCACCCGCGTCGATTCCACCTCGGGCGATTGGTACGACACGAGCGCGCATATGCTCTGGATCGGCGATCGCACCCGTCAACCCGGAGGTGCGCATGTCGAGTTCATGCGCGGCATCAAGAACCCTGTCGGCCTCAAATGCGGCCCGTCGATGACCAATGACGATCTGGCGCGGCTTTGCGAGACTCTCAATCCCGAGAACAAGCCTGGCCGTTTAACCCTGATCTGCCGCTTCGGCGCCGATAAGGTGGCCGAGAATCTGCCGCGCCTTATCCGCACCGTGAAGCGGGAAGGGGCAAGCGTGGTGTGGTCCTGCGATCCTATGCATGGCAACACCATCAAATCCGGCACTGGCTACAAGACGCGCCCTGTCGATCGCATCCTGAAAGAGGTCAAAGCCTTCTTCGAGGTGCATCGCGCCGAAGGCACCCATGCGGGCGGCGTGCATTTCGAAATGACCGGTCAGAACGTCACCGAATGCCTGGGCGGCGCTCAGGCCATCGGCGAAGAGGATTTGCAGAAGCGTTACCACACCCATTGCGATCCGCGCCTCAATGCCAGCCAGGCGATCGAACTGGCCTTCCTGATGGCAGAGAGCATTCGCGCCGAACGCATGAAGGATGCCGGGTTCGCCGCCTGAACACTAACGGCCTGAAATCGGGCCTCGTGGGGATGTCTATGGGTGCAGCGCGTTTGTTGGCAAAGGGCTGGGTGCTTGTCTGCTTCTTTGCCGGTGCACATGCGCTGCGCCAGGCCCTTCTTTCGGGCGGTAATCTTCAAATCGTGCTGCCGCAGGTTTTGATTGCGGTCAGCCTTTTTGCGGCGATGGGGCTGTTGTTTGTGGGCGGCTATGGCGCCTCTTCTGATGGCTTTCATCACCACACCGCCACCATCAAGGAAAAGAAGCTCGCCGTGGCGCTGCCGGGCTTCGATGATGTGGTGTTGTTTGTTTTCGCCGCGCTGATCTTTGCCACACAGGTCTGGCTCGCACCCGCGCATCTGGCGGGGGAGTTTGGCGAAGGCCTTGCCCGGGCCATCGCTTATGTCGTGCCGGGGCAGGCGGTTATCGCGGGCCGGATCGGCACCTGCGGACCGGAAGAGGGGCGCATCTTGGCCTCGGCGGTGTCTTGGCTGCTGGCGATGATTTTCGCAGCCTCTGCGGTGTCCCGCTTGCGCCAGGCTGCCGAAGCCATCCGCCTCGACCGCGCTTTGCATCCGCATGGCTTAAGCCTCACCGCCTTGGCCGCCACACTGGGCGTTGTCGCCATTCTCGGCATCCAATGCCTGTTTGTCGGCTCGGTGCTGGCGCTTCTGCCTTGCGCGGCCTTCACCGGGATTTCGGGCGGGCTCCTGATCGGGCTCGGTCCTTTGCTGCTCGGCTATATCGTCTATGCCTCGCTCGCCAATCTTCTTGCCAGCGGCTCCGGCAGCAAAGAATAAGTGTGGCTGAAGCGTTAAGTCGCACCCTCTCTGCTTGTTTTTATTCCCTACAAATTGTGGTGGTTTAACCTCGCAGTTAGGGGTTCTCCCTTATGTCTCCCGGATAGGCGCGGTGGGGACGCGCTTTTTTGGCGGGAGTTAAAACATGGCCCTTGTGGCTTGGAGTGAGAAGCTGAGCGTCGGTATCAGAAGTATCGATGATCAGCACAAGAAGCTTGTCACGCTGGTCAACCAGCTTCATGACGGCATGATAGCGGGCAAAGGCAAAGAGGTGGTCGGCCCGGTGTTGAAGGGGCTGATCGACTACACGGCCACCCATTTCAAATTTGAAGAGGATCTCTTTGCGCGCACCGGCTATGGCGATGCTGCCGCGCATAAGAAAGAGCATGAAGACCTGGTGCGCCGGGTGAAGGAAATCCAGCAGGTCTATGATCAAAAGGGGCCGAGCGTCCTCACCATTCAGGTGATGAACTTCCTCAAGGACTGGCTGACGAGCCATATTCTCGGCTCTGACCAGAAATACGCGCCGCACCTCAAGTCCAAAGGTGTTAACTGATCCGTAGCTACCCCTATTACGGGATTTTTCGCCCGGCAAGTTTACCGGTTGTTACCACCGTAACGCGCAGCATGGGGTGTCCTGCAAATTGCTATATGCCCCATGTCGCTCATAAAACTCGTTCAATGCTGTAAGCGCTTTCATCGCGAGATGAGCGGCAACGTCGCCGTGATCTATGCGCTGTCTTTAGTGCCGGCGATGGTGGCGGCGGGCGCTGCGGTCGATTTCATCTCGGCGCTGAACGCCAAGACTGAACTGCAGAATGCCATCGACGCGGCAACGCTGGCGGGGGCTGCAGCCAGCAACAATGCCTCCGCCGCCGCCAATGTTTTCGCCGCAGAGCCCAAGAGCAGCTTCGCCGCGATCAGTGCGCCCGTCTTCTCAACCAATGGCGATGGCAGTTTCACGGGCAAGGTCACCGCGACCGTGGCCACGAATTTCCTGCCGATGGCGGGGATCAAAAGCATGAGCGTGAGCGCCAGCGCCACGGCCAAGATGGGGGCTTCCACATCGGTTTGCGTGCTGATCCTCAACAAGAACAATTCCCAGACCCTGCTGATGAATTCCGGCGCCGATATCGAAGCCAGTCAATGCGAGGTCGATGTCGCCAGCACCGCCTCGCCGGCTGCGATCTTCAATGGGGGCTCCACCCTCAACACCAAGAAGACCTGCATCGCCAGCTCCAGCATTCTCGATAATGGCGGCACGCATCCCAACCTGTCCACCAAATGCGCGGTGCAGCCTGATCCTTTCGCGGGCAAGCTGCCGGTGCCGTCCACCTCGGCGCCGGATTGCAATGGCGGCAATTACAATGGCGGTCCGGTGGTGTTGAGCCCTGGGGTCTATTGCGGCTGGTACAATTTCAACAACGCCCCAAGCGTGAGCTTCCAGCCCGGCGTCTATGTCATCAAAGGCGGCGGCTGGAACGTCAATGGCGGCACCTGGAGCGGCACAGGCGTCACCTTCTATTTCGCGGATAGCTCCAAGATCCAATTCAACAGCGGGGTCAGCGCCAGCCTGTCTGCGCCAAGCTCGGGCAGCTATGCCGGCATCCTGATGTATGAGGCGCCCGGCCTCTCCTCGAGCCAGTTCCTGTTCGATGACTCCAAAGGCCACAACCTCGATGGGCTGATCTATTTGCCCAGCCGGCAGTTAGTGATGAACTCGGGCGCGACGGTCAGCTCCGATCACGTCACGGTGGTAGTCGACTCGCTGATCGTCAATTCCAGCACCTGGACGATCGCGCCGCAGACGACTCTCAGCATCGCGGGAAGCTCCGGCAGCGGCTCGCCCTATCTGATGAAGTAGCCCTGCGTCAGGATTTGTATCAACCCGTCGCAATAGCTGTGACAGCGCAGACAGCCGCAAGGGTTGTGGGGCAGCGCAGATTGTCCTTTTTGGGCAATGATTTAACCTAATTGTTGAGGATCAGTCGCGGCTTCGGCCACGCCTCGTAGGTGCCGGTGTAACATCACGAAACATATTATGACTCGCGCCTGACGGCGGCAGGAGCATTTATGTACCTGTCGCAACGGGGGAATTCCTGTGTCGCCCATTCGTGTTTTGCGTGAGGATGGAACCTTGAAAGCCGCCGTGATCGGAGCGGGCGCCTTTGGGCGTCACCATGCTGGCAAGTACAAGACGCTTAACGGCGTCGAGCTGGTTGCCATCGCCGATCCGTCGCAAGAGGTCCGCCGAACTGCCATGGCTAATTACGGCGCGCCCTGCGTTGCCGATTGGCGTGAGCTGCTCGGCAAGGTCGACCTCGTCAGCGTTTGCACGCCTGCCGTGACCCATTCTTCCATCGTCCGCGCCTTCCTCAATGCTGGGGCGCATGTGCTGGTGGAAAAACCGATTGCGACCGAAATTGAAGAAGCTGACGACCTCGTCGCGTTGGCCCGCTCCACGGGCCGGGTGTTGACGGTCGGCCATCAGGAACGCTTCGTCTTCTCGCATTTCGGCCTTCTCGGCCAGACCGAGACCCCGTTGGAAGTTTCCTGCTGGCGTAAGGGCCCCTGGACGGGCCGGGGCGCCGATGTTTCCGTCGTGCTGGATCTTATGATCCACGATCTGGATTTGGTGCATCAGCTCATTCCGGGCGAGGTGCGCAGCGTGCAAGCGCGCGGCCGTTCCGAGCAATCGCTCCTCTGCGATGAGGTCAACGCCGCGCTTCTGTTCGAGAATGGCTCTGTCGCCCGCCTCGAAACCAGCCGTATTGCCGAAGCCCGTAGTCGCGGTATGCGCGCGGTCTATACCGATGGCGTGGTCGAAGTCGATTTCCTCGCCCGCACGGTGAAGAACACCACCCCGCGCCCGCTGAATTCGATCGATCTGGCGGACCCGCTGGGCGAGTCGGTGTCGTCCTTCGTGCGCGCCGTCCAAACCGGCAGCGAGCCGCTGGTGCGCCCGGAAGAGGCCCGCAACGCCCTCAACACCGCGCTACTGATCGACGAAGCTGCCGAGCGGACCATCAAAAGCCGCAGCCGCCGCGATTTCGTGGTCGCCGCCGCGCGCTAAGAGTCTGCCTGTATTATCCCGTCATGGCCGGGCTTGACCCGGCCATCCATGTGCGCGAGCCAAGTTGGATGGCCGGCTCGGTGGCCGGCCATGACGATAGAGAGACGGCGAGCTTTCCCTTCTCGCCCACCCGCGCTAAACACGTCCCGTGACCGACAAACTTCGCATCGCGCTCGCCCAGCTCAACCCGATCATGGGCGATTTATCCGGCAACCTCGCCAAGGCCCGCGCCGCGCGCGCCTCTGTGCCCGAGGCTGATGTCATCCTCTTCGCTGAGATGTTCATCACCGGCTATCCGCAAGAAGATCTCGTTTTAAAGCGCGCCCTTCAGGATGACGCGCGTGAGGCCGTGGAAACCCTCGCTGCCGATACCAAGGATGGCGGGCCCGCCGTGCTGATGGGCATGCCCTGGCGCGAAGAGGGCATGCTCTATAACGCCGTCGCGCTTCTGGAAGAGGGCCGTATCGCCGCCCGCACCTTGAAGCACGATCTGCCCAATTACGGCGTCTTCGACGAGAAGCGCGTTTTCTCGTCGGGGCCCCTCACCGGGCCATTGTCAGTGCGCGGTGTGCGCATTGGCGTGCCGATCTGCGAAGACATCTGGACGCCCGAAGTGGTCGAATGCATGGCCGAGACGGGCGCCGAAATTTTGCTGGTGCCAAATGGCTCGCCCTATGAGGTCGGCAAGGAAGATGTCCGCCTCAACCTCATCACGGAGCGTGTGGTCGAAAGCGGCTTGCCGCTCGTCTATCTGAATCAGGTCGGCGGGCAAGACGAGCTTGTCTTCGATGGCGCCTCGCTGGTGGTGAATGCCGACAAATCGGTGGCTTGGGCGCTGCCGGCCTGGCGCGAAGAAACGGTTCTCACCCATTGGCGCAAGGAAAACGGTATTTGGGTGTGTGCCCCTGGTGAGAAGGCGCCGTCCGAAGATCGCTTGCAGTCGATGTATCAGGCGATGGTTTTGGGCCTCAGGGATTACGTCAACAAGAACCGTTTCCCTGGTGTGGTGCTGGGCATGTCCGGCGGTATCGACAGCGCCTTGTCTGCCGCGGTCGCCGTGGATGCGCTGGGCAAAGATCGCGTGCGCTGCGTGATGATGCCGTCGCGCTATACTTCGCGGGATAGCCTCGATGACGCCAAAGCCTGTGCCGAGCTGTTGGGCGTGGCTTATGAGAGTATTTCGATTGAGAAAGCCGTGGAAGCGTTCGGCCTGACCCTTTCGCCGGTATTCGCGGGGAAGAAAGCCGACACCACCGAAGAAAACATTCAGTCGCGCATTCGTGGCCTGATCCTGATGGCGATCTCGAACAAATTCGGCCCGATGGTGCTCACCACCGGCAATAAGAGCGAGATGAGCGTCGGGTATGCCACCCTCTATGGCGATATGTGCGGCGGCTATAATGTGCTGAAAGACATCTACAAGATGGATGTCTTCGCGCTCTGCCATTGGCGCAATGCGCATTTGCCGTCTGGCGGTTTCGGCCCGCAAGGGCTCGTCATTCCGGAGCGCATCATCACCAAACCGCCGTCCGCTGAACTGCGCGAAAACCAGAAAGACGAAGACAGCCTGCCGCCGTATGAAATCCTCGATGCCATCCTTCTTTGCTTGGTCGAAAAGGAAATGGCCTTCGAAGAGATCGTTGCGCTCGGCTATGAGCCCGCCACGGTGAAGCGTGTCGAGCATCTCTTATACATTTCCGAATACAAGCGTCGCCAAGCCCCGCCGGGCGTGAAAATCGGCCCTCGCAATTTCGGCCGCGACCGGCGTTATCCCATCACCAATGCTTTCCGGGATGCTCGATGAGCACTGTAGTCCGTTTTGCCCCGTCGCCCACTGGTTTGCTGCATGTCGGCAATGCCCGCACGGCCATTGTGAACTATCTCTTCGCGCGCAAGACAGGCGGCCAATTCCTGCTGCGCATCGATGATACGGATACGGAGCGTTCCAAGCAGGAATATGAGGACGCGATCATCGATGTTCTCCGCTGGCTCGGCATCAAACATGATCTTTTCGCCCGCCAGTCCGAACGTTCGCCCGCCCATCAGGCGGCTGCCGACAAGCTGAAAGCGGCTGGGCTGCTTTATCCTTGCTATGAAACCGCGATGGAGCTGGACCGCCGACGCCAGCGCCAGATCGCGTCCGGCAAGCCGCCGGTCTATGACCGCGCCGCGCTGAAGCTCACCGCCGAAGAGCGTGAAGCGCTGGAAGCCTCGGGCCGCCGCGCTCATTGGCGCTTCAAGCTCTCACAGACCAAGGTGAAGTGGACCGATCTCATCCGTGGCGAGGTCGAGATCGACACTGCGCATTTGTCGGACCCCGTCCTGATCCGCGAGGATGGCCGCTTCCTCTACACCCTGCCGTCTGTGGTCGATGATGTCGATTTCAACATCACCCATATCATTCGCGGCGAGGATCACGTCACCAACACAGCCGTGCAGATCGAGATTTTCGAGGCCCTGGCAGGTAAGGGCAAAGCCCCGGCCTTCGCGCATCACCCGCTGCTCATCGGCGCGGGCGGCGAGGCTCTCTCCAAGCGTCTGGGTTCGCTCTCCCTCGCCATGCTGCGCGATGACGGGCTGGAGCCGATGGCGCTGGCGAGCTACCTCGCCAAGACCGGCACCTCCGACCCCATCGCGGCCTTTGCCTCCATGGATGAGCTCGTCGCCGGTTTCGCCATGGAAAAAATCGCCCGTGCGCCCGCCCATTTCGATCCGGCGGAGCTGACCAATCTCAACGCCAAGCTGCTCCACCTTTTGCCCTACACTGCGGTTGCACCCCGGCTGGAAGCGGCTGGTGTGGGCGGGGAGGCGTTCTGGGAGGCGGTGAAAGCCAATCTCACCCGCATTGCCGATGTCACCACGCTGTGGCCGCTGGTGGTAGGGCCGGTGACGCCGGTGATCGAGGATGCGGGCTTTGCCGCCGCCGCGGCTGCGGTTCTGCCGCCCGAACCCTTCGATGAGACCAGTTGGGGCGTCTTCACCAAGGCGGTTCAGGCCGCCACGGGCCGGAAGGGCAAGGACCTTTTCCACCCCCTCCGCTTGGCCTTGACCGGCCTGGAGCATGGACCGGAGCTGAAAAAGCTGCTACCCCTGATGGGACGGACGCGGGCACTCGCCCGATTGAACGGGGAAACGGCGTGAAATTTTCGGCCATCATCACCTGCCGAATTTGCGGCTAACGCCGCTACGATCCCCTTTTGCCCGCCCACATCCCAAAATGTCATGGCCCGCAACTGCGGGCCACCCAGTTTGGGTTGCTCCGCCCGAAGAGCTGCAAGACAGCGCCTTTTTAGGGTAGGACTGTGCGGCGCCACCTGGATGGCCCGCAGTTGCGGGCCATGACAAGACGCAGTGACCTGAAATTCAGCCTCGCAAAGTGATCACCATGTCCATCCGCCTCCACAACACGCTCACCCGCCAGAAGGAAGAGTTTACGCCGATCGATCCCGGCAATGTGCGGATGTATGTCTGCGGACCGACGGTCTACGACTATGCCCATATCGGCAATGCGCGCCCGGCCATCGTGTTTGATGTGCTCTACCGGCTGCTGCGCCACACGTATGGCGCCGAGCACGTCACCTATGTCCGCAACATCACGGACATCGACGACAAGATCAACGCGCGCGCTGCTGAGATCGCGGCTTCCAAGGGTGTCAGTGTGGAAGAGGCGCGGGTAGAGGTCACCAACCGCACCGCCAAGCAATATCTCGATGATGTCGCCGCGCTGGGCTGCTTGCTCCCCAACCACACGCCGCGCGCCACCGAATATGTCGAGGGCATGATCCAGATGTGCGAGGCGCTGATCGCGTCCGGCCATGCTTATGCTGCCGAAGGTCATGTGCTCTACGACGTCTCGTCCAAACCCGATTACGGCAAGCTTTCGCGTCGCTCGCTGGATGAGATGATGGCGGGCGCCCGCGTGGAAGTGGCACCCTATAAGAAGAACCCGATGGATTTCGTGCTGTGGAAGCCGTCCGACGAGGGCGTGCCCGGCTGGGAATCGCCTTGGGGCCGCGGCCGTCCGGGTTGGCATATCGAATGCTCGGTGATGGGCGGCGCGCTCTTGGGCAAGACCTTTGATATTCATGGCGGCGGCGTCGATCTGATGTTCCCGCATCATGAAAACGAAATCGCCCAATCCGAAGGCTGCCACCACGGCGCCCCCTTGGCGCAAGTCTGGATGCATAACGGCTTCTTGCAGGTCGAAGGCGAGAAGATGTCCAAAAGCCTGGGCAACTTCATCACTATTCGCGAGCTTCTCGATACCGACAAATTCGCGGGTCAGCCATGGCCGGGGGATGCGCTGCGGCTCGCCATGCTCTCCACGCATTACCGCCAGCCAATTGATTGGACGGCCAATGCACTGTCGGTGGCGGCGCATACGCTGCACCAGTTCCAGAATATCGGTGAGATGGTGTTGGGCCTTGGAAACGATGCCGATATCGCGGCCTATGTCGCCAATGCGGGCCTCGCGCCCAGTGCTGCGTTGATGGAGGCTTTGAGCGACGATCTGAATACGCCCGCCGCCATTGCCCGGCTGCACGAACTTGCCAACACGCTGCGGGCGGGCATCGATACGGTGCAGACCGCAACGCAGCTTCTGACCGACTGCATTTTCCTCGGCATTGATCCTTACCGTTTCGAGGCGGTTGGCCGTGCCCGCTTCGATGAGGCTTGGATTGGCGAGCAGATCGCAGCCCGCACCGCAGCCCGCAAAGCGAAAAACTTCGCCGAAAGCGACCGCATTCGCGACGAGCTTTTATCCAAAGGCATCGTGCTGAAAGACGGCCCGCAAGGCACCACCTGGGAGGTGAAGCGATGAGCCGCGACCATCTCTATCTCTACGATGTCACCCTGCGCGATGGTGCCCAAACCCAGGGGGTCGATTTCTCGGTCGGCGATAAGCGCGAGATTGCGCTAGCGCTCGATGCGCTCGGCATCGACACCATCGAAGGCGGCTGGCCGGGCGCAAATCCCGGCGATACCGAATTCTTCGAAACCCGCCCCGTCTTCGGCCATGCGCGGCTCGCCGCTTTCGGTATGACCAAGCGCGCCGGGCGCAGCATTTCCAACGATCCGGGCTTCGGCGCGGTGGTCAATGCCAACGCCGATACGGTTACGTTGGTCGGCAAAAGCTGGGATTTTCAGGTCGAAGTCGCGCTCGGTATTCCGCTTTCCGAAAACCTCGAAAGCATCACCGGCTCCATCGCAGCGGTGAAGGAAAAAGGCCGCGAAGCGCTCTTCGATGCCGAGCATTTCTTCGATGGTTATAAGGCCGATCCGGCCTATGCGCTTTCGTGTTTGAAAGCCGCCGCGGATGGCGGAGCGGATTGGGTCGTGCTCTGCGATACCAATGGCGGCTCCATGCCCGCCGATGTTTATCGCATCGTCTCCGAGGTGAAGGCGCGGTTCCCCGAGATGCGGCTTGGCATTCACGCCCATAACGACACTGAACAAGCCGTCGCCGTCAGCCTGGAAGCGGTGCGCGCGGGCGTGCGCCAGGTGCAAGGCACGCTGAATGGTTTGGGTGAGCGCTGCGGCAATGCCAATCTCTGCGCCATCCTCCCGACGCTGATCTTGAAAGAGCCTTTTGCCTCGCTGGTGGAAACCTCCATCAGCGCCGAGCAGCTCAAAACCCTCACCCGCGCCAGCCGCATGCTGGATGAAATCCTCAACCGCGCGCCGGCGCGCCATGCCGCTTATGTCGGCCCCTCGGCCTTTGCGCATAAGGGCGGGCTTCATTCTTCGGCCATGCTGAAGGACACGCGTACCTATGAACATGTGCCGCCTGAAAGCGTCGGCAATGCGCGCAAAATTCTGGTCTCCGATCAGGCGGGAAAATCCAATCTTCTGGCGCGGCTTGCGGCGGCGGGGATTGATGTCGATGCCAAAGACCCGCGTCTCACCAAGCTGCTCGATGACGTGAAGCAGCGCGAGCACCTTGGCTACACTTTCGATGGCGCCGAAGCCTCTTTCGAGCTTTTGGCGCGGCGCGCGCTGGGAGAAGTGCCGGAGTTTTTCGAAGTCGATAGCTTCCGCGTCATCGTGGAAAAGCGCCACAATGCGATGGGCGAACTCACCACGGTGTCGGAAGCCACGGTGCGGGTGCGTGTCGATGGCGAAACCCTTTACAATGTCGATGTCGGCCACGGCCCGGTGGATGCGCTCTCCAACGCGCTGCGCAAGGACCTCGGCAAATATTCGGGCCTGCTCGCCGATCTTTCGCTGACCGATTATAAGGTCCGTATCCTCACCGCGGGCACGGAAGCCATCACCCGCGTCATGGTGGAATCCAAAGATGGCAAGGGCACGCGCTTTTCCACCGTGGGCGTGTCGGAGAACATCGTCGATGCCTCCTTCGAGGCGCTGATCGATGCCATCTATCTGAAATTATTGCGTGATGGGGCAAAGCCGTAAGGCTTCCCGCGCAACGCATAGCCCGCACGCGAAATTGAGGGGTGTCGTGCGGGCATTTTGCCTTACATAGAGTTTATGAGCGGGAAATCTGAGGAGAGCACGGGCATTTTCTATGCCGCCTCGGCCTATGGGCTGTGGGGTGTGCTGCCGCTCTATTGGCACCTTCTGGGTGATGTTCCCCCGCTTGAACTTTCCTTCCACCGCATGGTGTGGTGCGCGCTCTTCGGCGTCATCGTTTGCGCCGCGATGGGGCGGCTGCCCATCATCCTC
This sequence comes from Rhizomicrobium palustre, assembly GCF_011761565.1. Taxonomy (NCBI): domain Bacteria; kingdom Pseudomonadati; phylum Pseudomonadota; class Alphaproteobacteria; order Micropepsales; family Micropepsaceae; genus Rhizomicrobium; species Rhizomicrobium palustre. The sequence goes on along the minus strand of NZ_JAASRM010000001.1, from coordinate 633,201 downwards.
TCGGTGTTCAAGACGCGCAAAGTGATCCTTGCGCTGACAGTTTCAAGCATTCTCATCGCCATCAATTGGACGGTCTATATCTACGCTGTCGCAAGCCATGAGTTGGTGGAAGCCTCTCTCGGCTATTACATCAACCCGCTGCTCTCGATTGCTTTGGGTGTGGTGCTGTTGGGCGAAAAGCTATCCGCCATGCGTATCGCCGCCATTGCGCTTGCCACCCTCGCCGTGGCGTTCAAGGCGGCGGGGTTGGGGCATTTTCCCTGGATCGCGCTGACCCTCGCGGTGTCCTTCGGCTTTTATGGTTATGTGCGCAAGCAGACCCCGATTGCCGCCTTTGATGGGCTCACCGTCGAAACCCTTATTCTTTTTCCGGTTACCGCGGGCGCGCTCCTCTTTTGGGGCGCGCAAGGTACGGGTGCGTTCACCTCTACGCATATCACCCGCGATGCTTTGCTCTTGTTTGGCGGGCCACTCACCGCGCTGCCACTGACCCTCTTTGCCGCGGGCGCGCGCCGCGTGCGCCTGTCTACGCTCGGCTTTCTGCAATATCTCTCGCCTTCCATCACGCTCGCGATTGCGGTGCTGGTCTTGGGCGAGAGGTTCACCGTGACTGACGCGGCGACTTTTGGCTGTGTCTGGCTGGCCTTGGTGCTGGTGGCGCTGGATGGCCGGGTCAGTTTCCGCAAAAAAGCCCGCGCGGAATAGTTGCAGCAACGGTGCGCGCGTCCTACCAAAGGGGCGCACCGCCCGAAAAGGATGAGAGATGGCAAGGTCCCTACTCGAAGAGGGTGAAGGCGTACCCTCCCTGCGTCCGCTCTGGATGCTGATGCCCTATCTCTGGCCCAAGGGGCGGCCCGATCTGCGCGCCCGCGTGGTGGTGGCGATGGTCTGCCTTGTGGCGGCGATTGCCGCGACCGGTGCGTTCCCGCTCTTCATGGGCCGCGTCACCAATCTGCTGGCTGAGCAGCCGCCCGCCACCATTGCATTGGGCATCGCCTTTGGCTGGATCGGCGCTTATGTCGTGGCGCGCATCCTGATGCAGGCCATGGCGCAGCTGCGCGACGGCATTTTTGCCAAGGTGCAGTATCACGCCTTGCGGGAGGTGGGCGTGAAGACCTTCGCCCATTTGCATTCGCTTTCCTTGCGCTTCCATCTTGAACGCAAGACCGGCGGGCTTAGTCGAGTCATCGAACGCGGCACCAAGGGCATCGATACGCTGCTCTCCTTCGCGATTTTCTCGATCTTCCCGACGCTGTTCCTCCTCATCGTCTTCAGCGTGGAAATGTTCCTGACGCTTAGCTTCTCCATCATGGTGGTGACGTTGGCGATGGTCGGGCTCTATGTCTGGTTCACCTTCGCGATCACGCGCTGGCGCATCCAGTTTCGCCGCGACATGAACCTTTCGGATCAGGACGCGAACACCAAAGCTGTCGACAGCCTTCTCAATTACGAGACGGTGAAGTATTTCAACGCCGAAAAGCACGAGACGGTGCGCTTCGACCGCTCGATGGAGAAATACGCCAACGCCTCCATCCAGTCGCAGACTTCGCTCTCCATCCTCAACACCGGGCAGGCGGCGATCATCGCGGTCGGCATGGGCCTCGTTATGGTGCTGGTGGCGATGGGCATCCAGAAGGGGCACTACACGGTCGGTGATTTCGCCACCGCCAATGCCATCCTGCTGCAGCTCTATGTGCCGCTGAATCTGCTCGGCACAGTCTATCGCGAAATCACCCAGGCGCTGGTGGATATGGATTCCATGTTCCGTCTGCTCAACCGGCCACAAGAGGTGACCGATCAGCCCGGCGCCCCGGCGCTCGCGGTTTCGGGCGGGGAAATCCGTTTTGAAAACGTGGTGTTCTCGTATGAGCCCAGCCGCACCATCCTGAAAGGCATCAGCTTCACCGTACCGGCGGGCAAGACGGTCGCCATTGTCGGCCCCTCGGGCGCGGGCAAGTCCACCATCAGCCGCATTCTTTATCGCTTCTACGATATCTCTTCCGGCCGGGTGGTGATCGATGGTCAGGATATCCGCGAGGTGGCGCAGGCCTCTTTGCGCGCCTCTATCGGCATCGTTCCGCAGGATACCGTGCTGTTTAACGACACCGTGCGTTACAACATCGGGTATGGCCGCATCGGCGCCTCGGATGATGAGATCGAAGAGGCCGCGCGGCTGGCCCAGATCGACAAATTCATCCGCGATTTGCCCAATGGCTATCAGGCGCAGGTGGGCGAGCGTGGGCTGAAGCTATCGGGTGGCGAGAAGCAGCGTGTCGCCATCGCGCGCACGATTTTGAAGAACCCGCCGATCCTGCTTCTGGATGAAGCCACCAGCGCGCTCGATACCCATACCGAACGCGAAATCCAAAGCGCCCTCAATGAGGTGTCCAAGAACCGCACCACCCTGGTTATCGCGCACCGTCTTTCGACCGTGGTCGATGCCGATGAGATTCTGGTCTTGGAAAAGGGCGAGATCGTCGAGCGTGGCCGTCATGACGACCTGATCGCGAAAAAGGGCGCTTACGCCGCGATGTGGGATAAGCAGCGCGCCGCGCAAGAGGCTCGTGAGAAGATCAAGGAAATCGAAGCCGACCCCGATGTGAACCCCGCCGCCGCGCATGTGGCGGAGGTAAGCTAGTCCATACAATCACGGCCGGGATTCAAACCCGGCCATGATCGTTTTGGGAACTACGGCAGTTTCTCCGGCACCGCGAAACCTTCCGGCGCTGCGATCACGCGATAGGCGCGGTCATTGGTGAGGAACATCTTGGCCGCTTTCTGCACATCGGCAGCGGTGACATTCTTATAGGCCGGGATGTGCTGGCGGATCATATCCAGCACTTTGGGTTCGATCTGTGCGCCCGAAAGCGATCCCAGCCACCAGCCATTATTCTCTTCCGAATGCGTGGCCTCATTCACCAGCGGTCCGCGGGCGCGTTCAAATTCCTCGGGCGTGAGTTCGTGGTCGCGCAGATCGCTCGCCACCTTGTCCACCGCCGCATAGAAATCGGCGAGCTTGGGTGAGGGCACCGTCGCCATCACCGAGAGGATGCCCCAATCCTTGGTGGTCCAGGAGTTGGCGGCATGCGTGCCGGGACTATAGGTGATGCCTTCCTTGGTGCGCAGCTCGTCGAACAGGCGCTGGCGCATGACATGTTCCAGCACCACCAGGGTGCGCGGCATCTGCAGATCGGTGAACATGCCGGTGGTTTTCCAGGTGATCATCGCCATGGCTTCCTGGCTTTTGCCAGAATAGCGCAGCACGAAGGGGGCACCGCCAGCCTTGGGCATTTCTTCATGACCGGGAAAGAGCTTGGTTTCGACCTCGCGTTTGGCGATGGCGCCCAGCGTCGGCTTCAGCGCCGCGATAGCGTCCTCCACCGAAACGTCTCCCACGATGATGATTTCCACCGGGCCGGTTTTGCGCGCGGGCTCGATCAAGGCCTTCACCGCCTCAAGCTCGACCGCGGTTACCGCTTCGGGCGCGGGCGGCTGCCAGCGTGCATCGTTATTATGATGGATGGCCCAGAAATTGAGGTTGAACACGCCTTGTGGCGTGGTCTTCACCTGCGCCAGGGCGGTTTCCATCTGCGAGCGGCTCTGCTTCAGCCCTTCCGGCCGCCAGGCGGGATCGGTCAGCATCGCGGTCATCAATTGTAGCTGCGCCAGAAGATCTTCCGGGCGGGTTTGGCCTTGGATCAGGAAGGCGGATTCGCCCATCTCGGGCTGTGCGCCCACCTGCTTGCCAGCCAGCGCCTTGGGCAGATCGGCATTGCTGAGCTTTGCAAGGCCGCCGCCCCCCAGCGCGCCGCCAATAGCCCAAGCGGGCACAGCGTGGCCCTTGGGCAAGCCGAAACGGCCATGGCCGAAATGCAGCGAGAGCTGAATCTGCCCCGCCTGATATTTGGTCGGCTTGATGGTGGCACGCACGCCATTGGCAAAGGTGACAAAGGTCGTGCCGAGATCTTCGATCTTGGTTTGGCTTGCCACAGTGCCTGCCGGCCCGAAATCGGTATAGGGCCAAGCGACCGGCGCGGTCTTCTCGGCCACAGCTTCGGGCAGCTTGCCGCCCTCTTCATAGGCCGCGGCGAGCGCCGCTTCCCCGCCTTCAATCGGCTTGGGGCTGGTGACGAAAATCATCGGTTCAGCACCGGTGAAGAGCTCTTTCAGCACGGCGTTGACGCGTGCCGCCGTCAGGCCCTGTGCGCCGCCTTCGAACATGACAAGCCAGTTGTCCGGCGCATCCATCACCTCTGGCCCGGCCACGCTGCTCACATAATGCCCGGTGAGCTGATTGTTCTTGCGGCTGGGGGCGGCGGTGATCGCGGCTTTAAGCGCGGTGCGCTGCTGCGCGATGGCGCGGTCGACCTCATCCTGGTTCACGCCATCGCGCAAGGTGGTAAGCAGCGTCTGGCGCAGCGCCTTGATGGCGCGCGATGGATCGCCCGTGCCGAAATTGGCACCGAGCCCGACCGTATAGGCCACACGCATGGTATTGGCCGCGCCCGCGCCCGCGCCCAGGAAGGGCGGATCTGCCGAGGTGGCGAGCTCGCGATAGCGGGCGTTGAGCACGCGCAAGGCGATCTCACGCTCTGTATTTCTGGCGTCACGCGCTTTGGTTTCGGGGGTGCCGTCATAGGGCTTCACCCAGGCGAATTGCACGCCCGCATTGGCACCGTTTTCCACGAACAGGGTGACGGCGGCTTTCTCGCGCGGATCAGGATAGGAGAAGGTTGGGGCCTTGGGCTTGGGCGTCGAAGCTTTCCAATCTGAAAAGCGGGCCTTGATCTCGGCCTCGATAGCTTTGGGATCGATATCGCCCACCACGATCAGCACGGTGCGCTCGGGGCGGTATTGCGCCTGATAATAGGCCTTCAAATCTTCCGCCGTGGCCGCGCCGACCGTTGCCTCCGTGCCGATGGCTTCGAATTGCGTTCCCAGCTCTGCGCCATAAAGGGTGGTCTGATAGGCCTTGCCCATGCGCCGTTGCGGCGTGTCCCGCAGGCGATATTCAGAGAGCACCACCTGGCGTTCGGAATCGACCACCTTGGCATCGAAGCGCATTTCGCTCACGATCTCGCGGGTGAGAAGGAAGCCGGTATCGAGCGATTTCTGGTCGTTCTTGGGGAAGTCGAAGAAATAGACCGTCGCGTCCGCGCTGGTATAGGCGTTGGAATCCGAACCGAAGACCAGGCCCACGCTTTGAAGCATCTTTACCACCTCGCCATCGGGGATGTGGGTGGTGCCGCGAAAACCTAGATGCTCGATAAAATGGGAAAGCCCGGCCTGTTTGGGATTCTCATCGAAGGAGCCGGTCGCCACCCGCAGGCTGAACGAGACGGCGTGTTCGGGGTGGGCGTTGTGCTGGATCACATAGCGCATGCCATTGGGCAGGGTGCCGGTGGTGACGCTGGGGTCTTGCGGCACATCGGTTTTGACCCATTGAGTCTGCTGGGTCAGGGTGACCTTGGCGGCGTCGCCCGCGCTCCACAAAAAACCACTGGCCAAAGCAACGGCCAGTGCCGCGCGGCGCAACTTAAAGTTCATGATTCCAGCCCTATGGTGCCTGACGCGAGGTTAGCAACTTCACGCCCGCCCACCAATGCCGGGTGCTGCGGCTCCGCGCCTCCATTGCGACCAAAACGCAAAAGGGCCCGCGGAAGCGAGCCCTTTTTTAGAATCGATCACAGGAAGTTTATTCCGCGGCTAGCCGGAGCTCGTGGGCTTCCTTCGCCGCCCGCCGGGCCGCACGCTTTTCCTTCATGCGATAGGGCAGGGCCAGCATGGCCGGGATCAGGCCCAAGGTGATCATCTTGGAGAAGGCGAGGCCGAAGACGATGGCGGTGGAGATCTGAATCCACATCATCGCATTGACGCTGCCGATGGTGACCGAGCGCTGCCAGAAGTCGATCTCGACCGCATACATCATCGGCAGAAGGCCACCGATAGCCGTGATGGTGGTCAGAAACACCGGCCGCAGACGTTGGGCGCTGGAGCGGATCACCGCCTCGATCGGTTCCATGCCGTCCTTCAGATGGCGGTGGAAGGTGTCGATCAAGACGATGTTGTGGTTCACCACCACGCCCGCCAGCGCAAGAAGGCCTGTCCCCGTCATGATGACCGAGAAGGTCTGCCCCATCACCACCATGCCGAGGAGGGCCCCGATCATGGCAAGGATCACCGCCACCAGGATCAGCGAGGTGTGATAGATGCTGTTGAACATGGCGAGCAGCACCACCGCGATGATACCCAGCGCCATGATCCCCGCGATGCTGAGGAAGGCCATGGATTCATCCTGGTCCTCGGTCGAGCCTTTGAAGGCCACGTGGACATTGGAAGGGAAGTTCTGCTTTCCGATCCATTCCTTGATCTTGGCCATCTCGGCATTGGGCAGAATGGTGTTGGGCTTCATATTGGCACGGATGTGATAGACGCGCCGGCTGTCGGCATGCTCGATGGTGTTGGTTTTGGGACCGGGCACCACTTTCACGAAGCTCGACATCGGCACCACACCGTTGTTGGTGGGGATACGCAAATCGTCGAGCGCATGCACGCCGCGATCGAGCGAGGGATACCGCACGCGGATATCGACTTCTTCGTCGGTATCGTCCGGGCGATAGCGCGCCACATAGATGCCGTTGGTGACGAGCTGGACTGCCGTGCCAACCTCATAGGTGTTGACGCCGAAGCGGCTCGCCAGTTCGCGGTCGATCTGCATGTTCCATTCGATTCCGGGAAGCGCGCGGGTATCTTCGATATCGCGCAGTTCGGGGCTGGCATCCATATGGCGGCGCACCGCGTCGACGACTTGCAGCAGCGAACCGAAATCCTCGCTGGTCACGTCGACCACGACATCCTTGGAGTTGGAGGGGCCCGATTGCGGCTCGCGCACCTCCACGCGGATGCCTGCCATGCCCGTCGTGCGTTTGCGCACTTCTTCGAGGATGGCCTTACCCGTCCGCGTGCGCTCTTCCATCGGCTTCATTTCGACAGTAATGCGGCCGATGACGTCCACAGGCGCATTGTTGCCGCCGCTGCCGGTGCGGGCATAGAAATATTTGATGCCCTCCACGCCCTCGATGCGGTTTTCGACTTGCATCAAGAGATCGCGTTTTTCCGCCGCCGAAAGATTGCCGCGTGCCGAGACATAGATGCTCGCCATGTCGGGGTCGGTGGTGACGAAGAACTCGATACCCTTGTTGAAAAATACGAAGGACACCAGCACAGCGATCACGATACCCGCCGCGCCGAGCATCACACGCCCCGGATGATGGGTCAGCTTTTCAGCCAAATGGGCATACCAGCCGGTGATGCCGGGGATGTCGTGCCAATCGCCATGCTCGCTCGCCGCGATGGCCTTCTCGTGCTCCTCATCATGTGCCGGGGGCTTGCCGAACCAGCCGCCCATCACAGGCAGGAAGATCAGCGCCACGATCATGGAAGAGGTCAGGACCGCGATCAGCGTGATCGGGAAGTAGCTCATGAAAGAGCCGACGATACCCGGCCACAACAGCATCGGCACGAAGGCGCCGATCATGGTGGCGGTGGCACTCACCACCGGCCAGAACATGCGCACCGCCGCTTCGGCGAAGGCCTGTTTCGGCGGATGGCCCTCGGTCATTTTGCGGTCGGCGTATTCGACAACGATGATCGCGCCGTCCACCAGAATGCCCACGGCGAGCAGCATGGCAAACATGATCATGAAGTTGAGAGTGTAGCCGACACCATTCAGCACCAGGAACGCCATCAGGAACGAGGTCGGAATGGCGATGCCGACGAGCAGGCCAGACCGCACGCCCAGCGCCGCCACGATGATCACCATCACAAGAATGATGGCGAGCAGGATGGAATCGAAGAGCGAGCCAAGCTGCTCGGCGATGAAGGTGGATTGGTCGAACATGAAGGTGGCGTGCACGCCGGCCGGCCAGGTCTTTTGGGCCTTCTCGACGATCTCCTTCACCTTCGCGTTGGTTTCGATCAGGTTGGTGCCGACGCGCTTCTTGACCTCGATGCCCATGGTGGGCTGGCCATTCATGCGCGCATAGCTGTTGGGATCGACGAAGGTGCGATGCACCTGGGCGACGTCCTGCAGCCGGATGGTCGAATCCGCGGTGGCGCGGATCGGCAGGTTCAAGACGTCCTGCGCCGTGGCGATGACGCCCGGCACCTTGACCTGGAAGCTGCCCTTGCCGGTCTCGATCGTGCCCGCCGCGATCAGCGTATTGTTGCTGGTGACGGCGTTATAGATCTCGGTCTGGGTGATGCCATAGGTCTCGAGCTTTGCCGGATCGATGGTGATTTCCAGAAGCTCGTTGCGGGCGCCGTTGATCTCGGCTTCCAGCACAGAGGGGATCATGCGGATTTCGTCGCGCAGCGCACGGGTGATGTGCAACAGCGCGCGTTCCGGCAGATTGCCCGACAGCGCCACGGTGATCACCGGATTATCGCTGGTCGAGGCTTCGCTGATGACCGGCGGATCGGCTTCCTTAGGCAGGCGTGAGCGGGTGGAATCGACCTGCGCGCGCACATCGGCCAAGGCCTTAGCCATCTTGGTGTCGGCCTGAAACTCGATATTGATGCTCACGCCGCCTTGATAGGCCCAGGCATTCACATGGCGAATGCCCTGCACCGAACGCAGCGCCGTTTCCAGCGGGCGCAGGATCAGCCGCTCGCTGTCCTCAGGGCTGACACCGGGATAGGAGACATAGACGCCGATATAGGGGATCGGAACGTCGGGATCGGATTCCTTCGGGATGGTGGTGATGGCGTAGATGCCGCCAATGATCACCATCAGGATCAGGGCGCCAATCAGTTTGGTATTGGCGACCGCCCATTCGACAATTTTGGTCATGACGCCTTGCCCGCACGCTCAAAGACGGCTTTCACCTTCTCGCCATTACCGACGAATTCCTGACCGACCACGATCACGTCAGCCGTTGGTGGCAGGCCTGCGATCCACATGCCGTCTGGCCCATCCGAAATGACCTTCACCGGGATAAAGCGGGCGATGTTCTTCTGCACCACACGCACACCGACGACGCCGGAATCTTCCAGCACCAGGATACCGGGCGATATCTTATGGGCAGGCAGCATCTTGCTCGGGACAATGCCGATATCGGCCGAGACGCCGCTCTTCAGAAGCGCCTTGGGATTGGGGAGCTCGATTTCGACGCGGAAGGTGCGGGTGTTGGGATCGGCATGCTCGGCGACAAAGCGCACCGTGCCATCCACCATCTCACCGGTCACAAGCTTCACCCGCGCCTTGTTGCCGGGATGCACTTGGCCAACGACGTCCTCAGACAATGTGCCGACCGCCAGGAAAGGCTCAGGGGCGACCACCATGGCGCATTTGTTGCCGACCTGAAGGTAATCGCCAAGATTAGCATAACGCTCGTCCACGATGCCGGCGAAGGGCGCTTTGATCTTGGTATTGGCGAGCTGGATGTTCATGGTGGCTGCGCCAGCCTTGGCGGCTTCATAGGTCGCTTGCGACTGCGCCATCTGGGTCTTGGAGCGGAAGCCTTCCTTGTAGAGTTCCTTGGCGACTTCCAGTTCCTTTTGCGCCTGTGCCATTTGCGCCTCGGCCTGGGTGGCGCGCGCGCCGCGGTCGTTGACCTTCAGCTCACAGAGCACCTGTCCGGCTTTAACCCGGTCGCCTTTTTCGAAATGGATGGCCGAGACGACGCCATCAACTTCCGCCCGCACATCGACCTGGTGCAGCGCTTCGGTGCGGCCGCGCACAGGGATGAGGGCCTCATGCGGCGTGGCGACCAGCCGGGCCACCCGCACGGTCGGCGTTTCGGCTGTCTTGGTGGCAGCAGTGTCGGCATGCGCCCCCTGCCGGAACAGCCCCGTGGCGAGCCACAGGCAGATCAACAGGGCAATACCAAAGGCCCATTGGTATTTTGGATTCATGCGCAGCCAGAAATCTGGCATCGCGCGTTCATAAGTTCTGCCGACAAAGCCCCAAAAATCGTTCACGTTTCCCTCGCCAGGCCGGTTTTTGCTTTGAAGGAGCTTATTGGAAGCATTCGTGATCGCATGATCACGGTAATGATTGAAACGCGCCCCACCACACTCGGCCTTCATGCCTGGGCCTGCTTCGGCCCTAAAAACAGTAATGAACGGTAGATATGGACAAATTGCGGGCATGCAAGCGGGCGCAGCCAGACGCCGCAAGCAAAAGAGGCCCGCGCAGCGCACGGGCCTCAAAAATAGTCCATTTTCCGAAGGCTTAGCGCCTTTGGCCGGAGGGCGAGAATTGCCGTCCGGTTAAATCACTTCGACGCGATCAACCTCGACGCCCTTCATGCCCTGACGGGTCGAGAAGCGGACCCGCTGTTCGGGTTCGAGCACCGAGAGGCCCGACCGGCGCAGCGCGCTGGCATGAACATAGACATCGCCGCTGCCGCTATCGGGCATGACGAAGCCAAAGCCTTTTTGATCGTTGAAGAACTTCACCTTGCCTTCGACCATCGGGCCGGAGGGACCGGCATCGCGATACCCGCCGCCGCCGAAGCCGCCGCGGGAATCATCCCGGCGCGGACGCGGGCCGCCACGGCCACCGCCGAAGCCGCCGCCGCCACCGAAGCGGTCGCCGCCGCCAAACCGGTCGCCGCCGCCGAAGCGGTCACCGCCGCCGAAGCCGCCACCGCCATTGGGATCGGCCGTCGAGGTATCGACCTCGTGGACGGTCACGACCTGAAGACCGCGCGGCGATTCCTGAAGATCGCAGACGATCGTTGCGCCTTGAGGCAGGTTGGGCGTGCCGAGCGCGGCCAAGGCGGACGCATGACAGAAGGCATCCCCGCCATTCTCAAGAGTGATGAAGCCATATCCTTTGGTTGCATTGAACCATTTGACCGTGCCCTTCACCGATGCTTGCGCGAGGGACCGCGGGTCTTGCGTGTTGTAGTTCGCCATGTCTATGCCGATGCCGCACCAGCCGGAAATAATCCAAGACCGCACGGGGCCGTCCGGCGGGCGGACCAGTGCGTCAACTTGCATCATGCCTAATGTCAACGCGAATCCGCAAGCGGGTCTGCCCGCGTCACGACGTTAGGGCAGGGCACCCTGACCAAGGGGCGAGGCGGGTCTTCCGAGGGGGCTGAACGCCTAATTTTGTTGTTATTTCAGGCCTGCTCGGCGGTTGAACACCGCGTTCAGTGATTTTAAGAGCCCATCGCGATGTAAAAAAATAATCGGCCCTTGGCGCACTCTCCCTGCCGGGCCGCCTCGGAACGGGCCAGTTCCGGCCGGGTTTGGGGCCGCCTGGCAGCGCAAGCGGAGGAGGGGCGGGCCACCCCGCCCTGGCGGTTGGTGGTTTGGGGGGGGCGGTGTTTGGGGGCACATCCCCGCGGAGAACGTCCGTATACGTTATATCCGCCCGCAGTGGCTCCAAACAAAAAGGGGCGCCCGAAAGCGCCCCTTGCAAACCTCATCGGGTACCCGGCTAGAACGGCCAGGGCAGGCGGTCCCGGGTACAGGTGTTGGCTTTCACCCGCACCGGATCGTCGTTGTAGGTATCGTCGATGCATTGGCTGGATTTGTCGGCATAGAGCGTATTGCCCATCAGCTTGCCGTTGAGCCGGTGCTGGGCACCGCCGAAGCGCCCGTCAATGCGCACCGCCGCGCGGCGGCTATTGGCGACGAGATTGTTTTCCACCACCGGTCCGCCATCATCGCCTTCAAACATCGGAACGGCAGCAAATTCCGGGAACATCGGCGGTGGGAAGGCTTGGGCCGCCAGCATGCGGATACCGTATTCGGCGCCAACAATCTTGTTGCTGACGATCAGCGCGCCCGCACCGAAGGTCGTGATGCCGGTATCGCGGCTATCGGTGATGACGCTGCCGCTGATCTGGCTCTCCGCGCCCGGCGCCACGATGATGCCATCGCGCGCCTTGGAGATGATGGCGCGTTCCACCGTGACCATGCCGAGCTGACCGGGGAGCAACAGAATTCCGGTATCCGGCTTTTGCAGCTTCACATCGGTGAGGCGCAGGCCCCGCGTGCCCGCCGACGCCAGCACGCCAACCGCCGCGCCGACGATATTGACGTTCTCCACCGAGCCTTCGCTGCATTCGAGCGCCAGCCCCACGGAGCCGTGGATGGTGCCGCCCGCGCGATCGATGCAATCGGTGCGGCCGAGATTGAGGAAGGCGGCGCCATTGCGGCCCGCGATATCGATATCGACATTCTTCAGCCGCACGGTGCCGCGCCGGGCATGCACGCCGGAGAAATCGGTTTCGATTTTGCTCTGTTCCAGCGCCAGCTCGCCGGATTCCTCGACGTCGAAGGCAAAGTTGGTGCCGCGCGAATCCACTTCGGCGTTGCGCAGCGTGACCTTGCCCGCTTCCACTTTCACGCAAGGCGCCTCGCGCGAGCGCGAGATGAACTTCACCCCATCCAGCACCAGGGAGTCTCCCAGCGGAATATGCGCGGTCAAACAGGGTTGGCCTGCGGGGGCCTGGATCACGGCTTTGCCCGAACCGCCATAGGTGGCGATGGTCAAAGGACCGCGCACGTGCACGCTCTCGACGCAGGTCATGCCCTCGCCGGGCGGAATGATCAGGATGGTGGCGTTGGGCGGGGCGACTTCGGCGGCCGCATCAATGGAGGTGAAGACGCCGCGCGGGCCGCGTCCGCCTCGGCGGCTTTCGCGGGATGGGCGTGCCTTGCCGCAATCGACCAGAAGCGTGTCATGGCCCAAAAGCTCTGGCAGCCTTTGCGGCCTCTGTCCGCCTTCGCGATGCACCGGCGGCTTAGGGCAATAGCCCCAGCGGCACCACCGCGGATCGATTTCCGGCACCGGGTCATAGGGGTTTAGCTGCTGCGCAGCTTCGCTGGGATAGCCATAGGTCGGCAGGTTGTCATACGGGTCCGCGCTTGCCCGCGTGGCCGTCGCCGCAACAGAGGCGAGCGCCAGAACGCCAATCCCCAAAAGGCCCGCAGTGGAACGCCGGGACGGATTGTTCATGATCATCTCCTCGCCCCTACGGGGTGGTCATGTCCGGCCGCATCGGCCTGCCGGAGCAGGTCGAGCAATTCGCATCGCGCCATCTGATAGCCTGCGGCCATGGCCTGTGCGGCATAGCTGCCCGATTTGGCCTCGTCCGGCTCCACCCCATTGGGGCCGACGCGATAAAGAACTGAGAGATTGAACAAGGCATCGGGATAGCGCTGATTGGCGGCTTTGATGAACCACTTCTCAGCCCGCACGAAATTCTGCGGCACGCCGATACCCTTGGCATACATGATACCCAAGCGGTCTTGCGCGATAGCATCGCCATCCACCGCCGCCATCTGGATCAGGCGCACGGTCTGATCCGGTGTGAGGAAGCCAGTCACCTCGAAATCCATCGCGCCCTGATATTGCTCGATGGCTTTGCGCAGGCAGAGCGGCGGCGGTCCGCACACCCGTCCCCGGATGGAATAGCCGCGGAAATCGAGCGCTTCCAGGATCGAGGGTAAGGGTAAATCACGCATCCGCTTCAAAGCGAGGCGCTCATCCAGCGTCGGCAGGCTTTCGTCGCTATGCAGCTTACCCTTGGCAGTGATGCCCGGATAATACTCGTAAGGCGCGGTCCAATAGCGGGCGCGACGTTCGGCATCGGCGATGATCCGCGCTGCGTCGGCACTATAATAGCGGATGGTGCCGCGCTCGGCTTGGACATAGGCATTGGCGAGCGGATGGCCAAGGAAGGAGGCGATCTGGAAATAGGTCAGCGCTTCGGGATCGTTTGGCTCGAAAACAGATGGCACGCTGCGATAGCCGCCATAGCTTCCGCCATACCCGCCGCCATATCCGCCATAGCTGCCGCTGGAGGGCCCATAGCTGCTGGAAGAAGCCCCATAGCCGCCCGAAGACATTGCGCTTTGCGCCATGCCGGTTTGGCCACCACCTGAGACGGTGAGCATGCCCGAGGAATCCTGCGAAGGTCCCGCCGTGGCTGGGCCTTGCGCGGTGCTCATCTGGCCGGAAGACATTTGGCCCGCACTCATCTGGCTCATCGGCCCAGCCGGTGTCGAGCCGGTCAGCGTGACGGTGCCCGCCGGGCCGCTGCCCGGTGCGCCGCTGCTCGCTTGGCTGAGCGCGAAATTGTCTTTCGGCTCGGGCGGCATATCGGCGCCGGTGCACATGTAATCGGGCAGGCGCGCGTTCCAATTGCTGGTGTTGTTATCGACCCATTTCCACACCGGCAGATGCGGATAGATCTTGCCGGTCAGGCTGGAGACGATCCACCACAGCCAGGAACTGTACCAGTGATCCCAACTCGAGCGCATGCACAGCATCACATACTGTTTTTGGCTCTGCACGCTGGAGCCGCCATACCAGCCCGTGGAATGGATCCGGCCGAGCGCAAGGAAGCCTTCGCCGCCGCGGCTCGACAGGATGTAGAGAATGCGCGCGCGCGCATCCAAACGCTGCTCAAAGGTCAGGCTGTTATAAATCTGCTCGGCATTGTTCAGCGCATTGCCGCGCACGCCATAAACCGTGTCATAGGCGCTGCCATTGTCATCGGCGCGATACTCATGGCCTGCGCGCAGCGCCAGGAAGTACCAGACATAGGCTTCCACCGGATCGTAGAAGCTGGCGTTCTTGGATTCGCCGGGGCCGATCGATTGATTGGTCGAATAAAGATCGCCGAGCCGGATCTGGGAGAGAAAATCGTCGCGCTGCCAGGCTTCCTTGCGCCACACCTTCACGGCATCGGGCAACGTCATGGCCTGTTCGGTGCGAACACCGTCCGCGTAATCGGCCAGGGCTTGCATGTTGGAAGTGGCAAATACGCAAAGTCCGGCCGTGGCCGTGAATGCCAATGCCAGCCAGCGCATTCTGCGCGCGCCTCCGGCGCTCTTAGGGGCCTTGCCCTCGTGCCGGATTTCCGGGCGCTTTCTGCCCCCGGTGTGTCGAACCCCGATCAACCTGACCATCCCCAAATCGACTAGGTTGTGGATTTATTTACATTATCCCTAACATTTTACGGTGTTCGGCGCCACGAGGATTCCGTTGTTTTACAAAACGAACAGCAGGAATTTGCGTTTACAGGCTGCGGGATGTGGGCAGTGCTCAAGGCAAGTAGATGACGCTATCCGGCCTAAGCCTTTGGCAAGCTTGAAGAGCTTACAAAATCGCGCCGGTGCGAAGGGGCTCGTCCGGCTGTGGCGCGCGGGAAACAGCATCCACAACAATTGCGCGGCCGATGGGCAGGGTGGAACCAAAACGCGGTTGGTTTAAGCAGCTTTCAGCCCGGCGGCGGGGCCGTTGATTCTCGCACCACCACTTCATGAGCAAGCTGGCGTTCCAAGGGCTTGTCCCGGCGCTGGGCAAGAATCGAGACGGCGGCGGCGGCCATATCCTTGATCGGCTGGCGGCAGGTGGTCAGGCGCGGCCACACCACCTGGGCGACGATGGAATCGTCGAAGCCCGCGATGGAAAGATCGGTCGGGACGGCAAGATTGAAGCGATAGGAGGCCGAGAGCACACCCGCCGCCATATCGTCATTGCCTGCGAAGATCGCGGTGGGGCGGTTCTTCAGCGCCAGCAATTTCTCACCGGCCTCAAGCCCTGATTGATAGGTGAAGTAGCCTTGGGCGCAATACTCTTCCGTCACGGAAAGTCCGCCGTCGGTGAGAGCCTTGCGATAGCCGTCGAAGCGCAGCCGCGCGGCGCCATGATCGGGTTTGCCTTTGACAAAGCCGATGCGGCGATGGCCGAGCCCAATGAGATAGGCCGTCATCTCATAGGCGGCCTTGTATTCATCGATGTTCACGTAGGTCGTGCCGGGAATGCGATTGCCCGGGGCGACCCGCACAAAGGGGGTTCTGGCCGCCGCGAGTTCTTCCATGATGGTGACGTCGTCGCACAAGGGCGGGGTCAGGATAACGCCATGCAGCACCGACTCGCTGACCAGGCTGCGCACGCGCTGGGCGACGTCGTGATCCTGCAGCGGATTGAGCAGTTCGACCACCAGATGATAGCCCTCATCGCGGCAGCGGGCGAGCGCGCCAAGCTGCAGATCGGCGATATAGGAACCCGGCGCCACGTCGTGCAGAAGGCCGATGAGATAGGAGCGCTCGCTGGCGAGGCCGCGGGCGAAGACATTGGGCTTATAGGCAAGCGCCTCGATGGCGGCGAGCACCGCGGTGCGAGTCGCGAGGCTGACATTGGGCTGGCGGTTGATCACCAGCGACACGGTTTTGATCGAAACGCCGGCCCGCTTGGCGACATCATAGATGCTCACCGGCTTGTCGCCGTCGCGACGTTTCACGGGCGCTGCGGATGCGGCCTTGCGCAAGATGCCCAGCCGTTCCAATTCCGGCAGCATCGCAAGATCGAAGCTGGCGGCATTACCGAGCCCGGCGCGCAGCAAGGTCTTCAGCTTCTCAGCGGTCAGGCGGCGCAAGGCGGCGGTCAGAACACTGCGTTCGGCCGGCAGCGCATGCTGGAAACGGGATTCGCCGCAAATGAGCTGGAAATAGGGGTTTTCGATCCAGCGCGTGAGCAAGGCATCATCGGTCAATTCGTAAAGATCGCGCAACAGCGCCAGCCCGATGAAGAGGCGCGATTGAGAGGGACGCCCCTGTGGGGAGGCCGTCGCCGCGCCGCCGCCAAGACGTCCTTCGAGCAGCCGCCAATCGATCGTGGCGTTGAGCCTGGAAAGACCGTGCTTGCGATCGATGATGTCGTCCAGACGCGGCTCGCTAGAGTCCTTCTCTGTCTCCCGCCGCTTAGTTGTGCGCATTGTCCCACCGCATGATCGGCGCCTTTGGCGACGATGGCCCCGCTTACCTTGCGTCCCTGAGCCCTGTCCTGAACGAGGGAAAACCTTAGCCCCCTTACGGCCGCAAGGTCAAAGCGCCTGTTGTCTCGGCTGTTACGGTTTTCCGATTTGCCCTTTGCTGGCGGGACTTGCTAGGAACGGAGATGTTGTTTTCGACAGGTCTTTTGCCCGAGGAGTGGCCGTCCATGTCCAATGTTGCAGCGCTCGATTCTTATCTCGATGCCTTGGCCGGAGGCGAACCGGTGACGGGCTTCGATTGGGACAGCCTGTCATGGCGGGAGGCGCTGCCGCGCGTGGCCGCAGCGCTCAAGCGGCCGATGAAGATCGAAAGAGCCGAGGAAATCGAGGCTGTTTTTAAGCGGTATTTGAAATCCAGCTTTGCTGCGGGGCTCTCGGGCGCCGATGCCGCTTTCGTCGCAGAGGCGAGCAAGACGGCGGGGTTCGTCTCCAAATTCAAGCCCTACGGCATCAAATGCGCCACCGCGCTTGGCTATTCGATCTTCTTTTTGCACCCGGGCATGGGTTTCTCTTTCCAGCGCCACAGAACCCGCAAGACCGAATTGTTTCACATGCTGGATATTCTTGACCGCGGCCAGATCTATCTTTCCACTTCCAAGGAATGGGATGCGGTCTACGAGAAGGACGCTTTCAACCGCTGGCTCTCGGGGGAAGAAAATGCGGGCTATCAGGCCTATTCGCGCCGCCCCTCGCCAGGCGATGTCTATCTCGTCACCGAACTCGACACGGTGCATTCGGTGCTGGGCTGCGTGATCGAGGAATTTGCCACCGTTTCCACCGACATGGTGGACCGCCTGCATGATCAGAACGAGGCGGCGCGCGGCGATGTGCCGATGGAAAAGCCCGAAACCGTGGCGCGCTGGCTCTCCGAGCTGCCGCGTCCCTTGCCCTCCAATTGCTGGAAGAGCCTTTCCGACGCCCCGGCGCCGCTGCCCACCAAGACGGGCTCCGGCACCAAAGAAATCGTGCTCGCAGACACCGGCGAATTCCTCGCGGAGCGTTTTGAGATCGCGCCGTCGGCTTCGCTTTCGCTTCCCGCTGATGGTGATCGCGCCCGCAGCCTGTTCTGTCTGGGCGGGCATTGCCGCGTCACGCTCACCGCGCCGGGCGAGAGCCAGGGCAGCGACGTCACGCTTGCGCCGGGCGAGGTGATCATCGTGGCGCCGAACCTCAAGCTCACCATGACCGCTGAGGATCAGGTGAGTCTGTCTTCGCACACCATTCGTCCCGCGCTCGCGTTGGACTGAACTGCTCGTAAAGGGGGAGGGCTTGTGTCGTGATGACGCGGGCCCTCCCTTTTGTATTTTAGAAGCACTGCAAGCGCCTCACTCGCTGGGCTCTGTGCACACGCTGTGGTAGCGTCGCTTAATGCCTACCCAAATCCGTGTAAATTATTGAGGCCGTTTGTAAAAACGTACAACCGGAATGCCCGCGCCCGTGCCTATGTCGGCGGTCTGAATTGAAAGCGCTTACCTGAATATCGTTAACATTAGACCTTCTCTAAATCGCGCATTCAACCGGTTGAAAATGCAGTAAGGTAACGCTCACAATCAACCCGTGAGTGCTTTTCTGGGCACACCAGGGGCGTTTTTTGGGCAGAACTGTGATGGCCCAATAGAAAGCGCTTACACGACGGGCTAACGTATCCCATCTGCGGTGACACGGGAAAACCGGCGCCGTCCAAAAAGAACACAGATTCTGCAGAAGGGGACGTCCAATGAAATCCAGATTGCGTTTTAGTACCCAGACGGCAGCCATTGCCCTGCTCGTCGGGATGACGGGCGCGGCAGTTGCCCAGTCCAATGAGCCGGTCGAAACCGTAACCGTCACGGGTTATCGCGCCGCTCTCGCCAGTGCGTTGAACGCGAAACAAAATTCCAGCCTCGTGATGGAATCGGTCGCCGCCGAAGATATCGGTAAGATGCCCGATCAGAACGTGACGGAATCCTTGCAGCGCCTGCCGGGCATCCAGATCGCCCGCGACCAGGGCAAGGGCACGCGCGTTCTCATCAACGGCCTGCGCCAGAACCTCACCACCTTGAACGGCGACATTTTCCTCACCGGCAAGGAATTCTATGTCTCCGGTGAGGCAGCCAACGGCGGCGCCGGCGCCAATGCTCAATACGCGTCGATGGAAGGTATCCCGAGCGAAGAAATCGGCGGTATCGATGTCTATAAGACGCCGACCGCAGCTCTTACCGAAGGCGGCATGGGCGGCATCATCAACTTGAAAACCCGCGATCCCTTCGCGGCCAAGGATGAGTTTTCCGTCACCGCCGCGCTGCGTGGCACCTCGACGAGCTATTCCTCGCTTGCGCGCCTGTCGCCGAACGCGACTCTTGTGGCCTCGTACAAGCCCAACAACACCTTCGCGATCACCGGCAGCGTCTCTTACGACAACACCGACACACGCACGCGTGAATATGAAGCTTATAACCGCGCGCCCTGGAACATCTCCACCACCGCGGTGAAGGGCTACAGCGGAACGGGCCCGCTGAATGACACGAATGGCGAGACCAACATCTCGCAGTCTTATATCAGCCCGCAATACGGCTATTTCAGTGATATCTACAGCCAGAACCGCACGATCGGTGGAACGCTTGGCGCAGCCTGGAACGTCACCAGCTCAGTTCAGACCACGCTGAACTATTTCTATTCGCACATCTCCGATAAGCAGACCAACTTCTCCAACAAGGTCGGCTTCAACGGTTCGGGTGCAAGCTCCAACACGCCCGGCAGCGGCATGCCCGGCATCAACGCCGACAAGCCCTATAGTATCGACGGCAATGGCGTGATCGATACCGCGCAGTTCTATCTGCAAGGTGCCGAGACGGCGACCCTGTTGCAGCGCCAGAATTCCGACGCGCATAACCTGCAATGGCATACGAGCTTTGATGATGGCGGCCCGCTGACGTTCTCGCTCGATGTCTCTTATGCTGTGGCGCATGCCAAGTTGCGCGCTGCGCAGCAGGATATTGAGCATGGCTTCTACACCGCCCAGGGCGGCACCACCTCTGCGGCTCCCACGGCGCCGGGCTGTAACAACTTCTCGCCGGCTTGCACCAACGGCAACCCGCCGATCCTGCTGGATTGGAATAACGGTGGCGATTCAGGCCTGCCGAGCGCGACCTATGTCGGAAAATATGCCGATGCGCTCTCCAACCCGGCTTATGTCCTGTTCAAATCCGCTTGGGCCTGGGCCAACCAGAGCAAGCAGGAACAAGACGCGATCCGCGCCGAAGCCGTTTATAAGCCCGGCTTCCTCAAATCGGTTGATGGCTTCCTGACGGCGGGCTTCCGCGTCGCGCAGCGCAATGTCTGGCAGAATTTCGGCCGCTATCTGATCGACGGCCGCGACGTCAACGGCAACTACATCAACAACTGCTGCTACGCTGCTGGCAATGGTCCGGGCCTCTATTATCAAGACCCCGGCTATGCGGCGATCCCGTACGACACCGCCGTCTCCAACCCGAGCCTGGCGCTCACGGTCAACAGCTTTGCCTTCGGCAATATGATCGTGAAGAACCCGACCACGGGCGGCATGGGCAGCCCCGAGACCTTCCTCAACACGATCTGGAATCAGGCGGCGAATGTGCCGACCAACACGCCGGCTGCGATCGTGAATGGCACCACGGTCACGGCTTGCACCGCTACGCCGGCGCCTGCCGCTTGCGCAGTTCCGGCCAAGACCAAAGTGCCGAACAATTCGGAAGCGCTCTATACGGATACCTTGAGCTCCTTCAAGGTGCACGAATCCACCCAATCCTTCTATGTCATGGGCGACATCGGCACGAAGGATAAGGGCTTCCACATCAATGGCGGCGTCCGCGTGGTGCTGACGAGCCAGTCGGTCACCGGCGCCACCTCGGCGGCGACGGTCTACTCTGCCGGCACGGCCACTTGGAACGGCGTGAACTCCAACAACATACCGTTCACCCAGGTCAAACACTCGGTCGATATCCTGCCGTCCTTCAACCTCACCCTCTATCCCACGGACGAGCAGATCATCCGCTTGAGCGCGGCGCGCGTTGTATCCCCAGCCGATCTGTTCAACCTCGGCCTGGGGCAGTCCTACAACTTCACGCGTGAAACCGGTGGCCGCGTGAACACCAACAAGACGAGCCCGTCTTATGGTACGAAGGACGGCTATCGCTTCGCGAACGGCTCTTCGGGCAATCCGCAGCTCGATCCCTATCGCGCCAACCAGTTCAACCTGTCTTGGGAAGACTACTTCGCCCCCGAAGCCATGATTTCGGCCGGCATCTTCTACAAGCAGATTGAGAGCTTCGAAGTGAACCAGCCCGTGAACACCACGGTGGTGGATGACTTCGGCGGCTCGGCTGGCCCGGTCTCGATGGCGGTGAATGCCGGCCATGGTTCGATTTACGGCCTGGAATTGGCTGGCCAGTATGTGACGGATATCGGTCTCGGCCTGGCGGCGAACTACACCTACACCCAGTCGTCGTCGGCGATGTACACCGACTTCGCGAAGCACCTGCCGATCCCGGACGTGTCGGACCATTCGGCTACCGCCACGGTCTTCTATTCCAAGTTCGGTCTTGATGCGCGCATGTCGTATTCCTGGCGCTCCAAGGCGGTCAACGGCGGTATCGGCGGCTCGACCTTCTCGCCGGTCGTCTCTGCTACCGGCAATTCGAAGACCTATGGCATCTACTCCGCGCCCTATGGCCAGCTCGATGCGCAAGTGTCCTACGACTTCTTCGATCATTATCAGATCTACGTTTCGGCGCAGAACCTGACCGAAGAGGCCTATCACACCTACATGCAGTTCCCGAACCAGCCGTTCACCTACGACAATTCGGGCACGCGTTACTTCTTCGGCGTGCGGGCCAGCTTCTAAGCCCGCAAGCCGGTTCTTCTACCCTCTCGAAAGACAACTTGGCGGCCGGCTTCCCCGGCCGCCTTTTTATTACATCACGCAAGTTGGGTCGGCGCAGCGTTTATCCCAGCCGCTCCAGGTTTTTCGCGATCAGCGCGCTCCTCTGCTGCACGCAAGCTGCCGAGGTCAAAGGATCGGATGGCGTGTTGGTGACGTAATCCACCAGCCGCTCCACCGTCGATGTCGCGACATGCAGGCGCGTGTCGGAAGAGGCGTAATAGATGAAGACCTCACCCGCATCATTCACGATCCAGCCATTGGCGAAAGCGACGTTCGAAACATCCCCGACGCGCTCATCGCCTTCCGGCGCGATGAAATAGCCGCTGGGGGCGTGGGTCAGCTTCCACGGCTCATTCAGATCGGTCATGAACATGTAGAGCACATAGCGCAGGCCCGCCGCGGTGTTGCGCACGCCATGGGCAAGATTGAGCCAGCCCTTTTCCGTCTTGATCGGGGCAGGGCCCTGGCCGTTCTTCACCTCTTTGATGGTGTGATAGACTTTCTTATCGATCACGGTTTCGCTTTCGATCTCGGCCTTGGTCATGTCTTTGCAGAGACCCCAGCCGATGCCACCGCCCGAGCCGACCGAGATAAAGCCATCCTGCGGGCGGGTATAAAGCGCGTATTGACCGTCCACGAATTCGGGATGCAGCACCACATTCCTCTGCTGGCCGGAATGGGTGACGAGATCGGGCAGACGCTCCCAATCGATCAAATCCTTGGTCCGTGCGATGCCGCATTGCGCGGTGGCTGCCGAGGCGTCGTTGGGCTGGCTATGGTCTTTGCGCTCGGTGCAGAAAAGCCCATAAATCCAGCCGTCTTCATGCTCGGTCAAGCGCATGTCATAGACATTGGTGTCCGGCTCATCGGTCTCGGGAAGGTCGATGGGATAATCCCAGAAGCGGAACTGATCGACACCGGTGGGGCTTTCGGCCACCGCGAAAAAGGATTTGCGGTCCCAGCCTTCCACCCGCACCACCACGAGGTATTTGCCGTCCTTGAAGATCGCACCGGCATTGAAGGTGGCATTGATGCCAAGCCGCTCCATCAGGAAGGGGTTGGTGTGAGGGTCGATGTCATAGCGCCAGAACAGCGGCGCATGCTCCGCGGTCACCACCGGATTCTCCCAGCGGCGGAAAATTCCGTTATGGTTGAGAAGGGGGCGGTTTGGCCGCATCAACAGCGCGTCATGTTGCGCGGTGAGCTGGGCCAGGCGCGTGGCGAAACTTTCGTCCGATGAAAACATGGTGCTTGTCTCTGTGCTTTTTGGCTCAGTGCAGTTTGGAGGGGCAGATCGGGTTCGGTTTATGCAGCGGTGCGGGATTGGTGACATGGGCCGAGACCGCGGCACGGAAAGCGGGCGGTAACTCGCCCAAGGAAAGAACGCGCGGCAACTTCATGAAGGCGGCGACCGCTTCGGGCTTGTTGCAGAACTGGCAATTGCCATCCTTGCTCCAGCCGATATTCAGCATGTCGCCCCAGAGCAGCACATAGGATGGGTTCAAATCGTCCAGCACCTTTTGCGTCGGGGCGAGCCCGGTTTCGCTGATCACGAAAGGCGTATTGGGTGCGAGCTTGGCGAGATTGGTTTTGGCAGCAGGGAATTTCCAGCTCGCCGCATCCGGCTCATACATATCGGTGCCGACAATGTCCGGCTTATGCTTCTTGGGGAAGTATTTGGCGGCATCCGGCGCCTCGCGATCGATGGAAAAGACCCAGATCAGATTGTCGAGCTTTTCCTTCACCGTCAGCTCTTCATAAAGCGCATCCCAAAGTTCCCCCATGGCGTCTTGCTTTCCCCACCAGAACCAGCCGCCATTCATCTCGTGATAGGGGCGGAAGAGGACCACCACGCCCTTGTCGCGCAAGGCATGCAGGGTTTTGGCCATGGCGTGCACGTCATCGGCCCAAAGCTGGTACTCGCGCGTGCCCGGCGTAAGCACCGCACGCAGCGTCTCTGCGCTCATCGCTTTTTGCGAGCATTCGAAATATTCGCCGCGCTGGCACACTTCCACCGGGTTACGTGCATGCCAGGATATGGTGACCAACCCGCCTGCCTGGGTTTGGGTTAAGGCACGATCAATGAGATAGTTCGAATAAGGCGGGTAGGCGATGGCATTCATCATTTCCAGGCCAAGCACCGCCGGGCGCCTGCCCGAAATCTCCTTCAGCCGGTCGGCCGAGGTGCAGTCGATATACACTTCGTACTCATTCACCTGG